>JARGOX010000017.1 GCA_029233925.1 Rhizobiaceae bacterium
CTCCTCTCAGGAAGCATGGACCAAATCACAGATACACGGAAGATAGGACACTCTCACGGGTTGTAGCACTCTGGAAAAGTCAGGCCAACCGCAACTTGAAATGTCGGCGGCATCGATCAATAAACGTTGTAGCACTCTGGAAAAGTCAGGCCAACCGCAACAATAGGGAACGCCTATTTTAGCCGAATGGCGTTGTAGCACTCTGGAAAAGTCAGGCCAACCGCAACCTATATAGCTTTGTGGTATAGTTCGGCCTCGTTGTAGCACTCTGGAAAAGTCAGGCCAACCGCAACCTGGTCTTGTAGGTGAACAAAGACGGAACGGTTGTAGCACTCTGGAAAAGTCAGGCCAACCGCAACGACCTGCATGCCGGCATCATGCTGACTGGGTTGTAGCACTCTGGAAAAGTCAGTCGTCCGTGACGAATTCCTAACCATCTGGACTCACTGATGGAATAAAGCTTTCAAAGTATCCTTTTTGCAAGATATCGGGCTCTTTGGTGCGGTTTCCTTGCAATTTGATTTGTGCTTTGTGTTGTGATTCACTGCTCCAAAACGTTGATTTGGAGGGTGTGATGAAGCCTCGGGACGTCGTGGAAACTGGTCAGAGCGACATGTTTCGCTCCAGGCTCGATCAGATCATCGACATGGACCATGAGAAGGTGGTGCTTGCGCAGCAGATCGACTGGCAATTTCTGTCGGATAAATGCGGTGGAAATTATAGCGACAAGCCCGGTCATCCGGCCCTGCCGATAAGACTGATGGCCGGCCTCCACATTCTCAAATACGCCGACAATCTGTCTGATGAGGAGATATGCCTCCGCTGGGTCGAGAACCCCTATTACCAATATTTTTGCGGCGAGGAATTCTTCTCCCATACCTTGCCGCTGGATCGCTCCTCAATGACCCGCTGGCGTCAGCGGATGGGTGAGGAAAGCATTCAGGCGCTGCTGATGGAAAGCCTGTCAGTCGCGGTGAAAGTGGGCGCGGCCAAGCCCGCCGACTTCACCCAGGCGATCGTCGACACCACGGTGCAGGAAAAGAATGTCGCCTTTCCCACCGACGCCAAACTGATCAACCGGGCGCGTCAAAAACTGGTCAAGCAGGCCAAGGCTGCAGGGCTTGATCTGCGCCAATCCTATTCGCGGGTCGGCAAGCGCGCCCTGATCGCCCACCAGCGCTATGCCCACGCCAAGCAGTTCAAACGCGCCCGCAGGCAATTGAGAAAGCTCAGAACCTACCTGGGGCGCACCATTCGCGATATCTCTCGCAAGATCAAAGGCAATGTGGTGCTTGAGGAGGCCTTCCTTCGGCCGCTTTGGCTGGCAGAGCGGGTGATGACGCAGAGACCGCGCGACCCGATACCCAAGAAGGTCTATTCCCTGCATGCGCCGGAGGTCGAATGCATCGGCAAAGGCAAGGCGCACAAGCCCTACGAATTCGGCGTCAAGGCCTCGGTTGCCACAACCCTCAAACGCTCAAAGGGCGGTCAATTCGCCATCCATGCCAAGGCGTTGCCTGGCAAACCCTATGACGGCCACACGCTGGAAACAGTGATCCCCGAGATCGAGGCGCTCACCGGCGCAACGCTCACCCGCATTCTCGCCGACGCTGGCTACAAAGGCCACAACGCACCAGAAAGTCACAAATTCCGCGTCTTCACGGCCGGCCAGAAGCGCCGTGTCACACCAGCCATAAAACGTCAGATGAGGCGCCGATCTGCTGTCGAGCCGGTCATAGGTCATCTCAAGAACGGCCATCGGATGGATCGGAACTATCTCGCCCACGAACAGGGCGACGCCATAAATCCGATCATGGCAGCCGTTGGATACAACTTCCGCCTCATCCTCAAGTGGATCAGGTTTCTTTGGCTCCAAATCTGGATCAAATGGATAATCAGTCCATCAGCAATATTCGCGTAGTTCACGCTCGACTGTTGTATTTAGACGATATGCCTCTTAGCAGAAGCTGAGAGGTTTTCTCATGCAGAGAGAACTCTGCGATTCTTTCTGCTGTTCAAAACTGAACTGATGGGGTGGCCACCTTTCATTCCTCATTACGCGATCAGTTCGAGCCCGCGCCGGGCAAAGGCCGGTGCGAGATGTTCGAGTTCAGCGGCCCTTTCCCCTACGGCATTGCCCTGCCTCGAGCGTTCGGCGATGCCGACGAAGATCACCGCGAAGCGGAACAGTGCGAAGGCCTCATGGAAGGGTTCGAGGGCAGCGGTGGGACGGGCGTGGTTGTAATATTCCCGTACGAATTCCTCGCGCGGGGGGATGCCGAGCGCCGGCAGTCCGAGGCCGCGGATCCCGCCGTATTCCTGCGGCAAGGTGCGCCAGGCCATGCAGCAGAAGCCGAGATCAGCCAGGGGGTGGCCAAGGGTCGACAGCTCCCAGTCGAGAATGCCGACAACCTTCGGCGAATCGTGGGCGAAGATCAGATTGCCGAGCCGGAAGTCGCCATGGGCGATCGATATAGCGCCGTCGTCTTCCGGCAGATTGGCGAGCAGCCATGTCTCGAGTCGGTCGATCTCCGGCATGCCGGAAAGGCCGGATTCATGCCATTGGCGGCCCCAGCGTGCCAACTGGCGTTCGAAATAGTTGCCCGGCCGGCCGTAATCGGAAAGCCCGATCATGTCGGGCCGTACGGCGTGCAGCCTGGCCATGGCCTCGCCCATGGAAAGATATATGCCGTGTCTTTCCTGTGGCGAAAGCCCGGGCAGAGACGCCTCGTGAAACAC
The DNA here is from genome assembly GCA_029233925.1 of Rhizobiaceae bacterium. Lineage (GTDB taxonomy): Bacteria > Pseudomonadota > Alphaproteobacteria > Rhizobiales > Rhizobiaceae > Hoeflea_A. The sequence goes on from JARGOX010000017.1 coordinate 2,740, forward strand.
GCGGCCCTCGATCCGCTCCATGAGATAGAAGGGCGTGCCCAGTATGGTCTTGTCGTCGCAATAGGCAACGGGCCCCGGGACCGGCACATCGGTGCCTGCGAGCGCCGACAGCACCCGAAATTCACGGTCGACCGCGTGCGCGCCCTTCTGAAGCGGTCCGTCCGGCTGCTTGCGAAGGACGAGCCTGCGGCCTTCGCAGGTCACGAAGAAGGTCGGGTTCGACTGCCCGCCGGATATCGGCGCAATTTCCGGTTTTCCCGTCAAGCCCAGCGTTTCGGACAGATAGTCGACGAATGCCTCTTCGTCGATGCCGGACGCATTCACTGGACCGGCCATGACCAGAAATCACGCCCCTTTTCTGTCAGGTGCCGGTTGAGCACCATCTGGTGAACCTCGTCGGCGCCGTCGACGAGACGCGCCTGCCGGGCATAACGATAGATCCATTCCAGCCGCGTGTCCTTGGAATAGCCACGGGCGCCGTTGATCTGGATCGCCCGGTCGGCGGCGTCGTGCAGCACGTTTGCGACAAGGATCTTGGCCATCGACACCTCCGCCTGGGCCCGTTCGCCCCTATCGAGCGCCCAGGCCGCCTTCATCACCAGGAGTCGGCCAATCTCGATCCGCATGGCGAGATCGCCCAGCATGAGCTGCACGCTTTCGCGATCCGCGAGACGCATGCCGAACCCTTCACGCTGGCTGGCATAGGCCTGGGCGATTTCCATACAGCGTTTGGAAAGCCCGAGCCAGCGCATACAATGGGTCAGACGGGCCGGCCCGAGGCGGGTCTGGGTGACACGGAGCCCCTTGCCTTCCTCCAGCAGGAGGTTTTCCTTCGCGATCTCCAGGCCGTCAAACTCCAGCTCGCAATGTCCGCCATGTTCTTCCGGTCCCATGATCGGGATCCGCCTGACGATGCGCCATCCCGGCTGGTCCTTGTGGAACATCATGGCGCTGAGGCCGTGGCGGGGATCGTTGGAGGTGCGTGCGATCAGAATGAAATGGGTCGCCTCGGCGCCACCGGTGATGAACCATTTGCGGCCCCTGACGACATAGGTGTCGCCCTTCAGTTCGGCGGTGGTGTTGATCATCGACGGGTCGGAGCCGCCGCCCGGATGCGGCTCGGTCATGACAAAGGCCGACCGTATATCGCCGGACGCGATTGGCTGCAGCCAGCGCGCCTTCTGTTCAGGCGTGCCGAGCATCGACAGAACCATCATGTTGCCGTCATCAGGTGCGGCGCTGTTGAAGACGACCGGCCCGAAAATCGACCGGTTCATCTCCTCGTAGCACACGGCCATGCCCTGGATACCAACACCCAGCCCGCCGTCCTCGACCGGAAGCTGAAGGCACCAGAGCCCTTCGGCGCGCGCTTCTCCCCGCAATCGCTCCAGCAGGCCGAGATCAATGTTTTCATGTGTATCATAGGAGGCTGGGTCCTCCTCCAGCGGCAATATACGCTCGGCGACGAATGTTCTGATGCGCTGACGCAGTCGGTCGAGGTCCGGCGAGATCGAAAAGTCCATGGGGCGTGTTTCCTAGAGTGATGAGACGAGGTGACCGCCATCGACGGCGAGGGTCGCGCCGGTCATGTAGGCGCTGGCATCGGAGCACATGAGCAGCAGCGGTGCGTCCAGGTCCTGCATGCGACCGAGCCTGCGCTGGGGAATGCGCCTGATCAGCGCCTGGCCGGCTTCGGAGGCGAAGAATTCGGCGTTGAGGGGCGTTTCGACATAGCCAGGGCACAGCGCGTTGACCCGGATTCCGTATCGGGCCCATTCCAGGGCTGTCACCTTGGTCAACTGTATCAGGGCCGCCTTGGATGCGGCATAGGCGGCAACCTGGCTGGCGACGCGCAATCCCAGGATCGACGCGATATTGACGATCGAACCCGGCTGGTTCGCCGCTTTCATGGCGCTGGCTGCCGTCCTGGCGACGCGGAAGGCACCGGTCAGATTGGTGTCGAGCACACGCTGGAATTCATCGTCGGAAAGCTCCAATGCCGGTCCGGAACCCGAAATGCCGGCATTGTTGACGACGATGTCGAAGGGCTTCCCTAGTCCGGCGAACGCATCGGCGACGCTTGCGGAATTGGTGACGTCCATGGGAATGGCCGCAGCCTGTCCACCGGCATCCGTGATGCCGGCGACGACAGCCTCCAGCGCCTCTGTGCGGCGGGCCGTCAACACGACGGATGCGCCAGCTTTCGCCAGCGTCATGGCAAAATGTGCACCAAGCCCGCCCGAGGCGCCCGTCACCAGTGCTGTCCTGCCGCCAAGCGAAAGCTTCACATCCATTCCCCTTTTTGTTCGTTCACGCCAGCGGCGTCGACTTGTGGACCAGCAGTTTCGGACCGTCCGGGGTCAAGACCCAGGCGGTGGCAAAGGAACTGTTGAGTTTCAGCGGCTTGCCATTGCGCCGCACGTCGGCCTGCATGGTGCCCATGAAGACCGTGCAGCCGCCTGCCGAAGATGCGTCCGTGATGGCGCAGTCGACCGTGTCATAGACCAGCGACCCGTCGGTGATGGCCTGCAGGTAGCTAGCCTTGTCGTCCACGGAGGAATCCGAATGCGCGTAGAGAAGGGCATCGCTGAACAGATCGCCCAGGCCGTTGCTGTCTCCGGCGCGCATCAGCGCCCAGCGGCGTTCCTCTGCCTGCCTTGCCGCAGTCGTATCGTCAGTCATCCTTACCTCCCCATTTCGGCCATGTGGATACCTTGAAGAAATCGTTGCCGCCATCGCCGCCGGCCTGCAGCATGGCATAGTATTGCCGGACCATCGTGGTCAGCGTCAGAGGGATGTGCTGGTCCCTGCCGATCGCCATGGCGAGATCCATGTCCTTGGCAACGAGATCCGTTGTCGCCATCGGGCTCCAGTCTTCGCTTTTGAGCATGTCGCTCTTGTAGCGGCCAAGCGGGGTTGCAGCCACGGAATTGTTGATAGCCTCGATGGCGGTGTCGCGCGGCAGGCCCTGTCTGACCCCGAATTCAACAGCTTCGCCGATCAGGGCCGGCATGACGCCAACCATCATGTTGATCATCAGCTTGACGATGCGGGCCTCTTCGCCCGCGCCGAAATAGAGCCGGTTCTCGCCGAAGACGGACAGTATTGCGGACAAGTCCTCGACGGCATCTTCGGGTCCCGAAACCAGCAACGTCAGGGAACCGCTTTCGGCGTTGCTCGTACTGCCGGACACCGGGCAGCGCAAATAGGCGGCCCCCGTGCCCGACATCACTTCGGCAACCCGGGCGGAGGCTTCGGGCGAGACAGTGCTGAGATCCACGTGGACTGAGCCGGGTCTGATTGTCCGCGCGATGCCGTCCGGGCCGGAGACAATGTCCAGCAGGATATTGTCGTTCGGTACCATCGAAAAGACGACATCCGCCATTTCGGCGACCATCGCCGGGCTTTCGGCCGCCGTTGCGCCGGCCGCGACGATGCGTTCCATGGCGCCCGGGTCGGGATCGTATCCGCGCAGTTCGAACCCTGCGGACATCAATCGCCGGCTCAGTGGATTTCCCATGGTGCCGATGCCGATCCAGCCGCAGCGACGCATTTTAGTTGATCTGGCTGTCATTTCGTATCTCAGTAGACAAAGAACAGGACAATCTGGGGGTAGGCGATCAGAATGATCATCACCAGCAGCATGATCAGCGCGAAGGGGGCTGCGCCGAGGAAAACATCTTCCAGCGATATCTTGTACTCGGAGAGCGTACTTCGCACCACGTAGCATGACATGCCGAAGGGCGGTGTCAGCAGGCCGATTTCCGTCGCCATGATTGCGATGATGCCGAACCAGACGAGATTGACGTCGAAGGGCTGCAGCAGCGGAATGAACAGCGGCACCGTGATCAGCAGGATCGAAACCGAGTCAATGATGGTACCGAGAATGAGTGCGATGGCCACGAATATCGCCAGGATGACGAAATAGCTTGCATCGAGGTCCGCAACGAGCGTGCTGATCTGGGTCGGCAGGCCGGAAATGCCGAGCATGCGCGAATACATGGTCGCCGAAATGACGATGAACAGGATCGAGGAACTGATATAGCCGGTCTCGATCAGGATACTCCACAAAATGCGCCAGGTCAGCTTGCGCTTGATGAGTGCGACAAGGAGGGCCAGTGCCGCGCCGACACCGCCGGCTTCGGTGGGCGTGAATATCCCGCCATAGATGCCGCCGAGAACTGCGACGACGAGGGTGAGTGTCGGTCCCATCTTCTCGACGAACTCGCGGAAGGTCAGATGGCCTTCGTCTTCGGCGATGTCAGTGCGATGGCCTCCGATAGCCTTCGGATAGAAGATGGCGGTGAGCGCGATGCCGAGAGAGAACATGCCGGCGAGAAGCAATCCAGGACCGATACCGGCCAGGAACATGGCACCGACCGACTGCTCCGCGATGATGGCGTAGACGATGAGCAGGATACTGGGCGGAATCAGCATGCCGAGGACGGAACTGCCAGCGACCGTGCCCACCGCAAAACGGGGACTGTAACCGAAGCGCAGCATTTCAGGCACGGCGATGCGCGAGAACACGGCAGCGGATGCGATCGTGACGCCGGTGATCGAAGCGAAAACCGTGTTGGCGGCGACGGTCGCGATCCCCAGGCCGCCCGGCAGCCTGTGCAGAAGCCTGTTGGCAACGTAGTAACTGTCGCGTCCCAGATCGGCGGCGCTCACGAGCATGCCCATCAGGACGAAAAGCGGGATGACGGCAAAGATATAGTCAGAGATGCTCTGGGCGGCGGCCTGAGACAGCATATAGACGGCGACCTGGAAATTGTCCCGGATCATCCACACGCCGACGAAGGATGTCAGGGCCAGTACGAAGGGGACGTGGATGCCGCAATAGATCAGGACCAGCATGATGCTGATGGATACGATGCCGATTTCGATGGGTGTCATGACTTTGCCTGTACGCGGTCACCGACCATGAGGGTCAGGAAATTCATCGCCATGGCGAGGAGCTGTATTCCCGCCAGGGCGGCCCCTGCCGCGATCGCGGCCTTGATGGGCCAGGAGGGAAAGGTGAAGAGGCCGACCGTTCCGATGTAATAATTGTTGGCGTAGTCGTTGATCATGTTGGGGACGGTTCCATAGATGATCAGCGCCATGAGAACGACACCGCAAAGCGCGGCTGCGGCATCGAAGGCCAAAGCCACCCGTGGGTGCAAGGAGCGGATCAGATTGACGATCGAATCTGCCCGCGCGATACGCCCATTGGCGAGCGTATCGGCAAGCTGGGCGAAAACGATCGCGACGATCGAGATTTCCGCGATTTCCGTAACGCCCATGATCGGGGAGCTGAAAAAATAGCGGCCTATGACGTCGAGGCAGATGAGGCACATCAGGAAGAAGATACCGACCGAGCCTAGGGCATTGAACGTGGCCGTCGTCAGGGCGAGGATCCGCCTTGGCAGGGAAACGCGCCCGTCGCGCGTTTCCCCTTTTTCGATGTCGGCGAGCTGCGACATGTGTTATTCCGAGTCCCAGTTGCGCGCGATGGGCTGCTTGGCGGCACGCAATGCATCCATGTAAGCCTTGAGCACTGCCTTGGCTGGCTTGCCCTGCGCTTCGGTCTGCTCGGCCCACTCCTGCGCTATGTTGGGCAGGTTCCTGGCCCATTCCTCGCGCTGTTCCTGGGTATACTCGATCACCGTGCCGCCGTTGGTCTTGTAGGTTTCGATGGCTGCGCTGCTGGCATCCACGACATAGTCGGCGAGCTTCTGGCCGTATTCGCCGGCCGTCTCGCGCAGCACCTCCTTGACCGGATCCGGCAGGCCGTCCCAGAACTGCTTGTTGGCGGTTACGGCGAAGGATGTGACAGCGCCCTGATCGGCCTTGATGAAATAGGGAGCCACCTCGTACATCTTGAAGCCGGCGGCAGCTTCCGCCCAGACGGATGCGCATTCGGCGACGCCGGTCTGCAACTGGTTGTAGTAGTCGGCGAGGTTCGAACTGATGCCGACCGCTCCGACGCCTTGGAAGTAGCGCAGGTTGGTGCCGGCGCCAACGACCTTGACGCCTTCGAAATCGGAGGGATCTTCCATCGAGGACTTGCAAACGACCTGATAGTTGTCGACCGACCCGGCGCTGCCCAGATAAACCTGATTGATCTTGGTGAATTCCTGCTGCATTTCAGGAATGTCCTCCGCCAGTTTTGAAACCGTCTCAGTCACCAGATGCAGGTCGCCGGTCGCAAATGGCGTCACGAAAGATATATTGAAAAGCGGCAGCTTGTCGACATGGAACGGAGGCACGACGATGCCCATGTCGCCGATCCCGCTGCTGACGGCATCAAGCTCGCCACGCGGCTTGACGATCGTTCCGGAGAAACCCTTGTTCCAGTTGATCTTGTATTCATTCTTTTCGGCAAGTTTCTGGTCGACAGTCGGGATGTAGTGTTCCTCGAAGATCTTGACCCAGGATGCGGTCGGCGGATATCCCGATACGACCGTGACGTTGATTGTTTCCTGCGCGTAGGCCCAGCTGCTGCCCAAGAGCAGAGCCGAGAGCGATGCAATTCTTACGACGTTTCCTGATAGCGGTTTCAAATGAACCTCCCTTGGTTTGATTCGACCGAAGTTCGATCGATCCGGGGCGGGCCGGTTTTGCAGCAGGATGCCGCAATTCCTCTACCGACAGCGCCTTTGTAACTTACAATAGCGAATATTGAACCAATATTCTAGTCTGGTTTTGTGTGACTTTATTCTCCTTGTGTCTTGCGTTGCCGATGGGATACACCGGCTGGCGATTACGGTGATATGTGCCGGTTTCCTCTAGTCGCCGGAATGGGCAACAAGATTCGGGTTGATTTCGCATGCTTCGTTCCAGCTAATCACCTGCAGGGAGCGGGCGAATTTGCCCACGCCATCCACTTCGGCGCAGAACAGGCCGAGCTCGATGATTTCTTCGTCGGTGAAGTGCTTGCGTAGCCTGGCGAAAACGTCGTCGTTGTCGATCTCATCCTCACCCTTCTTGAACTGGCCGGCATACCACAGGGCCGCCTTTTCCTTGTCCGTCAGGTGAGGGGATGTCTCGTATTCATAGGATTGCCAGAGCAATTCCTCGGTGAGACCTTCCTCCTTTGCCTGGTTCGAGCGAACTGTCGAGCAGTAACCGCAGCGATGTGCGACCGACATGTGGATGCGGCAAAGTTCCTTCAGGCGATGCGGCAGCACACCCTCGTAGAGCAGGGCGTTCCAGTAATGCGCCCAACGGCGCCCCGTTGTTTTGTTGCGGACGAAAATGCTCATAATGCGCGGATCGGGCGCGCCGCGCGCCTCCGCATTCTCGATCAGTTCGCGGGCGCCCGCGTCCATATTGCTTTCGGATATGGCCTCCATGCGTGGCATGTCATGTACTCCCTGTCTGGATGGTGGCTCAGCAATCGAGCCAGCCTGTTGATGTCTTCAGCCTGTGGATAACCGGTATCCGGTCTGAAATGATGGCTTCGACGAAACACCCTTTCTTCGCGGCACTCACGAGCTCGGCGAGCTGTTCGTCGGAGGACGCGCTGCCGATCTCGATGTCCAGTCGAATGCCGACCGGCTCGGCCCTGTAGGGCTTGCCAGGTTCGGTTATGCCTTTCCACGCGAACTCGGCTTCGACATTCAGATGGTCCAGCCCGATCCGCAGGCGTTTCGCAAAAGCCCGGATCTGGGTCATCAGGCAGGTCACGAAACCGCCGACAAAATAGGTGAGCGGCGGGGGAGCGGTCGCGTCGCCGCCGTGGAACAGTCCTTCGTCGGATGCCAGCTCGTGGCTTTCCACAAAGGGCTCGACGATGTCGATCTTCGTTTCGTTGCGCATTTTGCCGGTCGCAACGCCGCTGCAGCGGATGATGACGTCAAAGGTTTTGTTTTGTGACACGCAGGTCCCTCCCTAAGGCTAACGCGCAAGGCCCAGCCAGTTTGCGATGTTGTTGCGTTGTACGGCCGAGGACCCGCCGATGATGGGCATCAACAGCACGTCGCGCACATTGCGTTCGATATCGAAGTCGCGGACATAGCCGTAGGCGCCGAAGATGCTTTGTGCGTCGAGCACCACCTTCTTGGCCGCCTCGGTGACGAAGAGCTTGGTCATCGACGTCTCCACCCGGCGCGGTTCGTTGCGATCGGACAGCATGGCGGCGTGATAGGTGGCGAGCCGGGCGACGTGCAACTGGGTCTTCATGTCGGCCAGTTGGTGACGGATCGACTGGAAGGTGCTGATTGTTGTGCCGAACTGCTTGCGCGACTCGGCGTATGCCCAGGCGTCGTCGCAGGCCGCTTCGGCGATGCCCAACGCGATTGCTGCAACCTCAAGCTTTTCGACGTCGAGGCCGGAGGATGTGATCATGTTCCAGCCGCGATTGAGTCCGCCCTGTTCCCCGACAATATTTTCGAGGGGAACCTCGACATCCGTGAAACTGACGTCGGTGGTGCGGGCGCCCTTCATGCCCATGGAATCGATCGGCTGGATCTCCACCCCCGGACTGTCGGGCGGGATAAGGACGATGGACAGGTTCCCGTAGCGATCGCCGGGCTCGCCGGTGCGGATCAGCGCGTAGATATAGTCGCAGATTTCGGACCCTGAACAGAACCGTTTCGAACCGTTGACGATGATCCTGTCGCCCTCCAGTCGGCCGGTGGTCGTGACGCTGGCGAGATCCGCTCCGGTATCGGCTTCCGTCCAGCCATAGGCGAAAATCATCTGGCCGGCGGCGATCTTCGGCAGCAATTCGGTCTTCTGCCTTTCGGAGCCGCATTCGAGAATGTTCATGCCAGCATAGCAGGCACACATGATATAGGGTACGGAAACGGCGAGGCTGCGCCGCGACAGCTCTTCGATCGTCACCAGGGTCGCGAGAATGTCGCGCCCCGATCCGCCGTAGTCTTCCGGGACCGTGCTGCCCATGACGCCGAGCGTAGCCAACTCGTCGAAAACGTTGCGCGGAAAGACATTCTCCTTGTCCCAGCGGGCCGCCTCCTGTCGCGGCATATGCCTTTCGGCAAAACGGCGCAGACTGTCGCGAAGCTGGTCGATATGCGATGGCAGTTCGATGGTCATTCTCCTCAGCCGGATCTTTCAAATGGACGTGTCCATTCGATGCGCACCTGCCCCCGAATGGCAGAACCTGGTTTGTCGACATCCTCCAAGCTTCGCAAGCTGCACTGACTTTGTCGCCAAATTCTCTGGCAGTCAATAAAATTCTGAATCAATATTCAGTTTGTGTTTTTGATCGACACAGGTTAGTTTTATCGCCATTGTTGGTGGAGGAGACCAAATGAGTACGAGTAAATGGACGTCGCGTATAAACCTCCTTCCAGTCGATCTGTGGTTGTCGAGCGGTGACTGGGAGGGCCGTACGATCGCCTGGTGGCTGGATGCGCTCTGCGCGCGTGCGCCGGAAACGATCCTGTTCGTCGATGACGGAGAAACGCTGACCGCCGAAGGCGTAAGGGATGCCGCACTGCGCCTCTGCGCCGGCTTCGAAAAGCTCGGCCTCGTTCCGGGTGACGTTGTCAGCTTCCAGCTTCCGAATTGGCATGAAGTGGCCTTCATCGATCTTGCCTGCGCCTATGGCGGTTTCGTGTGCAACCCCATCGTTCCGATCTATCGCGAAGCGGAAGTCACGCACATTATCGAGGATGCTGGGTCTGCCCTGTTCCTCGTTCCGCATCGATTCCGCAAGTACGACTATGTCGCCATGGCGAAACGGATTGGCGAGACGCTCGACCACAGATTCCGGACCATCATCGTCCGGCCGGAGGGTGCGATTGACGAAACGGGTTTCGGCGATCTCCTCGGCGTGGAAGCCGCACCCGTAAAGCGGTCTCCGGTTGATGCCAATTCGATCAAGCTCCTCATGTACACGTCGGGAACGACGGGTCGCGCTAAGGGGGTCCTGCACAGCCACAATACGATCGCTGCCGAGATCCGCAATTTCATCACCTATCTGAAACTCGACGGCAGTGACGTGATCCTGATGCCGTCGCCGCTGAGCCACATCACCGGCTATCTGTACGGGATCCAGCTTCCGGTCTCGCTCGGCGCCAAGGCGGTGTTGATGGACAGCTGGCAGGTCGCAGTTGCGGCGGACCTCATCGACGAACACGACATTTCGTTCACGATTGGCGCCACGCCCTTCCTCCAGGAACTTGCGGACTATGCGATGGTCAATGATCGCCGGATGCCAAGTATGCGTTATTTCGCAAGCGGGGGCGCGCCGGTGCCGCCGGAAATCGTCGCAAGGGCCAATGCGGCGCTTGAGAACTGCGCAGCCTTCAGGGTGTATGGGAGCACGGAGGCACCGACAGTGACGCTCGGCGTACCAGATCGCGCACGCGCCCGTCTCGCTGCGACGACGGAGGGGTTTGTCGTTGGGCATGATATCCGGCTCGTCGATTTCGACGGCACCGAGGTGCAAAGGGGCGAGGAGGGCGAGATCGTTACCAGGGGACCGGAAGTGTGTCTTGGTTATACACTTGCCGAACACAATGAGGCTGCTTTCGACGCCGATGGCTATTTTCATACCGGCGACCTTGCTATGATAAACGATGAAGGATGTCTCGTTATTACCGGTCGGCGGAAGGATCTGATCATACGCGGCGGCGAGAATCTCAGTCCGAAGGAAATCGAGGACGAAATCTACAAATTGCCCGCCGTCAGGGAAGCCGCCGTCGTCGCCATGCCGCATGCACGTCTGGGGGAAACGGGCTGTGCATTTGTCGTACTCCACGACGGAAAAACATTAAGCCTTGGAGAGTTGGTCGACAGCCTTGACCGAGGAGGGCTTGCACGTCAGAAATTTCCGGAACGACTGGAGATTGTATCCAAGCTGCCATACACGGCAGCCGGAAAGGTCAGGAAAGACATGCTTAGGAAAACCGCGTCCGATTTTGCTCCGGCCGGCAGGGCGGTTTATGAAAACGGTTAGGAAAAAGAAATCGCGGGGCGACCAGCAGCGTGAAAGGCGTGAAGCTCTGATCAATGCGGGACTGCGGATCGTCAACAAGCATGGCTATGTGAACGCATCCGTTTCACGTGTTACCGAGGCCGCCGGCCTTGCTCAGGGTACGCTTTATTCCTATTTCGACAGCCACCAAGCCTACCTCGAGGAATTGCTGAATGTGGAAGGCGCCCGCTTCTTCCTGCAGATCAACAAGCATACCGTAATCAGCGAAAATTTCTTCGATACCGAACGGTCCGCATTCCTGGCCTTTTCGCGCTATATCAAGCGCCACCCGTATTTTCTTCGTGTTCTGACTGATGCCGAAAGCGCTGCGCCAACGAGCTACGCACAGCATATGGACCGCGTCGAAGCGCGCTACCTCAAGGCTTTGCAGTATGCCGCCGGGGAAGGCCAGATCAGGCTTCGCGACAGGGAAGCCTTTCGTGACATTGGCGAGGTGCTCGGTGGGGCCTACGGGCATCTCGGTCTCGGAGCGCAAGGGCGTCCGTTTGCCGGCGAGGCCACCAGCGGCCTGTTCCCGGACTGGGTCGCAGACACCTATATCGGCTTCATCAAGAGAGGCTTCGAAGAAAGCATTGATGTCCGTATCCCGACATCCGTCCCCGAGCCGGTGCAGAGCGCCGGTTCCACCCGCGAGGCGCTGCTCGAGGCTGCGGCCCGCGTCGTCTGGAATGTCGGATTTGCCGGTGCGACGATCAAGGCAATCGTCGAGGAGGCGGATCTGGCCGTCGGGACGTTCTACAGCCATTTCGAAAGCCAGCAGGAAATCTTCGACGAATTGCTCAACCACGTCAGGGCCAAGATGCTCGATCACGTGCGTAAATTCGTCACCGGCAATACACGCTTCATCGACCGCGAATATGCGGGCTTTGTCGGCTTCTTCGACTATCTGCGCCATCAGCCCTGGTATATCCGGATCGAATCCGCCGCCGCCGTTTACGCCACCGAAACCTATCGGAGACATTTCTTCGATCTCGCCGACAATTATGTCCGGACCATGCGGCATGCGCAGGCCAAGGGCGAGCTGGCGCGTTTCGATGACAGGGAACTGCCGGTGCTCGCCTATGTCATGATGGCCGCCCGGCATTATTTTGCAGCACGGCACTTGCCGCCCACCGCGTCCAACCGGTCATTGCCTGCGCATGTCTATGAAAGCTATCGGAGTTTCCTCGGAAAAGGTCTCGAGGCACGATAATTCGCTCCAAGCCGGTTTGCAGCATTCGACCGAAGTGCTTCCGTTCTTTGGTCAAACCGCAAGGCTGGCTCACCGTCGCGTCAACTGACCGATGCGCGGCTCCGGATATCATGCCGGGTTTTCCCAAATTCGAGGTGTCGCGGCCAGATGGTGCACTGGCTATCAATGGCTATTGTTCGATTAACATCATTTGAGCCGAATATTGGTTCAAAATTCTATTGACATACGGTTTCCGTTTGAGCATCATCCGCCTAGTGTTTTTTGGAGGAACAAATGGAAAAAGTTGAATTCAAGAGTGGTGGTGAAACGCTGAGCGGTGTTTATATCCGCCCGGAGAACGTGTCCGGCGATGTGCCGATCGTGGTGATGGCAGGCGGCTGGTGCTACACCAAGGAAGTGGTGATGCCGCATTATGCCAAGTACTTTCACGACATTGGCTGCGCCACACTCTATTTCGACTATCGCAACTTTGGTGAGAGCACTGGCGAGCCGCGTCAGCATCTTGATCCCTGGGAGCAGATCGAAGACTATCAAAATGCCTTTTCCTTTGCCGAAACCCTCGATGGCATCGACATCGCGCGGTCAGGGTACTGGGGCATTTCCTATTCCGGCGGCCATGCCATCATTCTCAACGCCATCGATTCGCGTGCAGCCTGGACGATCTCGACCGTACCGGTCGTTGACGGCTTTCAGACCATGCGCCGTTGTCACGGCGAACGCCGCTTTGCAGAGTTGATGAAAGTCATCGCGGCGGACCGCAAGAACCGCTTCGAGGGCAAGACGAGTGACCGTATCGCCATGTCGCCGGAATCCGATCCGTCCAAGGAGTTGAGCTCCTGGCCGTTCCCGCACGTCCATGCCGGCTTCATGGGCATCAAGGCGAATGAGGCGCCTTTGCATGAACACTGGAACACGGTGGAGTCGGTCGAGCTCCTGCTCCGCTACGTCGTGAAGCCTTACGCCGAACGGATCGTCGAGACACCGGCCATGGTGGCGCTGGCCAAGGCCGACAACATCACTTCTGCCGACCTTGAAGTCGAGATATTCAATGCTATTCCGTGTGCGGACAAGCAACTCGCCGTTGTCGGCGGCGTTGACCACATGAGCCTCTATACCAATACGGATCATCTCGGAAAGATAGCCAAGGTTCAGGCGGACTGGCTGAAAGACACGCTTCAGCGGGTCTGACGGTCGGCAAAGGCGGGTGGCGCCCGTCGGCGTCACGCGCGAAGACAACAAACCGGGCGATCGACATGATACCCAACTCCACGGCGGCAGGTTCGCTGGACCTGCTACGAACAATGCTGACGATCCGTAAGGCGGAAGAACGTCTGGCCGGCGATTTCAAGGCCGGACTTCTTCCGGGGCCCGTCCATCTCTATATCGGCCAGGAGGCCGTTGCTACGGGTGTGTGTGCCCAGTTGGACGATTGCGACTGGATCACTTCGACGCATCGCGGCCACGGCCATTTCCTGGCCAAGGGCGGTGATCCAAAAGCCATGTTTGCCGAGATTTACGGTCGCAGTACCGGTATCTGCGGCGGGTTCGGCGGGTCGATGCATGTCGCCGACGTTTCCAAAGGTATTCTCGGCGCCAATGGCATAGTCGGCGGTGGCGTTGCTCTGGCGGCGGGCGCCGCCCTTGCCGCACAGCTCGATGGCGAGGGGCACGTCGGCGTCTGTTTCTTCGGAGACGGCGCGGCGGCGCAAGGGGTGCTCGGCGAGGCCCTTAACATCGCGGCTCTGTGGAAACTGCCGTTGATTCTTGTTTGCGAGAACAATGGGTTTTCCGAATTCTCGCCGAGTTCGAGCGTCATTGCCGGCGACATCTTCAGGCGTGCGGAACCCTATGGAATTCAGTCTGTCAGGATCGACGGCAATGATATTGAAGCCGTCGCGGAAGCGGCTGGCGCGGCCGTCGAGCGGGCGAGAAATGGTGGCGGCTGCACGCTGATCGAGGCGCTGACCTATCGGATTCACGGCCATGTCGAAGGCGAGAATGCCTTTCTCAAGACCCGTTATCGCGAGGACGAAGAGGTCGACTCGTGGCGCCTCAAAGATCCCATCAGTCGTTATGGGCGGCTGCTCGAAGAGCGCGGCGACATCGCCGTCGGCAAACTGTCCGAACTCGAGGAGTCCATCGGCAAGATGATCAACGATGCTGCCGACGCGGTGGCGGACGATCCCTATCCGGATTCCGCCAGTCTAGACCGTCACGAATTGGGGGCCTCATGACCCGTAAACGATTGATCCATGCCATCAACGATGCGCTTGTCGAGGAGATGGAGCGCGACGAGCGCGTAATTCTGATCGGCGAGGATGTCGGTGCGTCCATCTTTGGAGATACCCGCGGCCTGCTTGCGCGTTTCGGTCCGGATCGGGTGCGCGACATGCCGATTTCCGAAGCACTGATGAGCGGTATGGCCGTCGGCGCTTCTGCCGCCGGTTACCGCGTCGTATGCCATTTGATGTATGCGAACTTCATCTATACGGCCTTCGATGCGATCGCCAACCAGGCGGCGCGCCTGCGATTAATGACCAACGGCCAGATCCGCTTGCCAGTCGTCTTCATGGCGGCCGGAGGCGGTGGGCGCTCCAATGCCGGTCAGCATTCCGACTATCCACATATGCCTGTCGCCTCTCTGGGCGGGGTCTATGTCGCAACACCGTCCTGCTCGGCCGACGCCAAGGGTCTGTTGAAGACGGCAATCCGTACCGATGACCCGGTGTTCTTCCTGCAGCCGACCAGCCGTGGTGGCGAGATGGGTGACATTCCTGACGGAGAACATATCGTCCCGCTTGTCAGTGCGAAGGTGCTGCGTTCGGGCGATGACGTGACCATCGTGGCGGTCGGCGCCATGGTGCGCGTTGCCTCGCGGGCAGCCGAGGCTCTGGCCGAGGACGGAATTTCCGTCGAAATTGTTGATCCGCGCACGTCCTATCCGCTGGATCAAGACACCATCATCGGTTCCGTCCGCAAGACCGGTCGCCTGGTGATCGTCGACGAGGCCCGCAGTGCGGGAAGCATTGCAAACCAGGTCGCTGCCCTTGTCGCAGAGAAGGCATTTTCGTCGCTCAAGGCGCCGATCGTACCCGTGACGACCCGCGATCTGGCCATTGCCTACGCGCCGCCTCTGGAAAAGGCGATGATACCCGACGCCGACAGGGTTGTTGACGCGGTTCGCATGACATTAAGGGAGATCGCGCCGTGAAGGCTGTCCTCAAACTTCCAAAACTCTCCATGAACATGGAAGAGGCGACATTGACCGAATGGCACAAGGCCGAAGGCGATGCCTTTCGTGAAGGCGATATCCTCTACTCCGTCGAAACGGAGAAAGTCGTGACCGAAGTCGAGGCGCCCTGTTCGGGCACGCTTCTGTCGATCGTCGCGCCGGAGGGCAGCGAACTGGAAGTGGGGGCTGCGGTCTGCCGCATCGAGCAGGGCTGACGGTTTCGCGCCCGAGGGAGGAAGAAGAACATGAGTTGGACTGACAATTACGAGACGATCCGGTTTGACCGCAGGGACCGTATCATAACGGCGACGCTGAACTGTCCCGACACGCTGAATGCCGTCAACGCACGGATGCATACGGAGTTGTCGCGTCTCTTCATCGACCTGAATGACGATCCGGCATCCGACATTGTCATCCTGACCGGCGCGGGACGAGCCTTTTGTGCAGGAGGTGACATCGACTGGATGCAGGCCGCGATCGACGAGCCGAGGTTGTTCGAAACGACGGCCTTCGAGGCAAAGCGCATCGTGTTTTCCCAACTCGATCTCGAAAAGCCACTGATCTGCCGCATGAACGGGCATGCGATCGGTCTCGGTGCGACAATCGCGCTCGGCTGTGACGTCGTCATTGCCGACGAGCGCGCAAAGATCGGCGACCCGCATGTCGCGGTCGGTCTGGTCGCGGGCGACGGCGGCGCGGTTCTGTGGCCGCATCTGATCGGCTACCTGCGTGCCAAGGAATATCTGCTGACCGGCGATCTGATCCCGGCTCCGGAAGCAGCCCGCATGGGGCTTATCAATCGCGCCGTCGCCCCGGATAGCCTGGACGATGATGTCCACCGGCTTGCGGACCGTCTCGCATCAGGCGCCCGCAAGGCGATTCGCTGGACTAAGGTCGTGTCGAACCTCGCCCTAAAGCAGGTGGCTCACGCCGTCATGGATTCGAGCATCGCCTACGAATCGCTGTCGAATGTCTCCGACGACCATCGCGAGGCAGTGGCGGCATTCCGCGACAAGCGGCCGCCCAAATTCACCGGCAACTAAGCGGACTGCGCGATCCCGGTATTCAGGTTGAGCGGCGGATGAAAAGTTCGGGCACGAATGTTCGACTTTCAGCCGGAGCCGCGTCTCCAACAATCAGCGTATAAACAAACCGCCTGGCGTGTTCCCCGGATTCCCTGATCGGGTAGCCCACTGAGGTCAGGAGCGTGGAAAGGATCCTGGCCAGTCCTGTGTTGTTGGAACCGGCCACGGCCGTGTCTTCCGGCACCCGCAAACCACGCTGGCGCAAGGCTGCGATTACTCCGATGGCGACGGCGTCATTGTGCGTAAAAATCGCTGTGGGCGTTTGCGCATTTTCAAAAAAATGCGTCCAGCGCGAGTTTCCCGGCCGTCGGCGTAGACTCGGTCATGTGGATCGGTGTTGAAAACTCCTTCACTCCCCAGGCCGTACATATTTCCCAAAAACCCAGGGCGGTTCACTAGGGACATCTAAGATATTGCAGGTGATTAGGTCTCACGTCGCACTGGCCAACTGGCGCGTGGAGCGTCCGGGGTGTCATTCTGGGTGACAAGTGCGTGGGCTTGAAAGTAGTGGTGTGGAGTTTTACGCGAGCCCAGATAAGCGTAAACCTCCAAACAATTGCGAGCCAAGGAACGGCTGCAGGCGATGGCGAGTGACCGTACCCAACCCCAGTTTTGCATAAGGCGGCTATCCCAGCATGGCGGTAACCTTTGTGAAGCAACCCTTTTCTATAGAACGTGATGTTCTCCATGTCTCAAGCCCTTAGCGTCGCGCGCATGCTCCCGAAGTTTGAGGCACAGTATGTCGCCATTTTTATAGGTGTTGCAGGAACTGCGAATCCAAGAAAAAGCGTGTGCGGTGCTGATAAAATTTGAGCGCCTTTCTGTCTCTGATGGTGCGTTCGCGTTGGTTTTGTGGGGTAAACGGCAACTGGGATTAGAGCGCGCTTCATGAGCAGCACACGCTGTCATAAACTTGACCGCGCGCCAGACAGCGTGATGACAAAGAGAGTTTTCGGGTCTAGTCTGGCAAAATGCCAAACGGACCCTGGACGGATGAAGAGAACGACTTGATCGTTGCGGATTATTTCGCGATGCTGGCTAAAGATGTTGCCGGGCATCCTTATAACAAGTCCGAGCGGAATCGGCAGCTTCAGGCGCGGATCGACCGGTCCCGAACCTCAATAGAATTCAAGCATCAGAATATTAGTGCGGTGCTCAAGGGACTCGGCGAGGAGTGGATTCCCGGTTACAAACCGGCGTTCAATTTTCAGGGTGCATTGGTGACAGCAATTGATCGTTGGCTAAATTTCCACCCTGAGTGGCTAGTGCGCATGCCCAATGGTGGATTGAATCACGAAATACTTGAACCCGCGCAAATGTGGATCGGCCCGCCGCCGACTTTGTCCAATCAGCCGCCGCCGCAGGAACTCGAGCAGATGCAGCGGATCGCCCAAAAATTTGACGTTGCAGGACGGGATGAGCGCAATCGAGCCCTTGGCCGCGCTGGGGAGGAACGCGTTCTGGATTATGAGCGCACCACACTAAAGATTTCAGGAAGAGACGATCTGGCTCAGAAGGTGCGCTGGGTTTCGCAGCTGGATGGCGACGGTGCAGGCTATGATATCGAGAGCTTCGCCCTTGATGGGCGTTCCCGCCTGATCGAAGTGAAAACCACCAACGGCTGGGAACGCACGCCCTTCCTTATCACCCGCAACGAACTGAAAGTTGCCGAGGACCGCCGTGCCGACTGGTGCCTGTTTCGGCTTTGGAATTTCTCGCGCGAACCGAAAGCTTTCGAGTTGCGCCCGCCACTTGACGTCCATGTTTCGCTTACAGCGACGACGTTTCAAGCCAGCTTCAATTGACGGCCTCTTTACGGACGAGGGGTTCTGTATTTCCTATGCAAAATGTCCGTGTGCATCATTCAGCAGGAAACGCAGGATCAAAAAATGCAACAATGATCAATCATTGCGAAGGCTATGGGGATATGGACAATCCTTCGCCTTTGTGCGGGATCTTTACTGGAGAAAACCTGTTATCCTCGCACCAAGCAGTTCCTTCGTCTCCATCGGACTGACGACCTCCCTGCAAAGGTCGCTCATGATACCAATCTCGCTGCAGGTCAGGCGTTTCCACCCCTATTTTGATCGCTAACGGTTGCTGAATTCACGCGTCAACTTGACAAGCGCGTTCACCTAAACGCAATAAAGCATGCCCTATTTGAACACGCATCATCTCCTGATGAATTTGCCTGTGGTGCAGGATTATTTTGCCCGGCGCAGTGCGAGCGACGCTGACCTGAATATTTTCTTTCAGGATGAGCACAACCTGGTGCTGCCCGGCGGTCGTGGCGTTCGGCGCGGATGTCGACGCGGCACAATCCCGTCCATTTTTGATGATCAGGAGAAATATCAGGTTCGCGTCGTCAATGAACGGCAATATATTTTGTCCGATATCATTGTTGAATACAATATACCAAATATAATAAATATACTGAAAAGTAAAAAGTTCCCGAAGGATATTGAAAAAAAGATTGTCTACGGCCCGTCAATTCCCTTTCAATATTCCAGCGGCGTAAATCGCGGCATCGATGTATTGACCAATATCATCAATACGCAGGAACCCCGGCGAAAGGACTTGCTTGACAAGCTTGCGGGGGTTGTTCCCGGGTATAGGAATGTTCAGGGAATATATGACCTGCCTGGACTGCGCGATCTGTATCAGAGTGCAAAGATTGTCGTTAATCCACATCAGACCTGGCATCATCATTCCATTGAGGAATTCCGGGTCCTGCCGGCTTTGTCACAGGGCTGTATTGTCATTAGTGAGGACGTCCCTTTGCGGACAAGAATTCCCTATCATGAGTATGTGATCTGGTGCAGCTACGAAGAAATACCGGAAGTCACTGCTGATGTGCTTTTGAACTATGACCGGGTGTTTGATTGCATTCATGGTCACTCAGGACTTCCCGAATTGTTGACATCCATGCTGACGGATTTCGATAAATCCATGGATGAAGCAATAACGGCCAGTCGGGCCCCGGAATCAGAAATATCAACAGCAACGCGGCTCTGGCGGCAATTGCGCTACAGGGGATAGGCCAGGGTGATAGGTCCAGGTGATAGGTTTGGGTGACAGTTTGGGGGGATGGCCAAGTCCTGACTTGCGACGGATGCCATTTCAAATGATTCCATCTGACGGTGAAACGCTCTGGAAATACGTCTTCCGATATGTTTGTCTGGTAAATCCTGTTCATATGTGCGGGGCTTCCGTCCGTATGATCAGCGCCATGGTTCATCGCGTTTTGCCATTGCTTTGAGAGTCGCATGCCATCTGAAGACAAGACGTTCACGCTCATCACGGCGCACTTTGGAAATCTTTTCTGGATTCGCAATCTGGCGGAGCGGATTGTGGCCTTGTCACCGGCTGGTGCGATTCACGAATTTCGCATTGTGGACCAGGATCGAAGCGCCGAAACTGCCCGAATACTTGCCGCACTACCAGGAAGACCAAGGGTCATTTCCTTCCCCAAAGACGAGGAGGAAATTGCCCGGGTAGGGCATGACCATGCGACGACCCTTAATCGCTGCATGAAACTGGAGTATGCCACAAGCCATGTCATTCTTCTGGATTCCGATTGCTTTCCCATTGAGCCGGACTGGATAGACAGGATTAGATCCAGATTGAAGGCCGGGTACGATGCGATTGTCGCCAGCGAATTTTCTTCTGATGGCTTGTCCCATCCCTGCTTCATGGTGCTGCCAACAGCGGTGCTTCGGCGTCTGGATTTTGCCGAAGGGTTTATTGAGGAAGGAATAGATACAGGACGCCTCGTCGGTTCTCAGTTGCAAAGGCTGGGCTATCGGGTCCATTGGGAGGGGACAACCAAAGCATTTTCACGCCGGCGCGGCTTTTTCTATCTGGACCGTTCGCTCTACCATCACAGCAACGCTTCATTTGTCAGCTCACCGCAGCAAATATTGCAATCCCAGGTTAATCTGCGCGTTGAAGAATTTTTTCGCAGGAAAGTTGCGCGTGGTGAATTCAGCCTGAGCGCGCTTGAGCAAGTCCGTCTTGCCATCCTCAAGCGCTGGGCCAAAATGTCTTCCCATGGATAGGCGCTGCATTGCGGTGGTATTCGGGCAGTGACATGGAGACAGCCATCAGCGCCAAACCTCGCGGTCAGGCTTTTGCAGTCTCGGGCACTAAATGCCCGGGAATCCGGCTCTGGCGGTCCAGTAGTCCCAGGCGCGCGACAAGGGCATGTCGCTGAGCAGCATGTTGCTCGCCTTTTCTATTTCGCCTTCGGAAAGATACTTCGGCTGACCCAAGGGCAGTGTGTTCAGGACCAGTTCGGCGTTGTCCTTCATGTAGATCGACACCATGCAGATGGCGCGAAGATCAAAAGCAGCGCAGATTGCGCCGTGTCCGCGCAGAAGGGCGGTTCTGCCATCACCCAATGTGCGGGCGAGCGAATGCCCCATGTCGAGTGAATCAACGATCATGTTGGTGTCGCCGAATTCCGGCTGGCTGTCCCAGACCGGCACATGGGCGCCCATCACCGAGCCCATGTGGAAGGCTGGCCGCAAGGGAAAATCGGTCATGGAAAACGGAATCACCGAGTGGGCATGGTGGTGAGACACGGAATTGACGTCCGGTCGAGCCATATAGATCGTGCCGTGAATGAAGCGTTCCGCGTAGGGCCGCCGCGGGTCGTCTGAAACAAGCGTCCCGTCGAGCTCGAACTCCATGATGTCGTCGCGCGTGACGACCTGCGGACTGCGAGATCGCGAAAGCAGGAAACGATCGGGGTTGGTTGGATGACGCACGCTGACATGCCCGAAGCCGTCAATGACGTTCTCATTGGCAAGAACCCTGTTGGCCAGGACGAGTTGCTGGATTGAATGATCCAGCAGTGTTGCTTCACTCATGTTTTTCTCCTGTTCGTTTTCATAAAATCCGGTCAGGCTCTGTTATCGGCGTTACGCCTGTTGAAACCCAATGGTGGCGATGATGATCAAGCGGCCCGGGCATTGGCTCTGCCTTGAAAATGCAGACGGCGGGAATTGCGACGCGCGCCCTTGCAGGTCTCGGGTCAACAGCGGGAAGTCCCGGACATTTCATCCTGACGCGTGGGCAGGTCATGTGCATTCTTGCATCCCTGGAGAATGGCGATAATCTTTTGCAGGCATTTCGATCAATTGCGGACCTGTCATCTTCCAACACGGCCTGCAAACCTCTTAGCACTCTAAGTGAATAGCTATTAGCCCGCTTTTAAGGTCGCTGTCGAGGGGGAAGGAGCCCCTTCATGGTGCGTTGACAATATCAATAAGCGACCTCTATGTTGAATCAGTTAGCAATCTAAAGATTGCGACTTGATGGAGGAATTTAATGAGGATTACGATCAAGAGCACCCTTGCTGGTGCGGCGGCGCTATTGCTGGCTTCGGCGGCAACAGCTTCGGCACAAACCTATAATCTGACGCTTTGCGGAGCGAGCCCTGGCGGACTTTGGAGCTTGCTTGGCGCCGGCATTGATGCGGCCGTCAAGAAGTCTTTCCCGGGATCGACAATCACCTATCAAACGTCCGGAGGCGGACTCGCCAATGTCGGGCTGCTTGACAAGGGAACCTGTGATCTGGCGATTATTCACGATGCCGAAGCCAAGCTGGCGCTTGGCGGAAAGGCTCCTTTCAAGGCGCCAATCGACAGTATGGCGACCATTGCCCAACTCTATACGTGGGCGCCAATGCAGGCGATCGTGAATGCCGATTATGCCAAAGAGCACAATCTGACCAAGCTCGAAGATATTGCCGAGCAGAAGCTGCCGATCCGTATTGCGCTCAACCGTCGCGGTAATGTCGTCAGTTCGGTGGGCGAATCGATGCTCAATGCCATTGGCGCAAGCGCGGAAGAGATCGGCTCCTGGGGCGGTGACGTTCAGTTTGCGGCATCCGGCGAGCAGGGCGATCTGATGCGCGATCGGCGTATCGACATGATCCTGAACTCGCTGTTCGTCAATCACAGCTCGATCCGGGAACTGGCTTCCGCGATCGATGTCAAATTGTTGCCGATTACCGAGGAGACTGCAAAAAAGGTTGTCGACGAGTGGGATATCAAGAATTTCACGATCCCCAACGCTGCCTATGACTGGACAGATGAGGACGTCCTCACTGTCACCGTATCCGCACAGCTTTTTGTGCACGCCGACGCTGACGCGCAAATGGTCCACGACATCGCAAAGGCGATGACTGACAATGCCGATCAGCTTCAGGCCGTGCACAAGGCAATG
Source organism: Rhizobiaceae bacterium (assembly GCA_029233925.1). Classification (GTDB taxonomy): domain Bacteria; phylum Pseudomonadota; class Alphaproteobacteria; order Rhizobiales; family Rhizobiaceae; genus Hoeflea_A. The sequence goes on from JARGOX010000017.1 coordinate 25,434, forward strand.
GCTCCACTCAATGTGGAATTGATGGCGGGCGCCAAGACCGTGCCCTATCATCCGGCTGCGAAGAAAATCTACGAAGAAGCTGGTTACTGACCAACACCGACATGCCGGGACGCGCATTCGCCCCGGCATGATCTCTTCGAGACTGCAAGGACAGGCACCTAGCCAATGATCAGTTTATTTTTTGACACCGGGGCGCGTCGCACACCGGAAGGTGCCGTTGGACATCTGGTAAAGGCGTTTGCTGCGGGCACTGCCGTCTGGACGGTTTATGCAGCGGCATTCTCGCGCGCCGATTCCCTGACGCTCATCATGACCTTTCTGTCTCTGATGCTCGTTCTGACATTTGTCATGACGGGAGCGAGGGCGAATTCCGACCGCGACCGGATTCCGCCTTTCGACTGGATCATGGCGTTTTTGTCGGGCGTGACCGGCATCTATTTCGTCTCGCAGGCAGACATCATCGCCCAGCGCATTACACTGCTGGATCCGTTGTCGACCTATGACGTCGTGTTCGCCTCGCTGATCCTCGGTCTCACGATTGAAGCGATGCGGCGGACCGTCGGGGTCGGACTGACGCTGATCGTCCTGGTCTTTCTGGCGTATAATCTGTTTGGAGACCGGTTCGACGGCGTCCTCGGACACGGGTTGATCACCTATGAGCATTTCCTCGACATCACCATTTTCACCACGGATGGCCTCTTTGGCGTACCCTTGCGTGTCGCGGCGACCTACGCTTTTCTCTTCGTGTTTTTCGGCACCACCCTGGCGAAAGCCGGTGGCTCTGCCTTCTTCTTCAACATCGCCTCCTACCTGACGGGGCGTTCTCCCGGTGGTCCGGCCAAGATCGCCGTCATATCGTCAGGCCTCTACGGCACGATTTCCGGCAGCCCGACATCCGACGTTGTCACCACCGGCGCCATTACCATCCCGATGATGAAGCGGATGGGCTATAAAGCGACATTTGCCGGTGCCGTGGAGGTGGCTGCATCCACTGGCGGCAGCCTGCTTCCACCTGTCATGGGCGCTGCTGCGTTCATCATGGCGGAATACACGGGCATAGACTATATCGACATCGCTTTTGCAGCGCTGATCCCGGCCTTGCTCTATTACGTGCCGATCTACCTTCAGGTTCATCTGCGTGCCAAGCGTGAGAATCTGGCGCCCGTCGATCGTTCCCAGATCCCGACGCTTGGCGTGACGCTTCGCGAGGGCGGACTGTTCGTCGTGCCTTTGGTCGCCATTACCTGGGCGCTGGTTGAAGGCTACACGCCAACGTATGCGGCCGTCTACGGCGTGGTTGCGGTGTTTGCCGTGTCGTTGTTTCGCAAGTCGACACGATTGGGCCCGCTACAGATCTATGAAATCCTTGCCGAGACGAGCCTGCGCACCGTTCCGGTTGCAGGCGCATGTGCTGCGGCCGGTCTGGTTATCGGCGGTATCACCATGACCGGCCTTGCATCGAAATTCTCGACGCTGGTCTTCCTGCTGTCAGGTGCGGATCTTTTCTCCTCGCTGGTGATTGCAGCGACCCTCACCACACTTCTCGGCATGGGAATGCCCACACCCAGTGCGTATATTCTCGCGGCAGTGCTTATCTCACCCGTGATGCGGGCTCTCGGCGTGGAAGATCTTCCGGGGCATCTGTTCCTGTTGTATTTTGCGGTGATGTCGGCGTTGACGCCCCCTGTGGCGGTCGCCGCCTATGCGGCCAGTGCCATCGCCGATGCCAATCCGCTGAAGATCGCAGCGCAGTCGGTCAGGATTGCAATCGGCGCATTTCTCATCCCGTTCTGTTTCGTCTACAATCATGGCCTCCTCATGCAGGGCAGCCTATGGGAGATCGTATTCACGACGGCCAGCGCGGTGAGCGGACTGGTGATGATCGCGATCGCCGCAGAGGGATACTGGAAGGCGCATATACCCTGGTTCATCCGATTGATCTATGCGGTTTCCGGGCTGCTCTTTCTGGCAGCCGGGTATTTCACCGTTGCCTTGGCGTTGACAGCGCTTGCCGCAGGCACCATCCTGCTCAGGTTCCAAGGGAATCTCAAGCAGATAGAGACCAAACCGGAGGCCGGAAATCAGTCCCGCTGAAGGTTGCGAAAGGCGAAGTCGCACGATAGGTGCAGCGTTCGAGGGGTAACGAAACATGGCCGCGTCGACAGTGAAAGAACCAAAAGCCCCCCAGGAAGACATTGCACTGCCGTTCGACGAAAGCGTCGGCTATCAAATTCGTCTGACATCCCGCCTGATTCAACGCAGTCTGCAGCACAAAATCGAACCTCATGGCGTGACCCTCGGTATGTGGTATTTTTTACGGGCGCTTTGGCACGAGGATGGCATGACGCAGCGTGAACTGTCGCTGGTCGTCGGCACCATGGAGCCGACAACACTTACCGCTATCAAGTCGATGGAAAAAAGCGGACTGGTTCACAGGGTCAACAACGAGGACGACCGGCGCAAGATAAATATCTACCTGACAGAGCGGGGAAAAGCGCTGAGAGCGGAACTGATGCCGTTGGCCAAGGAGGTGGTGGACAGCTCGGTACGCGGGTTTTCCGATCGCGAGCGTTCCACGCTGCTCGAATATCTCAAGGTCATCCAGGACAATTTGCTTGCCGGCGCCGCAGATAGCGACGACTCCACCGAATAGACCTTTGCCCACTGGCGGTGACGCTGTTACTAGAGGCTCTCGGCCAGCCTGTGCAGGAAAGCGTCTGCCGACATCACTTCGCGCATCGGGTATTTTTCCGCCTCCGGCGTGAGCTCCGTCTCATATCGCAGGCCTTGGCCATCCCACAGCCACCAATAGGCAATGCCGCCCTGTTTGTTCCGGATCGGCATACGAAATATCGGGAACGCCAGGTCCTGCTCGGGGATGGCAGCCTTGCCTATTCTGGATCCGGAAATCCGTTGGTTTTGGATCGCGCTTCCCAGTGCAGTCAGTGCTGTGAACGCCGTTTTGGATCGGGCAAGTTCATTGATATCCGCAGGCCGGCTGTCATGCGTCCCCCTAAGTGCCCGCACCACCTCGGGATAGGACGTGTGGTCATGGGTCACCTGCACATAATGAAGACCGTTTGCGCCTTCGATTTCAATAATGTCACCGGGTGAGAATTTCATGCCTCAATCCTGTTGGGCGCAGGATCGGTCACAGGCTGTAAGCCTCGACGGTCGCCGGATGGAAAAGCTCGTCGACTTCGACCTTGCGCGGTGAGAGTCCCTGGGCGTGATGATAGCGAAGAAAAGTCTCGAGCACATGGCGATTGGCCGAGAGACCATAGGACCAGATATCGTCGCCCATGAGCGCCTTTGCGCGGGCGAGGTTGTCCTCGACGAATGGCATCGTGACCTTGGTTGCCGAGGTGTCTGCGAGTGTTTCTTCGGCCATGATCTTGGCCTTTGCAAACGCCTTCAGCAGCGCGCCGGGAAGCCAGGGATGTTGATCAGCCAGCGATCGGCGTACACCAAGAACATGCATGACCGGAAAGATCCCGGTCTTGCGGAAGTAGTTTTCAGCTTCCGTCACGGTGTCGTTGAACAGTCTTCCGACGGAAAGATGGCCTTCGTCGAAACAGCGCGGTGCACGCGGCCCGACGAAGCCGTCAATATCCCCGTCCATCAGCATCTGGTTCAAGGTGGCGCCCTCGGGTGCATCGCTCACCTGGATATCGGCAGGAAGTTCGACCTTGATTTTTTCCGGTCTGCCGGCGGTGTTCATGCCACCGCGGACCCATTGGATTTCGGAGGGCTTTACGCCGTACTCGTCCTCGAGAATACCGCGGAACCAGACATTGGCTGAAAGCTGGTACTCGGCAATGCCAATTCGCTTGCCGCGCAGGTCGGAAGGTTGTTCAATACCGCGGTCTTTTCTCACATAGATCGACGTGTGTCTGAAAGCGCGTGAGAGGAAGACCGGAACCGCGATATAGTGCGGATTGCCGCGCGCGACGGAGATTGCGTAGGAAGACAGCGAAAGTTCGCTGACATCAAAAGCCTGATGCCTGAAGGCGCGAAAAAACATCTCCTCGGGCGACAGCAACATGCAGTTCGGGTCGACGCCGTCAATTGCGACACGACCGTCGGAGATTGCGCGTGTGCGGTCGTAGTCCCCCATTGCGATTGAAAGTTCCAAGGTGCTCATGTGCTTTTCCCCTCTATACCGGTCTGATGTTCGAGCGTTACCGTGGTGCGGGATTTCGCCGACCCCAGTATCGCCAGGCAGATTTCGAGGCTTGCGAGGCCCCAGGCACCTGTCTGCGCCGGCGGCATTGCATCGCGCACGGCGCATGTAATTGCGTCGATCACCTCGGTGCGCGGGTTGCGAATTTTTGGTGCGGTAAGAAATTCACGCCTTGTATTGCCGTAGACATGAACGCCCTCAGGCGCGAGGCGCAGATCCGCATTATCCAGCGAGACGATCATCGGGCCGAAATGCTCGTGATGGGTTGCCGGTTTCGGAATGTCACCCGAACCATAGGTCCGCGCGGACTTGAGCCTTTTTTCCTCTTCGGCAGATGTGATGCCCGCCAGCTTCCGCCGGGCATCACCGTAAGCTTCGGGGGGCTTCTTCGATCCCAATTCGCCGGTCCAGCCCATCCATTCATCACTGTCGAAATGGGCGTAGCCGGAATAGGTCAGCGACGCGAATGCTCCGCCGGCAAAGGAGACAAGTGCGCTATAGGCACCTTCCGTGGGCCGTGCAGGGTCCCAGTTTCCCGTCATGGCAGTCACGGTTTCGCCAAGGCCGCCCGCCAGCAGGCGAATGATATCGATCTGGTGCACGCCTTGCGAAAACAGGACGCCGCCACCCGCATCGGTGCGCAGTTCTTCGGCGCGGCGCGGCCGGTAGAGAAAATCAGTGTAGTTGAAGGCGTTGATCATGCGCAGCTTGCCCAATTCGCCGCTTTCAATCAGCTCTCTGGCAATCCTGATCGGTGCATCGAAGCTGTGACTGGGTCCAACGATAAGGTGGACGCCAGCGTCCCGGCAGGCAGCGACCATGCGCATTCCGTCCTCGATCGTGATCGCAAGCGGTTTGTCGACGAGAACATGTTTTCCAGCCCTGGCTGCGGCGATGACATGCGCGCAATGCATCTGGTGAGGCGTGGCGACATAGACGATCTCGACGTTTGGATCCGCGCAGAGGCTTTCCACGTCTTCATAGGTGTTGCCGCCAAATTCGTTGCGAAACGCAGCGCGCGAGACCTCCCGCGGCGCACAGGCGGCGACCAGTTGCACACGCGGATCGCCACGCAATGCCGGAAGCATCAGCACGAAGCCACGCCCCAGCCCAATGACACCAATGCCCACGGGTGCGTGGTCAGAGGTCAATGACCAGACCTCCGCTGCGGGCGCGTGAGACACAAATCATGATGTGATCTTGCCGTTGCTCGTCCATCAGCACCATATCGCGGTGATCGACGTCTCCTGATATCAACCCTGTCTTGCAGGTGCCGCAAGTGCCGCTTTCACACGAACTCACCGTTGGCACGCCGGCATCGCGCACCGCTTCAAGAATGGAACGATCGCTTTGCACGGTGATGGTCTTGCCAGACCGGGCCAGTTCAACATCGAATGCGACGTCGTCGGGGCGGATCACATCGACAGGTTTGAAGTCCTCGAAATTGACGCGGCCTTCGGGCCAGTGCCCGGATATCGCCTTGATCTCCTCCATCAGCGGTTTCGGTCCACAGCAATAGACATGCATGTTCTGCGGTTCAGCAAAATGATCCCAGAAATCGTAGAGCTTTTCCGGGTCTCCATCGTCATGGTGCAGGAGCACCCGGTCGCCATAGGCCTCGGTCAAATCCGTGAGATAGGCGGTCTCTTCGGCATTTCTGGTGCAGTAGATGATGTTGAAATCGTCACCGGCGCTGTCAAGGTGACGCGCCATGGCGAAGATCGGGGTTATGCCAATGCCGCCCGCTATCAGCAGGTATTTCGATGCCTTCTTGAGCGGAAAGTCGTTCTCCGGAGGTTCGACAAGGAGCGCCGTTCCTTCGGTCGCATCGTCAAACATTGATTGCGAGCCTCCGCGAGACGCTGGCTCGCGCTTGACTGCGATGACGAATTGCTTCGGATTATCACCAGCGCCGGTCAGCGAATAGCGCCGCATGGCGCCTGAAGGTGTTTGCACGGTCACATGCGCCCCCGGCCCATATCCTGGCAGATCAGTGCCTTCTTGCGGCGTCAGCACAAACTCCATGATCGATGGCGTCAGCGACCGGCGGTCTTTCACTGTCATCTTGATCGCTTCGATCTTTTCGCTCATCGCACGGAGCTCCTCCTACTTGCGTGTGGGTATGTACTTAGAAAGCTAACTATTTAGTGTCAAGAGCTGGACGGGGGCGACAAGGTGTTATAAAAATCCTTTGCTATCTAACGATTTTCTCAAGGAGGACTCATGCTCACGCCAGAAGAGAACGAAATTCTCACGCGTGTCGGCAGCGACAAGCCAATGGGACAGCTGATGCGCCAACACTGGACACCGGTCTGCCTCATCGAGGAGGTTTTGGAGAAGGATGGCAAACCGCTGCTGGTCGAAGTCCTTGGCGAACGCTATGTCGCCTTTCGCGACAGCGACGCAAAAGTCGGTCTGCTGGATGAGTTGTGCCCGCACCGCAGGGCATCGCTTGTATATGGCAGGAACGAGGAATGTGGCCTGCGCTGCCTCTATCACGGCTGGAAAATGGACGTCGATGGCAACATCGTGGCGATGTCTTCGGAGCCGGAAGGCAGTCCGTTGATGAACAAGGTGACTCACCGCGCCTATCCGACCCGCGAGTGGGGTGGCTTTGTCTGGGCCTGGCTGGGTGACAAAGAGCAGATTCCTGAATTCGAGCCGCCCGCCTTTGCTCCGACAGAGGATACGCCGCTCTCGATTCTCAAAATCCGTGTCCCGGCAAACTGGGCCCAAATCCATGAGGGGCAAATTGACAGCGCGCATTCATCTTCGCTGCATTCTTCAGACATGAAGCCAGCGCGGGTGGAAGGCGCGTCGGCGGACGAGAAGGCGTGGTATCGTCCTTCCACCGACAAAGCACCGAAAATGCAGACCGAAACCACGAGTTACGGTTTTCATTATGCCGCAATCCGCAAGCCGATCAAGAATGCGCAAACCCACCATTATCTGCGCATTACTGAATTCGTCGCGCCTTACTATTCGCTGATTCCACCGAACAACAATTACAAGGTCGCCAGCGTTATCGTCCCGATCAGCGATGAGGAGACTGCTTTTCATTTCATAGCGTGGGGGGGGCCGAATGTGCCAAGCACCGAAGAGTGGCGGCGGTTCAACCACAGCGTTCCCGGCGATGATGTTGACCATAAATGGCGCTCCAAGCGCACTCTGGAAAACGACTTCCTTCAGGACCGCGAGGCCATGAAGCAGGGGAGTTTTACCGGCGTGCCGGGTATTCCGAACCAGGATATCATCATGTGGGTCAGCATGGGGCCGATCGTCGATCGGACCAACGATGTGCTTGGTGCCTCGGACCTGGCCATTGTCGAGTTCAGACGCCTGATGGTTGATGCCGCGCGCCAGGTTGCTGAAGGTGGCCCGGCGATCGGCACAAGGCAACCCCGTGTTCCCCAGGCGCGGATAGCCTCGCGCGAAGGTGTGTATTCAAAGGACGTCGACTGGCGCACTCTGGTTGATACGAAAGAAATGCTTGCTGCTGAATAGTGCAATTCCTTCGGCCCTGTGGCGTCCGGTTTTTATGCCAGGCTCGAGTGAAGCGCTTCTGCTGTCGTGTGCTGCACATGGCCCCCAAAAGGGCCCTCAAAGGGCCTTGGCAATGACCTCGGCCAGTTCCTCCCAGGCCTCGCCATGGGCGGCGACGATGTCGGCGGCGCTGCTGGATCTGGCTTTGGCGGTGATGTCGAACTGGCGAATGCGACTGCGGCTTTCGGCCCGGTCGCGCCGGATGGAGAACTGACCGGACAGGCGCATCCTGTTTGAGCTATCGACCAGCATATGCTCCACATCAATACGGATCTCGGCTTCCGGGACACCAGCCAGCGGCCAGGGGTCAGATGCCACCTGGGCGCCGGAAATATCGGCTAGGCTGCGCACCAGATACAGTCTCATGGCCCGTTCGGTATCATCAGCCCAGTCGGCTTTGGGAATTGCAACGATCGCGCCGCTTGCGGTCTGTATGAAAATGCCCGATTCCTTGGCGTAGGTGGGCAGACTCACCGCTGTTATGGAAATCGTGCGCGCGCCGGTTTTGACGCTCGTGGCAGAAGCAACCGGCTCGATCAGGTAGCGATCACGGTTTGTGCCGGTACACCCGACGAGAAGCAAAAGCGGCAGCAACAGAAGAAAAATACGCATAGGTTTTAACGTCCCAACAATAGTGAATTCGGTTTGCGTTCGATGCTGCGCGCCAGCGAGCGGAAGGATTCCGCCGTCGATGAAATATCACGAAGAACGCCCCTGATATCCGTATAGAAACGGGAATCGGAATCATAACCCGAAACGACCGATTGCAGCCCGTCGGCGGCGGCGTTGAGGCGTTCGGCAAGCGCCGGAAGCGAGCTTGCGGCGCTGTCGACCGACTTGAGGGCGCTGTCAGCGCTGCGCAGCGTGGCATTCAGATTTTCTATGGCGCCGCCATCGCGGATGGCCGTGACAAGGGCGCGGACCTCCTGAAGCGTCTGGTCGATGGTCTGCGGGATGCGGTCCACGCCGTCGGCAGTCAGCACGCTTTCAGCGGTGCCGGTCAACTTTGAGACATTGTTGAGCGCCTGCGTCGCGGCGGTCATCAATTCCTCTATGGGAAGGTTGGAAATGCGTGTGACCAGGCCATTGACACCGGTGTCGGCGTCGGGAACGGCAGCGGGTGCAGTCGGCAACATTATTCTGCCATCGGGATCAAGCGTGATTTCGGCTTTGGCCTGCGAGGGCAGGTTGACCAATTCCAGAACAACCGTCTGTCCAAACAGACCTTCAGCACTGACCCGGACGCGAAGGCCATTGGCGACACGGCTATCGAACAGCGCACGCACCTTGTCGGCCGACAGGCCCCCGGGCAGTCCAAGCCGTTTGGACGAGAGGCGCAAATCAACGCGCAGCTTGACCGGGCCTTCGGCGCCGTTTTCGATGCCGACCAGATCCCCGACGCCACCCACCTTCACACCCCTGAAGCGAACAATCGTATCCAGTCCTAGACCATTGACGTCTGTATCGAGCAGAATTGAAGCCGAAATATCCGGGCTTGCATCGGCCTCAAATGCCTTGGTACGGGCCACGCTTTGGCTCGCGAAGACGTCGAAGACATGGCCGTCGGCAACCGGGCCGCCCCCCGTGACGGGTGTTCCGAATGTCACGCCACCTTCCAGCAGCGCGGCCAGACTATCAACCTTGAGCGCGATACCCTGTGCACCGAGATTGAACGAAAGGCCGGAGGCATCCCAGAATCGCGTATTGGTCGTCAGTCGGGCGTCATAGGGTTTCAGGATGAATGCGTCCATCGTCACGGTCGTTCCGGAGTTTGACAGTTTGGGTTGCCCGATCCTGCCGACCTCGATGCCGCTTGTGAGAACCGGAGCGCCCGCTGCCAACTGGCCGCCGGCGCGCGCTTTCAGGACGATGCGTGTGCCTTCCTCGCCAAAGGAGGCAAGCGGCGGGACATCAAGGGCGACAAAGCGATCAGCCCTGATGCCATCCTTGCCGTCCCAGTTTGCGGCGATGTAGACGCCCGAAAGCAAGGTTCCGATGCCGCTGACGCCGCGCGCCGTGACCTTCGGTTCGACGATCCAGAACTCCGCATCGGTATCGACGTAGCGCGCAATGTTCTTGTCGAGTCGAATCTGGGCCTCCACCGCCTCCATGCCTTCGGAAAAGCCGACCGCCTCCACGACGCCGACGCGCAAGTCACGGATGCGGACTTCCGTGGTGCCGGCGACAATGCCGGAGGCCGATTTGAACGTGATGGTGATCAATGGGCCTTTTGAAGCATAATTGTTCCACACGACACCAGCCGAGATTGCCAGCGCCAGGAAGGGCATGAGCCATATCAGCGAGGGACGGCGGCTGTGTTTCTCCAGCTTTGGAGAAGGCAGATTGGACAGATCAGGGGCAATCTTGCTCACTTGGGTGTTCCTTTATCGGTGACATCCCAGATCAGGCGTGGATCGAATGCCTGGGCCGACAACATCGTAAACACAACGGAAAGGGCGAAACAGGCTGCCGCGAGCCCCGGCTTGATGGATGCCAGCACGTCGAATTGAACCAGTGCCACCAGAATAGCAACCACGAAAACATCGATCATAGACCAACGGCCAATGAACTCCACGGCTGCGTGTAAAATGTGCAGCCTGTGAGGGTCCTTGGTGTGCGGGCGCGACAGGAGCAGCGCCAGATAGGCAATCACGATAAATTTCCCGACCGGAATGAGCACACTGGCAATGAAGATGATCGCGCCAATGGCGTAGGCGTGGTGGTGAATGAGGGTGATGACACCGCCGACGATGGTGCTGTCCTGCTCCTTGAACATCTGTGTCGTGCGCAACATGGGATAGATGTTTGCCGGAACATAGAGGATCAATCCGGCAAGGAGCCAGGCCAGAACCCGTTGAATGCTGCCGTCTTTGCGGCTTTGCATCCGCGCATGACAGCGGGGGCAGGATTCAACGTCAGGCGACGCCACAAGCCCGCAACTCGTGCAGGCGACCATGCCGGCATCGCGCGCCGTTATCAGGTCGTGTTGGTGGCCAGAGATGTCCATAGCGTGTTCCTGCACATGAAAGTATCTTGAAAAGTATTGACGACAACAAGCAGGACAAATGCCCAAAATGCCGTCCCGGTGTGGACGGTGGCCATGCCTCCAATCTTGACCAGGGCAACTGCAACACCGACCATGAATATTTCCGCCATTGCCCAGGGCTTGAGCACAAAGGCCCAGCGCAGCGAAGATTGCGCGCCGCTTGCATTGGCGTGCCCTGTCAGCAGCGGTGCGAGCGCATAGATCAACAGCAGTGAACGGGCGACAGGCACGACAATAATGAAAATCAGAACGGCAAACGCCAGCGGCATCATGATTCCCGTGGCAAAGCCCAGGACGACATCCGCAACAGATGCGCTTGAAGCAAACGGTCCGGCGTTCAGGTGCAAAAAGGGTGCAAACAGAACAATTCCCATCAAGATCGTCGAGGTCAGCGCCAAACCGACCACGCGCGCAATTGCTTCAGACTTGCCGAGCGTCAACTGATAACCACAGCGCAAGCACCGCGTACGGGTAACCATCCGGGCCGCCGAAAGCCTGTAGACGACATCGCAATGGGGGCATGCGATACATGTGGAATCGTAAATCACGGTTTTACCTTGTCAAATGCGTGTAAAGAAGGTCGGAACCCAAGCAAAATGAGCCAGCAGGCAGGATGCTGCCGGAATGTATATGTTTTTCTTTATGTTCTTTTTCTGTCCGAGACCAATTGTCCCTGTTGGGCGTGGGGTGACGGCAGATTGTTTCGGGCGGTGTCATGGACCAATGACAAATCCATTTTTGCTCCACAATTACACGCGATAGGAGCGCCATGCTTTGGAAACGTTTATCACTCACCAAAAAAATATTTCTGACGATATCGCTGACGGCTGCGATGATCGTCATCATCATGGCTGGGCTTGTCGCACTGAGCATGCGCGATGGATTTGCCAAATATCTGCTGCAGGCAGAGATCAATCGGCTGGACGATTTGGAAACGGCCTTGAGCAGGTCCTACGATCCGAAAACGCAAGGCTGGCCGGCTTTGGACGGGCCTGAGAGGGCGTGGATCTCGTTTGTTGCCGAAAATCTTGGTCCCGAACCTGAGAGAATGCGGCCTGCACCAGAACATGCGATGCCCGAGGCAAGAGCAAACGCATTTGATGCAGAGGGCTTTTTGCCCCCACCGCCGGAGCGCAAGGCGCCTCCCCACCTCACAGAACGCATCGTATTGCTTGATCAGAATCGTTCCGTGATTGCCGGAACACATCAACGCGGCGATCAATCGGTAGAGCGAGCGATCTACCTGTCGGGACAATCCAACACATCAGAGCCGGTTGGATGGATCAGACTGCTTGCCCCGATGGGTGCGGCCGGACCGCCTGACACCATTTTTCTGAGAGGTCAGTACAAGTCCCTGCTGATAGCGTCCCTTGTGGCTCTGGGCTTGTCTTTGGCCGTGGCCTTGTTTCTCGCACGACAATTTCTGACGCCCATTCGTGAACTGGCCGCTGGAAGCAGTCGTTTGGCTTCGGGTGAATTTACCAGCCGAATTGCCCATAATCGACACGATGAATTGGGAAGACTGATGGATGACTATAATGTTCTGGCGCAAAGTCTCGATCATTCCGAACGGGCTGAGCGGCAATGGATCACGGACACATCTCACGAATTGCAGACGCCATTGGCAATCCTACGAGCGGAAATCGAAGCATTGCAGGATGGGGTGAGAAAGCCAAACGCTGAAAATCTCGGGAGTTTGCACGCTTCGGTCATGCGCCTGTCCGCGCTTGTTCGCGATATCAACGCTCTTTCAAGGACGCGGGAAGGAACACCGTCACTGTGCCTCGAGAATGTTGATCTTTCAACAATCATTGAAGAGGCAATCTGCACCGCCGCCGAAGGTCTCAAGTCCGCCGAAATCTCGATAAGTTCGCATATTGACGAGGACTTGATACTGAATTGCGATCAATTTCGAATGCGTCAGGTGATGGACAATCTTCTGGAGAACAGCAAGCGTTATACGAGCGCCAAGGGTCATATCGGCATCAAGGCAGGAAAAACCGACTCCGGCGTCTTCATATACATTGAAGACACAGCGCCTTGCCCTCCTGAGGATACGATTGAACACCTCTTCAAGCGATTTTACCGGGTAGAACAATCCCGTTCTCGCGAATATGGCGGCTCTGGATTGGGGCTTTCAATTTGCGAAGCAATCATCCGCGCCCATGGCGGCGAGATCAAGGCGCAGCCATCTCAATCCGGCGGATTGAAAATCATCATGACGCTTCCAGCAAACTGACAGAAACAAACCATGGCCAATGAAATCGTGCATAGAATCCTCGTTGTCGAAGACGAGTTGACACTTGCGAATGTCGTGAAAGATTATTTTATACAGGCTGGCATGGACGTCATGGTTCTTTCCAGCGGGCTTGAAGCGGTCAAAACCATATTGACGGGCAATTTCAATCTTGTTGTTCTGGATTTGATGCTACCGGGTGTGGATGGATTGACCATCTGTCGCGAAGTCCGCGAGACAAGTGATATTCCGGTCATTATGGTGACTGCGAAAGTCGAAGAAATAGACCGTCTTATCGGGTTGGAAATGGGCGCTGACGATTATTTGTGCAAGCCCTTTTCGCCCAGAGAACTTGTCGCGCGGGCAAAGGCCGTACTTCGGCGCAATTCGACCCATTTGGATGCTATTCCTGAAACAGCCAATCGATTGACCGTCGATGCAGAGCGTTGGGTGGTGACTTTGGATGGGGTGAATATTGAACTCACGAGACGGGAATTCAAGCTGCTGCAAATTCTCCACGCCAGACCAGGCAGAGTGTACTCGCGCTCGCAGTTGTTGGATCTTGCGTTTCCCGACGACAGCGAGGTGATCGACCGAACAATCGATAGCCATATCAAGAATATTCGCAGCAAAATGAGAACGATTTCCGAGTGGGATCCCATTCGTTCCGTCTATGGCATTGGCTACTCCTATGAAGCCTGACGGTTTCCTGTCTTACCAGGGAAACGACACGGGGTATTGTCTTCCCATCGAACGAATTGACTGGATCTTCTTTGGTCGCTGATCCGATCATAACATCTATTAACGTGCAGACCTTTCGAAATGCCGTTTCATGCTTTTCCAGTAGCTCTTATGGCGATCTGCAATAGCCTCGGTCCCCCGCCAAAAGCGTAAATAGACACGGGATCGGTTCTCCGAAATCAATTGGTTCCATTTGAACACAATTGTCAGCAAAATTTCTCTTTACAGACACATTGCGTGCAATTCCTCTGCATAATGCTGGCCGATTATAGCTCCAGGAGAGGTGTCGCAAACCCATTTACCGGAGCAATGTGATGAATGTAAAAATATCGGTCTAAAGCCAGGCAATATCAAAAAAAACACATTTTATAGGCGATCTGCGCAAGGAATTGTTTCCAACCAAATCGGCAACCATCGTGATGGTGGCTCTCATGTTATCTGCCTGCGTTACGGGCAATCAGAGCATTCTGGGATTTGGTACAGAGGTCAGTCAGGTTTCAAATCTGATTTACAAAGTTGAAGTCAATGGCTTTGCGACCCAGAGCATCGAAGAAGTCCGTGACATTGCCCTGCTGCAGGCATCGGAAAAGACGATCGAAAGTGGTTACAGCAGATTTCGGATCATTGGTGGGGACGGCTTCAAAAAGGTGAGGCGGACACTTCAGGCCGGCCCAATCCCGTTGCCGATTGCCAATGAGCCTCAAGGAAACATCACGGTAAAATTCCTTGGCGAGGACGAGGCTTCAGACGCGGATACCTATGATGCGGCAAGGGAGGTTCAGCGGCTTTCTGTCCTCATTGACTCTGAACAATCCTGATTGGAGTCGGATGTTTTGACTTCGCCCTGATCTCTCCTCAATTCCTGCAAACTTGCTTCTTCTTTGATTGGCAATATGCACCATCAACGAACCATGACACCAAAGGATACTGAATATGAATACTGATTCAAATCGCGAAAGCCAGAACGCTACACGCAGGTTTTGGCTTCCAGCCATGATTGCGGCTGCATCACTGTTTTCCATTGCAGTCGCAACGGTCACCCTGGCCCAGCAATTCAATGATTCTGAGAATGTATCGATTTGGGTGAAGAATGATGTACCAGCGAAAAAGGGCAATCGCCCTGGTCGGCCACCGAAAGAAGTTCTGAGCGCCTGCAAAAGCAAGGTGGAAAACATGAGCTGCAACTTCAATGATACACGCCGCAGCATGGAAATCGAGGGCACCTGTCGCCAGGTGACTCAGGGCGTAACCGCGTGCGTGCCCAATGATGCATCCCTGCCACCAAGGGCTTGAAGCAACAGATAAAACCGGCGCAACATGTTTGCGCCGGCTTGCTGACTTCATGGTGAAGTGCGATGTGGTTTTACACCGCCCGTATGGCTCGGTTTGAAGTTGTTGAAACGTACGGTAATCGCGCTCTTTGCCTCAGGACCCGAGGATGGCCTGCCGGTTTTTGATGGCGAGTTCGAGCAATTTGTTCGGCCCTTTTGCATCCAGTTTTTCTGCCAGGCTTGAGCGATGCGCTTCGACGGTGCGGGTGCTCAAATTGAGCTTTTCAGCGATTTCGCGGCTGGTATGGGAGGCGGTCAGCAAATCGAGGACTTTTTTTTCCGCCCTCGATACATTGCGCAGGGCATGGGCGAGCGTTTCATCTTGCGGCGCCCTGAGGTAATCGCGCACTTCCCTGCCGATGGACTCACTGGTGTAGAACAGGCTCGTATCCTGCCTCACTGCGTTCAGCAGTTCTGATTGGGCATCTTCCTTGGCGAGGAATCCGTTGGCTCCAAGGTCCTTTGCCTTTTGAACATAGGCCAGTTCGGTGTGCATGGAGAGAACGTAGATCTCGAGGTCCGGCTGATTGTGCTGCGCCCAGGCCAGCAGCCCGAACCCGTCGATGCGTGGCATGGACAGGTCGGCGATCAGAATATGCGGCCGGAAGATTTCTAGCTTTGCAATGCAGGCTTCGCCATCAGAGGCCTCGGCGACGACCTTGAGGCTGGTATCGACCGAAAGACAACTGACGACTCCGCTGCGAAACAGGGGATGATCGTCGGCGACAATGACATTGATCAGGGCAGTTTGTGGCGAAGACATCCGGCTTCCTCATTCGTGCGCATTGTCATCAATGGGTACCGATATGCAAACCCTGAGGCCAGCCAGAAGGCCTTCGGTCTTTTCCCAGGTGCCGCCCAAGGTGCGCACCCGTTCGTCAATGGAGACGAAACCAAGGCCATTGGGTTCATCAACCGCTTGGGGCTGCAATCCAACGCCATCATCCTCAATGACGATTTCAAGGCGATTGCCTTTCGCTTTGATGGTCAGTTCGCAACAGGTGGCGGCGGCGTGCCGGCTGATGTTTGAGATGCACTCCTGAATGATCCTGAACACATGAAGTTCGGTGTCTCGAGGCACACTGGTTTCATCAAAGTCCAGGTCCAGTCGGGTCCGAATTTTCTCCGATTTTTCGAAATTGTCAAAAAGATTGTGGATGGCCTTTTCCAAGCCGAAATGTTCGATCATTGCCGGGTGCATGTCATGGGATATGCGGCGCAGCCCGTTCAGGGCCGTTGTCGCCGCACCGACACATTCGCCAATCGATGCCTTTATCCCGGCTGGCAGGTCGATGTCCATAAGACGCTTCAAATTGTTGAGAACCACCAGGAAATCCTGACCGACGCCATCATGAAGTTCCTTGGACAGGTGTCTGCGTTCGGCATCCTGCGCCGCAATGGCTTTGGTCGCGCTTTCATTCCTCAGCGCCAGAACCCTGTTGTTTGCCAGCAATGTCGCTTCTTCTGTCACCCGAATTCTGGACGCCAGAGCCAGGGAGAAGAAGATGGCTTCGAGACACAATGTGATTTCCATCGCATTGTTGCCGAGTTGAATGAGGGTAACGCCAAAAACCTTGTTGAGACCAATCATCGACAGGCCGGGCATGACCGCCAGCCCGAAAGGCGCCAATAGAATGCGTGCCGTTTTGTCTCCAGCCATGGCGTGGCGGATCATGAACCATGAGACAAAGACAAAAAAAAGGGCGGCGCTTGCCAGCATCCAGAGTTGAACTGCCCAGAAAGGCAAAATGATTGCACTCATTGCCGCCATGAGAGCGGAGGCCAAGCCGACAAAGATTGGCCAGGCTGCACGGGTGCTTGCAAGTTCGTCCCGATTGAACAACCAGATAAAAAGCGAACCAAACAGAATGCTGAAGAAAAGCGATGTCGCGAGGATTGCATTGCTCCAGCCGACTTTGCCGGGCCAGAAATAGACGGCGCCATAACCGGAAAGATATTGCGAAAGAACAAGCAGCGACGAAATACATAATGCGTTGACCAGAAATGCGGGGTCTCTGACCAGAACGGAGACCACAACGTTGTAAACGATCAACGCGAAAACAAATCCGAGCAAAAATGTTTTCAGGACCTGGTCCATGGCCTGCATCTCGATAAAGGGCGAGAGTTTCCATGCGGTCGCCGTAATGGAGAGGGCTGTCGTCTGGATGATATGAATGTAGATCACACCGGTCTCAGCCCCTTCGGGCAGTGGCAGAGCCATGAAGGGCGATGAGAAAAGCTTTTGTGCGTTTGCAACCTGGTCACCGGTCAATATCCGGCTCCACGCGCTGGTGTCCGTGGGCCTTGCAAACATGGTCACATCATCGAGAACAGGGTTCAATTGAATAAGCGCATAGGGGCCGACATCTTCAATTTTCAGCCAGATGGACGTTTCTCCGTATCGGCTTCGAACGCTGGAAACCTTTTGGTCCGGGAAAGAGAAGCGGGCGTCTTCGCAACAGAAATCCGCAATGTCTGCTGACTGCGGGACGTCTCTGAGGACCTGAAAGGAAAGGGTTTTGCGTCCAGTATCTGCCGCCTGAACGCCGTGAGTCTGGCTCACCACCAACAAACCGAATATGCACCAGAATATTGTTCGCAGCATCGAGCGATATTCCCTCATGACGTCTCCGAGATATTGCGCCGGAACGTATGTTGTTGCGGACTTTCCAAAAGCCGCACGCTGACAATATTCGGACCCGGAGACAGCGCAATCACACCAATTGGTAGAGGCACGCCCCCCTGGTTTCAATGCGTATATGTACCTAATTTTCCCGTATTTGTCCGAATGGTCATTCTGTTTTGTTTGCGCCAATCTTGTCCTGACGATCATGCTGTCCGGAAATTGGGGGCACACCATGACAAATTGGACCGCTGGATTGGCGCTGCTTGTGCTTTTGATTGGTTCTGATGCCGGACTGGCCGGAGCATCGAATGGTTGGGCCGTTTGGTTTCACAATCAATCCAGCCCTGGTGTCGTCACGGTCGCGCCGGCCGGGACCCTGACAGCTCCGTGGCAGGTCGACAGCATCTGGGGCAACAATGCGCGTGACGCCTGGAAAAAAGCCTGCTGGCTGACAAAACAGGGAGACCTGTACGGGCGAAATTATTCGGCGCCCGCCATGGATCAGGGGCGGGTGTATTGTGACCAGAGTTGCAATTGCAGATTTTAACACAGGCAGATGCGTGCTGGCGAATTTTGATAAGGGCAGCACGAACAAGAGGAGAGAAAAATGCGCATTTTGAAACGATGGCTGTTGCCGGTGATTTTTGTCCTTTCCACCACGGCCATGGCGCATGCATTGCCATGCGACAACAGGGGGTCGAATTGGCAGGGGAGAATTGATATCGGTCCGAAAATCTGGGGTTTCGAACTGCGCCGCCAGACCTGCGCGGCGGCAAGTCCCTGGAATTACTATCTGTGGACGGCGCAAGGGGAACGATTGCAGGGGCAGGCGACCGTCACCATGAACGGACGATCGCTTCTCGTTTCTCCCTATAATGGCGGCGCCGCCGGGTGTGCGTTGTCCGGAACCTGGTATCCGCGCGACACAACCAATGGAATTCCCACGAAAGGCAGAGGGTCCGCCTCGTGCGGCGGGTCCGGTTCCTGGAGTGCGGATATCCGTTAATGCGCAGCCGTGCCCAGGGATCGTCGACCGGGAATCGCCGCTCATTTGCGGATGAAACCGATTTGCTCCGGATGGGCGGCTTCGAAAAAGGAAAGAAGAAAATTCTGTAACAAAACAACCAAGGACCGTTCAAATGAAGAAGATTCTCGCAATATTGGCGATCGCTGGCACAGTGCTTGCAGGCCATTCTTTCATCGATGTGAAGGTGGCTGATGCCCAGGGCAGATATACCTGGAAACATTGCAGTCCCAATCGCGGCGCGGTCGGGCCGTTCTACATCGTCGCGCCGACTGCATCGACCGCCGGCCTCTATTGCTCCGTTGCTTATTTGTCCGCCCAGGAAGCCATTGGCAAGGCCTGTTTTCGCAACAGTTACGGCAATGGCCCGTGGCCGCAACTTTCGGTTCCCTCATACGGTATGCCGCAATTTGGATGTTGACTTTCACCTGATGGAGAAATGGCATGAACAAACCTGACTTCAGGCGCGCTCGATTCCTGGCGGCTTTCGTTTCCTCGGGAATCGTTTTTCTTTTTGCGACGGTCTCATGGGCACAATTGACGCTGGAGGTTGAGGTGTCAAAGAACGAGTGCGAAAGAATTTGCCGGGCGGGTGCTCTGGGTTACTCCGATGACACCTGCCGGATGGCCTATTATTTTGTGTCCGGCGCCAATGCGGGTACCTGCCGCACCACGTTGGATGAAGTGCCGAATTTACAGATGAGAGGCAAATACAGAATTTGGTCAGGCTATTTTCAAAGATGGCTGACCAATGATCTCATTGCCTATAAATGGCCGAACATCAGTGGACCTGTCGGCACGTCCAGCGGCAATCAACAAGGCACAGGCACAGGCACAGGCACAGGCGTTCAAGTCAACACATCAAAGGTGGCGTTGAACGGCTCGGCGGCTTGCGCGCAGTCCAACTGGAATACCGGCAAACAATGGTATCTGGTCGGCCCGAGTGGCGGTTCCGCCTATTATGAAACGGGCGGATATTTCTGCCGGTCAAGTGGGACCGGATTTTTCATGCAGGGACCCCGGTACGAATTCTACAGTTGCGTGCAAGGATTCAGGAATTGCGCCAGGCACCGACCCTATGACGCCAAACTGGGCCTGCAAACAACCTGGAAGCCGGGGAAAGCCAGGATTGAATTCATTTGGGAAGACGGTTCGAGGGTCGACCATATCAATGAGCAATAGTGCCCGCAGATGATGTAGCACGATGGAAAACAATCGCCCTTCGGGAACCTTTGACGTGGTTTTCTTTGACCGGTCGTCCCCGGGCGCTGTAACAAGGCCAAGACCATGGATTCTGTAAGAACGCTGTGTCTGTTTGTTGCCGTTTGGCTTTTGATCGCGAATGGCCTGGGCCTCGCCGAGGCAAAAAGTACACCGCCAGACTCGCAAATCCTTTTTCGCAACGACACCGATGCGACGATGCGCATCGATGCGATAGTCGAAAAGGGTGACAAACCCATAAGTCCGCAAATCGTTCAACCGCACGCGCAAACAAGGATGTCTGTTCCGGCGGGCAGCCGGACATTCGAGCTGATTGCTTTCCGGGCCAATCCCGTCCGGATACACCGCATCAAGACAGAGGTGTCTGAAGGCACCACCAGTCAATTCAATATCAGCGCGCACATGATGGGGCTTTATCTTCTTGAGGATGCAGGCGCGCTCGCCTCTATCGCGGCCCTGCCAACCGGGGTCCCGAATAAAATCAAAGCACCCGCCGTTGATATTGCGGAGCGGTGCAGGCGTTGGGCGGATATTTCCGACCGCGCTATCATCTGGAATCATGGCGCGGCACCCACGCCAATGCAATATTACCAAAGCGGGGCTCTTCTTTGTGCGGTCGACGGCTCGCATGCTTTCCATGAGGGCGCCATTTATGAACATTATGTCTGCAGGAATGCATGGCAGGATTGCGTCAGGCATTCTGACGGCGATGCCTTTGCCGTACCTGTGGTACGTACATCGAGCTTCATCGACATTGCCTTGCGGCTTGCCAGAGAAAAGGATGCGCATGCGGATTTTGCCCGCACCCAAAGCCTCGAATGGGTGAGAGGGGAAAGACCCGCATCCTGGCTCACGCGCTACCATACCTTTGGAAACCTGAACCTTGGCAGGGAATGTCCACCGGGATATCGCCTGCACTACCAGGGCAAGTGCATCAACATTGCCGACGCGCTTGCAGACGACCCGGACAGAGGCGTTCGGATGGTCGAACCGGAGATTGATCGGTGAAAGGGTTGGTGAAAGGGCGCGAATCAATTTGTGAACGATTCCAGGATTGCGCGGTTTGATATGAGTGATTTTTCACACATTATGGTTCCCCCGGAACGACACCCAACCGCGGCAGCGCGGGCCAGCCTGTCGGCACGACTCGGATTTGAAGACCACGGCGACATCCAGGACTGGGAGCGCCATTTTGCCGACGCAGAACGCATCGAGGAATTTCTGGTCACCTATGTTCTGGGCAAATTGAATGAGGATGAAAAATACCTGCTGATGGATCTCATTCTGGCATCCGCCGCCTTAGCTGATAATGGCGTTCCCTCAGAAGAGACGTGGCGGGAAATTGAATCATGGCTCATCGATGACTTTCCTATCCACCATTATTCCATTTGGTATTGGGCGGATATCGATGAAGAGACAGGGCATCCCGACAACAGCTTCCAGATATCCCGGCGGATGCAGGGCTTGCTGCAGCGGGATTTCGCGCGCCGGGAAGCGGTCAGATTGAAGGACGTCAAGCCCCATGAGCGCGACTTCACCACGTTCTGGAATAGCCACTTTCCCGACCTGAAACCGGCCTGTTTCGCCCTGCGTGAAAGCCTGCGCGAACGCTGGATCCGATTCCACGCGCTGCCGGACTCAAAGCGCTATGCGCAAAACGAGGACGAATGGTCGATCCTGTTTGATCGCCATAATCAGCTTGGCGAACATGTTTTGGGTGAAGGCGCCAAATGCTGGCTGGTTGTGTGCCGTGACATTGACCCTTTGCCGAATGAAGATAATTCTCATCTGGACCGGTTCGATTTCATCCATTGCTTCAACATGACGATGGAAGAATTGCCAGGGCTTGAATATGAGCTGCCCGTGAATGTTGCCGAGGTCATTTGGCGCTCCGGCGGGTTCAATGACCTGATCCGGGAGATAGCAATGAGCCGCGAGGCGTCGATCATGTTTGTCTCGCAAGGGACCCATACCATTTTCGGACCCTATGACGGAGGGATCGACCTCATCCTGCCGGGCAGGGATGCCCTGCCGCTTTTCCGGCTGAAATACCATGAATGGTTGCCCGGCAATCCGGCTGGGCTTTGAAGGCCGACTCTCCCGGTAGGGGAGAAACACAGGGCGGGCCGATCCTCCCGCCGTCAGTCCGGCAGCGGGATGAATTCCCCGTCATCGCCCGGCGGCAGGTTGAAGCGGCCGTGTTGCCAGTCACCTTCGGCCCAGGCAGCTTTGGCGGCCTTGATCTTTTCCGGCGATGAGGCAACGAAGTTCCACGAGATGTAGCGCGGGCCGTTGAGGGTTTCTCCGCCAAGCAGCATCAGCCGTGCGCCGCCTTCGGTTGCCTTTATGGTGATTTTGTCGCCCGGTCTGAACACCATCATGCGCCCGGCCGCAAAAAGGTCGCCGGCGATCTCGACTTCGCCTTCCACCACATAGAGGCCGCGGTCCTCGTGATCCTGCGGCAATGGCAATCTGGCGCCGGGCTGAAGCAGGGCATCGGCATAGAACATTTCCGAAAAGGTGCGCACCGGCGCTTTCTCGCCCCAGGCATTGCCGAGAATGAGGCGCACATCGAGGCCTTCGCTTTGAAGATGGGGTAGAGCGTCCTTGCCCTGGTGTTCGAAACCGGCGTCCATTTCTTCATTCTTTTCCGGCAGCGCCACCCAGGTCTGGATTCCGTAGAGGCTGCTCTTGCCCTGGCGCGTCGCCTGGCTGGTCCGCTCGGAATGGGTGACGCCATTGCCGGCGATCATCCAGTTGACTTCGCCCGGATAGATCATCTGATTGGTGCCCAGACTGTCGCGGTGCTGAAACTCGCCCTGGTAGAGATAGGTGACGGTTGCCAGTCCGATATGGGGATGAGGTCGCACATCGATGCCGCCGCCGGTGATGAATTCGGCGGGGCCCATCTGGTCGAAAAAGATGAAGGGGCCGACCATCTGGCGGGCTGGGGCTGGCAGGGCGCGGCGCACCTCAAAGCCTCCCAGGTCGCGGGCGCGCGGGATGATGATGGTTTCAATGGCATCAAGGCTTGCCGCGTCCGGGCAATGGGGCTCAAGTGTAGGGTTCCAACTCATGTCATTCTCCTTTTTCGATTGCCTGTGGTGGTTGTCGATCTTGGCGCCTGTCGCAAGCGCCCCATTTTCAACGCCGCATATCGAACAGGATCGCCTGTCCATCGGTCAGCCAGGTAAGGTCCGGCATGTCTTCATCGCCGATCTGCAAACCGTCGCCGCTGCCCAGCCGTTCGCCCTCCACCATGGCGACGCCTTCGACGATCTGCACGAAGGATACTCTGCCCCTGGTTTGCGGAACAGACGTCGCCATGCCTTCACGCGGGTAGGTGATCGACACGTGGCTGTCGGAGAGCAAGGTCAGGGGAGCGTTTTCGTCCGTGCCGCTTGCCAGCAGGGTCCAGTCGGTTGCCCTGTCCCGGGCCTGCAAAAGGGCCTGCTGGTAGGTCGGTGCCCCCCCAAACCTGTCGGGTATCAGCCAGATTTGCAGGAAATGCGCCGCATTGCTCTGCGAGGCATTCATTTCCGAATGACGGATGCCGCTGCCCGCCGACATCAATTGCACCTCGCCCGGGGCGATGGTGGCAACATTGCCCAGCGTATCCTCATGTTTAAGCGCGCCCGACAGCACCAGGGTCAGGATATCCATGTCCTTGTGGGCATGTTGCGAGAAGCCGGAGCCGGGGGCGATGCGGTCTTCGTTGATGACGCGCAATGCGGCGTAGCCCATGCGCGTCGGGTCCTGAAAACCGCCGAAGGAAAACGTGTGATCACTCTTCAGCCAGCCCATGTCGGTGTGGCCGCGGTTTCCCCCTTCATGGATCAGGATCATGGTCGTGCCTCCTGTGGCGGAGCAGACAGGAATGCCTGCAGAGCGGCCAGTTCAGTCTGACGGA
The DNA here is from genome assembly GCA_029233925.1 of Rhizobiaceae bacterium. GTDB lineage: Bacteria > Pseudomonadota > Alphaproteobacteria > Rhizobiales > Rhizobiaceae > Hoeflea_A. The sequence continues at coordinate 49,295 of JARGOX010000017.1, forward strand.
TCTCGTGACCGCCGTCATGGAGACTGGTTTGCACCTGGCTGCCCTGCGCGTTGAAATAGCTGATGAGGCGCTCGGTCAGCGGCAGAGGGCAAATCGGATCAAGCCGTCCTGCGGTGATCAGCACCTGTTTTCCCGCAAGCTGTGGATTGGCCTCGGGCACCCAAGGGATCAGCGGATGGAGCAGGGCAATCCTGTCCACCAGGCCGGGATGGGCAAAGGCGACGGAGGCCAGAATATTGGCGCCGTTGGAATAGCCGAGCCCATAGATCGCATGACCGGGGTGCGCCTTCTTGTGATCAGCGATAAAATCTGCCATCTGCTGCGTCCGCCTGGCAAGATCGGCCATGTCGTAGACGCCCTCGCCGGTGCGGCGAAAGAAGCGCAGGGCGCCGTTTTCCGAAACATCGCCGCGCGGGGACACGATGCCCGCATCGGGGAGACTGTTTTCAACCAATGCGCTGAACTGGTGCTCGTCACCACCGGTGCCGTGGAAGGTGAAAACCACAGGCGCAGCGGCAGCGGGGGCTTTTGTCCGTGCGTGATAATGTGATGTCGGCATGATTCAAGACTCCCATGGCGGGGCAAAACCCGCCGTAATATTTAATCCGTGATCGGTTCGAGCTGCTGCTGAATTTGCGCGCGATGCGGCTCGTAGCGGCTCGGCAGTTTCAGGCTCTCACCCAGATGCTTGATGTCCTCGTCGCGGTCAAAGCCTGGCTCATTGGTAGCGACCTCGAACAGCACACCGCCCGGCGTGCGGAAATAGATCGCCCAGAAATAGTCGCGGTCGATCACCGGCGTGACCTGATAGCCGGTGTCCAGCAACGCCTTGCGTACCTCAAGCTGCGCTGCCCGGTCTTCCACCGCAAAGGCGATGTGATGCACGGAACCGGCGCCTGGCCGCGCTCTGTCGGCCTGCTGCAGGGTTTCGATGTCGATGATATCGGCGCCATTGCCGCCGCTTATGGCAAAGCGGCTGTGGTTGCCCTGGCTGTCGACTTGTTGATAGCCCATGAAGCGCAGCAGCTCGCTGGTCGCTGCGCTGTCCTGCAGCCTCAGGCTGGCGCCACGAAAGCCCTGGATTGCCTCCGAGGTGGCAATGTCGCCGCTCTGCCAGCCGCTTCGGCTGTCGTTGTCGACTTCGATCAGGGAGAAACTGTCGCGGTCGGGACCATCGAAGCGCAGCCGTTTTTCACCGAAGACCTCACTTTCGTCGAGGCCACTGACTTCCTGCGCGACCAGCCGGTCTTTCCAGAATTTCAGGGCGCCCCTCGGAACAGCAAAATAGGTGTCGCCCACTTCGCCGGTTCCCGGGCGTCCCGGTGCAATATGCGGGAAGGGGAAATAGGTCATGACCGATCCCGGCGTGCCAAATTCGTCGCCGTAATAAAGGTGGTAGACCTGCGGATCATCGAAGTTGACAGTTTTCTTGACCCGCCGCAGGCCGAGATTTTTGGTGAAGAAGTCGCTGTTTTGCTGCGCATGGGCGGCCATGGATGTGACGTGATGGAGGCCTTTGATTTGTGTGATCATGATGGCTGTTCCCTCTGTTGCAAGCTTGTGTGATTGGCATGACCACAAGATGGTGCAAACAGTTGCCGAATTGAATGGTAATAATATTGACAATATTATTGCAATATACGTAATAATCGAACATGAACGATTTAAGCCAGATAAGGGCCTTTCTGACTGTCGCGCAACTGCATAGTTTTGTCGCCGCCGCGCGCCAGCTGTCCATGACGCCGCCCTCGGTGACACGAGCGGTCAGTGCGCTGGAGGAAAGCCTTGGCGTCCAATTGCTGTTGCGCACCACCCGCCATGTATCGCTGACCTCGGCCGGGGCGATCTATGCGGCGCGGGTCGGTCCCTTGCTCGCCGATTTCGAGATGGCAGCGGAGGAGGTGCGCGAGCAGCAGGGGGAGGCGGCCGGCCTTTTGCGGATCAATGCGCCGATGTCGCTGGGGCTGCAGATTCTGCCTGATGTCGCATCGGGGTTTCGGCAGGAATATCCCGATACCAGCATTTCCATCAGTCTGACGGATCGGCTGATCGACATTGTTTCCGATCATGTTGATCTGGCCATCAGGATATCACAGGCCCCCAGGGAAAAATCGACGATCTGGCGCAAGATCTGCCGCGTCAACCGCGTCCTGGTGGCCTCTCCGGGCTATCTGGCGGCCTTTGGCAGCATTCAAAAGCCCGAAGACCTTCACGCGCATGCTTGCCTTGCCTATGACGCGGGCGCTCTCAGCGAGACCTGGGAACTTTCCAACGCCGGGCGAACGCACAAGGTGAGAGCCGGGAAAACCGTTGCCGGCAACAATGGAGAACTGATCGCACGACTGGCCGAAAACGGCGAAGGCGTGGCGCTGCTGCCCCATTTCATCGTCGAACCGGCGCTTGCCGACCAACGACTGGAGATGGTTCTGCCCGGCTGGGAGCCGCCGCCCCTGTGGCTGAACCTCTATTATCCGCCCTATGAAAAATTGCCGATGCGGGTAAAGACATTCTCCGACTTTTTCGAAGATTATGTGACCCGGGTCCGGCCGCTTTGAGGCGTGATGGGACCCGGGTCGCAATTGGCGTCTTTACAGTCGATAGACCTGGGCAGCCGTGTTGCAGAAGATGTTCTGCATGGCGTCTTCGCCCAGTTCGCTGACCGCCGATATATGGGCTGCGACCAGGGCTTCGTAGGAGGTCCAGATTTTCTCAATCGGGAAATTGGAGCCGAACATGCACCGCTCATCACCGAACATGTCAACTGTCTCAAGGATGATCCGCTTGATCAGATCGGCATCGACGCAGTGCACAAAGGTGCCAAAGCCTGACAGTTTGCTGACGACATTGGGCAATTCGGCCAACGCTCGCATACCTTCTCGCCAAGTGGTCCAGCCTTCATCGGACTGGTCTTCCGGCATGCCTGCATGTTGCAGAATGAAGGTGACATCCGGACAGGATTTCGCAAGGCTGACAGCACCCTTCATCTGACCGGCAAACAATTGCAGATCAAAGGTCCAGCCGAAATCCGCCAGTTTGCGAATGTTGGCCTGAATGGCAGGGTCCTCGGCCATGGAGGCATTGGCGGCGAAGCGGTAAAGCGGATTTTCATGCCAATGGAACTGTTGCCGAATGCCGCGCATCGCGGGATAGGCCGACAAGCGTTCGAGTTGCGGGCGCACATCGGGAACGGTCATATCGGCAAAACCGACAATACCCTGGGGCCAGCCGGTCTTATCGGCTGTTTCCTGCACCCAGCGAACCTCGTCTTCGAATTGATCATTCGGCCAGTTTGCCTGCACATAGACGGACCGGGTGACATTGCTGGAAGCGATATCGCTCAGAAATTCCTCTATCGGATAGTCGCGGCGCAGCGTTTCATAGTCACCGAATATCCGCGGCTGCATGGGTCCCTGTAACCATTTGAGGTCCGCCTGCCGCCAAATGTGATGATGGCTGTCAATAATGTCCATAGGCCACTCCTGTAATGGTTTGCCTTAACCGGCCTGCACGGTTTGATGCTGTTCGCCCAAACCGGTCACGCTCAACCGCATTTCATCGCCGGCCTGCAACCAGACCTGTGGGTTGAAACCCATGCCGACGCCTGCCGGTGTGCCGGTGGTGATGACATCGCCGGGTTCAAGTTTCATGAATTGCGAGGTAAAGGCAATGATCTCATCGACCGGGAAGATCATGTCGGCGGTCGAGCCGGACTGCATCACCTTGCCGTTCAGTTCGAGCTTGAGATCCAGCGCCTGCGGGTCGGGAACTTCATCTGCCGTCAGCAGCCAAGGCCCGAGCGGCCCAAAGGTCGGGGCGCTTTTGCCCTTGACCCATTGGCCGGTGCCTTCGGCCTGCCAGCTTCGCTCGGAGACATCGTTGCAGATCGCATAACCGGCGACATGATTCAAAGCGTCCTCGCGCGAAACGCGGTAGGCTGGACGTCCGATGACAATCGCCAGTTCCACTTCCCAATCCAGCTTGTGGGCATTGTCAGGGCGAATGACGGGATCATTGGGGCCGCTCAAGCTGTTTGGCGCCTTGTTGAACAGGATTGGTTCGGCTGGAATCGGCAGGTTAGATTCCTTCGCATGGTTCGTATAGTTCAGGCCCACGCACATGAAGTTGCCGATCCTGGCGAGCGGCGAACCCAGACGCACATCCTTTTGTGCTTCTGGCAGGCTTTTCAGATCGATGGTTTTCAGCTTTTCGATGACATCGCAGCTGATCGCGGAACCGGCGAAATCTTCCGTCACGCCGGACAGGTCGCGAATGGTACCGTCGTCTTCCAGAATGCCCGGGCGTTCCTCGCCTTTTGCACCAAATCTTACGAGTTTCATTTTTATTCCTTTCTTGATGTGCCGTCCGGTGCTCACAGAAGGAGCAGGGACAAATAGGGGATAAAGGTCAGAAGGAGCAGGACACCAATGAGTGCGACCACAAAGGGAGCGACACCTATGGCAACGTCCTTCATGGTGGTTCCCGAAATGCCGGTGATGACAAAGAGGTTCAGACCAATGGGCGGTGTCACTGCCGCGATTTCGATATTCAGAACCAGAACGATGGCAAAATGAACCGGGTGAATGCCGAGCGCCGCCACGGTCGGCAACAGCAAAGGTGCAACCACGGTAAGCAGGGTGAAACCGTCAAGGAAGCACCCCAGCGCAATCAGCATGACATTGGCGATCAGCAGAAAGCCGAGGGGCGAGAGATTGAACGTCTCGATCAATCCGACAATCGACTGGGGAATGCCGACCAGGGTTGCCAGCATGCCGATAAAAAGCGCGCCTGACAGAATGAACAGGATGGATCCGGTTCCGCGGGCGCTTTCAAGGAAAATGAGCGGCAGGTCTCTGATTCCGATTGAACGGTAAACGCACATCCCGATGAACAGTCCGTAGACAACCGAGAGTGCTGCTGCTTCCGTCGGCGTGGTGTAGCCAAGATAAATGCCACCCAACACGATGGCCGGCATGCCCAGAGCCGGTGCTGCCATGACAAAGGTCTGCCATACAACGCGCAGCGAGAAGGGTTCGGTCCGAGCGCCATAGCCATGCCGGAAGGCAATCGTAAAGGCGACAATGCCGATTGCCAGAGCGGCTATCAGACCGGGTACGACGCCGGCCAGAAACAGGCTTTTGACCGATTGCTGGGACAATTCGGCAAAGATCACCATGGCGACGCTGGGCGGGATCAGAATACCCAGCGTGCCGCCTGCCGCCATCAGCCCGGCGGTATAGCGGCGCGGATAGCCAAGCGCTTCCATGGTCGGGATCATCGTGCGACCGAGGGCAGCGGCAGAGGCGACGGATGAGCCTGTCATCGCGCCAAAGATTGCCGATGCGCCGCTGGCGCCGATGGACGCGCCACCTGGAACGCCACCGACGAGGCTTTGCATGAAGGCGAAGAGATGTTTGGCGAAGCCGGAACGCAGCATGATGTTGCCGGCGAGAATGAAAAACGGAACTGCCAAGAGAATAAAGCTGTCGAGAGATGAATAGATGGACTGCGCCACCTGAGTCAACGATGTCGCGCCTGTCGCGTAAACAAAGATCAGGCCGGAAAGCCACAGGGCAAAGCCGACCGGCACGCCGATCACCAGAAAAAACAGAATGAGGCAGACGAGAAGAAGGGACATTTGCGTTTATTCTCCGCTTTCGCGCTGGGGCGTCTTTCCGGCTCCAAGCAAACGCAGGACAAGCCGCAAGCTGATCAGCGCGAAGCTGATCGGTACGATCGTTTGAGCAACCCAAACAGGGAAAGGCAGATTGGAATGCGCGAAGCTCAGATTGAACCAGATCGATTCCTTGACAAAGATGATTCCAAGCCAGGTTGCCGTCAGAGAAAACAACAGACACAGAAAATCGGCGAACCAACCCAAGCGTCTCTGCGTGCGTTCTCCAAAAAGGCCGACAACAAATTCGACGCGAATATGTCCGTCCCGGCGTGTCAGGCCGATGGCACTGAAATACACCAGCATGATCAGCAACACGCGGGAGAATTCCTCGGACCAGGGAAGGGAAACACCCGAGAGCGTGCGAACGGTGATTTCATAGGTGACCAGAAGAAAGACCCCGGCGAGGCAGAGGACGGCGAGGCCGTCCTCTGCTCTGGCCAGAATATCACTGACTTTTTTCAACATCATTTGCTGTAGGATTGGAGTTCGCCCATCAGATCCGTGCCGATTTGCGATTCAAATTCGGTCCAGACCGAGCTGGTTGCTTCCATCCATACGTCCCGTTCTGCTTCCGTCTGCATATGGACGGCGACACCGGCGTTGCGCAGGTCTTCCAGGGCCTGGTCCGAGGCCTCTTCGGAACGCTTGCGGTGTTTTTCCGCAACTTCTGTTGCAGCCGTCTGAATAATGCCGCGCAGTTCAGGGTCCAGTCCGTTCCACCAGGCCGTATTGACTGTCCAGGGATAGAAAGCCATGTAATAGGGTGCATAGGTGACGTGGCGAATGCTTTCCTGCCACTTGTAGACGGTGTAGCTGTCCGTTGGCACGTTCAGGCCATCGATGAGGCCCTGCTGAATTGCCGGTGAAATCTCACCGAAATTGATCGAGACAGGCTTGGCGTTCAACTTCTGAAGCATTGCCAGATTGACTTTACCCAATCCACGGAATTTCAATCCTGCCATGTCTTCCGGCTTGACAAGCGGCGTCTCGCGGGTGCCTGGAACGAGGTAGTCGAAGGGCAGGATGCCGATGACGGTCGCGCCTTTTTCCTCAGTCTCGGCATAGACACGTTCAAAGAACTTGTCGTCAATGGCATTGTAGAAAGACTGTTTGGTCGGAAAGGCATAGGGCAGCTCTGATACGGCGCTTCTGGGAGCAAGTGCGCTCCAATAGGCGGAAATCAGTGTTGTCATTTCAGCATCGCCACGCAGGATGGCCTGCACAAGGTCGAGGCCGCGATAGAGGCTGCCACTTGGGAAAAACTTGACTTCGATACGTCCATTGGACCGTTCTTCAACGATCTGCTTGAACTCCTTGTTTGCCGCGCCAGGCGTGATTTCCAGCGAATATTCAACCGGGAACCGTATCGTCACTTCCTGCGAGAATGCCGGCGCTGCCCACAATGTCATGCCGGCGGCTGCAAGAGCCAAAAGATTTTTCATGATTTCCTCCGTTATAATATACATTGCATATGACACCCTGTTGGTGGCATCATTATGCAAGATTTATGATACTTTCGAAAGTTTGGCAATCTTTAGATGATTAGCAGAAGCACAAAAGCATGGGAAATTTTACGCAACGCGATTGTCTCGGGGCGGTTGAAGCCCGGTGCGCCGTTGAAAACCTCCGAACTTCAGGACCTGTGCGGGATGAGTGTATCGCCAGTCAGGGAAGCCTTGGCACGCCTTGTGGCGACGGGGCTTGCCACTGCGGAACACAATCTCGGATACAGGGTGGCGCCGCTCAGCGCACCCGATCTGGAGGACCTCGTGGGCACACGTATTCGCGAAGAATCCTGGGCTTTGCAGCGATCAATCGAGAATGGTGACGAAATATGGGAAGGACAAATTCTGTCCAGCCTGCACGTCCTTGAGCGCCTACCAAGGGAGAATCCGCAAGAGCCGACCTTGTACAATGAACAATGGGAAAGCCGCCATTGCGATTTTCACAACGCATTGATTTGTGAATGTGGATCAAAGCTCACACTGGGCTATTGTGAAACCTTGCGCGACCAGAATGACCGTTATCGCAGACTGGCTCTTGTCCTGGAAATCGGCAAACGCAACGCTGCAAATGAACATCGTGAAATTGCGGAGGCTGCCATCCAGCGCGACGCACCGCGGGCGATCGAGGCGCTGGCCTCACACTATGCCATGACAGCGCAATTCCTGCTGGAAACATATGCCGACGACTGAGCAGGGGGCTGTCAAAAAGGCCACAGCCTGACTGTTTTCCGTGCTGAAGTTCTGTCGGATTTTCGTTGACGCGCCGCTGCCTCGTGCCGCGGCGAATGTCCGTATCCATTTTGCTTTGCCAAAATCGGCGGCATCACCAATCCCTGCAATTTCTCCCATGTCGCCTGTGCGGACACTTTGTGCATACCCGTGTCCGCTGTGCGGACACTTTGCGGATGGATGTATCGGAGCGGCCTGCCAAACCCATAGGGTGAGCGAAAGGGATTCAGGAGGATCGGCATGAACATTCACATCATCGGACATCGTGCAGACCGGCTCGATCTGGCGATTTTCGCCACCTGCGGCCTTGGCGGCCGGACGCGATGACGGCTTCGGCTATTCGCAATATTCTGTCGAAGGCATTTCTTGCAGCTGCAGGTGGCTGCTTCGTGTTTGGAGCCGGCGTCACGGTGGGGGATGTTGTCCTGCGTGCTGTCGCCGGGATGAATGTGCCTGCGGCCATTGAGCTGACGTCGCTTTCGATCGGCCTGGGTGCGCTCCTGTCCATGCCGGTTTGCTATGCCAAGGCAACGCATGTGACAGCGCGGCTTCTCTCGGAGCTTTCACCCGGTCGCTTTTCGCGGCCGCTCGGTCTTGTCGGCAGCGTCTTCTCCCTAGGCTTCGCCGCACTGTTGCTGTGGATCCTGGCTCGAAACGCCTGTTCCAAACTGGGCTCGCCGCAAACCACAGCGGATCTCGGATTGTCGATGCCATTGGCGCTGAGCATCGTGGCTCTGGCATTGGCCGCTGCTTTGGTGGCCTCTGTGGCAGGACTTTTCTTCACGCTGAAGAACGGGCGGGAGTTTTGATGAGCGGCCTGGCTTTGGGCGGTCTCGGTTTTGCCGCGGCGATTGTCATGATTTTTCTGGAAATACCCGTGGCCGTGGCGCTTGGCCTTGTCGGATTGATCGGCTCGGCGATGATCATCGGTTTTTCCGGCGCCGAGGCAATCGGGGCGACAACCGTTTGGGACAGTCTGACCAATTACACGCTGACCATGTTGCCGCTCTTCGTGATGATGGGCAATCTGGCGGCGCGCTGCGGGCTTTCAACAAAACTTTATCAATCCATGTCGGTGCTGACCGGCCATCGCCGCGGCGGGCTGGCGCTGGCGACCATTGGCGCCTCTGCAGGCTTCGGAATGATTTCCGGTTCCTCCCTGGCGACCACGGCAACCATGGGCCGGATTGCTCTGCCGCAGATGCGCGACGCCGGCTATTCGCGCTCGCTGTCTGCCGGATCCGTCGCCGCCGGTGGCACATTGGGCATTCTCATCCCGCCTTCGACCGTGCTGGTGATCTATGCCTTTATCGCAGAGCAATCGATCCGCAGCCTGCTGCTGGCCACAGCCGGGCCAATTTTCCTGGCCGTCCTTTTGTATTGCCTGGCCATCTGGGTGCCCATCTGGATGGGCTGGTCCTCGGCCCCGCAGCGCGCCCGGGCCGGGTTGGCCGAGCGGCGCGACGCCTTGAGGGAACTGTTGCCGCCGGTGGGCATTTTCGGCCTCATCATGGGCGGGCTCTACTCGGGTCTGTTTACCGCCAATGAGACCGCGGCGATCGGTGCATCCGTCGTTCTGGCCTACGGCCTGTTGACGCGCCGTCTTTCCGCAGACGGGCTGATGGCGGCGGTGATGGATACGGCGATGACCTGCGGCGCACTCTATCTGGTGCTCATCGGGGCGAATTTGTTCAACTTTTTCCTGGCGCTCTCGGGTCTGCCCTTTTCCCTGACCGACATGTTCTCCGGCATTCTCGATCAACCGTTTCTGGTGATCCTTCTGATGCTGGCGATCTACCTCGTGCTGGGGACCCTGATGGACAGTCTGGCCATGCTGCTTTTGACCGTGCCTTTGTTCGTGCCGGTGGCACAGGCCGCCGGGATCGACCTCGTATGGTTCGGGATCTTCGCGGTGACGGTGGTTGAAATGGGGCTGATCACACCGCCTGTGGGCATGAATCTCTTTGTGCTCAAGACCGTCTCGCCCGACGTCAAACTGACCGAACTATGGGTCGGGGTCACCCCCTTTGTCATCGCCGATCTGATCCGGGTTGCCATCATCATCGTCATTCCGGCAATCGTCCTATGGCTGCCGCTCAACGCTCTCTGACCAACTGCATCTGAACATCATATGGAGGAAACCATGTTCAAAAATATACTCAAGTCCGCAACACCTGCCTTTGCACTCGCCCTGGCCCTGGCCACAGGATTGACTGCCGGTATCGCCGAAGCACGCGAGATGCGTGTCTCTTCATTTGAACCGGCTCAGGGCTTTTACTCCTCGAAAATTCTTGGGGTGTGGATCGACAAGATCAACGCCAAGCTGTCTGCCGATGCACAGTTCAAGCTCTATCCGGGCTCCATCCTCGGTGCACCGCCGGCGCAGGCGGAACTGGTGAAGGCCGGTGTGGCCGATGTCGCCCTGGTGGTGCCGACCTATACGCCGGGACTGTTCCCGGCGACAGGCGTGGTCGAGGTGCCGGGGCTGGTGGCAAACAGCGCCAGTGGAACGGACATTCTCAACACTTTGCTGGAAGAGGGCGCGCTGGACGCCGAATATGCCGACTACAAAATCATCGCGCTTTTCACCACCCCGTCCTACCGGTTTTTCATGGCCGATGCAGCGGTCACCGCGCCGGAGCAACTGAAGGGCAAAAAGCTGCGTTCGCCATCGAAATTCGGCTCGCAATTGTTTGAGATGGTCGGCGCCTCCGGGGTCGGCATACCGGCGCCTCAGGTCTATGAGAATCTTGAACGCGGCGTTGTCTCCGGCGCTGTCTGGGTGATGGATGCCTATCGCACCTTCCGGCTGAACGAGGTGGCGCCCAATATCACCACCTCCGGCTTTATTGCGACGCCGATGGCGATCCTGATGAACAAGAACACCTATGCGTCCCTGTCAGACGGGGACAAGGCGGTGCTTGACGCGATGGCTGGCCGGGCCAATGCAGAATGGATTGCCTCTGTCGTCGACGCCACCGACGCGGAAATTGAAAAGAGCTTTCGCGATGCGGGTGAGGTCAATTTTGTTGATCTTGATGATGCCGGGCTGAAGGTATGGTCTGATGCCTTTGCCGGTGCAGCCGATGCCTGGGTCAATGAGCAGGCCGACCCGAAAGCCGCTGCAGATACTTTGGCGCGTGCCCGCGCCGTTGCAGGCCAATAGACCTGACAGACCTCCGCCCGTCGTCCTGACGGGCGGAGATTGGCCCGTGAGCGATTTTGGTCCGCCGGGCAGGCAATGGGATTCAACAAGGGAGATGGTCATGTCCATCTGTGCTCTGGGCTACCTCGGCGTACGCTCTGACAAGCTCGAAGACTGGGGCGATTTTGCCGGCAAGTTGCTCGGCATGCAGAAAATCGATCGCGGTGCAAAGGCGCTGGCCTTCCGCATGGATAACCGGATGCAGCGGCTTCTGGTCTCCGATGAGCCTGGCGATACGCTGGCTTTCATGGGCTGGGAGGTCGAACACCGGGACGATCTGCAGGATTACGCGATGCGGCTCGACAAGGCCGGGGTGCGGGTTCACGCGGGTACTAAAGCGCTCTGCGACCGGCGATTTGTCGAGGACCTGATCTGGCTGGAGGATCCGATGGGCAACCGGGTGGAACTGTTCCACAATCCGATGATCACATCCGATCCCTTTGTTCCGGGTCGTCCGATAGACGGGTTCATGACCGGACCTTTGGGGATGGGCCACGCCGTGCTGCATGTGCGCGATATCGAGGCCATGCTGCCCTTCTACCGCGACCTTCTGGATTTCCGTGTCTCGGATTACGGCCTCAAACCCTACGGGCTTTACTTTTTTCACGTCAATGGACGCCACCATTCCTTTGCCATGGTGGGTTCGGGCAAATCGGGATTTCATCATTTCATGGTCGAATTTCAAAATCTCGACGATGTCGGCCAGGGGTTTGATCTGGCCCAGCAGGAAGAGGGCCGCGTGGCCTATACGCTGGGCCGGCACACCAATGATTACATGACGTCCTATTATGCCAACGCGCCGTCGGGCTTTTTCGTCGAGAGCGGCTGGGGCGGACGGTTCATCGATACGCAAACCTGGGAGCCGCATGAGACCGATGTCGGCCCGAGTTTCTGGGGGCACGAACGACTTTATCTAACCGAGGAAGGTGGGCGCAAACAATTGCGCGACATGCGCCTTGAGGCCGCTGTCAATGGTCGACGCGCCCCGCCCGTGGCGCAATGCCCCTGGCTTTATGGTGAACTTGCAAAGCAGGACGCATGACCATGCAGCACTATGACGTTGCCATTGTGGGCTATGGGCCTGCCGGCGCCACGCTTGCCCATCTGTTGGGGCAAGGTGGCCTCAAGGTTGTGGTCCTGGAGCGCGAAAGCGCCGCCTATCATCTGCCGCGTGCGGTGCATTTTGATGCGGAGGTGATGCGGGTCTTCCAGTGGATTGGCATCGCCGAAGAGATGCAGGAGAAAACGCATATGCATCCCGGCATGCGCTTTGTTGATCCGCAACGCAGACTGCTGCTCGACTGGCCACGCCCGCAGGGCGAGGGACCGCAGGGCTGGCGTGCCAATTACCGTTTTCATCAGCCCGATCTCGAAGAACTTTTGCGTGAACACATGCCCCGCCGCGAAGGAGTGACGATCCGCACCCGCTGTGATGTGTTCCTCGTCGAGGACAAGGGCGACAAAGTCGAACTGAGGTTCGAGGACATGTCCTGTGGAAGGGTCGAGCGGGTCAGTGCGCAATTCGTCGTAGGCTGCGATGGCGCGCGTTCACTGGTGCGCCGCTTTATCGAGAGCGGCATGGAGGATTACGGCTTCCACGAACGCTGGCTGGTGGTGGATGTGATCCTCAATCACGACAAGCCGGAGCTCGGCGATTACTCGATCCAGTATTGCCGCCCAGAACGCCCCGCGACCTATGTGCGCGTGCCGGGCAGACGCCGCCGCTGGGAGATCACGGTCAAGCCTGAAGAGGATGCCAACGAGATCACCCGGCCTGAACGGGTCTGGGAACTGCTTTCTGACTGGATCAGCCCGGTGGAAGCCACGCTGGAGCGCACGGCGGTCTATGCCTTCCACTCGCTGGTGGCCGAGGATTGGCGCAAGGGGCGATTGCTGCTTGCCGGAGACGCCTGCCACCAGACACCACCCTTCATGGGTCAGGGCATGTGTGCGGGGATTCGCGACGTGGCGAACCTCTATTGGAAACTTGCCCTGATCTGCAAAGGCCAAGTGAGCGGTGAGGCTGCAGAGCAGCTCATTGACAGCTACGAGAGCGAGCGCAAACCCAATGCCCGGGAATATATCCGCACGGCGGTGCGCCTTGGCGGATTGATCAATACGGCCGGAACCAAAGAAGCCCTGCGTGCCGCGTTTCCAACCTCCGGCGGCTCGGCGCGGATGGAAAGTATCGCGCCGCCCTTGGGCGCCGGAATCGGCATGGGTGCAAAGGCCGGACGGCTTTTCGGTCAACCGCGTATGACGGATGGCACATTGATGGATGCGGTCTATCGCCATCAATTTGTCGTCGTCGCCGAGGCTGGCCTGGCTGAGGGCCTGCAACTGCCCGAAGGTGTCGGGCTGGTCACGCCGGATAATTCCAACGCCGCTGAACACCTCGTCCGCCTTGGCGCCCGCGCCACGGTTCTGCGTCCCGACCGCCATACACTCGGCAGCGCCGATACCCGCGAAGAACTCGAGGCGCTGCTGGCGCTCGTGCTGCCCAACCCAACTGAAACACAACAATCGGAAATGGTCTGAACCATGAAACTTTGCTCTTTTACAAAGGACGGCACGTCCTCCTACGGCCTCGTTGTTAATGCTGGCATCATTGATCTAGGCATAATCGATCTTGGCAGGCGCTTCGACGCGCCGACCCTGCGCGGTTTCCTTGCCTCTGATGATTTTGCCGCCGCCGCGAAATACAACTCTTCCGATGCCGATTATGCTTTTGATGATGTGAACCATGATCCGGTCATTCCGAATCCCGACAAGATCATCTGTGTGGGTCTCAACTACCATGCCCACATCGCGGAAACGGGGCGCGAGGAAACGCCGAACCCGGTTTTGTTCGCCCGCTATGCCGGTTCCCAGATCGGCCACAATCAGCCATTGATCAAGCCGCTGGAATCCGGCAAATTCGACTATGAAGGCGAGGTGGCGGTGATCATAGGCAAAGGCGGGCGGCGCATCCGCGAGCAGGAGGCGCTCGATCATGTGGCAGGCTATGCCTGCTACAATGACGGCTCCGTGCGCGACTGGCAAAAGCACACGCACCAATTCCTGCCGGGCAAGACCTTTGCAGGTACGGGCGGCTTTGGACCCTGGATGGTGACGGCCGACGAGATTGAAGATCACACCAAAATGCGCCTGCAGACCCGCCTCAACGGACAGACCATGCAGGATACGACACTCGACATGCTGGTCTGTTCCATCCCGCGTCTGATCGCCTATTGCTCGACAATTCTGCCGCTTGTGCCAGGAGACGTGATTGTCTCCGGCACGCCTGGCGGTGTCGGCGCACGCCGCAATCCGCCGCTGTTCATGAAAGACGGCGATGTCTGCGAGATTGAAGTGTCCGGTGTTGGGGTTCTGTCAAATCCTGTGGTGGCTGAAGTCTGACTTTCGCTTGATGGCGCTGTGTGACACGATGGAACGATGACATCCAGTTCCTTTCCATCGGGTAAATCTTCCGGCTCCGTGCGTTCCCTGTCGCGCGGGCTGGCGATCCTGAGTTTCGTCAACAAGATGGGCGAAACCCGCGCCGGCGCGATCGCCAAGGCACTCGATCTGCCTCGTCCGACCGTCTATCGGCTGCTGGAGACTCTCGAGGAGCTTGGCTATGTGGCCTTTTCGGCCACGTCGAGCAATGTTCGTGTCACCCGATACGCGGCCGCTCTGGGGGATGGTTATGCGCTGACATCTGCATTGTCAGAAGCCACGGGCCCATTGTTTACAGAATATTCCCAGCGCCTCGTCTGGCCGCTGGATCTTACTGTCTATAACAATGCTGCAATGGTCATTCAGGAAACCACCCACGGGCGTTCTCCACTGTCCATCGACCGGGGCATGACCGGCTATCGCCTGCCGGTTTTGCGCACCTCGGCGGGGCGGGCCTATCTGGCGTTTTGTTCAACGGAGGAACGGGCGCTGATCCTCGAACATCTGCATCGCCTGAACGAACCGGAGGATGGGCCCTTCCTGCAGGAGAGCTGGCTTGTTCGCATGCTTGATGAAACACGCGCGCGCGGCATCGCGGTGCGCGAGCGCGGCAAATTTCGCCCCCACACCTGCTCCATTGCAGTGCCGATAAGGGCCGACGGCAATGTGTTGGGTTGTGTGTCGATGATCTGGATTCGCACGGCGATGGGCTCACGCAAGGCGCTGGAAGAATTCTCCGAGCCGCTGGTGGAAATCGCCAGCCGGATTGCGCAGGCCCTGCCTGAATAGGCATCTGCGAAAACCACACCGGGGTATTTGCCGGATCGGTAAGCATCCCCCGGCAAACATCCCCCCGCAAACATCCATGTGTAAACGGACCTAAGGTTTTTGTGATAGGACCACGCGTTGGTCAATGGCGCCAAAGAGCGGGGCGCCATCGCGGGTCTGGCACTCCATTCGCACCCGGTCTCCAAAGGACATATAGGATGTCTGTGGCGCGCCTTGGTCGAGGATTTCGATTCCACGACGTTCAGCGATACAGGATGAACCGATCTCGCGGTAATTGTCATTGGAAACGGTGCCTGATCCGATCACCGTGCCTGCGACCAGCCGTCTGGTGCGCGCTGCATGTGCAACGAGTTCGTCAAAACCGTAGGACATGGGATAGCCTTCGGCTGCGCCGAATTTTTTGCCATTCCAGTGCACCAGCAAGGGCAGATCGACCCGCGCATCACGCCAGGCGCCGCCCAGTTCGTCCGGTGTGACAGCAACCGGCGCCATGGAACAGGCCGGTTTGGCCTGTACCCAGCCGAAGCCGGTCTTCATCTCGATGGGGGCGAGGGTACGCAATGACCAATCGTTGATCTGTACGACAAGTCGGATGTGGTTGCGGGCGGACGTGGTCCCTGTGCCCATCGGCACGGCATCGCAGATAACACCAAATTCGCCCTCAAAATCGATGCCGTCTTCTTCCGAGGGAAGTGGCACGTCTGCGGTTGCCGGCAGGAAGTGATCGGAAATGCCCTGATACATCAGTGGCCGGCCCTTGGGGCTGGGGTCTATCCTGAAGACCTTTTGCATCAGATCGCCATGGCTTTCGAAAGCGGAGCCGTCGAGCCATTGCCAGGCGCGCGGCAAAGGGGCCAGTGCGGCTCCCTGGTCAAAGGGGATGCCTTGTGCCTCATTGAGCGCTGCGTATTGCTCTTCGAGCGCCGGTGCCAGTCCAGTCCAGTTTTCCAACAGGGATTGCAATGTTGCCACGCCGTTTGCCGGCTCGATGCGCGTCAGGTCGCAGCTGACGACATGCAGCTGCCCGTCGGGGCTGCCGTCATACATGGTTGCAAATTTCATGGTCTGTCTCCTGTAGGAATCGCATATCGAATGCGCGCCTGAATTATATCATTTGGCTAAAAACTGAAAGTACGCCAGGTTGCCTGCCGCGTCACGAGCCCTGAACCTTGAGGCTTGCATCAAACGCGGCTTGCGCGCTGGCCAGATCCGCATCGAAGCGTGCATCTGTCAGGATAAAGGCCATGCGGCAAATCTCACGAGACCGGTTGGCCCAGGCGTGAATGGTGCCGCGCTGCACAACCACGTCCCCGGGGCGCAGAAACACTTCTTCATCATCCAATACGAGATAAATTTCGCCGGAAATGACAAAGCCGTAATCGACGCTTTCAGTCCGGTGCATCAGGGGGTGGCGACCGGGAGCGGCGTGTTTTGCATTTTCACCAAGCCCGACCGAATCTAAAAGTTCCCTGGTCTGTTCCTTGTCGAAATCCAGCCCGTTCTCACCCTCGGGCGGAATATCAACGATACGAACAATGGTTCCATTGCGGGGCGGTGCAGTGTCAAGATGCCGATCCGTCGGTTCGTCTTCGGTAAACCCCAGTGGCATGGGCGTTTGCGACGTATTCCATATTTCGTGGAACGCCAGGCCCGGCTGTGTGGGTGGCCGGTTGACATTCGGCAAGGGACCATTCTCGGCGATGATTGCCTTGCCGTTTTCATCATGCGCAGTGACGATTCGGCGAATGTCTGGAAGCTTCATGGGATATTCCTGTTCAAGTACCATATCCGACAGGCTCCCCTTTTCAGCGGGTTCTGCCCCCAAGAGTCTCTGCGAACCAATCGGCTATATAGCTGCGACCAAAGCTCATATTATCGGCTCCCACATGTTCTACACCACCTTCGCGGTCGGTAAAGATTTTTAATGCGCTTTGCGGAGAATTAACCAATTGATCATAGCTTTGGTGGGCGTAATCGAGGCTGATCTGACGATCCTTTTCACCATGGGTTACAAGGAATGGAACCTTGATTTTCTCCATCTGCCCATTGAGATTCATGCCTGCTGATTTTTCCAGAAAATCGTCCATGTCCTTTGCGCCAAAGACCCATTGAACATGTTTCCAGTAGTGCGGCACAGGGTTCTCGCCTTCACGGTTGAGTCGCTTTTGTTGTACTTCCGCCCAATTGTGATTGGCGCCCCAAACGGCGCCCGAAGCAAAACGTGGCTCATTGGCGCAGACGCGGGGAGCATAGTAGCCACCCAGTGAAATGCCGGTGATACCGATGCGGTCCGCATCGACATTTTCACGCCCGGCGAGCCACTCATAAACAGGTGTTCCCCATTCTTCGGATTTCCAGGTGGCCGGCATGTCTTGCAGACGCAAGCTTTCGCCGGTGCCAGGCTGGTCAACACACAGGCAGGATATGCCGCGCTTGGCCAGTTCCTGTGGCAGGCGCGACCAATAGAGCAGCTCCTTGTTGCTATCCAGACCGTTGAGATAGACAACCGCGGGCGCGGGACCTTCAACGCCAATGGCGCGGGTAAAGAGAACCGGAATTGTCTTGTCGCCATAGGGTATCTCATGGCGGGTGACATCCTCACGGGAATATTCCGTGCCTTTGAGGAAACAGGCCAGACCCTTCTTGAACGTATTCAGGCGGTCTGCACTGCCCTGGGCCTGCATGCGTTCTGCCGTCAGATAATAAAGGGCCGCCCGCTGCAGCTTTGGTCCGGCTGACAGAAGACGGCCTTTTGCCTCGTCCTCGCCGGCCAGTTCGACCAGCTTGTCGGCGACTTTCATCCATTCATGCATGAACTCGACGGTCCCGGCATCTTCCCCGGCTTCCGCCCTGGCAAGCAGCGGCTGGCACATGTCCATGATTTCACCAAGCTCGGCGCCACTGGCCATGGCGATGGAGACTGAAAGATTCCAGACGTAATTGGGGAAGTAGTCAAACATGGCCATGGTGAAATTCCTCGTTCAATATCAGATTGGTTGGCACATCATGCCGATGGTCTGTCCGGTGAGGGCGCCCACATCAAACGGTGGAATTTTACCCATTTGCATTTCACCGATGCGGATCGAGTTTTCCGCCACATGTTTGACACGGGCAAAACGCCGGGCACGATATGCCGCAAAAGCCGCCTCTGGCGATGCAGCCTTGGACAATTCGTCAGCCAATACAATGCTATCTTCTATGGCCATGCCTGCACCCTGTGCCAGATGGGGTGTTGACGCATGGATTGCATCACCCAACAGGACGACGCGTCCCCTGTGCCAATCGCCTTCAACGAAGACCACTTCGAGCGGGCGCGCTACAACACCGGCATCTTCGGTTATCTGGTCAAGCAGGGCCGCGATTTGGGGTGGCGCCATCTTCGCGCAACTGCGCATGGCTTGCGCTGCGCCATTCAACGCAACGGTGTGGCCTTCTGCCTCCTGGCTGAGCAGAAACATGTACATCAAATCATTGGCGATCGGCACAAGGCCAGCGTTGCAGGGGCCTGCAAAGATCTGAATATTGTCCATGGCCGCCGGTTTTGGCAGGTTATAGCGCCAAACCCATTGTCCCGTATAGCGCGGGCCGGGCGCATCGGGCAGCATCATGCCGCGGATTTGCGAGTAGACGCCATCTGCGCCCACCACGATGTCATAACGCCGGGTGCTGCCGTCGGAAAAACTGACATCAACACCGTCGCCATCATCGTTCAACTCCGAGACAGTCAGACCAAGGCGGACATTGGCCCCCAGTTCCTTGGCCCGTTCCGCCAGCACATGCTGCAGGTCACGGCGGCGAATGCCGGCATTTGACGGATAATCGGGGCCCGCCAGGCGGGGCGTTGCAAATTCGGCATCCTTGTGGCCTCCGGGGCCGACGAAAATCGCCGTGCTGTCAAAACCACAGGCCTTCGACATATAGGCATCAAGAAGGTCCAGTTGCCCCATGGCGCGGATGACGTTCATCTGCTGAATAATGCCAACGCCATAGGCCGTCCAGTCCGGATCGCGCTCAATCATCTCGACGGGAATGCCCTGTCGGCGCAGGGCGATGGCTGCTGTCAAACCGCCAATGCCCGCTCCAACGATAAGAGCTGATTCAATCTTCATCACGCGTATACCTCCCTGTCCATTCCACGCAGAAAGTATGCACCACAAATCCATTTGAAAAATGGAAAGATATAATCGGCCCTATTGATTTGATGAATGTGTGGACATTCGGCTGGCCCCAACTTCAAAAATCGAACGCAACCACTGAATGCCCGGATCGAGTTCACGATAGGCGTGCCATTGGAGCATCTGGTTGAAGGGCGGAAAGTTGATTGGCAATTTATACATGACAAGCCCGTTTTTCGGCGCAACCAACTTGGCGAGCCGCCCGTGGATGGTTGCAATCCTGTCTGTGCCTCCAACGAGGTATGGCAGGTTCGAGAAGGAGAATGTCTTGACGTCCGCTTTTCTTGTGATCCCGGCACGCTCCAATAGAGCGGATTCGACGGAGCCGGCGCTGTTGGGCGGCATCATGACGACGTGAGAGGCTCTTTCATAGGTTTCAATGTCCATCTCCACAGCGCCGTAACGGCCGTTTTTACAGGCAATGACGAGGTATTCATCCTGATAGAGCAAACTCGAGGGATGATCCCTTGAAACGAATTGCTCGGGAGACACCAGCAAGTCGATTTCACCGCGCTCCAGAAGAGAGTAGGGTGGATCGGTCTGCGGGACGAGATTGAAGCGCACGGTTGCGTTTTGTTCCTGTGCCACGGCAAATACATGGGGAATCAACACGCGCATGGAATAGTCGGAAAGCAGGATGTTGAACATCCGCGTGGATTCTCTCGGGCGAAATTCCGGCTGTGAATCGATCGTAGCCTCAACCCGCACAAGGATATCGCGGATGGCCGGGCGCATGGCCTCTGCACGCGGGGTCAATTCCATTTTGCGGCCAACCTGAATCAGCAGCGGATCATCAAAATAATCGCGGATACGGGTGAGCGCATTCGACATGGCGGACTGACTCATGAACATCTTCTCTGCGGCAGCGCTGACCGAGCGCAGCTCCAGCATGTGATCCAGCGCCACCAGGAGATTCAGGTCGAGTTTCTTAAAACGCATTCAAGCCCTCAAGTGTTCATTGTGCGCCGCTTGCGAAAATCGTTCCTTTGAGCATAGATGCATTGATGCGGTAAATGCAATGCATCACAAGTTCCAATTTTCGCAATGCATTCACCTCCGGTAGCATCATGAAAAATGACTGGAGGTTGGTTGAATGCGCATTATCGGACCCGACGAGCTTGTTTTTGGCGTGGACAATGTTGAGGCAAGCGAGGCTTTTCTGACCGATTACGGCCTGACGCCTGCCGGAAATGGTCGGTTCAATGCTTTGGACAAAACGGCGATCAGCGTGCGTCCGAAGGATGATCCTTCACTGCCGGCTCCGATGAGAACAGCCACCATGCTTCGCCAGACTATCTGGGGTGTTGAAAACCAGCCCAGCCTGGATGAAATCGAGGCAGAACTGTCGAAGGACAGGAAGGTTGCGAAGGCAGATGACGGCACAATCAGCTGTCAGGATGACGCTGGCTTTGAAATTGCCTTTCGGGTGTCGCAACGCATCAAGCTCAACTTGCCTGGCGAGAAAATCAATTCGCCAGGAGCGGTTCCAGGCCGGGCCGCAAATGAGATCGGCGCCAATGAGGACGCCGAGGCAAAGCCACGTACGTTAAGCCACATCGTCTATTTCATTCCCGATATGGACAAGATGGCAAACTTCTACATCGATCGGCTGGGATTTGTGGTCACCGACAAATTTACCAATACCGGACCATTCCTGAGGCCTCAGGCCAACGATGATCATCATGTGCTTTTCATGATTCAGACGCCGGAATACATGCAGGGCCTGGAACATCTGGCTTTCCATATGCAGGGGCCGACCGAGCTGATGCTGGCGGGATCACGCATGGTCAGGAAAGGCTACGAAAGCTTTTGGGGGCCGGGTCGACACAAGTTCGGATCCAACTGGTTCTGGTATTTCAATTCTCCGCTGGGCACGCATATCGAATATGATGCCGACATGGACAAGCACGATGGCGATTGGGTCGAGCGGGAAAAGCCCATGAACAAGGAAAATTCACAGATGTTCCTGTTTGAAAATGTCGAGAAGTGGGCGCCTGGTGGCCCGCCTCCCGGAAAAGGCTGATGACGGAACGGATGTTGCTGTGCCGACTTGCAGACATTCGTGATGGCCATTCCAAGGGTGTGGCGCCGGACCGGTGCGGTCGGGACCGCATCTTGCTGATACGCCAGGGCACGCGCCTATATGGGTATGTGAACAATTGCCCGCACTATGACCGGGCGCCGATGGCCTGGAAAAAGGATGAGTTCCTGAATGGCGACCGCTCCAGAATCGTCTGTGCCGGCCATGGCGCATTGTTTCGCATCGAAGACGGCGTTTGCGAATTGGGTCCCTGTCTGGGGCAGGCACTAACGCCCGTCAATCTGGTTGTTGAAGCGGGCGCTGTATACGGACATGATGTACCGTCCGAGAGATGCGTTCATGGCGCATCTGGTTCCGGCAGAAAGACAGGCCGTTGATTCGGCCGACTTGAACAAAGGTAAGCCTATGGCGCGCAAGATAATCGATCTGTCTGTGACCCTCACAGATGCCATCAAATCCGATCCGCCGGGTCTTGGACCCGAAATTTCCTATTTGGACCATGGTGAGGGCGCCAAAGAGTTTCAGCAGATGTTCAGCATTCCTGACGGCGCTTTGCGGGATAATGCAGGCCCTGCAGCAGAGCGGTGCAACATCACCACGCACAATGGCACACACATGGATGCGCCCTGGCACTATCATCCGACGATGAATGGCGGTGAGCGGGCGATTACCATTGATGAAGTTCCGCTTGAATGGTGTTTTGGTCCCGGCGTCAAACTGGATTTCCGCGACCGGCCGAACGGCCATACAATCACTTCGGCCGAGGTGGCGGAGGAACTCAAGCGCATTGGCCACGAACTGCAGCCAGGCAACATCGTTCTGGTCAACACCGCTGCCGGTACGCGCTATGGTCAGGATGACTATCTTGCTTCCGGATGCGGCATGGGACGCGAGGCCACCCTATACCTGACAGAGCGCGGCGTGCGTGTTTGTGGAACAGATGCCTGGAGCTGGGATCCGCCTTTGATGGGTCAGGCCGCCAGAGCCCGTGAGACGGGCGACTGGTCGGTTTTCTGGGAAGGGCACAAGGCCGGGGCAGACAGTATTTATTGTCACATGGAAAAACTGGCAAATCTGCACTTGCTGCCGTCCACCGGTTTTGAAGTCATAGCGTTGCCTGTAAAGGTCGCCAAAGGCTCTGCTGGATGGTGCCGACCGGTGGCACTGATCGACGCCGCTTCATGACGTGCACCGGGAGGAACCATGACACGCAATACCAACGATAAAGGACTGCTCATCTTCTGGGCTGAGAAAATATCCGGGATCATTTCCGTTGCGGCGATTGCTGGTATTCTGCTGGGCGCGATGATCATCGTGGTAGATGTTACCGGTCGATGGCTTTTTGGTATCTCGGTTGTCGCCCTGAACGAAATGATGTCCTCCATTTTTGCAATGGCAATCGCTGCGACATTTCCCGCTGGAGCGGCTGCGCGCGTCCACTTGAAGGTGGATTTGCTGGGTCACCTTACCGGTGCTAAGCTCACGGCGTGGCTGAACTTTATCGGGTCATTCCTGCTTTTCCTGTTTTTTGCCGTGCTCGCCTGGCGGATATTCGGCCTGTCAGGACGCTATTTCGATCAGGGGCGTGCGACACCGCTTCTCGAATGGCCCTTGTGGCCCATATACTTTGTTGTCTCAATATCAATGGCCGCGACAGCCCTCGTTCAGATCGTGCATATGGTCAACGACTTTAAAGCCGCCCGCCAGGTATCCGACAGGGCCGGTTCTCATCCCGCTGTTGTTTTGGCGATAGCCCTGCTGGCTGGCATTGTCGGCGGCGGGCTGGGTTGGGCATTGTGGGACCTGCAGGGCTATTCGGCCTTTGTCGGGGAAAATCCGGGTAGTGCCGTTCTAATCGCATTTGCCGTCTTGTGGCTTGGCGTTCTGGCACAATTGCCCTTGGCAACCGTCACCGCATTTATCGGTATTTGTGGAACGCTGGCCTATGTGGGGACATCGGCGTCAGCCAATACATTTTCCGGCGATGCGATGAAATTTCTGCGCGATGACCAGGTGGTCACTTTGCCGCTGTTCCTGATCATGGGTGCGTTTTCCGTCGCTGCAGGTGTTTCGGAAGACCTGTTCCGGCTTGGAAACGCTGTTCTGGGGAGGTTCCGCGGTGGGCTCGCCTATGCCACGATTGCCGGCTGTGCGGGTTTTGGCGCTGTCTGCGGTAGTTCCATAGCCACATCGGCCACCTTCGGACGTATGGCGCTGCCGTCCATGGCCAAGCTGGGTTATTCGCAATCCCTGTCGACGGCCTCCGTTGCTGCTGGAGGAACGCTTGGTGCGCTGGTGCCTCCATCTGGTGCGATCATCATGTTTGCATTGCTCACCGAAGAGTCCATCGGCGCCTTGTTCATGGCCGCAATGATACCTGCGGTACTGGCCATCCTGCTGTATTTTTGCGCGGTTTTTGCCGTCACCCGCCTTTATCCCGCTTCCGTGCCGAATGTGCTGGACAAGGTACCCGGTGAATTCCTTGGCGCCCTGCGCGGCGCATTGCCGGTCGTGATCATGTTCACCATCGTGATTGGCGGCCTCTACGGCGGTCTATTCACGGCGACGGAAAGCGCCGCGGTCGGCGCTGTTGCCGCATTTCTTCTGGCGCTGGGACGCGGCAAGCTCAGCCGTTCTTCCATCATGAGCGTGTTTTCCCAGACAACGGCGACAACCGCCATGTTGTATGCGCTGATCTTTGGCGGGTTGATGTTTTCCTTCTACGTCAATCTGGGGCAGACGCCTGACATGGTCAGCGCATGGATTGCATCTCTGGACGCAAGACCGATCGTGATTCTGGCCGTGCTGATTGTCATTTACCTGCTGCTCGGCTCGGTAATGGACAGTTTCGGCGTCATGATCATCACCGTTCCGGTCGTCACCCCACTGATCCTTGGCCTGGGATATGACATGTTGTTCTGGGGCGTTTTGATGCTGGTCGTCGTCGAGATTGGGATGATTACACCGCCTTTTGGGATGAATCTCTTCATCATCAAGAGCCTTGATCCGAACGTTAAACTGTCAACCGTGATGAAAGGCGTCGTTCCCTTCATCGTCGCCGATGTCATCAAAATTGTCTTGCTGGTGAGCATCCCGGCATTGTCGCTTTGGCTGCCTTCAACCATGTAGCGACCGGTCTGTCTCGGGGCCGATGGTACTGGTGGATGAATGCAAGGCGCGCAGCGCTATGTCCAGAAACCCTTCTGGAGGAACCCGCTCAGGGCTGGCATGAGAGCTGAAAGTGTTTGCATTGGCGTCTCCGTCATGCAGGGCTTCAACCTGTCCCGTTGATAGCCAGTTGCGCAAAGTGCATGTACTCAAAGACTGGATGTTGAAAGTCTGGGTGTTGAACGTCGGGTGCGGTCCGTTAGGCGCATGGATTGCACTGTGACAAGCGAAACAGGAAAAAGGCCGGTTGAAACACCAACCGGCCTTGTCCATCTTTCAATTTCTTGAAACGGGTATGGGCGCTATTCAGCGTCTGCTTTGGTCACCTGCTCGCGCCACAGTTCGATCAGCTCGGCACCGCCGGGAACCCGTGCGGCATATCCCTTGGAAAGGGTTTCACCGACGCGTTCCTTCAACTCGGCCATTCCTTCCTCCGAGATCTTGTTGAATGTATGCCCTTCCTTGGACATGACAAAGCCTTTCGAGTCCGCTTCCCACTGATCGACCTTGTCACCAACTTCGCGGGCGAGTTCACAGCCTGAATTTGCAGTCAGGACCGCCTTTGCTTCTGCTGAAAGCCCATCAAAACGGGCGCGTGTCATGAAGGCCAGGCCAGTTGCTCCACCCAACGGGACCTCCAGATGATCGGAGGTTACCTCATTCAGGCGGAAGCCGGGAAAGGCCGTGTAGCTCATGAATGTGCCGTCTGCCGTGCCGCGTTGCAGGGCCTGGTACTGATCCTGAATGTTCACAGACAAAGGCGTGCCGCCATAGGCCTGAATTATGCCTGCGGCAGCTGGGCTTTGGGTCGTTATCTTCTTGCCGGCAATATCTGCCATGGATGTCAGCGGAGTCCCATTGAGATGCGCGCTGACCTGCGGGAAGGGAACGATGAGCAACGGTACGAAGTCATCCCATTCATCGCCGAGATCACCATTTTCGAGCATCCGGCAAAAGGCAACGGCGGCGGCCGCAGAAGAGCCCTCTATCAGAGGAATGGTTGAAACAAGCGAGCGCGGGAAACGTCCCGGTGCAGCCACCGGCATGCCCCATACGATCTGTACAACGTCATCATCCAGACGGTCGAGAAATGTCCCCGGATTGACCAGCATCTGTCCGTGACGCATGTCGATTTGAAGCGCATCACCCCCTTCGGCATTCACCTTTTCGACCCATGGTGTGAAGATGCGCTTCACAATGGGGTGCTGTTCAACATTTCCACTGCCAAAAATCAGTGTCTCAGCTGAAGCCATTGCCGGTGCAAGCACGGTTGTCGTGGCCAGCAAACCTGCCAGAATTCGCTTTTTCATATCGTCCTCCCGAAACAGATGAGCCAACCCGGCCCCTTGTCGCATCGTAGAGACGAGGCAGGTGTTTGAACATTTGATTGATTGAATTGCAGGCATTGAGTTGATGAATACCTTTTGCGGGGCTGCAATCATTATATGCCACCGGTCGGATCGACCGGCGATCGGCCTGCAGCGGGCGCTTGATCCCAATGGCGATCAGAACGGCCTCTCGTATGAAATCCCTTGTCGCATGGGGTTCGACCACACAGGGCCATTGCGGCGCATCCTTCTGGTAGAACGGATGTCCAAACGAGATCGGCGTTTTCTGCCTGCGGCGTGCCACAGGCCAGCAAGGAAACGCAATCTGATCTCATGGCCATTACCGGACCCGAGGCATTGAGGAATGAAAATAGTGGAAGGTTTTGCGCCGGATTTTCACAAACAACGAATGATCGTGCTCAGCAAGCGCTGGTCAGGCAGATAGAACCCGCTCCCGGTCAGTCTCATGCCGTCGCGACAATGCCATTGGTCTGCCGGTTTTCCTCCCGGTCGCATAGCGCCACCACGATGCGTGGGTTCGGCGGGTGCACTGTCTTTTCCCGCCGACATAATCACCCGAACCTTGCCTGCTTGCTCCCGGTATCCGGTTCGGGTTGGATTCAGTGTGTTTCATCCGGATTCAATATTGCTTCAGGTCTTCGCCGATCGATATCTCACCGGAGAAGCGACTGGCGATCCGGGCCACATAATCCGGCGCGGTTTGCGGCGTCGCCAGTCCGGGCGGAAGATGTGTGGCGACCACGTGTCTGGCGCCGGCGATTGTGGCCAGGTCGCCAAGCTGCTCTGCGCTCAGATGATGGCCAGCGATGTGTTCACGGATTTTCTGGATCTGCGCTTCCGGCACGTCTGGATTTCGTGAGCGCACCATGCGCATGGTCAGATCTGCATCCATCATCTCGCCGACCAGCAGATCGACACCCTGCGCCAGCGCTTCCACGGCCTTGCATTCGCCCGTATCTCCAGTCAAAAAGATGCTGCGGTCAGCCAGATCAAATCGGAAGGACAAGGAAAGGAAGCCTTCGGTTCCAGCCTCGTTTTCCTGACGGTAGTGGGTGTTTTCGCAGTTTCTGACCGTCAGGCCGTCCAGTTCGATCACATCACCGGGCACAATTTCCTGCACAATGACAAAATCCTCGACTTTCGGCATGCTCTGCCCCGGCACACCGAAGCCGATCGCATTGGGAACGGCGCAGGCAGCGATGAGGCCATCCACGATCTGCCGGGTTCCAGGTGGCCCGTAAACCGTTAGTGGTGTGCGACGCATGGTCATCATGTTTATGCCGAAACAGGCGAACAGGCTTCCGATATGGTCAAAGTGATGGTGGGTCAGAAATATTTCGGCAACGTCCCTGAATTCAACGCCGGCGCGCTTCAGTTGGCCCATTGCCCCTTCTCCGCAATCGATCAGAACAGGTTTGCTGCCGTTCATCAGCAAATGGGCTGGCTGGGAGCGCAGCGGGTTTTGCATGGGGCCGCCGCCAGTTCCAAGCGTGGTGAAAGTGGAGGGGTTCGGTGCCATGGAATTTTCCTCTTGTTGTGCACGGTCTCAAGCAGTTCGACAAGCCTTGAACGCCGCCAGTGTGACTGTCTGCAAACTGGAGGTGGCGTGAATGGATTGCCGTAATGCCGTTGTAGCCAAACACCGGACATCACCATAATAGAATTGTTCAATACCTTGCATTCATCCGGCAAATGCAGGCGGTCAGTCAGCAGGCCTGATTTCAAAGAATTTACCTGACCGGTGTCGCATTTTTTTCTCATTCAACTGGCGGCCGCACCTGACCTGCGCCAGGTGCGGCAACCGGTATGAGTGGCGGCGATGCGCGTTCTATTTCTGAGCGCTTAGGACCTGAACCCTGGTGTATTCTCTCAAACCTTCCGGACCGAACTCGACGCCAAAGCCTGATTGCTTGACGCCGCCCATGGGCACGCCTGGATTGAGCACGGCGTGGCGGTTGACCCACATGGTGCCGGCGTCCATTTGCAAGGCGACCCGTTTGGCCTCTTCCAGATCATCTCCCCATGCCGAGGCGCCCAGCCCCACTTCGAGGCTGTTGGCCATGGCCAGAGCCTCTTCAACCGTCTTGTATTTGATTACCGGAATCACCGGACCAAACTGTTCTTCGGTGACGACGCGCATATCGTGGGTCGCATCGGCAATGAGGGTCAATTCGTGAAAATAGCCGTCGCCCGGCATGGCATTGCCGCCGACAATTATGCGCGCGCCTTTGGCCTTGGCATCAGCGACCAGATCCTTGACCTTGTTGAACTGCATTACATTGGACAGGGGACCTAGAATATTGGCTTCGTTCATGCCATCGCCCATTTTCACATCGGCCAGATAATCGGCAAAGAGCTGTATGGTGCGCTCATAGTCATCCTCATGGACATAGAGCCGTTTCAGGCAGGAGCAGGTCTGGCCGGAATTGATGAAGGTACCCCAGAACAATCCTTCGATCTTGCCTTCCATATCGGTGCCCGGCAGAACAATGCCGGCATCGTTGCCGCCAAGCTCAAGAGTGAGGCGTTTCAATGTGGGGCCGGCGCTGGACATGATCCTTCGACCCGTCGGGACGGAACCGGTAAAGACGATCTTGGCGATGTCGGGATGGGTGGACATGGCATCGCCCACTTCCGCGTCGCCGGTGACAACGTTCAACACGCCTGCAGGCAATATCTGGTTGAAAAGTTCGACCATTTTCAGCGTTGACAAAGGTGTATAGGGCGACGGCTTCATGACCACCGTACACCCGGCCCGCAGTGCCGGCATGATGTGCCATACGGCGATCATCAACGGCCAGTTCCACGGCGTGATGGATGCGACGACACCAACCGGCCGGCGGTGTATTTCGACAAGCTCGGCATCGTTGTTGATAAGCGTTTCCACCTCCAGCTTGAGAGCCGCAGTGCTGCGGGTCCAGCCAATGCAGCCATCAAGTTCAAAGTTTGCCCCAAGGCCTGACTGGGTCTTGCCCTGTTCGCGGGTGATCAGCTTGCTGAGTTCCTCACGGTGGACTTCCAACAGGTCGCCGAGTTTGCGAATAACCTCAATGCGGCTCTCATCGGCCAATGCTGACCAGGCAGGCAAGGCCTCCTTCGCGGCGGCCACAGCCTTGTCCAGATCACCAACGGATGCCTGCGGACATTTGGCCAGCAGCTTGCCTGTTGCCGGATTGATGACGTCGAAAGTTTCCTTTTTTGCAACGCCTTCACCATTGATGGTCAATACAAATTCACCCATCATCATTTCCCCTTTTTGCATCAGTTCTCCGCCCATTGCCTGCATCCATGCTGGTCTGGTTGATCCCATGACCGGTGGCGCCGGATGGATCAGGCTCCATTGTGACCGTTCAGACCCGGTTTCGATTGGCACCTCGATGATGACGGGACCGTCTTCCTCGAAACCCTGCGTGATGGCCTGTTTCAAATCCTCCGGGTTGCTGACCCGCACACCCTTTGCGCCGAAGGCCTTCGCCAGTTCGACAAAATCGGGATTGACGAGATCCGCGCCAAGGCGACGCTCGTGATAGTTCCAGTTCTGGTCGCGCCTGACATTGCCATAGGCGTTGTTGTTGAAAATCACCGTGACAAGATTGATGCCGTATTGAACGGCGGTTGCCAGTTCCTGCACGCCGAACATGAAACCGCCATCACCACAGACAGCCACAACCGGCTTGTCCGGATTGCCGACCTTGACCCCCAGGGCCGTGTGGAAACCAAACCCCAGATTGTCCTGATAACCGCAGGTTACATATTGCCGGGGCGCATAGACCGGGAACATGATGCGGGCGCTGAAACCGATCTGGCTGATTTCCTCTACAAAAAATCCGTCATCGGGTAATGCCTGACGAATGGCCTTCAGATAATCATGCTGGGGCTGGATGCGTTCCATCCTGGTGTGCGCAAGCGCCCGGTATTCTTCCAGTTCAGCGGCGCGCGGACCACGCGGGAAAATCCGTGTTTCAAGCTGATGCATGAGCGCGCTGACGCCCTCGGCTGCATCAGCCACAATGCCGACATCGGGTTTGAGGCGGACAAATTCCGTCGGGTCGATATCGATGCGAATGGTTTTCATGCCGGTAGGCTGCCACTGCCAGCGCATATGCGTCAGCTCCAGCCGCGAGCCGATCCCGATCAGGCAGTCACATTTGGCAAAATAGCCATGGGCTTCGGGAGACAACAGGCTGAGCGGATGTTTGTTGCTGAGGATCCCCTTGCCGGACCGATGGGCTGTTACTGGCGCCTGCAGCATTTCAGCCAGCGCCTGAACCTCGGCGCTCGCTTCATTGGCGCCTGCGCCGACAAGGATCATCGGGTGCCGCGCCTGGGCGATCATCTTTGCCGCTGCGATCAACTTGCCCGGATCGGGTTTCGGCGCCGGTTCAGCCGTTCTGTTGACTTCTTCCAGTTCCACCGGTGCACTTTGCCCAAACACATCCCAGGGCGCTTCAATCGCCGTTGGACGGATGCGCTTGTTGGTCATCTGTCGAAAACCCTCAGCGACCATTTTCGGGGCTTCGCTGGCGTGATTGATGCGGTCTGCCCATCCGGTAAAACCGCGCATGGTGCCAAGCTGGTCGGGCAACTCGTGCAATTGCCCGCGACCCTGACCGATGAGATGGCTCATGATGTTGCCGGTGATCATCATGACCGGCGTGTTGGCGCCATAGGCCGTGCAAAGGGCAGCGCTGGCGTTGAGCATGCCGGGGCCGGGGACCACCGTAAACACGCCCGTCTTGCCGGTCGACTTTGCGTAGCCATAGGCCATGTATCCCGCGCCCTGCTCGTGGCGCGTGGTGATGAACCGGACGTCGTCTTCGCGGGCAATGGCATCATTGAAGTCATACATATGGGCGCCAGGAATGCCGAAAATCGTGTCAACACCATGGTGTCGCAGTGAACGCACGATGGCTTCACCGGTTGTCATATGGCCGGACTTGGGCAGGCTTTCAGTCATGGGATAATCCGTTCTTGTTCGCAATTTTTGTTCCGGGTCAGGAATTTTGTTCTTTCTCTACTGCAGCGTTGCGCTTGAGAAACCAGAAGAAGGAAACGACTGACAAAATCAGCAGGGCAACGGCAACTGGCGACTGATACGCTTGCGTCAGGTCTCCATTGGTCAAAGCCAGTGACTGGGCGATGGATTTTTCAAATCGCGGTCCCAGAAAAAATGCGATTATGAAGATGACCAGGGAGTAGCCGAAGCTCGACAATAGATAGCCCAGCACCGCAAAAATCAGCATGATGGCCACGCCGAACAGGCCGCTGGTCGCCATGGCAACGCCGACGAAACACAGCAGAAGCGCTGAGGAGAAAATGATCGATTCTGGTGCTGAGACGACCTTTACCCACAGGCGCAGGCCAATCTGACCGACCCACAAATTGAGAAAATTGGCCATCAGCATGGCGCCGAAAAGGCCATAGACCAGGCGGCCCTGATTTTCGAACAGCAGGGGACCTGGTTGCATGCCATGGATCATGAAAGCGCTGACGATCAGTGCAGCACCGACGCTTCCAGGAATGCCCAGCGTCAGCAGCGGAATGAGATTGGCGCCCATCACAGCCGAATTGGCCGATTCTGAAGCAGCAATGCCATGAAGATTGCCCTTGCCAAAACTGGAAGGATCTTTCGAACTGGCCTTGGCAAAGGCATAGGACATGAATGCCGCTGCGGTCGATCCGATACCGGGAAGCGCGCCAAGGATCGTGCCGATCACCGCACCGCGCAACATGGTAAAGCGACATCCCCAGTACTCTGCCCAGGTCACACGATCTTGATCAGGGTCGTCGGATTCGACAAATTCAATCGCCGGCCTGACCCGTCCAAAGGATTCCGACATGCGGTGCAGGATTTCCGAGATGGCAAGCACGCCGATGGCGACCGATGGCAGCGGCAACCCGTCAAAAAGATCCCAATAGCCGAAGATCAGCCGTGGCGTGAAATTTTCCGGGTCGCTGCCGATACAGGCAACGAGCAGGCCCAGTACCGCAGCAATAAGTCCCTTTATCAGTGAACTTCCCATCAGTCCGGCAAGCACTGAAAAGGTGAATATCATCAAGGCGGCGATCTCGATCGGCCCCATCTTAAGCGCAAGCACGGCCAGTGGAGCGGATACGGTGATCAGCACAATATCGCTGAACGTATCGCCGGTGATGGACGAAAACAGCGCCATCTTTGTTGCCTTGAGAGGTTTGCCCTGCTTGGCAAGCGGATAGCCGTCCAGCGCGGTGGCGGCGGCGTCTGGCGTGCCGGGCGTGTTCATCAGGATGGCCGGAACGGCGCCGCCGACAAGTCCGCCCTTGTTGACACCGACCAGAAAGGAGATGGCGACAATCGGACTGAGCGCGAAGGTGAAGGGAATGGCGATTGCCATGGCCATGATGGGCCCAATTCCCGGTACAGCCCCGACAAATTGTCCAAGAACGACCCCGAAAAGGACGAACAGGAGATTGGTCAGGGAGAACGCGTCTGAAAAACCGGCCAGAATGATCGAAAGGTCAACCAATGGAATGCTCCGTCATGGCAAGGCCCTGCCAAGGACTTGGACAACCAAGAACCAGATAAGCGCCGGCATGGCCACGACACCTGCGACAAGCCATATCGGGCGTCGTTCGCCGATCATCAACATGATTGCCAACGCCACGGCCGGGCCGACATAGACGAAGCCAAACAACGACATGGCGTAGATTCCGGCCGTCAGGATGAAAACATAGGCGGCCGTGATTGCGAAGCTGCGCATGGTTTGCGTGCTATGGAGCGTCGGCTTGAAAACCAGCAGGGCGCCACACAGCGCCAGAATGAGAGAGAGAGAATTGGGCATCATATCCGGCGAGATATTGCCATCCGTCACAGACTCGACGTAGTTGGGAATAATCAGGAAATACAGTGCAAGGCCGAGCGCCAAAAACAATGTACCCGACACCCTATCGGCAGTAAACCGCATGCTGTTTCCCCTTGATAGAGAGCGCCCCGCGCAAAGACACGGGGCGATTTGATTGCTATTGGGCGAAAAGAATCTTCGCATTGTCCAGACCGTCAAACATCATTTTGCGCGTTCCATCGGTTCCCATGTTCAAGGGTGATCCGTTTGTGGCATTCTTGACGATTTTCGCGACTGCGGGTGATTGCACTGCTGCATCAATGGCTGCGGCAATGGCTGCCACCGCTGCCGGGTCCGTTCCCTTCCTGGCTGCCAGGAAGAAGACAGGTTCGACATAGGCATTGACGCCGGACTCGATGAAGGTCTTCGCATCAGGTGCGTAGCTCAAACGAGACTGGTTTGCGCTGGCAATGACTTTCATGTCGCCAGATTCAAGATAGGGCAATTGCTCACCCGAACCAAAGCCTGCCAACACCTGTCCGCCGAGAATCAGTTTCATGACTTCCGCGCCGCCATCGGCCGTGACCAGATCAAATTTGGCGTCTGTCGTTTTCATGGTCTGCTTCATCATCAGTATCTGCGGTGGCGCCATGATGGCAACCGGCATGGTCGACTTTTCCTTGGCGTAGGCAACCATGCCCTCAAGGTCGTCAAAGGGCGCGTCCTTGCTGGCAACCAGTGCCAATTCGGCTTTTGCCACTGTGCCCAGATAATCAAAGCTGTCCAGGTCGAATGGCAGTTGGTCACCGCGTTGCACCAGCTGCACCATTACGGGAATGCTCACACCCATGCCGATGGTCTTGCCATTGGCAGGCATTTGCGAGATGCCGGTAAACATGGCAACGCCACCAGCGCCCGGCTTGTTCTCGACAACGATGGTCCAGCCGGTTTGCTTTTCCATCTCATTGGCAAGGACACGGCCCATTGTGTCAGTCGATCCGCCCGCACCGAATCCGATCTGGATCTTCAGCGGGCCATCCGGCTTCCAGTCTGCGGCAAGAGATGGTGAGATCATGGCGATCATGGCTGTGGCAGCGAGCGCCAGTAATTTTGATTTGATAGGCATATTGTTTCCTCCAGAAGTTGTTATCAGATTTTCTTTGGGCAGTTGCAGTAGGCGCTCCACAGCAAGCCTTGCTGTGGAGCGCAGGTGATGCTTCTATTTATTTGTTCTTTTCGACTTCCAGTTTTTTGACAGCCCTGTCCCTGAGGCTGGAAACCTGTTGAAGCAGACCATCGGGATTGACGAAGACATTTGGCTCGCCGGGCTTGCGCTCAGCCAGTTTCAGCCGGCCTTCTTCCAAGTTGTTGGAAAAACCGTGGGTGGTCAGATGAACCTGCACATTTTCTCCCTTGTCTTCGACAAGTGCGCGCACACGATCAACACTGTCAATGTAGGCTTCCACCTGAGGCGGGCCTTCGATGGCGTTGAGACCAAGGCCGCCGATGGTTATGGCGCGATAGGTGTCGCTGCCACCCTTGACATCAAAGAGGTAGGACGCTGTTCCCCAGGAATGGCCGGGCGTTGCAATCACTTCGATTTTCATGCCGCCCAATTCGATGACATCGCCATCTTCCAGAATCTTTTGCGGCTCGATCATGGGCCAGGGGCGACCACCCTGAGCGGCCGCTGAGGCTTCTGCCGCCTCATCCCATCCCGCCTGTGTCATGGCGAAGGTGGCATTGGGCAGCCATTTTTGAAGTTCCGCTGCCCCGCCAACGTGGTCGAAATGACCACGGGTGATCAAGACATATTTGATGTCTGACAGATCAGTGCCGGTGCTCTTGATGTTGTCGACCAATTGCTGGGTGAATGGTCCGTAGACCGTATCGATCAAAAAGCTGCCGTCATCCGTATGAATCAGCCAGGACGAAACCCAGCAAATCCCGACATAGTCGACATTGTCGAAAGGCTTCCAGGGCTCCACTTTCTGGGCGGATGGCGTGTTGAGCCATTTGCCAAGATCCGTCGGCATTTTCCCGCTTCTGCCAAATTCAATGAATTTGCCCATGATCGGTTTCGATGGGCAACCTTCGAACAATTCGGCAGAGGCCATTGTAGTCATCCCGGTGGTGGCAAAGCCCAAGGTGGCTGCCAAGCAGGCGATTCTTGACAGATACTGAAACATCCTAACTCTCCTCCCAAGGCGCGCCCTCGGACGCATTATAGCTTTTTCAGACTTCAGGAACCAGTTTTCCCGGGTTCATGATGTTGTTGGGGTCCAGGGCCGTTTTGATGGCGCGCATGACAGCCAGTTGAGATGGCTCCTTGAGCATCGTCATCACGGCCAGTTTGCTTTGCCCAATTCCGTGCTCCGCGCTGAATGATCCGTTCAGCCTGCCAAGCAGGTCAAATGCCGCCTCCTTTGCCGCCTCCAGAGGCAGACTGGCCCACACCCGGTTTGGGGCGGGTGCCAGGGCGTAATGAAGATTTCCATCGCCCAGGTGCCCCACCGTTATGGGTTGAAACCCCATCTTCGCCGAGGCCTGATCCATTTCGCCGACAAAATCGGCGACCCTGGACAGCGGCAGGGAGATATCAAGATGATAAGCCGGTCCATTCCCGGTGATCGCTTCCAGGATGGATTCGCGCATGCGCCAAAGGTCTGCGCGTTGTTTTTCCGACTGAGCGATCATGGCGTCCAGAACCAGTCCGGTTTCCATCAGTTCGCTCAGAAGCGTCATGACCTCATCGCCCAGTTGTGTGCTGCCATCCGGCAACTCCCTTGCGTCAATGGCCCGGCTTGATGCGACCTCGACCAGAATGCCGCATCCCGTGTGATCAGCCAGGGGGCGTTTTATGTCAGGAAACTGGGAACAAATGACGTCAATGGCGTGCTGCGGCATATACTCAAAAGCTTCAACGGCGCTGCCGGTATGGTCCTGCAAGCGGTTTAGAACTTCGGTCGCTGCCGAAAGGGAGGCGACGGATAAAAATGCGGTTACCCGATTGGCCGGTTGCCGAAACATTTTGAACACGGCCGCCGTTATGACGCCAAGTGTGCCCTCCGCACCGATGAGCATATCCTTGATGTCGTAGCCTGTATTGTCTTTGCGCAAGCCGGTCAGGGCATTGATGACAGAACCGTCGGGCATGACGGCCTCGATGCCCAGACAAAGCTCGCGTGTATTGCCGTAGCGCACCACATTCGACCCGCCGGCATTTGTTGAAAGGTTGCCGCCGACAGTGCAGGTGCCCTTTGCGCCAAACATCAATGGAAAAATCAGACCGTGTTCCAGCGCTTCCAGTTGCAGGGTTTCCAGAACCATGCCCGCTTCCACAACAATTGTGCGCCCGGCAGGGTCGAAATTTCTCAGGGCATTCATCCGTGTCAGGGACAGCACGACTGAACGCTTGCCGTCAATCGGCACGCCGCCGCCACACAGGCCCGTGCCACCGCCCTGCGGAACCACAGCGATACGATTGGCATTGCAATATTGCACGATTTGAGAGACCTGGCTGGTTGAATTCGGCCGCACGACCGCCAGTGCTTCCGAGGAGAATTGTCCTGTCCAGTCGGTCAGGTAACCTGCCATATCGTGGGTTTCATGCAGCAAATTGGCAGAGCCGACAATGGCACGAAAATGATCCCGTGCATCATCTGCGATCGTTTTCCTGATCAACTCCACCTGGCTCAAATATTCTCTCCCTTCAGATGAGGCATGTCATCGTGCTCCCCAATCCGATAAACTAACATGTTACATGTAAGAATAAATTGTCAAGTCTCAGGTCCGATGTTATCCAGTGGGCATGGACAGGACTCTCAAGAAAATCGAACCAGCCATTTCGCTGACCGAGGAAACGGCAGATCGCCTCCGCGACGCCATTATCTGGGGCGAGTTGCCTCTGGGGTGCAAGCTGTCGGAGCAACGTCTCGCCGACATGCTTGGGGTGAGTCGCTCACCCGTCAGGGATGCCCTGGCGACACTTCAATCGGAAGGTCTGGTCAAAGTATCCCCCAAACGCGGGACCTTTGTCTTCACGCCTGATCTCAAGGTGGTGGACGACCTGTGTGAACACCGGTGCATCCTTGAGACAGCGTCGCTGCGCAAGGCAATTTCATCAAGTGGAGACGTGCTTTTGCAGGGACTGGGCATGGCTGTTGCCACCATGGAAAAGGCCGTTGCACAAATAGATCGGCCAGGGTTCACCAAGGGCGATATTGAATTTCACAACACGATCATCATATGTGGCGGCAATCGCTCCATTGCGGCAACCTACCGCCGTACGATCAGCCCACTGATGGCATTGCGGACGCATCTTTTTGTGAGCATGAACGATGCGCTGGATCGATCCATGGACGAACATCTGGAATTGATCGAAGCGTGCAGGCGTGGGCAGGCCGATGAAGCCGCAGCCCTTGTAGAGAATCATATCTATCATTTGTCCGAGGCCTATCGCGCTGCTCTGGCAAAAGAGGCGATGAAGAAGGCCCCATAGGGTTACTTTGACAAACTGATGCAAACCGGCTGACAATCGCGCCATTCAGTCTCGAAAATAACAGCTGAGAACAAAAGTGCTGGTCCCCCAAATTTACATGCGCCGATACCTTGAATGGAGGCTAGTGCTCTGTATAGCATGGAGCTTTCCAATGAATTGGTCGGCGACTAAAATCCTGGGGCGATGGTATGAATATTGGTTATCCGGCGAAAGAGATGAAGCAGGCAACAATTGGCGCCATGCGTATGGGTTTGTTGTGCTGTAGCGCGCTCACACTCTCTTTGACTGCTGTTGAAGCCCAAGAAATTGTGGAGCCAGGTTTTGGAGGCGCCTTTTGGGGCTTTCATCTCAATCATATCCTCAGTCAGGATCTTGATGGGTCGTGTGTTGCCGTTTCAGGTACGTGTCCCGATGGTTCGGCCTCCTTCAGCTCCAACGAAAAAGGCTGGGGAGGCGGTGTTCTCGCCGGATACAATTGGGAGTACGGCCCAATGGTCCTGGGCCTGGAAAGCGACATTTCATTTGGCAATCTGAACGACGACCTGTTTTTCAATAGCAAAAACAGCGGCACGGTGAGCAGTGACAGCACTTGGTCGGCTGGTTTGCGTGCCAAGGCGGGCATCGTTCCTGTGCCCGATCTGTGGGTTTACGGGATTGGCGGCATCGCGGTATCTTACTTTGAAGATCAGCTCGAAAGCCGGCCGGATGTCGGTGCTACGACGCTGAATTCACTGAATGAAATTTACACGGGATATTCTGTCGGTGCAGGTGTTGAACTTTAGACTGAGTTGAATTTTCGGATCAGTTTTGACTATTTGTACACGGACTTTGCATCGCAAACGGTGACGCAAAACGGGCTGACCACGCGGTTCGATCATGACCGGCAGGAGCTCCGGGTCGGGCTGAAATTTCCGCTCAATTGAGAAAGAGCAGGGCGAGGGCATCTGAAAAAGCCAAATATCGCCCATGCTTGCTTGCAACAAAAATTTCCCATGAAGGAACCCCAACATGGGATTTCTAGATGGTTTTGCGGCCAAAACACGCAGCTTTGAACTTCGTCCGATGCGTAAGGCTGACATCACCGTAGCGTTTGGTCAGTGGCTCTCTGATCCTGAAGTGGCGCAAGCCCTCAACACCAGACCGCAGGTCTTCGATCAGGCGGAGTTGGCGAGATATGTCGAGAATTTCAACCACTCGGACAGAGCCATCCTTGGGCTGTTTGAGCGACATACCGCAAGCCATATGGGCCTATCTACCGCCGTTCTTTCTGACAACAAACGTCATGTTCTGATCAACATGCTGATCGCAAAGGGTGCCCGGCATGGCTCCAAGCTGATGGAAATGCCGTTGATCTGGCTAAAGGTCTTTGACACCCTGTTTTATGATCGGGACCTGCAGTCTGCCGTTGCCTCCGTCCGGTCGGACAATCGCCCTATGTTGACCTATCTGCATTGGTCCGGTTGGCAATTGGCCGGAAACAATCTTGCCACGCAACGGGCTGCAAAAGATAAACCGACCATATTGCGTTTCAGGATTACAAAAGATCTATATTCGAAACGATGGCAGGATTCACCCTTGCGGAAGGTCGACGAAGATCACACACTGTGACGTTTCCATCTCCTGTTCATTGCGGTAACGCCATAACAGGGTGGTTTTGACCAAAGAGGAAAATCATGCATCAGGGTAAAACAATCATTGTCACGGGCGTCGCATCTGGCATCGGTGCCGAAACCTGCAAGTTGCTGAAGTCGCAAGGCACATTGCGCCGGTGGTATCCTTTGCCCTGAGTGATCGCGCCAATTGGATGCGCGGCGCAAAGCTGACAGCCGATGGCGGCATGTCGAGCCATATCCTGAGCAATATGTAAGGATTCTGCATACAGGTACTTTGAATTGCCTGGCCGGGGCTGGAAAAAGATCATGCTGGAAAAAGATCATGCTATGAGGCCGTGGCTGAAATGCGCGCTGAGCCATAGACAATATAGGCGCCGGCAGGACTTTTGGTGGAGTAAGTAAATGGTAAAACTGGGCACTGACATCATCGGCGAAAGCGGATTGCCACCTTTCTTTCAATTGGCAAATGCTGATGAAGTGGCCATTGATGCGCCGCAAAATCGCAAGGGGGATGCGCTGCGAACCTGGGTTCGCTCGCTCTCGGGCTTCCAGAAGGAAGCCCTGGTGCGTTCAGCCAGGACAGGCTTGACATGGCGACTCGTCTCCGATGAGGGGCCTTATCTCAACGGTCATGATGCAGCCCCATGCCCATTGGCCTTTCTGTCCACCGGCATGGCCGCAAGTTTCATGAATGAAATTCTCGCCCTGGCCAAAATCCAGGGCATTGAGATCCGCAAGCTGAAACTGATCCAGGACAATTACTACACGATGAAGGGCTCGATGCCGAAGCGCACCATGATCGGTGGCGCTGAAAACATCGATCTGCAGGTTGAGATCGACTGCGATCTTGATGATGCGGCGCTGAATGAATTCCTGATCAATGCGACCTATGCATCGCCGCTCAATGGCCTGATGCGGGGACAATTGGAAAGCCTTTTCAAGCTGGGCAAGAACGGCATTGAACTGCCGACGGCCAAGGTCGCGGAAATCGAAGGGACATTGTTTCCTGATCCGGGCAATCATTTTGCCCGGTCCGTGCCACAGGGCAACGATCTCATCTTGATGGAGCCGGTTGGTCCAACCCCCAAAAAGGATGTGGTGATGGGCACGAAGTCGGGTGGATCAAGCCTGGCGGATGAACAGGATCGCCGGCTCAATATCGGGGCCGTGGCTGTCTTGCGCGCGGATGGCATCAAGGACATCCAGCAGATGCAATACTCGCCCTATGGGACAAGTTTTCGCTTCCTGAGTTCCGAAGACGGACGCGCGCCTGATGCCAATACACTGATCTCGGCAGGCATAGCCTTTTGTTTCATGACCCAGTTTGGACGGTTTGTATCCATGCTGAAACTTGACCTGCCGGACTACCGTATCGTGCAGGACACGCATTTCAGCCCTGGCGGTGCAAGTGGCGGAACCGGCAAGGCCGGTGAAGCCGATCCCATCGAGACCCATGTCTATCTTGAAACGTCCGAATCCGACGAGACAGCGCAGGAGATGCTTGATATTTCCGAACAGACCTGCTTTCTGCATGCCTTCTGCCGCACCGATCTCAAGACCAGATTGAAAGTTGTCAGAGTGTGATCGCATCGGCGTTTGATGGCGCCGGGGAGCCGATAGAGAAGGCGGGTTGTCTTTAAATATTGGAACTGCGGATCGCGCCGATCACGGCCTCTGTCACCTCCTTGGTCTTTGCTGTCCCGCCAACATCCGGCGTTGTGATGCCCTTCGCGCAAACGTGCTCCACAGCACGCATCAAACGCGCTGCGGCATCCGCTTCGCCCAGATGTTCAAGCATCTGGACAGCGGTCCAGAAGGCCGCGACCGGATTTGCGATGCCCTTGCCGGTGATGTCAAAGGCCGATCCATGGATCGGCTCGAACATCGAGGGAAAAAGTCCCTCGGGATTGATATTGGCGGTGGGCGCCACGCCAAGGGATCCGGCCAGTGCGCCTGCGAGATCGGACAGGATGTCCGCATGCAGGTTGGTGGCAACGATCGTATCAAGGCTTTGTGGATTCAGTGTCATGCGGACGGTCATTGCATCGACCAACATCTTGTCCCATGTCACATCCGGGAAATCCTCTGCGACTTCGGCGGCAATCTCGTCCCACAGGACCATGCCGTGCCGCTGCGCGTTGGATTTCGTCACCACGGTCAGAAATTTGCGCGGGCGCGATTGCGCCATCCTGAAGGCATATCGCATGATACGCTCAACACCGACCCGGGTGAAGATCGACACTTCCGTTGCCACCTCTTGCGGGTGGCCGCGATGGGCACGTCCGCCGATGCCGGAATATTCGCCTTCCGAGTTCTCGCGAATGATCACCCAGTCGAGATCCCCTGGACCGACATTGGCCAAAGGCGTCTTGATGCCGGGTATGATTTTGGTCGGGCGGACATTGGCATATTGGTCAAGGCCCTGGCAGATTGGCAGGCGAAGACCCCACAGCGTGATGTGATCGGGCACATCCGGAGCGCCGACTGCGCCGAAAAAGATCGCATCAAAGGGTTTGAGCTGCTCGAGACCATTGGCCGGCATCATCTCCCCATGCTTCTTGTAAAACTGTGAACCCCAGTCAAACGTTTGAACATCCAGAGCAAAGCCGCCATCCCGCCGCTCGACAGCCGCAAGAACCTGCAGCCCGGCTTCGATCACCTCCGGACCAATGCCGTCCGCTGGAATGGCTGCAATCGTGTAGGTCTTCATTGGTGGCGATCTCCCTGAATGATACGTGGCGGCTGCCCATGCGGGTTGGCGCTGCCGCCTGCCAATGACTTCTATCAAGTCGTCTGTTTTTATACAAAGATATCGCCCCGGCATCTTCAGGACTCGGCGATTTATGGAATTGGTCATGCCACAATGTCTTTTGAAAATGCCGTCATCTTCAAGGGTTGCGTGACACCGGTTGCTACCCGAATGCACTTGAAATGGTTGGTGTCACGCTGATAGTTTGCCAGGTGTTTGCGCCATCCCATTTGAACCAGGAAAAGCTGATTGATGAAAAAACCGGCCGCCGTCAAAGCGCTGGAAGACCTGGGGCGGGTCCGCCTGTCAAAATCCTTCTTCATGCGCGACATGCTCTAGCGTCAACCAGTTCGGCAATGAGAACAATCTGTCCTGCGCCAGCAATGAGAAAAACCACGCCGCTCATATCTTTGATTATCGCGATGCCGATGGCTGCTGTGGCGCAACAG
The DNA here is from genome assembly GCA_029233925.1 of Rhizobiaceae bacterium. Classification (GTDB taxonomy): domain Bacteria; phylum Pseudomonadota; class Alphaproteobacteria; order Rhizobiales; family Rhizobiaceae; genus Hoeflea_A. The sequence goes on from JARGOX010000017.1 coordinate 91,501, forward strand.
CCTCCATCGTGGTCAACAGTTTCATCGATTATTACGAAAAACTCACCATTGGCAGGCGATGGCCTGGTGGATCCACGATCATCTGCCGCCAACCGATCTCTGCTTCTTCCCCAAACTCGCCGCTTTCAACATCACATGGCATGAGAAGCCCACCCGCACGATCAAGAGCTATGCAAAGCCGATGGGAACGCTGACCAAACCGGGAATGAGCAATTTTGAAGGGTCGCATGAAGAGGGCTACGCAGATTTCCTCGCGATGGTGTCGAGCTAATTGTTTGATCCAAAAAGGGCTGTGGGGAGTATTTATGGTTGCTTGAATTCAGACCATGTTTTTAAAGTCTGAAAGACAATGACCACAATAGAAAATATGGTGCCCTGGAAAACGAAGAAGCCGTTTCTGAACGGGCTGGGTAAAACTTGGAGAGCTGATGCATTCAGAAATTTTGGGCAATAATTTTCGAATGCCATTCGTTTGGGTAAAAGAGCATCGATGCTTGCGTTCTGATCAGGCAAAAAAACAGCGAAGTGCAAAATATGCTGCGTCAATTGCCTTGACAAGTGTCTTTGCCTTTCGGCTTGTATGCCAAGAAGACAATTCATTTTGAGAATGTCGTCTAAGATATTTTGGCCCTCAGGATGGGCAGTCTACCAAGGAAGGCATTCATGGAAGAGAAAGTTATCCGTTTTAGCCATGACGGAACGCATTTTAAGGTCGGAAGCAAGCTTGTCGAAAAAAACAGACTTGGGCGCGTGGAGATTTCCGTTGGTCAGGGAAAGTCATATGCTGCGGGAATGATCGCGCTTGTCCTGCTCGCCGCCGCTTTTTTTGAATTCTTCGATCCATGGGTCGTCTCCCCCGCGCTAAAGACACATGAAATCTACTTATTTCTCGTACTGATGGCAGCAGGCGCTCTGGCGTGGGGTAACTGGAAAAATTACAATGTCCAAATCCAATACAAGGATGGCACAGGCTTTACCGAGAAAGGTCTGCGCAAGATCCACGCGGCGGCCCTTAGTAACTATTTGCTACAGCAGCATGCAGTTGATAAATTCGAGATTGGTACAGCGCTTTCGTTCAAAGGAATTAGTGGCATTGCAGAGCCGTTTGCTATGGTGAAAACCCGGCCGCCCCTCGTATCGACTGAAACCATCTTTGTTGCAATCAGCCTTGTTGCCGTCTCATTAGGCTTGGCCTTTCTCGTTGCTTACGGCCTTTATATGCAGGATCAGTCTGTTGGATCGGGCGGATTCGACTTCGCAGAGCATGGGCCGTCGGGCGCAACCTTTGAATTCACTTTTCCGTTCATGTTGTTGGCCATTATCTGGGTCGCCAAGATGGTCGTAAATTCACGTTGGGACGCATATGTCGCCATCGGTGGCAATGAAGATCTTGAGTTCCGCCATGCGGTTTTGAGCCGAAAACCCTGAACTGAAGCTCCAGAGCCGACAGCAGGTCAAATCAACGATCCGGACCCCGCGCCTTTCCATTGGAACAGTTTGAAAATAAGATGGACGCGTTGCGTTCTGCCGCAAGTTTCATGAGCCACTGATAGTCTGAAGTGCCTTTTCGGCCAGCCCGCAGGGTTTCAATTCAGGGTGTTTTGGAGCGCAACGGTGCTATTTCACACAATATGCCCTGATTGTACCGTCCTGATTATTTCGCATCATTCAATACAAACATCATAAGGCATGGTTCGGTTCCACGGTTGGACCAGGCGTGGCGTGTGCCCTGCTGGATGACAACGTCGCCGGCTTTGACCAGCACGTCTTCTTCGTCCATCATCATGTACATCTCACCGCTCAGGACGATGGAATAGTCGATGCTGTCGGTGCGATGCATATAGGGGTGACGGCCATTCTCGACCACATTGGCGCCGGCGCCCATGGCGGCGAAAGCCGCCTTTCCGTCGATATTTGCAATCACTTCAGGGTCTTCGGGATCAAACTGTACGATGCGAAACACCGAGCCGTTCTTCGGCGGATGCAGGATCAACGGTCCGGCCACGGGATCGTCATGGCGCTCCATCTGCGCAGGCGATTGATCGATCTGCCACAGATTTGTCAGCGTGACGCCCGGCCGCGTCGGCCGCTGCAATATACAATCGGCAATGTCTTCGCGGATGACCTTTGCAACACCGTTTTCATCGTGACCGGTCACAAGCCGTCTGAACTTCTTTGCTTCGAAAGCCATGTTGGGGTTCCCTCTTATGCTTTGGTGGATTTCAGATCGGGTGTCGGCCCGGACAGGAACCAGACAGCGGCAAAGGCCGCCAGCCCGATGGCGTCACTGACCAGCCCCTGATGAAGCAGCGCAATGCCTGCCGCGCCGGTGACAAGGCGCGGAAGGAGCGCAAGATCATTGCGTATGAAACCGATGACAAAGGAGGCGAGGCAGTAGACGCCAATCGCGCCACTGCCGATTGCCAGGATGATGCTTGGAGCACTGCCCTGCATCAGGAGGGCAGGGCCATAGAAAAACATGAAGGGCAGAATGTAACAGGTGATGCCATAGGTGAAAGCCGTCCAGCCAACCTTGTTGATATCGGCCTTGGCAATGCCCGCCGCCACATAGGAGGCCAAGGCCACGGGCGGGGTAATCGTCGACACGCAGCCATAGAAGAACACGAACATATGCGCCGTCAGAAGTGGCACGCCCATTTTGGCAAGCGCTGGCGCGACAACCGTTGCAAGGATCAGATAGGCCGCCGTCGTTGGCAGGCCCATGCCCAGAATGATCGCTGTCAGCATGGTAAAGAGCAGCGCAAAAAAGGTGATGCCGCCGGATGCTGCAATGATCAGCCCGGAAATTTTGGATCCAAGGCCGGTCACGCCGAGTGTCCCGGCAATGATGCCTGCGGCCGCGCAGGCAATGGCAATCGGGACAACCGCCTTGGTGCCTTCGGTAATGGCCCTTGCGGCTTTCTTCGCCATTTCCAGATTGATCCGCCGGGTCCAGATGACGTGGCAGACAAGCAGCACGATGATCGAATAATAGGACGCCTTGAAGGGTGAGAAGCCGTTGAGCATCATGGCAATCAAGGTGGCGAAAGGGATGATGAACTGTCCGCCCTTGAACAGGATCATCCAGATGGATTCATCGTCGTCGTCAGGCTGGACAAGCGGCACGATCCGGCTTTTACCTGCCTGCAGATGCACAACAAAAAACAGTGACGCAAAAAACAGCAAGGCCGGTATGAGGGCAACCTGCATCACGTTTGAATAGGGAACGCCGACGATCTCGGCCATGATGAATGCGGCAGCGCCCATGACGGGCGGCATCATCTGCCCGCCGGTGGATACCACCGCTTCAATCGCGCCTGCCTGGTGTGGTGCGTAGCCTTCCTTTTTCATCATCGGAATTGTCAGTGTGCCGGTCACGGCGACATTGCCGGCGGCAGAGCCGGAAATCATGCCGAGCAGGGTGCTGAAGATCACCGCCGTCTTTGCCCCGGCGGCACGCATGCCCCTGGTCAGACGGTTCGCCAGCTTGAAGAAGAAGTCGCCCGCGCCGAATTCGCTCAGGAAGGCGCCATAGATTGAAAACAGCACGATGTAGGTTGCCGACACGCCGAGCGGAATGCCGAAGACGCCCTGTGATGTCGTGGTCAAAAGCTCCGAGATCCGTGTCACCGAATAGCCGCGTGAACCCAGCACACCCGGCAGATATTCGGAGAAAAACGGATAGGTGAAGAAGAACAGGCAAATGAGCGCCAGGATCACACCAACCCCGCGGCGGGCACCTTCCAGCACAAGCACAATCAGCAGCAGGCCGATCCATGCATCCAGCGGACCGGTATCGCCACCGCTCATGGCTATGTCTTTCCAGCGGCTGAGAATATACAGGCAGCTGCCCAGCGATGCGGCGATCAGAACCCCGCCGATGATGCGATCCAGCAGCGTGCCGGCTATGCGCCGGAAGCTGGCTCGCGTCAGAAACAGGATGACAAGCATCGCCAGAAGATGGGTGATGCGGATGTCGCGGGTCGACAGAACCAGGATGCCACCCACATTCAGCAGATGAAAAAGGCCCAATGCGAAGGCAATGGCGTTGACCGCATAGCCGATCAGCTTGTCCGTTGTATTTTGCATGGTGTCTTTCCAGGCGCAGGAAGCAGGCTTCCTGCGCCGAATATTGGAGAGAAGTTTTCAACTATTCCTTGAAAAATTTCTCGGCACCGGGATGCAGAGGGATCTTCAGCGTAAGGGACGCGGCCGGATCAATCTGTTTTGCAAGTGCGTTTTCAGCGCGGAACTCATCCATATGGCCATAGATGGCCTTGGTGATCTCATAGGCCAGTTCATCGCTCATGCCCGCATCAACGATCAGCATGTTGTTGACACCAAGAACGGTGCCATCGTTATCCGTGCCGTAGACGTCCTTTGGCACGATAACCCCGTTGTAATTGGGATATTTTTGCAGCGCAGTTTCGATCTGTTTGTCGTCGAGCGGAATGAATTTCAACTTCTTGTTGGCCTGTGCCTGCATAACCGCACCGGCGGGATAACCGCTGAGCGCAAAGGCTGCATCCACGTTGCCATCGGCAAGCTGACTAAAACCGTCGCCATAGGACAGGAAGCTCGGCGTAATATCATCCATCGACAGCCCTGCAAGCCCCAATACCTGGCCGAGGAAGGGAATGGTTCCTCCGCCCGCCGGACCAACAGCAACACGCTTGCCTTTCAGGTCCGCAATTGAATTGATGGACGAACCGTCAAGGGTCATCATGTGCAGAATGCTGTAATGAAGCGGCCCGATCGCCCGCAGGTTCATCGCACCGGCCTTCTTGTAGGGACCAACGCCCTTGTTGGCCAGTACGGAAAGATTGTTGTTGGTGATGGCGATGTCGACTTCGCCGGAGTTTACCAGACGCGGGTTTTCCACCGAGCCGCCTGTCACGATTGGCACCATGGTCGTGTCTTTTGCGTGTTTGCTGACAAGCGAGGAGATCGCCTGGCCAACCGGATAGAATGCACCCCCCTGGCTGGCCGTTCCTATGCGCAACTCGGCAGCAGTGGCCAGGCCAGTACCCATGACAAGCGATGCGCCCAAGGCGGCCAATGCGGCCATCGATTTGAATTTCATGTTGTGATCCTCCCGAATTGAATTTTTACCGATCTTCAAAGACCGCCATGTTAAGCTAGCACAAAGTAGGAAGCATGCCAATAAAATCGATATTTTAAGACCATTGACCAAAATACCGTTTATATTAGCGCCATCAAGCGTTTTGTTGATTATGCGCTGCAACTGACAGCGCAATCTATCCCTGTTTGGCCATCAGTGTGCCACTAAAGACGATCGGATCGTTATCAAAGTCAGAATTATTTCGGGAGTTGGCTGGCCGCGCCGCGTCAATGGGCAGGATTTGCGAATAGAACAGCGTCTGATTGACATCTTCGCGCATCCTGTTTTTAGACCGCAGTCAGGCTGTTTTTAGACCGCAGTCAGGCTGTTTTTAGACCGCAGTCAGGCTGTTTTTAGACCGCAGTCAGGATTGTCTGGTGATACCCTGTGTTCATTCATTCGAACCTTTTGGTCGCCCCTTTGTGTCGCCCCTTTGTGTCGCCAGGAATCGTGTTCCGGGTCCGCATCCGACCATATCGGGCTTGACGATCATTCTCGTAATGCTGTTCATGCCCAAGGGTGATGAATCTGATATTTTGCCGAATCAGGGATCCGGCTGGCCCTATGCTGGCACATCTGGGGGCAACGAACCGATCAAACAAAAGGAAAAGCAATGACCGACGCACAATTGTTTATCGGCGGGCAGCACGTCAAGCTGGATGAGGCCAGAACCTGCACGCGCCTGGATCCCGTCACCGGAGACGTAGCGACACGGTTTGGCGCCGCCACGACCAGGGATGCCGAGGCTGCGGTCAATGCGGCGAGGGAGGCCTTTCCTGCCTGGTCAGCTTCAACGCCTGCGCACCGGCGCGAGGTTCTGTCGAAAACCGCCGACATCCTGTCAGCGCGTGCTGGTGACTTCATCAATGCCATGCAGCGTGAGATTGGCAGCACGGCGGGCTGGGCCGGTTTCAACGTGATGTTGGCCGCGCAGCAGCGCTGGTTGCAGCAGACCCGCGCGAGAACGGACCGTTGGGGTCCCTGGTCGGCATGGCATCGACACAACGGCTCAATGGCCTGGTCAAGGACGCACTCGACAAGGGCGCCACTTTATTGACCGGCGGGACAAGCGAAAGCGTCATCTATCAGCCCACCGTGCTGGTTGACGTGACCGAAGACATGCGGATTTTCAGCGAGGAATCCTTCGGTCCGGTCAAGGCGATTTATCGCTTCGACACCGAGGAAGAGGCTTTGCGCATGGCCAATGATACCCAATACGGCCTTTCGGCTGCCGTGTTCAGCAGGGATGTGAGTCGCGCGCAGGCCTTTGCGGACAAGATTGAAAGCGGCATCTGCCACATCAATGGTCCTACCGTGCATGATGAGGCGCATATGCCATTCGGTGGCGTCAAAAACAGCGGCCACGGTCGCTTTGGCGGCACGGCGGCGATTTATGAATTTACCGAATTGCGCTGGATCACCATTGAGGATCCGGCCCAGCATTACCCGATTTGACGGCCGATCAGGAGACTCATTTGACCGAGGAAAACAACACCATCACGGCCGGCGGGGCCATTTTCACCAAGCTCAAGGCGCTGGGTGTCGATTATGTCTTTGTCAATTCCGGAACCGATTTTCCGCCGATTGTCGAGGGCCTGGTCGAAGCGTCGCACAAGAATATCGATCTGCCGACGCCCATCATCATTCCGCACGAACACGCGGCAATGGGCATGGCTATGGGTTACTACGAAATATCAGGGCGCTGTCAGGCGGTCATGCTGCACACCAATGTCGGCCTGTCAAACGGGGCAACGGGGGCCATCAACGCGGCTTGCGAGCACGTGCCCATGTTGATGATGTCCGGTCGCACGCCGGTCACCGAAGAAACCCGGTTTGGCGCGCGGACCGTGCCCATCGGCTGGGGGCAGGAAATGCGCGACCAGACGGCTCTGGTTCGTGAGGCGAGCAAATGGGACTATGAGCTGCGGTTCCCCGAACAGATTTCCGGCGCGCTCGACCGGGCCTTTGCGATCGCCAATTCGACGCCCAAGGGACCGGTCTATCTGTCATTGCCGCGCGAGACATTGTGCGAGGAAATTCCGCGTGAAGGCACCAGCGATGCGACCACCATGCAGCCGGCAAAAATCGGCATTTCCGATCGCGAAATGGACGCCGCAGCGGCCATGCTGGCCAAGGCGAAGCACCCGCTGGTGATTGCCCAGCGCGGAGCCGGTGACGCGGAAAGTTATGCGCAGTTTGGCCAATGGGCTGATGAATGGGGCATACCGGTTTGCTCCTGGTGGGCGACGCATCTGGCTATTGATACGGATCATCCCTGCCACATCGGTGAAAATCCCAGCCCATGGCTTGAAGCGGCCGATGTGGTGCTGGTGCTGGACAGTCTCGCACCCTGGTGGCCCGACAAGCACAAATTGCCCGATGACGCCCGGGTCATCAACATGGGTCCAGATCCATTGTTCAGCCGCTATCCAATCCGCAACTTCCGCTCAAACCTGTCCATCGCCGGTGAAAACGCCGACACGATTCCGGCGCTGATCAAGGCGATGAGGCGCATTGGCGGTGATGCGGATGTGATTGCAGCGCGCCGCGCCCATGTGGCTGAGAAGGCGCAGGCAACACGTGACAGGCTGGCTCTGGAGGCGCAGGCATCAACGGCCAAGGGCATCACCAAACAATGGGTCAGCGCCTGTCTGGGTGCGGCGCTGCGGGGTAAAAAATCCTCCGTCTATTCCGAACTCGGGGTGAAACTGGGTTCTGTGGAGCGCAAGGGGCATAACGCCTGGTTCCAGGAACCACATTCGGGTGGGCTGGGATGGAGCTTTCCGGCCGCAATGGGTGGGCAATTGGCTGACCGGGACCGTGTGATCGTGGCGACAATGGGGGACGGGTCCTACATATTTTCCAATCCCACCGCCTGTCACCAGATCGCGGAAGCTCTGGGTCTACCGGTTCTGATCATTGTCCTGAACAACCACGAATGGGGTGCGGTGCGTCAATCGGTTGTGGGCTCCTATCCGAATGGCTATGCGGCGCAGTCCAATGAGGTGCCGCTGACCTCGCTCGAACCATCGCCGGATTTCGTGCATGTGGCGAAGGCCAGCCGTGCGTGGACCCGCAAGGTGGACAGGCCGGAGGATGTGCCGGGTGCCATCGAAGCGGCGCTGGCAGCCATTTCAGACCGCAAACAACACGCGTTTTTGGAAATCACGATCCTGAAGGACTGAGCATTTGGCCGCGCTGACCTCGAAATATCCGGCCGTGTCTGATGTGTTTGCTCCGAACTTGCGGCTGATCCGCTTGATAGGCTCGGTGAGGCGCTAATACCCTTTGTGCCCGGCACATGGATGCCGGGCCAATTGTCAAAAGAACATCCACAGGCCAGCCCCGACCAACAGGGCCCCGACGATTTTTGACAGTTTCTCGCTGCCCGGCAGGATTTTTTCGGCCAGAACATAGATGGTGATCGCGATGATCCAGGCCGGGTTCATGACGCCGACGACGAACAGCAGTCCCATCAAGGCCCAGCAACAGCCCACACAGAACAGGCCGTGACGCCAACCCATGGTCAGCGCTCCCCGGTTGCCTTCACGCCACTGGGTCATCAAAAAGGCAATGGGCGTGCGGCATTGATGCAGGCAGGCCTGTTTCAGGGTGCTGAACTGATAGAGGCCGGCCACCACGAGAATGCCGGCGGCCAGCGGCCCAGTGGCCTTCATCATCATGGGTGACATGTAGGCAAGGTTTGTCAGTCCTGCCTGCAGCACAGTTGCGGCCAAGCTGAAGCCCGACCAGGCCAGGAGATAGCCGCCGGAGAACATGAACACCGGCAACCAGCCTGCACCGTGCAGCCGGTCGGCTGCCTGCATGCGCGCATAGGCGTGAATCATCGGCGCGGCGGTTGGCAACATCATAGCCGCCATCATGATGGCCCACATGAGGAAGAGGCCGGTGAACTGCATGGGCGCGAACATCTGCGGTGACATCATCATTGCCGCCATGCCCGGTATGGCCGACATGTCGCCGATCATGATGACCAAATAAATCCACGATGCCAGAGCCACGGCAACCGGAGCGCCCATCAGCAGGGCAAGACGCGCGGGGGTCAAGGATGCCCCCACGCCGCTATTTGTGTCGGCGCGCATCGTTACTGCTCACTCTGATAGGCAAATTCAGAAAATATGCCGGTCTTGTCGGTCAGATCCCAGGCCATTCCATGATCGCTATAGGCCAGTCTGGAGGATTTGGCCGCTGTGGCGACAAATCCGGGGGCAATGCACAGAGGATGGCCCTCGATTGTCACCGGCCCGCCACCCTGTCCGGCAATCTGGTCGATTTCGACATCGGCAATGCCGGGAATTTTCAACGCGTGTTTCCCGCCATTGACCGAAAAATCAATCGGCACGGAGCGCACGCCGACAATCGCCCCGATATGGGTGGCCAGCCGCGCCGGATGCCCGCCGCCCTGGCCACCGAAGATTTTCATCAGGCTGGCATTCTGCGCCTCATCGGCTCGTTCGTCGACATAGACCGCCACGTTCCACTGGGTTGTGGCCATATTACCCGGAGAATGAACGGCCAGCGCGACATTGAGACCGGAGAGCGACACGTCCTCGTCCTTGCCTTCCTCAATGTGCCAGCCGACCAGAGCCGTGCATTCCTCGTTGGTCGGAGGGCTGAGGAAGAGACAGGGGCAGGCGGTATCGCAATTGCAACTTTCGAAATAGGTTCCCTTGAGTGACCAGGTCATTGAATTTTTCCTTGGTGGTTGTTGATTGCAAAAACCTAGGCGTCCTTCGGCGCCATTGCTTGAAGGCGGCATTGAGATTAGGTTGGGATTTCATCGTTTTTCGATCAATGGCGGGTCTATTTGTCCATGATTTACAAGTTCGGCGCCTACGATCTTGATCCCCAGATGTTTGAACTTCGCCGGCACGGCAAACCCGTTCCCATTGAACCCCAGGTCTTCAATGTTCTGTTGCACCTGATCGAAAAGCGGGAGCAGATTGTGTCGAAGGACGCGTTGATTGACGCCGTGTGGCAGGGACGGGTCGTTTCGGATACCACGCTCAGCAGCCGAATATTTGCGCTGCGCAAGGCTGTCGGTGACACCGGTGAGGCGCAAAACGTGATCCGCACCGTGCCGCGGCGCGGCTTCCGCTTTGTCGCCGAGGTGCGCTGTGATGGTGACGAGGCTCCGTCCCGGGACGCAGACGGTGATATGGTGGATGCAACGGCAGTGAGCCAAGAGATAAGGGCCGCTGAGCCAAGGCCAGTCGCTGCAGCATCGCCAGGCCCGGCCACCTTCATGCCGACCCTCGTTGTCCTGCCCTTCAGGATCGCCAGCGAGGGGCTGGATGAGTATTTTTGCGATGGTCTGACCGAAGACGTCATCGCCAATCTGACCCATTTCAGGGAACTGCGGGTCATTGCCAGCGCCTCGTCGTTTCACTTCAGGCAACGGGACGTGCCGCTGACCGAGATCGCTGCAAAGCTGGGCGCGGGCTATATTGTTGATGGCAGCGTGCTGAGAGCCGGCGACCGGTTGCGCGTTGCCGTCCAACTGATCGAAGCGGCTTCCGGCGTCTCCCTGTGGGCGGATCGCTATGATCGCCAACTGGAGGATATTTTCGCCGTTCAGGACGCCATCACGCACATGATCGTCGCTTCCCTCGGGGTCCGCATGCAGGATACAGCGCTGACGCGGGCCCTGCTCAAAAGCCCCTCCGAAATGGATGCCTATGATTGTCTTCTGCGGGCCCGACGCTATACGGCCACCCTGAACGAGAAAATGCATGAGGAGGCGCGCGATCTTCTTGAACGGGCGATCCGGCTGGATCCCAATTATGCCGAAGCCCATGCGCTTTTGGCCAATGTCTATCTGGCCGAATACCGGTTCGAGGCAAATCCGCGCCCGGACCCGATCGAGCGGGCCTTGGCCATGGCCCTCAAGGCCACCCAGTTGGACCCGCAGAGCGCCTATGCGCATTGCTGGCTGGCGATCGTGCATTTCTTTCGAAAGGATATCGGCAAGTTCGAGGCCGAAGCGCAGCGGGCAATGGACCTCAACCCGAACGACCCGGAAATTCTTGCCGAAGTCGGCCATTACCTGTCATTCCAGGGTGCCAATGAGCGGGGCATGGAGTTGTCGGGCCGGGCGCAAAAACTCAATCCGCTGCATCCGGGCTGGTATCATTTCAGCGCAGCGCTGCTGCATTACCACCAGTGTGACTATGAAGATGTCCTGGTGGATGTTCAGCGTATCAGCATGCCTGATTTCTACTGGTCCCATATGCTCAACGCCGCCGCACTCGGGCAACTGGGTCGTCCGGACGCGGCCAAATCGCTGGCGCTGATGAAGAGGGTGAAGCCGAGCATCCGCGCCGCAGCCGAAATCCAAAAGTGGAACACGCCGCCTCAAGATGCCGCCCATATCATGGAAGGCCTGCGCAAGGCCGGTCATGACGAATAGTGTTTGGTCAGTTGTTGGGGCTGTGATTTACGGCGTGATCATGCATCCATGAGATGTCTTCAGGAAATTGCTCCTGAACCGACAAAACACCGGGCTTTTGCTGCGATGGTGTGTAGGGCGTGTCGTGCCTGGTATGATTTTTCCGCGCTGGTAACTTGCATAAAGTTTGTATAATTTGCAGTATCGGGATTACGGGAGGCCTTGAGGCAACGATCTTGAGTGCGACGTTTGGTTGTCGCAACGAAGGATTTGACCTCAGCAAATGCCATGGGCACACATGAAAATCAGGGAGCCGAAGCAATGTCTGAAGCCAATCGCGAATGGGTCATTACTGAATATTCCGGACTGTCCGGACTTCAATTGAGGGAATATACGCCCGAGCAGCCAGGACCCGGCGAGGTTCGACTGAAGGTTGAAGCCTTTGCTCTCAACTGGGGCGACATGGACCTGATGCAGGGCCGTTACTCCTTCAATTTCAGCCAGTTGCCGGCGCGTATCGGCTGCGAGGCCGTGGGCGTCGTCGACCAGATCGGTGAGGGCGTTGCCGGTATCGCATTGGGCGAGCGCTATTGCACGCTTCCGTATTTTTACGACATGAAGGGCGTCAGTGGCGATACGGTGATCATCGATGCCCGATATCTGACGAAGGCGCCGGACGGCATCAGCGCAACAGAGGCCGGATCGATCTGGATGCAATTCATGACCGCCTACTATCCGATTGCCGAACTGGCCAAGGCCGCCCCGGGTGTCAATATCCTGGTGACCGCAGCAACCAGCACCGCCGGTTATTCAGCGCTGCAAATCGGACGGATCAAGGGCGCAAACATGATCGGAACCTCGCGGTTTGAACATAACCGCGATTATCTCATGCAGGGTGGCGCAAGCCACGTTTATATCGGTGAAGGCGAAAATCTGCCGGAAGCGTTGAAAGAATTTACCGATGGGGTGGGCGTACACGCCGTCTTCGATTCCATCGGCGCCGGGATGATCGCACAATATGCCAGGGCCCTTGCCAAGGATGCGCAATTGTTTACCTATGGGACGCTCGATGAAAAACTGCCCGAACTGCCGATGATGGAACTTTATCAGGCGAACGCGACCTTCAAACCCTATTCATTGTTCAACTATATTGAAAACGCCGAATGGAAGAAGAAGGGGCTCGATTTTGTCTATGGCGCTCTGGCTTCAGGCCAAATTCAACCGAATGTCGACAGGGTCTTTGAAATGGAGGACTTCCAGGAGGCGTGGACCTATCTGCGTGCTCCGCGCAAGAGCCATGGCAAGGTGATGATCAGGGTTGGAGACTAAGTCTTTTACCTTGGTTATTACCGGTCAGCTGCTTTCATCGATGAAGCGATGTTCCAGGGTGGCTTCCAGGGTGAGCATCTGTTGTTCGGCATGGATCATGTGCTCGCTTATGATGCTGCGAACGACCTCCACGTCACCGGCTTTCATGGCCTTGATCAGCTCGCGCTGATAGGCGATGCCGCGCTGGCGCAGGATCGGTTGTGGCTGCAGGTAGATGTCGCGGCAGACCGCCAGATCTTTCAATAGCCGCTGCAGGAAGCGGCACTGGAATGACAGCAGGGCATTGTCGGAATATTCGGCAACGACCGTGTGAAAATCCAGCTCGGCCATGCGCTGCTGCCAGCGCTCGCCGGCATCTCTTGCTTCGTGATCGTAGACGGCGATAATGTCTTCGAGCCGCCGGAAGCCGGATTCGTCCATATTGTCCATGGCGCTGACGGCAACCAGCGGTTCAAGCGCCTTTCGCAGTTCGTAAATGTCGGCAATCGTCACATCCTTGGCAAACAGATAATTGCCAAGCAGGCTCATGGCGCGCCCCTCGGACATGCGCTCGACGAAGGCGCCGCCGCCCGGTCCCGTGCGTATCCGCACCAGACCCTGCACTTCCAGTGATTTCAAGGCCTCGCGCACAGTGCCCTTGCTGGCGGCATATTGGGCGATCAGATCCTTTTCCTGCGGCAGGCGATCACCGGGTTCCAGCCCGTGTTCCATGATCGTGCGCTTGATCGCCTCGGCAATCTCGTCGGTGCGCTTGCGCGCCTTGCGTGCGGGTTTTTTTGTTCCTGGAGCGGAAACCCTCATGACACTGATCAGTCCTTATCCGGTTTCAAGGCATATTCTGTTTCGAGGCACGCCCCGTTTCGAGGAGAGGCGCGCTCGATATCAGACGCTTGGTATAGTCATGGCGGGGTGACTTGAAAAGCGCCTCGGCCGGACCTTCTTCGACGACTTCGCCAAAATACATGACCGCCACCCGGTCACAGACGCTCTCCACCACAGCAAGATCGTGGCTAATGAACAGATAGGACAGATCGAATTCGGTCTTCAGGTCCTCCAGCAGCAGAAGCACTTGCGCCTGTACTGACACGTCGAGGGCGCTCACCGGTTCATCGAGGACCATGATACGCGGCGCGGCAGCCAGCGCCCGGGCAATGGCGATGCGCTGAGCCTGCCCACCGGAAAACTCGTGCGGATAGCGCTCCAGCGTATCGGCCGGCATTTGCACGGCATCCAGCAGTTCTTTCATCCGCGTCCTGCGGCGGGCCGGGTCGAAGCCTTTCAGCAACCGCAGCGGGGCTTCCAGCGTCGCGCCTATGGTCTTGCGCGGATTGAGCGAGGAGGTCGGGTCCTGGAACACGTATTGGATCATCTGTCCGAAGGCGCGCGGACCCTCTTTTGCCAGTGTTCCTGCATCCTTTCCGGCGATCTGCATCTGCCCGCTGGTGGGTGTTTCAAGTCCGACCACCATGCGCGCCAGTGTCGATTTTCCCGACCCGCTTTCGCCAACGATGGCCAGGGTTTCTCCCTGTCTGAGCGCCAGCGTTACATTTTTGACCGCATGAACGACGTGTGATGTTCCGCCGAACAGGCGGCGTTTTCCGCCGAATGTCTTGGTCAGGCCGGTGACTGCAATGGCATTGGGTTCGTGCATCATCAAACCCCTTCGACCTTGGGCAATTGGCGCAAGCCCTCAAGGAAGGCCTTGCCCTGGCCAAGCCTTGGCACGCAGGCGATGAGCCGCTGTGTATAGGGATGCTGGGGATTTCCCAGAATGTCAGCTGTCTTCCCGGTTTCGACAATCTCGCCATGGCGCATCACGGCGACCCGGTCGCATATTTCCGCGACAACGCCAAAATCATGGGTGATGAACAGCAAGGCCAGACCACGCTCCTGGCGCAGGGCCTGCAGCAGGCGCAGAATTTCAGCCTGTACGGTCACATCCAGGGCGGTCGTCGGCTCGTCGGCAATGATGATGTCCGGGTCGTTGGCCAGCGCCATGGCAATGCCGACGCGCTGCCTCTGGCCGCCTGACAATTCATGCGGATAGGCCGCGGCGCGCTTTGCCGGATCGGGAATGCGCACCGTATCCAGCAAGGCGACGGCCTTTGCATGGGCCTCATTGCGGCTGACCTGCTGATGGGCACGCACGGCCTCGGCAACCTGCTCGCCTACGGTGAAAAGCGGATGCAACGTTGTCAGCGGGTCCTGAAAAATATAGGCGACCCTGCTGCCGCGATAGGATGCGATTTCCGTATCATGCATGGAAAAAATGTCGCGACCATCAATGGCGACGGATCCGCCTGTAATGACGCCGGGAGGGGAGGCGACAAGTCCGAGCAGGGAAAGTGCCGTGACGCTCTTTCCCGATCCGCTTTCACCGATCAGACCAAGGCATTCACCCTTCTGGACGGCAAAACTGATGCCCTTGACGGCCGGCATTGTGCCCTGGGTGCTCTCGAAGCCCGTCTGGAGATTTTCGACGGACAGGGCAGCACCTTTGCCCGCAGCGCTGGTCTCGCTTCTGTCGGCGCGGTCGATCCGGGTCACCGGCAATGGTCGGTTGAGCGCCCCGGCCCGCAGGCGCGGGTCAAGCGCATCGCGCACGCCGTCGCCGAGCAGGTTGATGCTCATGACGATGATGAAGACCATCACACCGGGAATTATGGAGACGGAGGGGGCGGTGAACAACAATGAACGGCCTTCGCCCAGCATGGAACCGAGATCGGCCTGCGGTGGCTGCGCGCCCAGTCCCAGAAAGCTCAGACCGGCTGTCTCGAGGATCATCCAGCCAACGGTGGTCGACATGGTGATGACGATAATCGGCAGGACGTTGGGCAGGATTTCCGTCAGCACGATGGATGTATGGCTCTTGCCCGACAGTCGCGCCGCATCAACAAATTCCCGGTGCGCCAGACCCACGGTGATGCCGCGAATATTGCGGGCAAAAAACGGGATATTGACCACCGCAATGGCATAGAGCGCATTCATCAGTCCCGGCCCGAGCACCGCGACGATGGCCAGCGCCAGCAGGATGTAGGGAAAGGCCATCAGCATATCGATGCCGCGCATCATGATGTTGTCCGCCCGCCCGCCCGCATAACCGGCCACCAGGCCGATCAGCGAGCCGAAGAAGGCGGCGATCAGGGATGCCGACAGGCCAACGGCCAGCGACACCCGCGATCCCCAGATCAGCCGGGCGAGAATGTCGCGCCCCAGATGATCGGTCCCCAGCAGGTGACCGTCGGAAAGGATCGGCTGCAGGCGTCCGGCCAGATCAATTGTGTCGGGATTGTCAATCGGCAGGATGGGCGCGGCCACAACCAGCACCACAAGCGCGGCAATGATGTAGAACCCTGCCGCTGCAAGTCTGTTGTTCATCAACAATTGCCAGGCGGTCGGGCGGCGTGATTTCTGACTTGCCGGTGTTGTCGTGGCGCTCATGATTTCAATCTCGGATCAAGCAGCGACTGCACCACATCGGCCAGCAGATTGAACAGGACATAGCTGGCCGCGACCACCAATACGCCGCCCTGGACCAGCAGAATGTCGCGGGTCGAAATGGCCTTGACGAGCATTGCGCCGATACCCGGCCACTGGAAAACCGTCTCGATATAGACAGCACCGCCGAGAACGAACCCTGCCTGGATGCCGATCACCGGGACGACGCTGACTAGCGCTGCCTTGAAGGCGTGTTTGTATATGACGGTGCGTTCATTCAGTCCCTTGGCCCGCGCGGTGCGCACATAGTCCTGGCGCAGCACTTCCAGCATGGACGCACGGGTCAGCCGGGCAATGACGCCCGTGGCAACCACCGACAATGTGGTCGCAGGCAGGATCAGATGACGCAGCAGGTCGGGCAAGTCGCCGCCGCCATAGGCGGCAAACATGCCCGAGGCCGGAAGGAGGCGCCATTGCACCGCGAAAAAAAGGATAAGCAATAGTCCGAGGAAGAAGGACGGGATGGAAATGCCGATCAGGACGACAAAGGTCACCGCCCGGTCGACCCAGCCGAACTGCCGAACGGCGGAAACGATGCCCGCCAGCAGTCCGAGGATCGAGCACAGGACCAGCGCTGTGCCGGAAAGGATGAGCGTGGCGCCGAAGCGATCAAGAATTTCGTCGAGAACCGGGCGATTGAGGATATAGGAGCGTCCGAAATCGCCCTGCAGCAGATTGCTGATCCATATGCCGTATTGCTCAAGCAGGGTCTTGTCGAGGCCCAGTTCACGGTTGATGCGCTCGACATTTTCCGGAGTGGCATAGGAGCCCAGAATGGCGGTCGCCGGATCGCCGGGGATCAGCGCCATGATCAGGAAGACGATGACGGAAAGTCCGAAAAGAACGGGAATGGCAGAAACAAGCCGCTTTAGAATATAGCCCGTCAATGCACTGCCTCCCCGGTGGTCCTGGACAGCGCCGGGACAGATGATTGTCCCGGCGCAGCTTTTTAGTTCGGCTTGGAAACCTTGCCCAGCATAAGCAGGAATGAAGGCTGCAGGGCAAAATTTTCAACCGTGGCTGAAGCGACGGCATTCTGTTTCCAGTTTGCCACGAAAAGCCAGGGCGCATCGTCCTGCACGATGGTCTGCATCTCCTTGTAGAGCCTGGCGCGTTCTGTCTGGTCGGTGGATTGGCGTGCACCTTCCAGCAGGGCGTCGACCTCAGGGTTGGAATAGTAACCCGAATTGAAACCGCCCTTGTCCGGCCAGGCGGCTGTGCGCAGCGCAAGGAAGGGTAAAGTGTCCGGATCATTGGTCATCCAGGCCATTTCAGCCATATCCGCCTTGCCTTCGAGGCCGGGATTGACCTTTCCGAGGAAGGTGTTCCATTCGTAGGTTTCGATCTTGACGTTCAGTCCGACAGCTTTCAGATCGGCCTGGATGGCTGTGCCCATCGGCACAGGATCCAGCATGCCGGAACCGCCTTCCGTGACATAGAAGGTGACTTCGGCGCCATCCATGCCGGCTTCCGCAATCAGCTCCTTGGCCTTTTGCGGATCATAGGGATAGGGCTCCAGCGCCTCATTATAGGCCCAGCTGAAGGCGGGCGGCGTCGGTCCGGCTGCAACAGTTGCGGTTCCCTGCAGCACATTGTTGACCAGGGCCTCCTTGTTGACCGCATAATTGACGGCCTGGCGCATCCGCTTGTCGGCAAATGGACCTTCCTTGGCATTGAGGATCAGGAACCAGAGATGGGGACCGGCCTGGTCGTATACATTGTAGTTGGGGTCCGAGGCGAAGGTGGCGATATTGTCAGGCGGGACTTCAACCATCATGTCGATGCCGCCAGACAGCATCTCTGCAACACGCGTATTGGCATCGGTGATGGGACGGAAAATCACCGCTTCCAGTGAGGGGGCGCCGTCCCAATAGCCATCATTGCGTTCGACAACAACGCGGGCATTGGACTGCCACTCGACGAATTTGAACGGGCCGGTGCCGACAGGATTGCGGCCGAAATCCTTGCCATGTTTGACAATGCCGGCAGGCGAGGCGATGAGGCCGGTCGGATAGGCAAGGTTGGACAGGAACGGCGCGAAGGGCTCGGAAAGCCTGAATGCAACCGTTGTGGGGTTTATTGCTGTTACCTCGGCAATCGAGGAAAAGAAAAACGACAGGGGGA
Organism: Rhizobiaceae bacterium; assembly: GCA_029233925.1. Classification (GTDB taxonomy): domain Bacteria; phylum Pseudomonadota; class Alphaproteobacteria; order Rhizobiales; family Rhizobiaceae; genus Hoeflea_A. The sequence goes on from JARGOX010000017.1 coordinate 109,983, forward strand.
ACGGTCCCGTATCATGCTGCGGATGGTCGTCCTTGAGCATCCGATCGAAATTGAATTTCACCGCTTCGGCGTTGAAATCCGTTCCGTCATGAAACTTGACGCCTTCGCGCAGAGTGAATGTATAGGTCAGCCCGTCATCTGATATGGTCCAGGCTGTTGCCAGAGCGGGCTCAACCTCAAGTTTGCCGTTCTTGTAGCGCACTAGGCCGTCATAGACGTTCATCAGGATACGAAAATCATTGACGGCGGTCACGGTATGCGGATCGAGCGCCAGGGGCTCGGCTATCTGCCCGACGATCAGGACATTGGGCGGGGTTTGTGCAGAACCGGAGCCTGCGACACCCAAAACCGACACGGCGGCAAGGGCAAGGGCGACTATTCCTCTTTTGATTATATGCATGACGTTCTCCTTGGCGGCATAGCAAATGGCAGTCGCCCCGGATTATGGGACCGGTATTGGCGACCGATCAAATCTAATTTATCAGCATAAATTGATGACGCAACTAATTTATGCGTATAAATTGACAACTGTGGAAATCGGAGGCATCAAGGACCCATGACATTCTCGATCGTTGCAAAGGATCTGCGCACAGGGGCATTCGGTGTTGCCACCGCAACGGGTGGTCCGGTTGTCGGTTCACTGGTGCCCCATGCGCGTGCCGATGTTGGCGCCATTGCAACGCAGGGTTATACCACCAATCCCTTTTACGGGTTTGAGGGTCTGGACCTGTTGGCGTCGGGCAAAACGGCCATGGCCGCTGTCGAACAGATGGTGGCAGCCGATGCGGGGCGTGAACGCCGCCAGTGCATCGCGGTCGGGCGTGATGGCGATGTCCATGCCTGGACCGGCGCTGAAATTGTGGCTTATTGCGGGTCAATTGCGCGGCAGGGCTTTGGTGTTTGTGGCAATCTGCTGACCAGCGCGCAGGTCCTTGAAGCCATGGTTGACGCTTATGAAAGCGAGGCTGGCCAGGCGATCGAAGACAGGCTGATCGCAGCCCTGGCGGCCGGTCAGAATGCCGGCGGCGACCAGCGTGGGACAACCTCTGCGGCGCTCAAGGTCTATCGGAGCGAGATATATCCTCTGGTTGACATCCGTTCAGACTGGTCAGATCGACCGGTCGACCATCTTGGGCAAATCCTCGAAGCCACACGCGGCGAAAAATATGCCAGCTTCTTCGAACGGCTGCCAACAAAGGCAAACCCCGGCTCGGGTTGAGCGGAGGGGTAACGATTTCATTTTTTTCGCGGGCGCGGAAAGCCGGTCTGGCAAACAAGCGGGCTCGCACGAAACGGTTGTCCGCCAAGAGTTGATTGCATTTGATCTTGATGTCGGATGCCGGGGTTTATAGAGAAGCCAACGCGTTTGCGGGTGTCTTCAGGGCAGCATTCTGACTGTCATCCATTGTTGTATGGCGTTCTTTTACAAGTGATTTCAAGATCACGCCTGCGCGTTGATCAAAACTGTGATGCTGTCGTACATAAGACGCTGCAGCCTGGCGCTTCTCAGCCGTATTGGATTCTTTTGCCAATCTTAGTGCATCTTTCAATGAAAAATCATTATCAAAGAACGTGCAGAAACGGGCAATTTCCCCGGGCATACCCTCAACCCGATCCGTTACCAGATTTCCACCGCATGCAAGCACGTCGAAAACGCGATTGGAAACAAAACCGCCGATTCTCATCCATTCCCAGTGATCGTTCAACACGACGTCGGCATTGATATAATGGGCTGGCAGGTCGATATTAACGATCTTCTCCGCCCGGACCCAATTGCTCGGCGCCAAACCCTCCCACAAACCGCCATAGATCTGTATTTCCATACCCTGGCTGAGGGCATGTTTGACCACAGTTCTTTCAATGCCGCGAGAATTTGCGACAAACAGATGCTGTTCGCCGACTGCATGCATCTCATTTTCGGGATAAAACCGGCAAATGTCTGTCGCCTGTAACAGTCTTTCAAACGGCACTTCCTGTTTTTTATCCTTCAGTGTCCAGATGTTTGAGGCGACAAAAACATGGTTATAGGCCAAAGCCTCACGGGCCGGGGTTTTTTCGGGGTGGCTGATGATCCACAGCAGGTTGGTATCCAAAGGGTTGGGCTCATAGCGGACCTTTCCACGTATCACCAGATTGATATCGCCGGGTGTGCGGGCGGCATACCAATCCGGCAGGAGGTCGACACGCGCACGCACGCCTTTGCGCAGAAATGCTGCTGCCAGCGAGACCGCAAAATGATAATCGCCACAAATGTCCAGAAACATTCTCTCCCGGCAGGCAATTTTGATGGCTATTGTTGTGTCGCTAGCCAGTCGATTGACCGATGGCGGCTGTTCATTTTCAGCGCGGACCTGCCCCGGGCGCCATACGGCGTAACCGGCTTCCACCCAATCAGGATTGTCAGGCTTATAGGAGGTGGCTGCTATGCCGGCATCGGCATAATGTTGAGCATCATCGCCTCGAACTGTATCGGCCCACCGATCATGAAATAACCGCCGATTGTGTTCGATATTATCACGACGTCCGGGGGTGCTGCCTTCATGATGAATGATCACCGAATCCGGCGCATAGGCAAATAGATTTTCGCCTCCTCCCAGACGCAGACATAAATCAACATCCTCCTGGCCATTGATGAACGCAGGGTCAAAGCCCTCCACACGGGCAAAATCCCTTGCCATCAGCCCCATGCATGCGGCCGTAATGGCACGGAACCTCATGGGGGATTGTGTCGGTTCATAGTCACCGGGTTTGCCCGCATAAATATGATAGCCCATCGGTGAATAGTCGGAAAACACCGTGCCGACTGCCTGGATAGTGCCGTTCGGAAAAACAAGCTTTGGTTGAACGCCGATAATTCCGGGCATTTTCAATGGGTGCAATAAAGAGCGGAGCCATTCAGGAGATAGTTCCGTATCGTTGTTGAGAAAGACAACCCGGGCACCGCGAGAGGCCGCAAATCCGATATTGCATCCGCGCGCAAAACCAAGATTTTCCTCATTGCGTATCAATGTGATGGTTGCGTATCGCGCGGCGTATTCCTGCAGCAATTGCCGGGTTTGGCCATCGCTGCAATTGTCCACGAGTATCAGTTCGAATTTTTCGCCTGCTTCGTGCCTATACAGTGATTTCAAGCAGGCATTGGTTACTTCGATGGCCCCATGGACGCAGATGATGATCGATACCAGATGATCATCACGTTCCGGTATATGCTTGCGCACCCTATTCCAGCAAATCATAGACGACATCCCGATTCCGCGTTGCTGAGGCTGCAGCAAAGACATCCTCCCTGACCTGTGACCCACGCCTCCGTCGGGTTCATAAGAACCCTTGGGTTTGCTATTGACCTTATGTGGCCAGTTTTTGCAATGCATTGCCATTGTCTATCCACCGGGAAGCAGAGTGGGCCTATCCACTGGGTAACAGAATGGGCCAGGATGGATGTTGACTGCTTCCATTGGACAAGGCGTGTTATTTTCGCCATAGCGGTTCCATTCATTCCCCGGGGATTTTGAAAAGCGTTCCGTAATTGGAAAGAGGGGCGGGGCGGAACCAACCTTATCCTTGATGGACCGAATTTGATGAGCAAAACGATACTCCTTTTGACATACGGAACGCGCGGCGATGTTGAGCCCTATCTGGCGCTTGCCCTGGGCCTGCAAAAAGCTGGGTTTCGCCCCGTTCTAGCCACGTCAGAGCGTTTTCAATCGTGGATTGCGACCTTTGGTATCGAGGTTTACCCGCTGACGGATGCCGTGCTGGCATTGATTGAAACCAACGCCGGAAAAGCGCTGATCGAGGGCACACAGCGTCGATGGACACGACTGAAATCGGGGTTTGAACTGACGCGAAAGTCAGGGCCGCTGAATGGGCAATTGGTGCGTGACTGTGGGCAGGCAGCCCAGGATATCCAGCCTGATCTGATCGTCTTTCACCCGAAGGCCTTCGCGGCGCCGCATATCGCCGCCCATCTGGACATTCCTGTGGCAATGGGTGTGTTTCAGCCTGTCTTTGTGCCGACCGCCGAATTTCCCCTGATGGGCATGGAATTCCTGCCAAAGACGCTGAACAGGTTCAGCTACAAAGCATCAACAGCCGCCTATCGAATGTTTCGAAAACCGGTGAATGAATTGCGTAAAGGTTTTGGCCTGCCGGCCATTTACCAAGGCAGACATGTCCTATTCCCGCCAGAACGGGCCACCTATCGCCTGCTGCACGCGATCAGTCCGGCCCTGATGCCGCGCCCTGCTGATTGGCCGGCACAGGCAGAGATGACGGGTTTTTGGCAAATGCCAGAGACGAAAATACCTCTGCCGCCCCAAGTGGAAGCCTTCATCGGGGCAGGCGAGAAGCCCGTTTTCATCGGTTTTGGCAGTATGGTCAGCAGCAATCCGCAGGCGCTGGGCCAGATGATCACCGATGCGCTGGCTCAAACCAATCTGCGTGCCGTTGTCGCCAAGGGTTGGGCGCGGCTTGAGGTGGGGGATGAAAAACGAATCCTGAGCATCGATCCCATACCCTATGATGGGCTGTTTCCACATATGGCAGCCGTCGTGCATCACGGTGGGCTTGGCACAACGATCACGGGATTGCGCGCAGGTGTGCCCAGCATCATTGTTCCGTTTTTTGGAGATCAACCGTTTTGGGGACGGCGTATTGCAGCGCTCGGCCTTGGTCCAGAACCGCTACCACGCAATGCCCTGACGTCTGGTGCCTTGGCCAGCGCGATGATGCGCGCCACCACCGATCAGCGGATGCAGGACGCAACGCGTGCCATGGCGGCCAGCCTGCAATCAGAACATGGGGTTGAAACGGCGATCAAAAGGCTGGCAGCATTGATTTGAGCGAAATTCTGTGGTGGCAATCAAGTGGAGGGATAACGCAATGTAACAGCAAGCGTTCATCAATTTACTTGGTCGGGGATTTGGTAAACCGACACCGCAATTGCATTTTCATGAGAATGCAAAAGCCGCCCCATAGGCTGGAGCGGCTTTTGTTTGCAAAAAACCCTGAAGTGTTATTTCCTTCTGAGCGGGGATGGCACAACAACGTGGTGTGATGTGCCATCATTGCGATGTTTACCGCCTGCCACCGAGGCAAACCATGCTGCTGCTGCGCCGAGGGCCGAACCGGCTGCTGTCGCAAAGCCCATGATGACGGTCTGGTTTGCTGCCCAGTTTTGCATCTCACCTGAGAGCTCCGGCCCGTTGCTCACAGCTGCGGTCGACAGTGCCGATGCAATGGCGGCCATCAATGCTGTTGCCATGGCTACGATCACTGTGGCCAGAGCCCAGCTCGTCACGCCATGGATGCCATCGCGGAATTCCACTTCCTCGGGCAAAGCATCGTTCATTGTCATTCGCATGCGTCCGGATATGTAACCGGCTGCGGCGGAGGCGGAGACCGACACCAGCAGGACCCAAAGGCCTGCAACGATGAAGTTGTAGGATAGGGTGCTGTCCGGTCTGATGGCATCGCCGACAGCCAGGCCAGCTGAAGCACCAAATTGCAGCAATATGGTCGAAATGGCCACTGCAACGATTGCGCCTGCCCAGACGGGGCCCCATTCGAGGTACGACGGATTGGGTGACGCGGCGCTGTGACTGGCGATATTGGGACCGGCGATGTTGGGGTTCAGATTTTCAGCCATAATCAACGCAGTCCAAGTGCTGACAGGATAAACAATACGACAACGACGAGGCCGACCAGATAAATAATGGAGTTCATGATTTTGCCTTTCACATTTGGGACGCTGGAATTCGAAACAACAACGCGGCGAGAGAAGATTGGTTCCAATTTTGTTTTGGGCGTTGCGGCGAATTCCGGCTTGAGCGATGACGATAAAGGGCCTGCTGGAAAAAAGGTTTGGCTTGAGAAAGCGGGAACACCGCCAGCGCAGACAATGGCCTGATTGACGACCTGTCTGTCGCTGGCGGCTTAAAGACAAACTGCTTTATGGCGTTATGCCTATGCTTCGTTGATGGAGGAAACGGCCAGATTTGTCAGCTTGCTATTGGCGGCTTTTTCCTGATCGAGGATGCTCGTCAGCAAATCATGGGCTTCGTCGTGACCCAGGACTTTCGCCCACTCCCGCAGCGTTCCATAGCGTGCAATCTCGTAGTGTTCCACCGCCTGACATGCCGCAATCAAAGCGGCGTTTTTGGCGACGCCGCTTGCTTCCTCGATGATCGATTCAGTTTCCTTGATCAGACCCTCAATCGCGTCACATTTTTCGCCTGAGGCGGTTTTGCCGATCGACTTGAACACTTTTTCCAAAACCTTGATTTGGTCCTTTGTCTCCTCGAGATGATCGGCAACGGCTTTTTTCAGCTTTGTTCCGTTTGCAGCTTCGTGAACCTTTGGCAAAGCCTTGGTCAAAGCATTTTCAGCATAATAAATATCCTGGAGTGTATGTTCGAATGCGTCTGAAAGAGTTTTCATGGTGTTTTCCTTTAGCTGTTACCGGGCCTTGGAAAACGTCCTCATCACGACTTGGTTCCACCTCAATGATCGCAAAATGCATCTCACGCGCAAATTCCAAAATCGGCAAACCTCAAAATCAAAGGCATTTGCTCGCCGCATGCCCGGAGAATCCGAGTGGAAGCGCGTTTCACGGGCGTTGGATCTGCTGCAGGATTCAAAACCTTGCCCCCGGGGTGAAATTGCGGCTATACAGCGGAACCATATGCCAACCTGTGCGCTGGTAAACAGAACCTCGTATATTCTGACAATCAGGTTCTCCACATCGATTGCAATCGAGCATGTATCCGGGGCGCTGGCCGCAATTTTTGCTGCCCGACCTGCGTATGCTGATGCCGTGTGGCTTTGTGAAGACCTGAAGCTTGAAATACGACAACAGAATCGGAATACCACTGTGACGAAACTGGACAACGTTATGACGATGTGGGCACTGGCATTCGCCACTGGCAAGATGGTTGCAGAGGCACAGGCGGTGATCGGGTACAGAATGTTGGGCATGGCTGGGGTCTGGTCGGTGACCCCCGGAGAAAATGCCCGCATGATGGATGAAAAAACAGATGCCTTCACGCAAAGTGCAAACGCGGCCACGGCAGCAATCCTTCAGGGGAAATCACCCGTCGGGGTCCTGACTCAGGCACTGGCTCCCATTGGGAAGAAGACAGAATCAAACGTCAAACGATTGAGCCGGCGTGGTTTTACCAAAGGCTGACTATGGGCGTCGGCCCCTGGGCAAGGAAAAAGATTATGGAAACTGTATCCCTCGACCTATGGGCCGTTAATCTTGAGCCGGTCCTTCCTGATCTGACTTCCTGGCTGGCGCGTGTGGAAGAACGGATAGCGGCGGCGGCACACAGGGGAGCGCAGATGCTGGTCATGCCGGAATTTGCCTGCGCGCAATGGCTGTCCTTTGCGCCCGTTGATCTGCCGACAAACCAGTCGCTGCAGTGGCTGTCTGAAGTGGGCACTGTTGCACTCGACGCAATTTCGGCCATGAGCGTGCATTATGGGGTTTCCGTGCTCGCGGGCACGATCCCCTTTCCGGCGGCATTGCCCGACGGCGTTCAGGGCTTCCTCAACCGCGCCTGGCTTTTGACACCTGACGGTTTACGGTTCCACCAGGACAAGCTCAGTCTGACACCCCTGGAAGCAGGCGGTGCCGGCGGCATCACAATTGCCGGTGGTTCCATCAATGTCATCAATTGGAACGGTCTGCGGCTGGCCATCATTATTTGTCTCGACTCGGAGTTCACCTCGCTTTGGTCGCGATTGGGAAAGCTGGACCTGGACCTGATCATTATCCCGGCAAAGACCGACATGATCACAGGTTATAATCGTGTGTTCGGATGTGCGCGATCACGGGCAGTGGAGTTGCAGACCGCGGTCTGTGCCATAGGCGCTGTCGGCGTTCCTGTCGGCGTGCCGCATACGGACACGGGTGTCGGCGGTGCAGGCGCGTTCATCCCCTGCGATGTCTCTGTGTCGCTGGACGGCGTGTTTGCTGCATTGCTTCCGCAAACGGCTGCAATGATGAGCGATCATGTATTGTGTGTGACAGACCTGCCGGTTGGCGCTTGTAGACGTTTGCGCAATGGGCATGCAGAGGCGGAAGTCTGCCCTGCCATCTGGGACGCATCGCATTTGGTGGTCACTGATGTTGCGGTTTGAGGCTGCACAGCTGCAGATGTCAAAAGCTGCAATCAATGCAGCCATCTGTTAAAAAAATCGCTTGTAACGGGGCTGGGGTTTCATTTCTCCCAGTCTGAACCTGCCGGCTCTTCATCGCGCGTCTCTTCTTCCGCAATCACTTCGTTTGCCTCTTCAAGATCTTCCCGGGTCGCCTCGCTGTTTAACTGGTTGTCAGACTGTCGGCCCACCAATGCCATATCAAAGAGCATGGGGAAATGGTCGGAGCAAACAAATGGCATGCGCTGCATATTGATGAGTTGGAAGTGAGATGAATGAAATATGTGATCCAGAGGCCAGCGGATGAAGAAAAAACGGGCATCGAATGTGTTGAACATGCCGCGTCCCTCACGCGGATCGAGCAGTCTGGAGATGCGCTTGAAGCGCTGCGTGGTTGGCGACCAGGCGACGTCGTTGAGGTCTCCGGTGACAATAAGGGGAGCGCGATAATCACGCACCATTTTTCCGACAAGTGCAATTTCCGCATCCCGCCCCACGGTGTCCCTGTTTACCAACGGGGGTTCCGGATGGATCGCAACCAACCGGAAACTGCCTGATTTCGGGTGTTTGACTGTCAGGTCGATGGACGGCACATGGTCATTCAGCAGATAATTGATGCGGCTTTTGGTGAATGGAAAGCGTGATACCAGAAGCATTCCATAACTATTGTCCTGAGGGCAGGCGACCACGTGTTCGTACCCGCGCGTCACCGGTTCCAGAGCGCTTGTCCATTGCTCATCGACTTCCATGAACACAGCAATATCGGGCGACTGGTCCACGACCAGATCGATCAGCGGCTGGTATTTTCTGTTGCTCATTTTGACATTGCTGACAAGCAAGCGAATGGTCGCGACATCTTCAGGCGCGCCATCGAAGGACGCCGTCTTGACGGGCCAAAAAGGCGTAAAGCGCACGATATATGTCAGGTGAATCAGGGTTGATGCCGCCAGCAGCCCCACAGTCACCCATGCCAAGCCGCCGGGTTCGAAAACCAGCGGCATTGCGACAAGCAAAACCACTGCAAGCAGCGCGTATTGAATGCGCGGAAAATCGAGTGTGCGGACAAAGCCATGGGCAATATGCAATAACGGCAGTACGCTTGCGGCGAAGAGGATGACAGCCAGCGCAAAGATAATCCAGATCAATTCGCCAGCTCCCGTTCGGTTTATTCCGGCAAAACGAATTTGAGATCTGCTCCGCCGACAGAGCAAGATCCCATCAATGCACAAAGGAACCGGTCGACACAAGGTCGACCGGAATTACGGGTCAGTCGGATGTTTCGCCGCTGCGATTGCCCTTGCCCAGATCTTCTTCGGCCCGATAGTCCTTGTCCAGTTTCTTGAAGGACTCGATGATACCGTCCGTCTCCTGTTTCACATCGGGCACTGCATGGCGTTGATTGCGCGTATTGCTCTGATCATTGCCCTGCAAGGCATTATCGCCCATCTTGTCCTGTGCAAGATCAGTCTCGGTCAAATCCATATTCTTGTCTTTGGTCGCCATGATGGTCTCCTTTTGGTCACTATACGAGGTCAACGCCCAGAGGGAGCCGCTGGTTCCAAAAAGACCATTTTTTGAAACCCAACGGTAAACCATGCGCTTGCAGATGTACCAACAGCCGGCAATTCGGTATTGTCAGCGATACGGGGGCAATCTGCCGGCCCTGAAAAATGCAAGGAATTCGGATGAGGGAAATAAACAGGGCCTTTATCAGGATATTTAGTGGTGATCGCCACTCGTCGCGCTTGATGTTTTTCGTTGTGGCAATCATGTGCCTGCTGGTTTTTCTGACCCAGAATCAAGCCAATCTTCGGGCCTTCGGATGTGATTCCTTCGGTTATGCCCGACAGGCGGAGCTTTTTCGCCATAAAGGCTTCATTGGCGGTCTTGATACCAAATTCAGCAATGACGAAGCCCAACAGCTTATCCAGGTCGGATATTCCATTCATCCGGATTCCGGCAACTGGTCAGAAGCCATTGCGCCGCATTGCCATCATTATGAGAAGGCAACCGGACAGATCATTCTTCAGTATCCGCCCGGGACGGGAATGGTGCTTGCGCTTTTTCCTGAAAGGTTCGCCCTGGCCTATGTTTTCATCATCGGCATGACACTTGTTGCAGCCGCATATACAATGAGTTTTGCTCGCCACAGACCGGCATGGCCAGCCACTTTGCTCGCCGTGGCAACATTTTCTCTTCTCGCCTGGACAATGGCGCAATCCATGGCCCTGGCCAGCGCATCGATACCGGTGACTGTGTCAATAATTCCCCTCGCCGCCGCCCTGTCATTTGTCGCCTTTTCCGGACCCCATGCCGGCGCCAGACCGGTTCCTGCATTGGTCTTTGGCGTTCTGTGTGGGCTGCTGTTGTCTGTCAGGCTGCCAAATGTCTTTCTCCTGATTGGTCTTGCCTCTCAGACTGTCCTGACGATGCGATTATGGCGGTTGACTGCAATCCGCAACGCCCTGCCAGCCCTTTTGCTGGCATTTGTGGGTTTCTGCGCGACAGGGCTTTTCCCGGTATTGGGGGCAAACCTCATCAATGCCGGCGGTATTTTCTCGACGACGTACAGTCCTATTGACGCCAGTCCACCCGTTCTTGACTGGTCTCTGATACTGGAGAATTTGGCTTACTATTTCGGAACAGGCTTTGCTGCATCGGCGTTGATCGGCGCCTGCGCAATACTTGGCTTTCGGCTGGCCACAAGAAAGCGTTATCCCGCCGCGGATGGACTTTTCGGCGCGTCTATTGGTGCATTGATCGCGCTGACCATCTCAGTGGTGTTTTTCAGCACCCACTCTATCCGGATTCCCTATTATCTGCTGCCTGCAAGCGTATTGGTTCTTTGCATGGTTGCCTTTGAGTTTATGGGCAGTGGAAGACCTGATCGCATCGTATCGGGGTCGCGGTCCATGTGGCTGGTTCTGTTGCTGCCAATAATCCTGGTTGCCCTTGTGCGCCTTGGCCAAGTCAACCCCTACACTCCCAAGACTATTTTACCGCAGGAGGTGAAGTCTGAAAATGCCATCGTTTGGGCCGATCTCAACAGCGGAACAGTGATCCATTACCAGGATAAATATGCCGCAAAATTGAATTTCACCGGCGATGAAATCCAGGACAAGTTGATCGATGCGCTCTCTGAACTTGGATGGACGCAGTATTTTATCGTGGATAGTCCGAGTATGCAGTCGATTCATAGCCGTCTGTCAAGCACTAGAAAGCTTACGGAAGGGGGCGTCTTCAATGCCGAATCTGATTACCCCATCTGGAAACTCGAGCCGGAATAGACTGTCAGACAAAATGCGGGCCCTTTGCCGATAAAAGATGCTGACGAACCAGATGCGCTCTTTATTGGGCTCTTGAGATGCGATCCCCGCAAACCATGAAAAGTTCTGACGCGGCGAATTGTTATGGCCGCATCACCTGCGCAGCGTATTGTCGCTCCAAACAGCACTGATATGGTCGAGCGCAAGTGGCTCATCCCGCCCGTCCAACAATGCGAGGACCCGGGGCGGCGTCAGGGGCAGTTGCGAGACCTGTTTGCCGGTGGCATTGGCTATGGCGCAGCCGATGGTGGCGCCGACGTTGAGAATGGGCACTTCACCGGCACCCTTGGTGCCCAAGGGGCCGCAGGACGGTGCGCCCTCAAAGAGATCGAATTCGATCGGCACAACATCCTGCGCCAGAGGCAGGCGATAGGCCTCGAAGCCCGTTTGATCGAAACAGCCCTGCTCGTTGATGGTGATTTCTTCGTGCAACGCATAGCCCATGCCCTGTACGACACCACCTTGAATCTGCCCGTGGATGGCCCTGTGGTTCAGCGCCCGGCCAACATCCTGCACGACGCGATAGGCCAGAATTTCAACCTGCCCGGTGTCCGGATCAATGGCCAGTTCGCAATCATGCACGGCGAAGACCGGAATATCGATCGCATCAATGAAATGTCCTGCCGCGCAGCCGGGCATGGCTTCGATGCCGGGGGCGGTGAAGGCGCCACTACCGGAAATCGGGCCGGTGCGGGTTTCCGCCTCAGCCACCACCTTCTGAATGGTGGTGCCCGAACCCGGTCTTCCCCGTATCTCGACGCGTCCATCGGCGAGCACCAGCTGGTCCGGGGCGGTTTGCAGCATTTCGCTGGCGACAGCCAGCAACTTGTCCCTCACCTCGTCACAGGCCGCAGCACTGGCCGCGCCTATCGATACGGTGGTGCGGCCCCCGCCGACGCCCAGGTCGCGACCGGCAGCGTCGGTGTCAGCAGTCTTGACGATCACCTGCTCAGGCGCAATACCAAGGCCTGCTGCAACGATCTGCGGCAGCGCATGCATCATGCTGCCCGAACCGATCTCGACGCCGGATGTGACCAGAGTGGCGCTGCCATCGACATTGAGATTGACTGTTGCTGCCGATGGGCCGACGAAGATGAACCATGTGCCGACGGTCATGGCCCGACCGTAAATCCGCCCATCGTCAAGCCGCTGGCCGTTCTTCCGGCTGTTGGGATGTTTGGCGCACAGGGCCTGCATGCGGTCGATCATCGGGCGCAACACATCGCCTTCAAAGACCTGCCCGGTCGCGCCGATATCCTGATCGCCCACCACGTTGCGGCGGCGAAATTCCATCCGGTCCATGCCAATGGCATCGCAGATTTCATCGGTATGGCGTTCCAGCGCAAAAGTATTGTAGACGCCGTTGCAGGCGCGAAATGCACCATTGGGCGGCGTATTGGTATAGATTGCCCGGCTTGAAAGGCGCACGGACCCGAGCCGGTAATTGCCGCCCAGCGTATGGGCGGTCATGGTGGTCAAAAACACCTGTTCACCGCCGTAGGCGCCACAATCCATCAGAACTGTTGCCTCGCGTCCGACAATTTCTCCGTCTGCCGTGACAGCCGAGCGGATGCGGATTTCGGCATTTTCCCGGCACAGGCAGGTCATTTGCTCCTCACGGCGTGAATTGACCAGAGAAACAACCCGTCCGGATTTTTTCGCCAGAATGGCCGCATAGGGCTCCAGTGAGCAATCGAATTTGAGGCCAAAGCCGCCACCGACAGCCGGGACAGTCACCCGCACCTGCGATTCGGGAATGTTCAGCACTCTGGCGGTGACGTGGCGGACGGTCCAGGGCACCTGGGTAGAGGTCTGGATATGGTGCCTGCCGTCTTCAAAAGCGGCAACAACGGCGCGCGGTTCAAACGGCACATGGCTTTGTCGGCCAACGCGGTAAACCCCGTCTATAATTGTCACATCCGGGCGGTCAAAAGCCGCATCCGTGTCACCGCGTGCCACAGTGGCTTCCCAGGCAACATTGCCGCCGCGGGCTGCGCCCTCAAACAGGATATCGTAGTCTTTCCAGTCAGGGTGAACCAGCGGTGCGTCTTTTTCCAGCGCCTGCGCCATGGTCAGAATGGCGGGCAGGGGCGCAAGTTCCAATGTGATGGCCCGCGCCGCAGCATGGGCCTGTTCGAGCGTATCGGCTGCAATGGCGGCAATCGGTTCGCCATGATAGCGGATGACATCCCTGGCAAAAATCGGATGGTCGGCAATGCCGATGCCGTGCGCGCCGGGGGCATCTTCCCAGGTGGCTATGGCGCGAACACCGGGCATGGAACGGGCGGCTTCAACATCCAGCCGAAGCACTTGCGCGGAGGCGACTTCTGCGCGCAACAAAACCGCATGAATGACCTCCGAGCCGCCCACGTCGATGGTGTATTTCGTGCGGCCCAGCAATTTGTCCCGCGCGTCCCGGCGCGGGAAATTCATCACGGCAGCGTCTGCATTGTCTTGCATCAGGGCGTGGCCTCGTTTGTGCGGATCGACATGAGTGCGTCAATAATGCGCTCATAGCCGGTGCAGCGGCAGATATTACCGGTCATTGCTGCCTTGATCTCGTCCCGGTCGGGCGATGTATTCGTCTGAAAAAAGCGGCTCATGGTCATGACCATGCCCGGAAAACACATGCCGCATTGCACCACATCATGGTCTTCGAATGCCTGTTGCACAGCATTGAGATGCTCCCTTGTGGCAACGCCTTCAATGGTGTTCACCGCGGCACCGTCGAGCGATCCGACGGGCAGCAGGCAGGATGCCATCGGCGCCCCATCCACATGCACCATGCAGGCACCGCAAAAGCCTTCGCGACACACGGCCTTGGTGCCGGTCATGCGCAGATGGTCGCGCAAGACGTCGACCAGCGGGGTTCTCGGATCACCGCTGAAGATGCGCTCTTCTCTGTTGACTGTCAGTGTGATGGTCACATGGCCCTCCCCAGGGTTGTTTCCTGCAGGGTTGAAAAAGCGTCGGCAGCAAGGCCTGGCAGGACTCGCAGCCGATACCAGCCTGGCGCGTCCGCTGCGTCCCGTCCGTCAAATTCTTCCAGACAGGTTTTGGCGATCATTTGCATTTTTTCGGGAGACGGCGCATGGCCAATGATGGCCTCTTCAAAGCCTGTCCAGCGTTTTGCAACGGCTTCGACCGCACCGGCCGCGACCGTTGCCGCAGATATTTTTCCGCTGGCATCCAGAGCAATCGACACACTGAGATTGGCAACGGGATAGTCGCCCGCCTTGCGCAGGGTCAGCCGGGCATGCGTGCTCATGCGTTGCGTGCGGGGGATGATCAGGCGTGTTACCAGATCGGTGTGGGCGCGGGTGGCGCGCCCATCAAGGAAGGCTGCCATGGTCTGGGTTCTGCTGCCATCAAGGCCTTCGAATTCCAGTCTGGCATCCAGGGCGAGAAGCGCCGGCACCAGATCAGCCGCCGCAAATTCCGCTGTGCAAATGTTGCCGCCAATGGTTGCCATGCGCCGAATGGCCGGATTGGCCGAATGGCCAGCCGCCTGTGCCAAGGCTGCCAGATCATTGTATCCGTTTAGAGCATTGGCGATTTGTTCATGGGTCGCCAGAGCGCCGATCACTGCCCGTTGCTGGTCAATGTTGATGGTGCGCAGCGCTTCGATGCGTGACAGGTCGATCAGGGTCTGATCAGCTGTTTCGCAGCGCAGCGGGGCACGCATAACCCAGGTTGCGCCGGCCAGGGGAATGGCACTGTCTGCCAATTCACGCAGAGCACGCAGTGCCTCGTTCAGATCATTTGCCAGGAAAAGTTTGGGGTAGGGC
This sequence comes from Rhizobiaceae bacterium, assembly GCA_029233925.1. Taxonomy (GTDB): domain Bacteria; phylum Pseudomonadota; class Alphaproteobacteria; order Rhizobiales; family Rhizobiaceae; genus Hoeflea_A. The sequence goes on from JARGOX010000017.1 coordinate 125,257, forward strand.
GTAATGTCCACTGCTGCCTGCCGGTTTGATGTGCGTATCCTGCACCGAAGCCGGCAAAAGGCGCCAGCCCGGACAGACAAGGGGTGAATGGTCGCAGCCTAACATCCGCGCCGAACCATGAAAAATTCAATTTCCGCAGGGCAGCTATCTGAATTGTTGATAATGCCCCTTTTCAGGCACGCTTCGTCCAGCGTTACCGGGACGGGATATTCTCGTGAAATAACACCTGCAACCGTGGCAGATATTCCGGTTCCTTTGTTCCCCGGACCGCGGCGGCGAGCAGCTTGATGATTTCGCGCGCCTCGACCCGTGAATTCTGGTCGATCACGGCATCCACTGTTCTGTCCAACAGAAGACCTCTGGTGGCGTCGGTCAGGTCATGGGCGATGAAGACAATGTCATGCTGCGCATTGGCCTCCTTCAGGGCCTGCGCAATGCCCTGTGTGCCGGACCCGATATTGTAAATCGCCGACGGTCGATCTGTCTTGAGAATGGCGTGCATCTCTTCATAGGCGCGGTCCCGGTCCTCTTCGACTTCAATCAGCGCCGATATGCGCAGATTGTTGAAGTCGCGCCCCGTCACCGCGCGAAACCCCATTTCCCGTTCTTCATGTCCGCGATAGGAGGGCGAACCGATGAACACCACGATGTTGTGCTGGTTGTCGGGATGCAGGAAACGCCCGGTCAAGAGGCCTGCAAGCCTTCCGGCGGCCCGGTTGTCTATCCCGATATAGCCGACCTTTGTCACCGAGCGTATGTCCGAGACCAGCGTGGCGACGCGCACGCCAGAGGTGGCAAGCCGGTTGATGGCCTCGCGTACAGCCGGATGGTCGGGTGCGACCACGCCGACCGCATCGGTTTTTCCAACCATTTCGTGCAGCCGGGCGGCAACCCGATAGGGATCAAAGCCGTCAATGACGTGCAGATTCGGAAGAACGTTGCCATAACTGGTGGCTTCTTCAAGCAGGTCCTTGCGCAGATTGGCAATGAAGCTGTTGCTGCCGCCCGGCAGTATGAAATCGATGTGGACATCGGCAGCAGGTTGAATTTCCGCCGGTCCGAAATAGCCCATGCGCCGCGCTGCCGCGAGCACGATCTCACGGGTGCGTTGTTTGACCCCGCCGCGATCATTAAGGGCCCTATCCACGGTTGCAACCGAGAAACCGACTTCCTGTGCAATCTGGCTGACTGTTGTTTTCAATGCCTGCTCCGAGTCTTTGCGATGTCTGCACAAACCGCGCGACAATCATAATCCATCATTTCCAGAATTGGTTCCATTTACAAGCCAATTCAAGGTTCAAGACTGTGCATATGAATGATAATGATGTTAAATGATTGGTTATGACGCTTGTGCTGCAATCATTATACATCAATATTTCCTCGCAATGGTGGTGCCAAATCACCAATTTGGGAGGATATTATGGTTTTGAAATCTGCATTTTCGCGCAGGAAATTCCTGTCTACCACAACGGCTGCTGGCGTTCTGGCCATCGGTACGCCGCTTTATCTGCGTCCTGACAGGGCCAGAGCTGCCGACGGTCTTGCCGAGGGCATGGTTGGCGGTCCGACCGGCTTTGACGGCGCTGAGCGCTATCAGTACGGTCCGGACACCCCCGAAGGTCGTGCCGTGGAAGCTGCACGCTCCTTGAAGGCTTCGGGTAAAGCGCCTGAACGTATTGTCCTGGGTCTTTCAGACGGCTCGATTGGACAGATTACCCAGCCATTCCCTGCTGGTGCGCCCTCGATCAAGGATCTGTGGGAGCAGGAAACCGGCATCAAGCTTGATATTATTGGCGTTCCAAGCGGCCAGGAGTTCACCAAGGTCATGCAGGACATCAGCACCAGCGGCGGGGCATTTGATGTCTATGCGGTTGAGTGGAACCGTCTTGGAGATCTGGCAGAGACCGGCGGTATCGTCAATCTGGATGAATATGTCGCCACGCATCGGCCCGAATGGGATGATATGGATCGTGGCTATGTCGGCGGCGCCAAAGGCGTTTCGTTGCTCAACAATTATCGTGGTTCGACCTATGGGGTGTCGCTGGATGGAGACTTCCAGACCTGGAACCATCGTACCGACCTCTTCTCTGATCCAAAGGAACAGAAGGCCTTTGCCGACAAGCATGGATATGCTCTCGCGCCACCGAAGACCTGGAAAGAACACGACGAGATCGCAGCGTTTTTCCATCGCCCGGATGATGGCCTGTTCGGCAGCACCGACCTGCGCAACCAGGGTTGGGGGTACACCAACTGGTATCAGCGTTACGTTTCCATGGCATCGCCAAACCAGTTTCTGTTTGCCGATGACGGTACGTCCTTGATCAACTCCGACCAGGGTGTTGCGGCCACAGAGGAATACGTCAAATCACTGGCACATCACTCACCGGATGCAATTTCCTGGGGCTGGCCGGAACAGTATGGCAATTTCGCCAGTGGCGGCGCTGCGATGACCTGTGCTTTCTCCAATCTGCCAAAATTCCTCGACAATGCAGCCAATGAAGGCTCCAAGGTTACCGGCAAGATCGGGTCCCACATTCCACCGGGACGCGTTCACGACGATGGAATGGTCAGTCGTTCAGTGCTCTGGCTGAATCTCAGTGCCAGTGTCTCCTCGCAATCAGCTCATCCGGAAACGGCCTATCTGTTGCTGCAGTGGTTGGGTTCATCGCGCATCTATTCCTGGATGACAGCCAACCCGGGCGGCTATTTCGATCCGTTCCAACTGTCCAATTTTGCTGATCCGCTGGTGCGTGAAACCTACCATGATTATCACATGGATGTGGTGCGCGAGACTGTGCGTCGCACGGTTCCGACGATCAATTATCCAGGTGCAACCGCTTTCCACAATGCACTGGATGAAAATCTGGTGGGTGCCCTGACCGGTTCGATGACGTCTGAACAGGCGATGCAAAACACCGAACGCAGTTGGAAGCGCATTGCCCGCCGTGTTGGCGAGGACAAATTGATCGAGGCCATTACGGCAAACAAGGCGGCCTGGCCGGATCTTGTAGACCCCGTCTGATAGGACTCCCGAACTCCCGGTAAGCCCGGGGGCCAGCGAGTCTGGCCCCCGGAGGTTGTCAATTTGCAGGTGTAGTACATGCGTCGATCTCTCCCCTTTGAATTATTGCGCTATGCAATGATCTTGCTGATTATCGCGATATCACTGGTTCCGACGCTGTGGATGTTGTCGATGGCTTTCAAGCCAATCGCCGAATGGTCGGCCTCCGGTGCTGCTTTGACCTGGTGGCCAGAGAACCCGACGCTGGACAATTTCCGTTTTATTTTTGGTCAATCATCCTCTGAACTCATCGTATCTCTTGAGCGGACCGCAGCGCGTCCCATTATGGCATCCTTGCTCGCGGCGATCGTTGGTACATTGATCGCCATGACTGCGGGCACGGCTGCGGCCTATGGCCTGTCGCGGTTTGGCAAAGGCAACAATCTTCCTCTGGCCCTCATTCAATTGCGCCTGTTTCCACCCATGGCCGTGATGATACCGTTGATGATCATGTGGTCGTTTCTGGGTCTGATAGACAATTGGTTTGGTCTGGCGGTTGTCTACGGAATTGTCACGCTGCCCTTTGCCTTCTGGCTCATGAAGACATTTTTTGACGACATGCCACGCGAGATTGAAGATGCGGCGCTGGTCGAAGGCTGCACGCGGCTGCGGGTATTTGCCGTCATCACCCTGCCGATGATGCGCCCGGCGCTGGCATCCTCTGCGCTTTTCGTCTTCATCATGAACTGGTCGGATTATCTCATCGCACTGCTGCTGACGACGCGGGACTGGGTGACCATTCCCGTTTACATGACGTCACTGTCCTCCTCCATGACAGGGCAGCTCTATGGCGCGAAGGCCGCACTGGGGCTGATTGCGGCGATACCGCCGGTCATATTGGGTATTGCCATCCAGAAACATCTGGTGCGCGGTCTGACATTTGGAGCCTTGAAGGAATGAACGGGGTGTCTGTGAAAAAGGCGGATATTGCGGTGCTTCCGCAGGATAATGCCGGCAGTGAAGAAAAGCGCCTTGGGTTCTGGCTGACGTTGCCGGCACAATGTCTCGTGCTGTTCATCGCCGTTTTCCCCATCCTGATGCAATTGTACATTTCGATGACGGACTGGTCACCGCTGGATGGTATTCCCTGGTACAGGGCGTACGAGTTGTGGATCGGCTTCATCAACTATACGGATCTGGCCTCGGACAGCCGTTTCTGGGCCGCCATGTGGCGTACCTTTCTGGTGATGATCGTCTGCGTGCCGATCCAGTTTCTTCTGGGGCTGGGGCTTGCCGTGCTTTTCGTCGACGAGTTCCCGGGCAAGCGCTGGTTCTATTCGACGCTGTTGATACCAATGATGGTGGTGCCTGCCGTCGCCGGATACATGTTTTTCCTGCTTTTCCAGTCGGGCGGGCCGGTCAATGATCTGCTGTCGCTGTTTTCGGCATCTCCGGTCAAGATCGCCTGGCTGTCGGATCCCAGCCTCGCGCTGGTGGCTGTCATGGCAGCTGACATCTGGCAATGGACGCCATTGATGTTCCTCATCCTGCTGGCGGGCATGATTTCCGTTCCCCAGGATCAGCAAATGGCTGCCGTTTTGCTTGGCGCATCATGGGGACGTCGCTTTTTCACCATTGTGCTGCCCCGGATGAAGACCATCATCATCATCGCACTGGCGATCCGCACAATCGAAATCTTCAAGATATTCGATACGCTCTACATCATGACCGGTGGCGGGCCGGGCGTCGCCACGGAAACCATCTCCGTCTATATCTACAAGGTCACCCAGCAGGATCTGATCTGGGGTTATGTGGCAGCGATTGCACTGGCCATCCTGATTGTGCTGTCTGTCATATCGGCGATTGCCATCAGCAAAATGTCAAAAGGGGCGAATGCCAGATGACGCAAATTGCCCTTTCCAATCTCGGCAAGAAGTTTGGTTCCTTCACGGCGCTGGCGCAGATGAACCTGACCATTGGTGATGGCGAGTTCGTGGCACTTCTCGGGCCGTCAGGCTGCGGGAAATCCACAACGATGAACATGATTGCCGGTATGGTGGACCCCACCGAAGGCGATATTCGCTTTGATGACCGCAGCATTCTGGATGTTCCGATGAGCCGCCGGGGTGTGGGTTTCGTTTTTCAGAATTATGCCATTTTCACCCATATGTCTGTTCGCGAGAACCTGGCCTACGGGTTGCGGGCGCAGGGCGTCAGTGCCTCCGAGCGCAATCGCCGGGTCAATGCCATGGCCGACCTGTTGCAATTGACCCCGATGCTGGACAGACGGGCTGCGGGCCTGTCGGTCAATATTTTGCAGCGCCTGGCGATCGGGCGCTCAGCCGTGGTCGAGCCGGCCATATTCCTGCTGGATGAACCGCTGTCGAATGTTGATGCAGCGTTCCGCTCTGTCATGCGCAGTGAACTCAAGGCTCTGCAAAGGCAATTCTCACAGACCCTGGTCTATGTCACCCACGACCAGCTGGAAGCCATGACCATGGCGGATCGCATTGCGGTGATGGATCACGGCAAGCTGCTGCAGGTTGGTACGCCATTGGAAATTTACAACAACCCGCAGGACGTCTTTGTCGCGCGTTTCATCGGCTCTCCGGGCATGAATATTCTTGAAGGCACCATCGCTTCATCGGATGAAGGCAAACTGGTTGACCTGGCATCGGCCGGCCGGTCTGCACCGCTTGCTCTTTCGGACCGCGCTGCTTCTCAAGGGTTGCCGGAAAAAGTTCTTTTCGGGTTTCGTCCGGAACAGGTCAATCCCGATCCCAATGGCATCATGGCCCTGCCGGTGAATTTCGTCGAACGTATCGGTGCGCGCACGATCCTGCATCTGGGAGGCGACGGCATCGAGGCCAAGGCCGTTCTGGACAACCAGATCGCGATGCCGAGCATTGGTGATATTTTGCGGTTTTCCATCGACCCGAAAATGGTACGGCTGTTCGATCCCGTTTCCGGAATTGCCATTGGAGGAGATATCTGATGGCATCCATTCGCCTTGAAAACATTTGCAAGCACTATGGCGATGTGGTGGCTCTGGACGATGTGAGCATCGAGGTCGAGGACAATGCATTTTTCTGCCTGTTCGGCCCGCCCCTGAGCGGAAAATCGACGATCCTGAAAATCATTCTGGGGCTTGAAACACCCGACAGCGGCTCTGTCTTCATTGATGATCGCCCGATGAACGGTGTCAGCCCGGCACAGCGCAATGTGGCGATGGTCTTTCAGAATCTGGCGCTGTTTCCCCATATGACGGCCTTGCAGAATGTACGCTTTCCGCTGGTCGAGCGCAAAATAGCAGAAGATGTGATTGCTGCGCGTGTCGACGAAGTGACCAAAAAGCTGCACATGCAGCACATCCTCCACAAGCCGCCATCACAACTTTCGGGCGGTGAGCGCCAGCGCGTTGCCATTGCACGGGCACTGGTGCGCGATCCGGTGGCATATCTGATGGATGATCCCATATCCGCCCTGGATGCGCGGTTGCGCGAAGAAACCCGGGTGGAGTTGCGACGCATACAGCGCGAGATGAACCAGACCGTCATTTACGTGACCCATGACCAGGAGGAGGCCATGTCCGTATCGGATCAAATGGCCATTTTCGAACATGGTCGCGTACGGCAGGTCGGCGCACCGCATGATCTTTATGATGCACCGGCAAGCACCTATGTCGCCGAAATGCTTGGAGCGCCTGCCATCAATCTGATGGCAGCAGGCGGCACCGCATTGAACGCCGGCAGACCGGTTCCGCAACAGGCCGTACAACTGGGCGTGCGGCCGGAACATTTGCGGGTTTTGAAGGATGGCGGCAATACACAGGTCAGTGCGATCGAACCAATGGGCGCCACGACAATTCTGACGCTGAATGCCGGCGCGGAAACAATGAAGGCCGCCTTGCACGGGCAACCGGAATTCCAGGTGGGCGAATCCGTCAGCCTGTCGGTCGACCCGGCGCAGATACATTTTTTCGACAAGAACGGCGACACGCTGGTTGCCGTATAGAAGGGAGGGATACATGACAGATTTCAAGCCGGATCCGGACATTCGCAATCGCGATTCTCGCATCGGCTGCATTGGTGCAGGCATGATCATGGCCGAATGTCACCTGGCCGCCTATGCGCAAGCGGGTTTTCCCGTCGTCGCAATTGCCTCGCGCACGCCCGAAAGGGCTGCGACCGTGGCCGAACGCTACAATATTCCCAAGGTGCACAATACGCCTGAGGAATTGATCGCCGACCCGTCCGTCGATATTCTCGACATTGCCTATCCGCCCGATCAGCAGCCTGCATTGATCCGCGCCGCCTTGCAGCAACCGCACATCAAGGCCATTCTTGTGCAAAAGCCGCTGGCACTGACCTTGGGTGAAGCCATTGCCCTGCGCGATGAAGCCAAGGCTGCCGGCAAGATCATCAGCGTCAATCAGAACATGCGATACGACCAGTCTATGCGGGTCCTGAAGCAGATTCTGGAGCGCGGTGATCTGGGGCAGGTCGTCTTTGCGCAAATCGACATGCATGCCATTCCGCACTGGCAGGGGTTTCTGGAAGACTATGATCGGCTCACCCTGGCCAATATGAGCGTGCATCATCTGGATGTGCTGCGTTTTCTGTTTGGTGATCCCGATGAGATCACCACACAGGCGCGCAAGGATCCGCGCACAACCTTCGATCATCAGGACGGGATTACGGTTTCAACCCTGCGGTTTCCGTCAGGTGTCCTTGCCCTGTCCCTGGAGGATGTCTGGTCGGGGCCCCGGCAGGACGGCTACAAGGACGATCAGCACATCACGTTCCGGGTGGAGGGAACGGAGGGCGTCGTCAAGGGCTCGATAGGCTGGCCGACAGGTTCGGCCTCGACGCTGAGCTATGCATCCACGAAAACCACGGGCGGAGAATGGGTGACGCCGACCTGGAAAAGCATGTGGTTTCCCCATGCCTTCATCGGCGTCATGGAGCAATTGCAATATGCCGTTGCCACAAATAGTGAACCGGTGCTGACCGTTGCGGACAACGTGAAAACGGTGGCGCTGATCGAAGCCGGATATCGTTCTATCGCCGAGGGGCGCACGGTGCGCCTTTCGGAAATCAACACCAAATAGACACCAAACGGAGGAAAAGATCATGATGCAAGCGGGAATTTTCACGGGGTATTTCCCCTATGGGCTTGAAGAAACGGCCAAGAAAATCAGGAGCCACGGCTTCAACACGGCGCAGCTGGATCTGCATTTCAAGGATATCGACCTGAGCTATGGCAATCTGAATGCTGCCAATTGCAAAAAGGTGCGTGACACGTTCCGTGCCAACGACTTGCCGATTTGTGCCGTATCGGCCTATACCAACATCATCCATCCCGATCTGGACCAGCGCAAAGCCAATGTCGACCGGCTGAAGGAAATCCTGCGCAATGCACGGGCATTGGGTTCGCGTTACGTGATCTCCGAAACGGGCACCTACAATGAGGAAAGCGAATGGATGTCGCACCCCAAGAACAAATCCGAAGAAGGATTTGAGGCGTGCCGCAAGATCATCGCCGAACTGTCGCAGGAAGCCTATGATCATGGCTCGATGTTCCTGCTGGAAACCTATGTGAACAATGTCGTGGGATCGGTTGAGGAAACCGTGAAAATGTTTGCTCAGGTCGATCATCCGGGACTGGGTCTGCTGATGGACCCGACCAACTACTTCGAAGACCATAATATCGATCAGATGGACCAGGTGCTGAATCAGGTCTTCGATACATTGTCGGACAAGATCAAGATCGCCCATGCGAAGGATGTCGCGCGGGCCGATGACGACAAATCGGAAAAACACGCCGATATCGGCGATGATGATGCGCTGGCGTCTCACACATTCCGCGGGGTCGGCGAGATTGTGCTGAATGCTCCGGGTACCGGGGTTTTGAACTATGATCTATACTTGCAACGCCTGGCGGAAAAACATCCGAATATCGAGATGATCATCGAGCATCTGGATGAGGCTGATGTGCCGCGTTCGAAAGCCTTTATTGACGGAAAATTCGTCGCCAACGGCGTATGATCCACGCGGCGGCGGAAATTGTTCCGCCGCCGCTCTCCACCTGGACTTTGTCCAGGGCATTTTTAACGAGGCCAGCACATGGTAGACCTTTATGGCACAACGCATTCCCGGCGCGATCTCGCAGCCAGATCGGGTGCGTTGAGTCAGTTCGCCGGCGTGCGTTTGATGACATTGGACAATGGCGTCGAGCGCAATGTGCGGATGCTGGAATTTCGCACTGGCAGCGGATTGCGCTTTACCGTGCTGGTCGACCGGGCGATGGATATTGCCGAGCTGGAATATAACGGCAAAGCCATTGGCTGGCATTCGCCGACCGGTTTTCGAAATCCCGGACTTCACGAAGTCGAAGGCGAGAAGGGGATCGGCTGGACCCGCAGTTTTTCCGGTTTTCTGGTGACCTGTGGACTGGACCATACATTGGGTCCCGAAGAGGTGCCGGCTGACAATTACAATTATCCCGGGCGCCCGACTGCCAGACATACACTACACGGACGCGTCAGCACGATTCCAGCGCGTCTGACCGGTTACGGTGAACAATGGCGGGGCGATCAATGCATTCTGTGGGCAGAGGGCATCGTGCAGCAATCAACCGTTTTCGGAGAGGATCTGCATCTGCTTCGACGCATTGAAGCCGATGTGGGCGGGCGCGAGATCCGGCTCAGCGACCGGGTTGTCAATCATGGTTTTCTGCGCACGCCGCACATGTTCTTCTATCATGTCAATCTGGGCTATCCGCTGCTCGATGAGGGCGCCCGCTATCTGGCGCCGATCAGTGATGTCGTCTGGGCATCGCATGCAGGGGCCGACTATCGCGCTCAGGGCATCGGCTATGCAAAGGCTGCGGCACCGGTCGAAGGTTTTGCCGAGCAGGTATGGCAGCATGAAATGCGCGGCGATGCAAACGGCGAGGTTCCCGTGGCGCTGATCAATGACCGGCTCAACCTTGGCCTTGAGGTTGTGACAAACAAGAACCAATTGCCCTGCGCCTTTCAGTGGCAGAATTTTCAGGCCGGCAATTACACGATGGGCATAGAACCTTCCAGCCATCATGTTCTTGGAGACCTGGCAGCGCGTGAACGCGGAGAAATGATCTGGCTCGAGCATGATGAAGCGCGGGCCTATGACGCGCGTTTCACTGTTCTGGACGGCGCAGACGAAACAGCAGCCTGCGAGGCGCGCATAGCGGCGATCGCCCAGCAGCCGAAGGATGATTTTCCGACACCATCGGGACAATTCCCATCACTGGCATCCGGGCGACATGACCGAACGCCGACAGCAACCAGACGATAGCATTGAGGAGACTTTGCGTTGACGATGTCTGATATCCAAAACCACACACGCGACTACAGTCTGGTCGGCGAGAGCACGCGCCGGGCTGTCGAGACGGGGTTGGCCAGTGCGCAATGGTATCATTCAGAGGTGCCGCGCAAGGTGATGAAGGAATTGATGCAGCGGCGTGACGGACCGGCGATCCGTGACACGATCATCTGGCTGGGACTGCTGGTGGCCAGTGGTGCCGGCGGGGTCTATTTCTGGGGCAGCTGGACCTGTGTTCCCTTCTTCTTTGTCTATGGCGTTCTGTATGGTTCGGCCTGCGACAGTCGCTGGCATGAATGTGGGCACGGGACCGCATTTCGCACACGCTGGATGAATGATGTCGTCTATCAGATCGCCAGCTTCATGGTGTTTCGCAACCCGGTGTCCTGGCGCTGGAGCCATGCGCGCCACCACACCGATACGGTGATTGTCGGGCGCGACCCGGAAATCGCCTTCATGCGGCCGCCAAATCTGTTCGAAGGCATCCTGCACTATATCGGTCTGCTGGACGTCGTCGCATCCTTCAAGGTCATGGCACGCAATGCATTTGGCATCCTGACGCCTTCGGAAAAAAGCTACATACCGGAATCGGAATGGCCGAAGGCCATTTTTGCCGCGCGCATCCATATGGCCATTTACCTGGCGGCAGCCATTGCTTCCTTGCTGATGTGGTCGATCCTGCCACTCATGCTGATCGGACTTCCGCGCTTCTATGGTTGCTGGCACATGTTCCTGACGGGCCTGCTGCAACATGGCGGGCTTGCCGAGGACGTTATTGATCATCGCCTGAATTCCCGCACCGTCTATATGAACCCGATCAGCCGGTGGATTTACTGGAACATGAATTATCACGTGGAGCACCACATGTTTCCGATGGTTCCCTACCACGCGCTGCCGCGACTGCATGAATTGATCAAGGGTGATCTGCCGGAGCCAAACCCTTCCATGTGGCATGCCTATGTGGAGATGGTGAAGGTGCTGTTACGCCAGCGACGCGATCCCGAATATTATCTGCGCAGAACCTTGCCCGCGACCGCCAGGCCGTACCGTGAGGAATTCCATGCTGACGATGCGGTCCCTGCCGCCAGCAGCATTGCATGAACGCCCCTTTCAAGGAGACAAGGCCATGAGCCGCAAGAGACCGACCGTTGCAGATTTGCGCGCGCTGAAGGGCAAGCGACAGTTGACCATGCTGCGCGTTTTTACCATTGAAGAGGCCGAGGCTGCCGAAACTGCGGGTATCGACATTGTATCGATTCCGCCGGAACTGCTTTTGAATCCGCGCTACCGGGAGGTCGCGCCATCGCTTTTCTCGATGACCGGCATGACCCATCTGGAGGCCGGCACCCGCGATGATTATCTCAGATTTGCCGGCGAGATGCTGCAGGCCGATGGCGATGCACTCTATTGCAGCGGCGGTTTTGGAACCGTGAAGTTTCTGGCCGATGAATTCATTCCGGTTGTGGCTCATGTTGGTCTTGTGCCATCACGCGCCACATGGACCGGTGGCTTCAAGGCTGTCGGAAAAACCGCAGATGCCGCCTTTGCGCTTTACAAGGAATGCAAGGCCTTCGAGGAGGCCGGCGCCTTTGCCGTCGAGATTGAAGTGGTGCCTGTCGAGGTGGCCAGCGAGATCAGCAAGAGGCTGGATATGTTGTTGTGGTCCATGGGCTCAGGCGCGGGCTGTGATGTGCAATATCTTTTTGCCGAGGATATTCTGGGCGAAAATCGCGGCCACATGCCCCGCCATTCCAAGGTCTACCGCAATTTCGCCGCCGAGTATGACCGGCTGCAGGCCGAGCGCATTGCAGCGTTTCGGGAATACATAGAAGATGTGAACAATGGTTCCTATCCGCAGGACGGCCATATCGTGCATATGGCTCCAGACGAGTTCTCGCGCTTCTGCAACCAGCTAGACGAAGATTGCCAGCTAGACAAAGATTGAAGGAGAGACCCATGCCGTGGATCAGCGCCTGTGAGGCGGATGAAATCGATGCTGAAGATGTCATGCGGTTTGACCATGACGGGCACACCTATGCGCTCTATCGCAGCCCGGATGACAAATATTACGCAACGGACGGGTTGTGCACCCATGAGCAGGTGCATCTATGTGATGGTCTGGTGATGGACAACATCATCGAATGCCCCAAACACAATGGTCGTTTTGACTATACGACGGGTGCGCCCAAGGGCGCTCCCGTCTGCGTCGCACTCAAGACCTACAATGTGAAGGTTGAAGCCGGTATGGTGATGATCGAGATCGTCTGATGACACAACCGCATGGCATGGTCATTATCGGAGGAGGCATTGCCGCCTCGCGTGCAGCCAATGCGCTGCGCGACGAGGGCTGGAATGGGTCCATCACAATGGTCAGCGATGAGCCACATGTGCCCTATGACCGTCCGCCCCTGTCCAAAACTTTCGTGACCGATGCGCCGTCACCCGCGCCCTATCTGGCGGACATCGCCGCTCTTGCCGCCATTGGTGTTGATTTTATCAGTTCCAATGCTGCGACACGGATTGACCCGCAGGCATCGACAGTTCGGCTGAGGGACGGGCAGTCCCTGACCTATGAAAAGTTGCTGATTGCAACCGGCGCGCAGCCGCGACGTCTGACCTTGCCGGGATCGGAAAGTGCCCGTGTCCATTATCTGCGCACGATTGAAGATTCTCTTGCCATTGCGGAGCAGCTGAAACCCGGCGCACATATGATCGTCATAGGCGGCGGATTTATCGGTCTGGAAATCGCCTGCAGCGCCCGAAAACTTGGTGCGCGCGTCACCGTAATCGAGGGGTTGCCGCGCATCCTGTCGCGCGGCGTACCGCAGGAAATTGCAGAAGTTGTTGCCAGCCGTCACCGCCAGGAGGGGGTGGCGCTTCATTGCAACGCAAAGATCACCCATCTTGTTGAGAGTGATGACGCGATCGGCGTGACACTGGCCGATGGGCAGACGATCACGGGTGATCTGGTCGTCGCGGGCATTGGCGCGCAGCCGGCGACGGATCTGGCTTCAAAGGCAGGTCTTGCGATTGAAAACGGCATTCGCGTGGACAGCTATCTACAGACCAGTGATCCCGATATTTTTGCAGCCGGAGACTGTGTGTCCTTTCCGCTTGCCGCCTATGAAAATACCAGAGTGCGGCTTGAATCCTGGCGCAATGCGCAGGACCAGGGCGTGGTCGCGGCGGCCAATATGTTGGGCAAGCAACAGGCCTATGAGGCGATCCCGTGGTTCTGGTCGGATCAATATGATTTGTCACTCCAGATCGTGGGGCTGCGCGGCGCACAGGACCGTTCCATCCGACGTGATCTTGGTGATGATGCCTTCATCCTGTTTCATCTGGATCCAGCGGGGCGCTTGACGGGCGCCAGCGGCATCGGTGTCGGCAATGCCGTTGCGCGCGACATCCGCCTCACGGAAATGCTGATCGCCAAAGGTGTCATGCCACAGGATGATGTGCTCGCTGATGGCAAGGCATCGCTCAAGGCTTTGTTGCGGCAACCGGGATAGCGTCTATATTCAATGCTTCGCGGAAGAATGGTTCATCACGGCGCTGTTGCGACAGTCTGTGCGGGGGCGATTCCGCCAGCGAGAATATCGCGGACCATCGTGTAGGAGACGCGGGCATTGGAGATGGCCCGATAGAAATTGATCAGCTGGTCGGAAGGGTCGGACAGCTTCTGAAAACCCGTGATGAATACGAGAAGCGTACCCACATCAGTTTGGCCATGGATGACCAGATATCCTCCGACCATCAAGACGATAATGGGGCCCAGGGCATTGAGGAAGTTTCCGAGGAATGTCAGGAAGTATTTGTGGCGATAGATACGCATTCGGGTTGTGAACAGTTTTTCGATCAATTTGTGCGACCTGCTGAAATGGCTTGTAGGGTCCTGTTCATCGGCATGAACATGATGGATGATTTCGTGATTCAGCTTGCGCACCAGTCCGGTTCTTCTGCGGGCAAGCAAATTGATCGTACGTTGTACCTTGGGAACCAATATCATTTGCGGCAGATAGACGATCAGGGCGAGACCGGCGATCAGCGGCTGTACCCAGATCAGATAGGTGACAACCCAGATCATCGTGCCGGCCTGAAGCAGCGGCAGCGCAAGGCTGTCGCTTGCAAACCCTCCGATATCTTCGGCTTCCGCGGCCACGATTGATGCTGCTGTGGCATCATCAAACCCATCGGGCAAAGCGTCTTCCCTTGCCCAGACGTGTTTTTGCTCTTCCACAAGGATGCGATTGCGAAGATCGCGCGTCACCTCCTCCAGCACCAGTCCCTTTGTCAGGTTCAGCACATATTTGAGACCGCCTTGTATCAAGATAACCAGGAGGTAGGCCGCACCAAGCATGTAAAGAAGCTTCAGATCCGGTTTGCCGATTGCCTGATCAACAACACGGCGCTGGATTTCCAGAGGAATGATTGAGAGCGGTACGATCGCAGCCGTCAGAAAACAAATCCGTATCTGGTTCTTGCGGCTGGTCATCCAGATATAGGCGTATATCGATTCTGAGATCATGGGTGGCCTGCGCATTGCGTTGCAATGACATTTCATCCTTTGGGAGAATTATGCAATCGCCTAAAACATGGATTTGCGGACAAATAGCGCCGCCATCATCGATCTTTGGTAATCTGCTTCGGTCATCTGGATATGTTGTTCATGATCTGCGGGGTCATGGAATATCCTGGATCCACAATGAACCGGCCAAAATTCTCGCAAAGCGCGTCGACGGCCAATTTCACCCGGGGATTGCGGTGTCGTGCCTGCGGATAGAGAACCCAGATGTTCAGTTCTTCTGATTCATGATCGGGTAGCACCGGAACCAGGGCGCCTTGCTCCACCTCGTAACGCACAAAGAAATCCGGCAGGTAGCCGACGGCTTCACCGGCGACGACATAATATTTTGCCATCCAGTAGTCGTCGACATCAAAGCGGAACCGGGCCTCGGCTGATACGGCTTCACCACTTCGGTTCAACTGCCAGGTTTCGGGAATGCCGGTGCGATTGTAGCGGACACCGGTCAATCCGCTCAGATCATCCACGTGGCGCGGGGTGCCATTGACCCGCAGGAATTTCGGGCTGGCATAGAGCCGATAGACGACGGACCCCAGTTTGCGGCAAAGCAGGTCAGAATCCGGCGGCTGTCCAACACAGACAAAACAATCAAAATCGTGTTGACCGGTCAGCAATGTTTCCTGGGGGTAGACGCGCGTCTCAAACAGCATATCGGGATGTTTGCGCGACAGGAACAGGGTCGCAACGCCCAAAATGAGTGTTCCAAATTCGGTGCCGCCGGCAAGACGCACCCGGCCTGCATAGGACGAATGAGCATTCATTGCCGCACTGGTGGCAGTCTCACACATGTCCAGGATTTTCTGCGAATATTCCAGATAGGCTTTGCCGGCATCTGTCAGAGCCAAACCGCGTGCCGAGCGAATGAATAATTCCACGCCAAGCGTATCTTCCAGACGTCTGAGGGCATGGCTGAGTGTGGATTTGGAAATATGCGATTCCACCGCCGCCTGGGTGAGGCTTCCCGTCCGGGCGATTTGCACGAAGCAGTAAATGTCTTTGGTTTCGGCCAATTCAGCCATGCGTCGGGCTTCCCTGTCTATATGTCATGCGTCCGATCCTACCAGCTGAGGCGTTATCCACCTGATTTCGGCTCGGTCGCCACCTGGTGGCATCATCCAATATATTGGACGCATCTCTCCGAATTCGGAACAGTCTTTTTTGGATTATTCACATTAACCTGTTGATATAAAATAATTAAATTGTTTTCAGTCAATTCACCTGTTTTGCGTCTCGGTCATTGATGATGAAGCAGGGCTGAAACATACTTCATCGACCGACGCATTTCATTCGCCGCGACCAGCGATCACTTTGCCCTCGCCGGGAACGGGTTCCTTGTTCGCGAAGAATGGCCATGACAAGCAAATAGGGTGCACTGAATGTCAATCACGAACAAGAGCGAACTGACGCTCGGCATTGCAAAGCAGTATCATATCGATCTTTCGAAAGATGATGTCGGTGGCTATGCCTTGCTGCCTGGCGATCCGGCGCGCAGCGATATCGTCGCCAAATATCTTGATGACGCGGTTCTGGTCGGCCACAAGCGCGAACACAAAAGTTTTTCCGGATTTTACAAGGGCATCAAGGTTACCGTGTGCTCCACCGGCATGGGGTGTCCTTCGGCGGCCATTGCCATGGAAGAACTGGCCAATATCGGTGTGCACACATTCATTCGCATCGGATCCAGCGCCGCCCTCAAGCCGGATATCAAAATTGGCGATCTGGTCATCAATACGGCGTCCATGAAAAACGAAGGCACGTCGAAATTCTATGTCCCGGACAATTTCCCCGCCGTAGCGGATCTGGAGGTGACCCATGCGCTGATCCAGACCGCCAGGGAAATGCTGGCCGACACCGACATTGGCGTTCACTGGGGTATCGGTGCGACCGATGACGCGTTCTATGGCGAAACGCCGGAGTGGTTTGATCATCTGGTCAAACTGGGTGTGATGAATGTCGAGATGGAGGCCTCGGCACTCTACACGATCGGCCACAAGCGCAACCTGCGTGCGGCCTGTATTTGCGCCGCTTCGATGAACCATGTGAACCAGGAGTTCATCGAAGGCGAGAACGTCAGACTGAAGCAGGGCTGGGAGGAAGAAATCAAGGTGGTTCTGGAAACCATCTATCGCCTTGAGCAGCAGGCGAAAAACTGAGCAGAGAGCAGCAGGCGCAACACTGAACAAACGGGCGGCAGGTCTGCCTTCCGCCGAACCGAGTATCAGGACAGAAACAAACAGGGAGCATATGATGAGATTCAACCGAAGAGTATTTTCCACCATGGTATTGGCTGGACTATCGGGCGGCCTTTTGGCTGCGACATTGCCCAGTGCGGCGCAGGCAGCCGATGCCAAGCGTGCCATATTCCTGGCCAATGGCACTTTGGGCGACAAATCGTTTTTCGATTCTGCCGCAAGGGGGATGCAGGACGCCAAGGCGAAATACGGTGATGATCTGGAAATCCGTATCGTTGAAATGGGCGTAGACAAGAGCAAATGGCGCTCGTTTTTGCAGGATGCTTCTGAAGAGGACTACGACCTTGTCTTCACGATCACATTCGAAATCGGCGAGTTGTTGGCAGAAATTGCGCAGGAATATCCCAATCAGAACTATGTGCTGATTGACGGGTTTCTGCCGGAAGGTGCCGGTGATCTGCAAAATATCTATTCGGTTGTCTACAAGGCCAATGAAGCATCCTATTTGGCCGGTGTCATGGCCGCCGGCATGCTGGCTGAAGGGACCAATGTCAAAGGCACGCATCTGGGCATGCTGGGGGCATTCGATATTCCCGTCATCAATGATTTTTTCCTTGGCTATGTCACCGGTGCCCAATCGGTAAAACCGGACGTGAAGGTTGCCGTGAGTTTTGCCGGCTCCTTTGAAGATGCGGCGCGCGGCAAGGAATTGTCGCTGGCTCAATATCGAACGGGGACAGCCATCGGTTTCAATGTGGCGGGACTGACCGGTCTTGGCCAGTTGGACGCCGCCAAGGAAACCGGGCAATGGGCCATCGGGGTGAATTCGGACCAGGAGCTCATTTTCCGGGAAAGCGATCCGGCACTGGCTGATCGCGTGGTGACCTCGGTGATGAAGAATATCGACGTCACGGTTGCACGCACCATCGACCTGTTGTTCGACGATGCTGTACCACTTGGCCAGTTCGAGGCACTGGGACTGAAGGAAGGCGGCGTTGGCATTGTCAAGGACGGGGTCATGGCCAGCGTGGTGTCGGATGATGTGAAGGCGAAGATCAATGCGGCGGAAGCGGCCATTATCAACGGTGACATCGTGGTTGAATCGGCATTCGGCAAGGATACCGCCGAGATCGAAGCCATTCGAACGGCTGTACGACCCTAGAAATGAACCCGGGCGAAATATCGGGCTTGTCCCGGCGCATTGCGCCGGGGCATTTTAAACCGGAATTTTCCGCGTGGGCATTCAGTGCGTCTTGGCCCCTGAAGCGCGGCCATGTCGAAGGCAGGTATGCAGATGACAGGAGATGAAACCGCGCCACAAAAGGCATTGGTGGAATTCCGGGAGATTGGCAAGACCTATCCAAATGGCACCGTTGCCCTTCGAAATGTGAGTTTCCAGGTCATCGAGGGAGATATTCTTGCTGTCTGCGGTGAGAATGGTGCTGGAAAATCCACCCTGATGAAAATTCTGGCTGGTATCGAGCAGCCGACACAGGGCACAATCCATTATGAGGGACGCCAAAAGCGCATTGCCGATCCCAATGTCGCCGGAGACATGGGTATCGGCATGGTGCATCAGCATTTTTCGCTGATCCGGTCCTTGAGCGTTGCGGAAAATCTGGCGCTTGGACAGGAGCCGAGGCGCGGCTTGCTGATTGACAGGCGCGCGGCAGCCGACCGGGTCCGGGAACTGGCGCAAAAATTCTCTCTGGACGTTGACCCGGAGACCAAAGTGGGTTCGCTTTCCGTCGCGGCGCAGCAGAAAGTGGAAATTCTGAAGGCACTTTCGCGCAACACGCGGCTGTTGATCCTGGATGAACCATCGGCTGTGCTGACACCTCAGGAGACGCAGGAGCTGTTTGAACAGCTGCGCTCTTTGCGGGCGCGTGGCGTGACCATCATTTTCATATCGCACAAGCTGCACGAGGTGCGTGCTCTCGCTAATCGGATCACGGTGATCCGTTCGGGCGAAGTGGTCGAGGATGGTGTACTTTCGGAAATGTCGGATGCGGCCATCTCCAAACTTGTCATGGGGGTCGACGTCACAAGGGCCAGCCGGAACCAACGGGACTTGAGCGCGGCGACACCCGTCGTTGTCGTAAAGAAGGCCACTGTGGCCACGGGTGATTCCGATCGGCGCATTGACGCGATCGATCTGACCATACGGGCTGGCGAAATTCTCGGCATTGCCGGGGTTGATGGCAGCGGCCAGGAGGGTGTGGTCGATCTGCTGTGTGGCAACGTCCAGCCCGATGAAGGCGATATCTCGTTGCTTGGCAGGCCGATGGCGCTGGCAACGACACTCGACTGGCGGCGTGCCGGCATGGCGCATCTGCCGGGAGATCGGTTCCAGATTGGCGGCGCTCCCCATATGAGCCTTGTTGACAATGTCATGGCCGGATCTCACCGCGACAAACAATTTACCCGGGGACCGTTCCTGCGGGTTGACGCCATGGTTGCGCGCACCAATGAACTGATCAAGACATTCAATGTGCGTTGCCTTGGTCCGCGAGAACCACTGAATTCGCTGTCTGGAGGCAACGCCCAGAAACTTGTTGCGGCACGCGAATTTTCCTCGAACCCGAAGTTCCTGATCGTCAACCAGCCGACCCGTGGCATTGATGTGGCGGCAGCAGCCATGATTCATGGTGAATTGTTGCGCCTGTCGCAAAACGGCACTGCCATCTTGCTGGTCACCTCCGATCTGGATGAATTGCTGCAGCTTTCGGATCGTGTCGCCGTGATGTTTGACGGTCGGATCGCCGTTGTTCTGGAAAATGACGGTCTAACGCCTGAGCGCCTGGGGCCCTACATGCTCGGTCTGGAGAAAGCATCATGATCAGATCGGCCTTTGCATCGACCGCAATCACCGTTGGCTTCTGCCTGTTTGTCCTGCTGGTCGTCCTGGTGCCAGTGGCCTTGCTCTATCCGGAACCCGGTGAGGTGCTCAGCCGCTTCCTGCTGGGCCCCTTCGAAAAAACCAGATATATGGGCAATATTGTCGAACTGGCGACCCCATCCATGCTGACAGCCCTTGCGGTTGTGCTGATGTTCCGTTGCGGTGCGTTCAATCTGGGCGTTGAAGGATCGTTCTTCCTTGGCGGCCTGACCACCGCTGCCATGGTGCTGTGGATGCCGCTTCCACCGCTGGTGGGCATTCCACTCGCCCTGCTGGCCGGCGCAATTGTCGGCAGTCTGGTTTGCGGGATTCCGGGCATTGTGAAGGCGACGACAGGGGCATCCGAACTGGTGTCGTCCCTGATGCTCAACTACGCAGCCGTTTTCATTGGTCTATTTGTCCTCAATTATTACCTGCGCGACCCCACCGCAGCGATGCTGTCCTCCGACCGGTTCCCGGCAGAATATCGTTTTGAATCGCTGATTCCGCGTACCCGCATACACATCGGATCCATCGTCGCGGTTGTCGCCTGCATCATTGGCGCCATTTACCTGAACCGAACGTCACAGGGCCTTGAAGTGCGGATTTCCGGCACCGGCAATGATTTTTCCAGACATCTGGGTTTGAATTCAGTTGCGCTGAATATCAGGATCCAGGTGATCGGCGGGATGATCGCCGCCTTTGCCGGAGGCATAGAGATGCTTGGCCTCTACTCGCGGTTCACCTGGCAAAATACCACAGGGAACGGCTGGACCGGGGTGATTGTCGCCATCATCGCGCGTGACAATCCGATCCTGATCATTCCGGCTGCGCTGTTTATCGGATACCTTCAGGTCGGCGGAGATCTCGTTTCGCGGGCGTTCGGTGTTCCAACGGAAATCGTGTCGCTGATACAGGCGCTGGTGATGATCTGCGTCACATCCGTGGCAATTTTTCAACACCCGGCGCTGCGCAAATTTGTGCAGGGTAACAGGGGCGAGGCGGCACAATGATGGATCTGGCTGCAAGTCTTTTGAGCCCGGAATTTTTCGCGGCCATCCTGCGCGTGTCGACGCCGATCATTCTGGTGGCGATGGGGGTGTTGATTTCCGAACGCGCCGGTGTGGTCAATATTGGCGCCGAGGGGATGATGCTCAGTGGCGCCTTTTGCGGGGTGGTCTTCAGCGCCTATACGGGAAGCGCGACCGTGGGGCTGATCGCCGCGATCGTGGCGGGCATGGTCGGCGGGCTGTTCATGTCCTTTGCCGTCCATGTGCTCAGGGCGAACCTGTTTCTGTCCGGTATTGCGCTCAACCTTGCCGCTTCGGCGGGCACGATCCTGGCGCTTTTTTCCCTGACCGGCGAGAAAGGAATCTCCGGAACGCTGGACAGTGAAGTCCTGCCGTCGGTGCACATACCCTGGGTGCAGGACCTTCCGGTTCTTGGCACTATCTTGTCGGGGCATCATATCCTGACCTATGTGGCATTTCTGTCCGTTCCAGCGGTTGCCATCTTCATGATGCGCACCCCTACGGGTCTGCGGATGCGTGCGGTCGGTGAAAATCCCGAGGCTGCCAAAGCGACCGGTCTTTCGGTTATTCGATTGCAATTGCAGGCGTTCCTGCTGTGCGGGGTTTTTGCCGGGGCGGGCGGTGCCTTCCTTTCCATGGGCTATGTCAGCTGGTTCTCCCAGAACATGACGGCAGGCCGGGGTTTTATTGCGCTTGCCGCTGAGGTGATGGGTGCGGGTGGCGCCTATGGCACGCTTGCGGCGTCCTTGTTGCTGGGCAGCGTCGATGTGCTGGCCATTGCCTTGGCCGGAGAGGGGCTCCCCAGCGAATTGCTGCAGGCCGCGCCCTATGTGGTGACCGTTCTGGCGCTTGCTCTTTACGGGCTGCGGCAGGCGAAACAGAAAACGATAGGAACAGTTCATTGACAAAGATGAAGGTACTTTTTGACACCGATCCCGGCGTGGACGACGCCATGGCCCTGCTGTTGCTGGCGCGCCATCCGCGCATCGCGCTTCTCGGGGTGACTACTGTCTTCGGCAATGCATCGCTGGATCAGGTGGTTTTCAATGCCCTGTATCTGAAAGACCAGTACGGTTTTTCGGCGCCTGTGGCGCGCGGAGCGGGGTTGCCTCTTGTGGTGGCGCCCGGTGAGCCACCGGCTTTCGTGCATGGTGACAATGGTTTGGGAGACATTCCGCTCCCGGTGCGCAATGTGGCGCGGGCTGACATGATTCCTGCACACCAGTTGATCATCAAGCTTGTGCGCGCACATCCGCATGAAATCACCATTATCGCAGTGGGCCGGATGACCAACCTTGCCCAGGCGCTTGCCGAAGATCCGGGAATTGCACCTCTGGTCAAACAGGTGGTGATCATGGGTGGGGCCTTTGGTTACAACGGCCATTGCGGCAATGTCACTGCAGTGGCGGAGGCCAATATCATCGGCGATCCGCATGCTGCCAATCTCGTATTGGCAGCAGATTGGCCTGTTGCCATGGTTGGCCTGGATGTCACCATGGAAACGGTAATGAGCGACCAGTACTTGTCCGATCTGGCGACGACGGGCGATGATGGCACCTTTGTGCGAAAGGTTTCCCACGGCTACCAGGACTTTCACAGGAAAACGATCAATCTAGATGGTTTCCCCGTCCATGATTCAAGCGCAGTCGCCTATGCGCTGCACCCCGAATTCTTCGAAACAATCGATCGTCCGGTGCGCGTCATCGATCATGGTGATAGCATCGGACAAACCCTTGCAAAGCCGGAGGGCCACGACGCGGAATCCTGCGATTGGGCTGGAAGGCCAAAAATCAGGGTCTGTCGAGGGGTGGACAGCGAAGCGGTCCTGAATCTCTATCGCCAGACGCTGACCGGAAGGGGTGTGTGACATCATCGCACCGTTATGTGTAGAAGACTCGACTTGATCTGACACCGCTGCCTTTCCAGAGGACTGGA
>JARGOX010000018.1 GCA_029233925.1 Rhizobiaceae bacterium
TCATTTGACCGAATCGATTTTGGTTGCTGATTAGGCGACTTGCGCGCGGTGGTGCCCCCCACCATAAGCGCAAGTCAACGCGAGCAGCGGGCAAAATCGATCGGCCCTCTCTTGCTCCGGATTGAAATAACACCCTTTCTTCAATGGGTGGGGAAAGCCGGCCCATCGGCTACGTTGCGCCGCTTGCCCGATGCACCACATCGCGCTGCGCGACGCGCCTTGCCGAGTGAACCGGCTTTCCGCCATCAAATGTTTCCATTTGGTCGTGAACCGCTCTGTCCCGCCTGGTTCTGCTCCAGTTTTGCCGCCTGCAGCGCCTCGGACAGAATGTCCTGATCGCCGACATGATTGGCAAGAAGCAGTATGAGACGGGCGTTGAAAGCATCGCTTTGCGCTTTGCTCAGTCCCTCATGTGCAGCCAGCAGTTCCGCATAAAAATCATCCGGCTTGCTTATATTGTTTTTGGTATTCAGTTTTGTCATCAGATGTCCTCAACAGGCAGGCCAATAGCGCGCCTGACGGCCGTGGCGACGGCATTTTTGTCGAAATCGATCCAGCGCGCAGCAATGCGCTGATCGGGGCGGACCAGGTAGACGGCCTGTTCAGCCTCGCCCAGATAGCGTTCACGGATGAAGCCATCAGGGTCGTTTGCTGCTGTGTCCACCGATACCGTGCTGACAGCAATGCCATCCACTTTCATGGTGGCTGGAACCGCCATGTTGATCGCCAGCAACTGGAAGCCATGGCCGAGGATATCCATCAGCCAGCCATCGGCGACAGGTGCATCACTGGCCGGTGCGCCGGGCCTCGTGCGTGTCGGCAACAGCGGGTGGTCATCGCTGTTGAGCGGCGAGCCGTCGAAGATGCAGGGCACCGACAGCCGGCCGGAGTTGACCAGAGGACGGGCAAATTCGAATTGTTCCGACAGATCCAGGACAGCGTTGCGAAAGTTGCGGCTGACATCGGATTTCGGCGTGATGAAATCCGTCGAGCGCGAGGAGTTCAGGATGTTCTCCTCTGCTGCCATGACGCATTCATGGTCATAGCTGTCCAGCAGGCTTTCCGGCGCCTTGCCCTCGATCACCAGTTTCAGCTTCCAGACCAGATTGTCGGTGTCCTGGACACCGGAATTGGCGCCCCTGGCCCCGAATGGCGAGACCTGATGGGCCGAATCACCGGCAAAAAGCACGCGGTTGTGGCGGAATTTTTCCATGCGCCGACACTGGAACGTATAGATGGAGACCCATTCAAGTTCGAATTTGGCATCCTCGCCCAGCATCGCCTTGAGGCGCGGGATGACATTCTCGTGTTTCTTTTCCTCGTCCTTGTCGATGTCATGACCGAGTTGCAGATCGATGCGCCAGACATTGTCCGGCTGCTTGTGGAGAAGGGCGGACTGGTTGCGGTTGAAAGGCGGATCAAACCAGAACCAGCGTTCGGTCGGAAACCCGGCTTCCATGATGACATCGGCGATGAGAAAATTGTCTTCGAACACCCGGCCGACAAAATCCAGTCCCATGGCGCGCCGCACGGGCGAGGTCGCGCCATCACAGGCAATCAGCCAGTCGCAGGCTATCTGGTAGGGACCATCCGGCGTATCGATGGACAGAAGGACCGATTTTTCACCCTGTTCCACATGGGTGACACGATTGTTTCCGCGAATTTCGATGGGCTTGCCCTGAGCCTGCAAGGCCAGCACGCGCTGCACCAGATATTCCTCGAAATGATATTGCTGCAGGTTGATGAAGGCCGGGCGTTTGTGGCCCTTTTCCGGCAGCAGATCAAAGGCATAGATGTTCCGGTCGCCAAAAAACACCTTGCCGAGATTCCACAGGACACCCTTGTCGACGAATTCGTCGCCGCAGCCCAGACGGTCGAGAATCTCCAGCGGCCGTTTGGCGTAGCAGATAGCCCGTGAGCCCCAGCTGACCTTGTCGTTTTCATCGACGACAATGACCGGGACATCGTTTTGGGCCAGATCAATCGCCGCCGCCAGCCCGACAGGGCCGGCACCGATGACGATCACCGGATGACGGGCAGGCGTGGCTGCGTCCTGATCCGGCGACCGGTGATAGGGATAAAGCGGCGTTTCGAAAACCTTGTTCAAAAACAGGCCTCCCGTTTGGTGTTGCGTTGGTCAGCCCTGCAGGGATCCCCACATCTGCTTGTCGCGCTCGGCTGTCCAGATGCGCGGCGTGTCCATGCCCAGCGCCTCGTCATAGGCGCGCGCCACATTGAAGGGCAAGCAATGTTCATAGATCGCATAGTCGGAGAACTTCGGGTCACAATCGGCCCGCACCGCGTCCCATGCCTCTTTCAATGTGCCGCCACGGGCCGCCACGGCTGCGGCCGGGCGGTAGGTGCTTTCGACAAAGTCACGGGTGTTTTCAATGGCCGCCGTGACCATCTCGTCACCGACCAGTGCATCGCCCCGGCCCGGCGCAATGGCGCGCGGTTTGAAGGCGCTGATGGCGTCAAGCGTCTTGCCCCAGTCGCCAAAATGGCCGTCGCCGCAATAGCAGGCCGAATGATATTCCACGATGTCACCGGTGAACATGACTTCTTCATCGGGCACCCAGGCGACAATATCGCCAGCCGTATGGGCCCGTCCCAGATGCATCAGGTCGACCCGGCGCTTGCCCAGATAGACGCTCATCTTGTTGGTGAAGGTCATGGTCGGCCAGGTCAGGCCGGGAATGCTCTCATGGCCCTGGAAAAGTCTCGGGAAACGCTCAAATTCCGAATCCCAGTCTTCCTGGCCACGCTCTGCCACCATGGCGCGACAGGTTTGCGAGGCGATGATCTGCTCGGCATTATAGGCCGAAGCGCCCAGAACCCGCACCGCGTGATAATGCGACAGTACGACATATTTGATCGGCTTGTCGGTAACGGTGCGAATATTCTCGACCACCTTGGCCGCCAGACGCGGCGTGGCCTGTGCATCGACAATCATGACGCAGTCATCACCGATGATCACACCCGTATTGGGATCACCCTCGGCGGTGAATGCCCAAAGGTCACGACCGATCTCGGAGAAGGTGATCTTCTTTTCGGTCATGTCGGAGCGGGAGGCAAATTCCTTGGCCATAGTGTCAGGCTTCCTTCTTGTATTGTTCGACCGTCTGTTCGATGGCGCCGAAGATGGAGTGGCCGTCTTCGCCGAACATCTCAATGCGCACGGTATCGCCGAATTTCATGAATGGTGTTGTCGGCTTGCCGCTGTTGATCGTTTCGATCATGCGGATTTCGGCAATGCAGGAATAGCCTGCGCCGCCTTCGGAGACCGGTTTTCCAGGCGTGCCGTCAGCCAATTTGTTGGAGACCGTTCCCGACCCGATAATGGCGCCGGCTGAAAGCGGACGTGTCTTGGCGGCATGGGCAATGAGCTGCGGGAAGTCGAAGGTCATGTCGATGCCGGCATTGGCGCGGCCAAAGGGTGCGCCATTGAAATCCACACGCAGCGGCAGATGAAGTTTGCCGCCGTCCCAGGCATCGCCCAATTCGTCTGGCGAAACGGTGACCGGTGAAAAGGCCGATGATGGTTTGGACTGGAAAAACCCGAAGCCCTTGCCAAGTTCAGCCGGGATCAGGCCACGCAGCGATACATCATTGACCAGCATGACAAGCCGGATGGCGGCGCGGGCCTCTTCCAGGCTGGCGCCCATGGGAACGTCATCGACGATGACGGCGACTTCGCCTTCCATGTCGATGCCGAAGGCCTCGTCTTCGATGAGGATCGGATGGCGCGGTGCCAGAAAGGCATCAGAACCGCCCTGATACATCAGCGGATCGGTCCAGAAGCTCGGCGGCATTTCGGCGTTGCGCGCCTTGCGCACCAGTTCCACATGATTGACATAGGCGGAACCGTCGGCCCACTGATAGGCCCGCGGCAATGGTGACAGGGCATGGTGCTCGTGAAACCGCTCGGTTGGCTGAGCTCCGGTTTCGAGGGCTTCAGCAGCCCTGATCAGGCGCGGCCCGGCATGTGTCCAGTCGTCGAGTGCAGCCTGCAGGGTCGGTGCGATATGGTTGACGACCGTGCACTGTGTCAGGTCTTTGGAAACGACGGCAAGCTTGCCATCGCGCGAGCCGTCTTTGAGTGTTGCCAGTTTCATGTCAGTCCCAGTTCCCTTCAATTGTGCCGTCAAAGCGCTTCTTCAGGCCTTTCCAGCAATCGATATAGTCGTCCTGCAGCGTATCCAGTTCCAAAGCATAGTCCGTCAGATGCTGCGGGAACCGTGTCTCGAACATGAAAGCGATGGTGTGGTCAAGCTTGACGGGCGCCAGTTCCACGGTTGAAGCCTTCATGAAGCCCATTGTATCAGGGCCATGCGGGAGCATCATATTATGCAGACTCATGCCGCCGGGAACAAACCCTTCTTCCTTGGCATCGTATTGACCATGTATGAGGCCCATGAATTCCGACATGATGTTGCGGTGATACCAGGGTGGCCGGAAGGTGTTTTCGGTGACCAGCCAGCGGGGCGGGAATATGACGAAATCGATATTGGCCGTTCCCGCCTCACCGCTGGGTGCGGTCAAAACGGTGAAAATTGATGGATCCGGGTGGTCGAACAGAACGGCGCCGACAGGCGAAAACGTATTGAGATCATATTTGAACGGCGCATAATTGCCGTGCCAGGCAATGACATCCAGCGGTGAATGGCCGATTTCGGTCACATAGAAGTTGCCACACCATTTCACATGCACCTGGCAATCGGTCTCCTTGTCTTCCCAGGCGGCGACCGGAGTCTTGAAATCCCGCGGATTGGCAAGGCAATTGGCGCCGATCGGACCACGGTCGGGCAAGGTGAACTTGGCGCCGTAATTCTCACAGATATAGCCGCGTGCTTCGCCCGCCTGCGGCGTGACCTGGAAAATCATGCCGCGCGGAATGATGCAGATTTCAGCCGGCGCAACGGTCATTTTCCCCATTTCGGTGAAGACCTGCAGCGTGCCGGTTTGAGGGACGATCAGCAATTCGGCATCGGCGTTGAAGAAATAGTCGTCCACCATGGCCGTATTGCAGACATAGACATGGGTGGCCATGCCGACCTGGGTATGGACATCACCGGCGGTGGTCATGGTGCGAATGCCGTCGATGAAATTGGTCTTTTCCGTCGGCATGGGAACGGGATCCCAGCGCAACTGGCTGATGGGCATGGTCGGATCGCTGACATGCGGCGCTGTCTTCCACAGATCGCGCTTGTGGGTGGCGAATTTCCCCGTGTGGCGCACGCTTGGCCGGATGCGGTATAGCCAGGAGCGTTCATTGGTGCCGCGCGGCGCTGTGAATGGTGAACCGGAAAGCTGCTCGGCATAAAGGCCGTAATTGCACTTTTGCGGACTGTTCTGCCCCTGTGGCAGTGCGTTGGGCAGTGATTCCGTTTCAAAATCATTGCCGAAACCCGGCATATAGGCGTCTGCCATGATATCCCTCACTTCCATCTCATTCATAATCGTTGCATATGTAACAATCCAATTTGTAACTATCAAACGGAGTTGTTCTTGGAAGACGAAGAAAAGACGTTTTTGGCGCTGGAGGCCTTCATTCCCTACAAGCTGAACCGGGCGGCGGAGCTGGTGAGCCGTCAGTTTGCGCGAATCTACAAGGACCGCGCAGGCCTGACCCGGCCGGAATGGCGCACCCTTGCGACGCTGGGACAATACGGGACTTTGACGGCGACAGCCATCGGGGCGCACTCTTCCATGCACAAGACTAAGGTCAGTCGCGCCGTGCAATCGCTGGAAGAGCGAAAATGGCTGAAAAGATCAATTGATGAACAGGATCGCCGTGTGGAGCGGCTGGCATTGACCCGCGAAGGCGCGCGTAATTACCGAGAGCTGGCGCAACTCGCCCATGCTTTTCAGCTCAAGCTCAGGGATGTCATGGGCGAAACGGATTTCGACGCCCTCGACAGGGGGCTGGCTGCAGTCGAAGCCCGGTTGGGCAAAGATATCAGCATGTGATTGCTCGGCGCCAAAGCACCACAGTTGCGCCGCCGGACGTATCCGGCAACGCAATCGTCAAGGCATCCAAGTCCAACTCGTGTCGTTGGATCCGATCACTTCGATTTAGTAGTTTGAAGGGCACCTGGCGGTATATTGACGACCGTATTTGTCGTTGTAATAACACTGGTTCGACCCTTCAGAAAC
This sequence comes from Rhizobiaceae bacterium, assembly GCA_029233925.1. Lineage (GTDB taxonomy): Bacteria > Pseudomonadota > Alphaproteobacteria > Rhizobiales > Rhizobiaceae > Hoeflea_A. The sequence continues at coordinate 6,157 of JARGOX010000018.1, forward strand.
GCGACCGATGACAGCGCCGGCAACGCCGCCGATGGCCGCGCCGACCAATGCGCCTTCAACGGAGCCGGATGCGACTGCGCCGATGGCAGCACCTGTTCCTGCGCCAATGGTGGCTCCCTGTTGTGTCGGTGTGCAGCCTGCAAGTGCGGCCACGACAAGAGCAAGTGCCAGAATCTTTTTCATTTCAACCCTCCGTGTGCTTTCCCACGGCAGGAAAGCTTCCTTTAGAATATATCGTATCAAATCGCAGCACAACCGATCGATCATGTCGCGACAATGTGCATCAGTGTGCGTCCGGATGCGTTGCCACAAGAGGGCGATCAAGACGCGCTGCAGGTCATTAACCTGCACAGGATGAATGCAGGGTGAACGAATTTTCCTGCGGATTTCCATCCCTGCTTTTTTAAGACAAACGCATCAGTCGCCAACAAGTTCCCGGGCCAGCATGCGGGCGGCTGCATCCGCCTCGTAAACAGCCTGAATATCGATGGCAGGCACGCCGGCCCCCAGCCTTTCCATGACCGTTTCGACAATATCGGCCATTTCCAGAAAACCGATCTTTTCCTCGATAAAGGCTTCAAGGGCAATTTCCTTGGCGCCGTTGAGGATGGCGCCAAGCAGGCCGCCTTTTTCCATCGCCTGACGGGCCAGGCGCAGGGGTGGAAACCGGGTTTCGTCAGGCTTTTCAAAATCCAGTTGGGCCAGGCGGGCAAAATCCAGCCGTTCGACCGGCAGGCACGGCCGTTGCGGATAGGCCAGGCAATAGCCGATGGCCGTGCGCATGTCGGGGGTGCCAAGCTGTGCCAATACGGAACCGTCATGATATCCGACCATGGAATGAATGACCGATTGCGGGTGAATGATGACTTCAATCTGTTGCGGGCGCAGATCGAACAGATGCATTGCCTCGATCATTTCCAGCGCCTTGTTGAACATGGATGCGCTGTCGATGGATATTTTCAGGCCCATGGACCAATTGGGATGGTCGGCTGCCATAGCAGGTGTGACGCGCGCCATTTCTTCAGAACTGAAAGACCTGAAGGGGCCACCCGAAGCGGTCAGAATGATGCGTTCTACACTGTCACGCTGGTGCCGGTCAAAAACCTGATGGATGGCATTGTGCTCGCTGTCGACCGGCAACAGGCGTCCGCCCGCCCTTTCGATCTCCCTTTGGAACAATGTACCGGCCGAAACCAGACATTCCTTGTTGGCAAGCGCTATGTCCGCGCCCCTTCTGGCGGCTGCCAGTGTGGGCGCAAGCCCTGCCATGCCGACAATGCCGGCCATGACCCACTCGGTGTCGCGTCCGGCGGCTTCAATCAGGGCGGCCTCGCCGGCGGCGACTTCTATGCCGGTTCCCGACAGGGCTTCCTTCAGTTGGGTGTAGCGCGCTTCGTCGGCCGTGATGGCGATTTCAGCGCCGCATTCCCTGGCTTGCCGCGCCAGCAAATCAATATTGCTCCTGCCGCTAACGGCACAGACCTGAAAGGCGTCGCGGCCACCCAGATGCGCCATCACATCCAGCGTGTTGCATCCGATGGAGCCGGTGGAACCAAAAATGCTGATACGGCGATGGCCCCCGTGAGAGTTTGCGTGAGAGCCCGTGTGAAAGCGGGGGTGTTCTGTGTTATCCGTCAAATGGGTTCACTGTCTTCATGCAAGTGTTTCATCGGATGTCCTGAGTGGTAAGCTTTACCACACCGGGCTGAAAAAACAGATGTGCCCGGTCGCGTCAATGACTGGCCAAAGCTTTCTTATGACAACAGGCGGAATGGGTTTGCAAATCAGGTGCTTTTTATTTTAGACTTAAAATAAATCAGGCCAACTTGCTGGAGACAGATGAATGCACACCGATCGCAATGCAGCTTTGGAGCTGGACAGGCAGGACACATTGGCGCATTTGCGGGTTTCCTTTGTCCTGCGTGAAGGGCTGATCTATCTCGACGGCAATTCTCTGGGGCCGATGCAGGCCTGCGTCAGGGAACGCGTGCACAATTGTCTGGAGAAGGAATGGGGGCAGGATCTGATTGCCTCCTGGAACAGTGCCGGCTGGTTCCTGCTGCCGCAGGCCATTGGTGGCAAGATCGCACCGCTGATCGGCGCCGGAACCTATGATGTGGTGGTGACGGATTCCACCTCGGTCAATCTCTTCAAGGTTCTGGCGTCGGCCATCACCCTGCGGCCTGATCGCAAGGTGATCGTTTCGGAGCGGAGCAATTTTCCTACCGATCTCTATATTGCCGAGGGTATCGCCGAATTTGCCGAAAGAGGCCACACGCTCAGGCTGATCGATAGCGTGGATGAACTGGACGATGCCATTGGCGATGATGTGGCCGTTGTCATGCTGACCCATGTGAATTATCGCAGCGGTGCGGTGCATGACATGAAAAAGGTAACGGAAAATGTCCATGCGGCCGGCGCGCTGATGGTCTGGGATCTTGCCCATTCGGCTGGCGCCCTGCCGGTTGATCTTGCCGCAGCAGACGCTGATTTTGCCATTGGCTGCGGTTACAAATATCTCAATGGCGGCCCCGGAGCGCCTGCCTTTGTCTATGTCGCGCCGCGGCTTCAGAAGGTTGCTGTACAGCCTCTATCCGGCTGGTATGGCCACAAGGCGCCCTTTGCCTTTGAATCCTCCTATGATGGTGCCCAGAGCATTGACCGGTTTCTGACCGGCACGCCGCCGATCCTGTCGTTGGTGGCGCTGGATGCGGCTCTGGATATATGGAACGAGGTATCGCTGGAGGACATCAGGTCCAAGTCCAAGGCGCTGAGCACCCTGTTCATAAAGCTGGTCGAAGAGCGCTGCGGCGGCTTTGGTCTGACGCTGGCCAGTCCGCGGGATGCAGAAGCGCGCGGCAGTCAGGCCAGCTTTACCCACGACAATGCCTTTGCGATCATGCAGGCGCTGATCGCCCGCGACGTCATCGGCGATTTCAGGGCGCCGGATATTCTGCGTTTTGGTTTCACCCCGCTCTATGTGCGTTTTGTGGATGTCTTTGATGCTGTCGAACATCTCCATGACATCCTGCAAAGCGGCGCGTGGAAGCAGGAAAAATTCAATGTGCGCGGGACAGTCACCTGACCTGAGTTGATATGATTGCAGTGGGATCGTCGCTTACGCATACCGCAACCGATATGGGTAGGGTGATTAAATTCATTTTACCTGTGTAAATTGATCTGCTTTGATACCATAGGTCTCGTCCCACCGGGCCTGAGCGGTCACGGGCTGCGGGCCAGGATATATGTCAGGATATATGAGTGAAGGAGAGACAGAGTGCAATTTGCCCAGATCAATGGAATTACGCTGCATTATCAACTGATTGGTGCGCCGGAAGGCAAGCCCGTCATTGTCTTTTCCAACTCGCTTGGTACGGATTTCAGAATCTGGCGCGACGTGATTGTCAGGCTTGTTGGTGAATTTGCCATTGTCACCTACGACAAGCGTGGCCATGGATTGTCTGATCTGGGCACGTCGCCCTATACAATGGATGATCATGTGGCGGACCTTGAAGGGCTGCTTGATCACCTCAATGTCAGGAATGCGATTGTCTGCGGCCTTTCCGTCGGCGGGGTGATTGCCCAGGGGCTCTATGCCAAGCGGCCGGAACTGGTACAGGCGCTGATCCTGTGTGATACAGCCCACAAGATCGGCACAGCCGAGCTGTGGGACGAGCGTATCAAGATGCTGGAGTCCATTGGCCTGGAAGGCATGGCCGAGCCCGTATTGGAGCGCTGGTTTACGGAAAAGTTCCGGACCGAGCAGCCCGGTGACCTTGCAGGCTACCGCAACATGCTCTGCCGCACACCGGCGGCGGGATATGGCGGCACCTGCGCGGCCCTGAGGGATGCGGATTATACGGCGCAGGCATCGCGTATTGCCGTGCCGACCATGTGTGTCGTGGGGGCCGAGGATCTGGCAACAACGCCGGAACTGGTTGGCGAATTGGCAAAACTCATTCCCGAATCGCGCTATCAGGTGATACCCGGTGCCGGTCATCTTCCCTGCATCGAGCAACCGGTTGTTCTTTCAGATGCCATCAAGGCCTTTGTCGATATGGTGTCGGAACCTGTCATAACGGCGCTTTAGACGCTATGGAGGCGGGAACCGCTCTTGCGCCTTGCTGTGCGCCCGGTTTCTGCTGCCTGCAATTCAACAAGGCTCGGGTGAGTGAACATGAGTACATCGGTCTTTGAACACCCAATTCTCAGTGGGCTGCTTGGTGATGCGCAGATTGCCGAATGGTTTTCCACAGAGCGTGAAATCGACGCAATGCTGCGATTTGAATCCGCCCTGGCTGTTGTGCAGGAGCAGGCGGGTGTTCTGCCTGAGGGTGCTGCAGCCTGCATCAAGCAGGCCTGTCGTCAATTCACACCGGACATGGAGGCTCTCAGGGCCGCCACCTTGCGCGATGGTGTCTGCGTGCCGGAACTGGTGCGCCAACTGCGCGCCGCGGTAGGGGAACCCTTTTTATCGCATGTGCATTTTGCCGCGACCAGCCAGGACGTGATTGATACGGCGCTTGTTTTGCGGATGAAACCCGTCCTGGAAGACCTTGCGCTTCGCCTGGTGGCGCTGAGCGAGCAACTGGACGAGGCCAAAGGCCGTTTTGGAACAAACAGGCTGATGGGGCATACACGCATGCAACAGGCGCTGCCCATAAGGGTCGCCGACAAGCTCGATACCTGGCGCCAGCCATTGGCGGACTTGCTGGCAAGCCTTGGTTCGGTGAAAACCAGAGTGTTGCGGTTGCAATATGGCGGCGCGGTCGGCACGCTCGACAAGCTGGGTGATAACAAGGCGGAAATCTCTGCACGGCTGGCGCTGGAACTGGGCCTTGCAAACCAGGGATGCTGGCATACGAGCCGAGGACCCCTGGTGGAATGTGCCAATTGGCTCTCGCAGCTTTCCGGCGCCCTTGGAAAAATGGGCCAGGATGTCGCGCTGATGGCGCAAAATGAAGTCGGAGAAATAAAACTGTCCGGCAGCGGTGGTTCATCGGCCATGCCGCACAAGCAAAACCCGGTTTCGGCGGAGATCCTGGTCACGCTGTCCAGGTTCAATTCAACGCTTCTGTCCGGCATGCATGCAGCGCTTATTCACGAGAATGAGCGTTCGGGATCGGCATGGACGCTTGAATGGATGCTGTTGCCGCAAATGGTCATGGGGTCCGCCGCCGGCCTGCGTAGCGCATCTCTGTTGCTTGGCAATATGGAACGGATCGGCACGGCCGAGGACAGTAACGACCAATGAAGCTGAACCAACGCGCAATGGTCGTCTATTGCGGACTTTTGATGTCCATCTCGTCCTTCTCGGTGGACATCACCCTGCCGTCTTTTCCGGAAATGGCGCAGGACTTTGCGACGCCCTTTTCCTACGTGCAATGGACCGTGACGGTGTTCATTCTGGCGGTTGGCTTCGGGCAATTGTTATGGGGTGCGGCGTCGGATCGTTTTGGACGCCGGCGCACGCTTCTGACCGGTTTCATTATCCTGGCAATCGGCCAATTGCTGGCGATCCTGGCAACGACCATCAGTTGGCTTATCATCGCTCGGGTGATGCAGGGTCTGGGCGCCGCCGCAGCGATCATCGCCAGCAGAGCCATCATACGCGATATTTCTTCAGGTCTGGAACTGGCGCGCAATATGGCCATGGCGTCGGCGATTTTTGCAGTCGGTCCGATGCTGGCGCCCATCGTTGGCGCGGTGATTGCGGAATTTGCCGGTTGGCGGTGGATTTTTGTCGCCCTGGCCATCTGGACATTGTTGCTGATAGCCATGCTGGCGATGATGCCGGAAACCATCAGCAGGCTTGACCGGCAGGCGCTCAATCCCTCCAGGATCATCAGCAACATGCGGCTGCTGTTTACCAATCCGCAGGCGTTTTTCTACATGGTGACATCGGCGCTGGCCACGGCCTTCATGCTGCTGGTGCTGATTGGCGCTCCGCCGGTCTATTCCAATGAATTCGGCATCACGGGCATGTATTTTGCGGCCCTGTTCGCCATTCACGGCCTGGGGATCATCGCCGGGCAGGTCATTAATCGCCGGCTGATCAATGCGATCGGCATTGTCCCGGCGCTGATTGTCGCAAGTGTCATCATGGTTGCCAGTTCCGGTTTGTTTGTCGCTCTGGCCTACAGTGGCCACATGAGTCTTGCCCTGCTGCTGCCGCTGCTGATCCTGTGCAATATGGGCTTTGTCGTTTTCTACTCCAATGCGATCAGTCTTGTGCTGGATCCCTATCCCTCCATGGCTGGATTCGTGGGTTCCGTATTTGGTTTTGTCACCCATATGAGCGGTGCAACGCTGGCGACCTTGCTGGTCTATTTCGGCGCCGAGGATGCGCGCTCCCTGTCGGTGATGCTGTTTGTCATTTCCGGTGCAATTCTCGTCGCGCTATTGGTTCAACGCAGCAGAAACCCACAGATCAAAACGGCCTGATCGGTTTGCCGCCTGCAGCCGGTTGCATGGCCGGCGTTTGACACGAGTGAAAACAGGTGTTCTTGACCTCATGTGACATTTGTCGTACGAATGCGACATCAATCACATGAGGTGCATTGAAAATGAAACCGTCGCCGAGCGAATTGCCGCTGCTCAAGGTTTTGTGGTCCGAAACCGAATTGAGCGCGCGGGAACTGCATGAGCATATTGCCGTCCGTCTCGACTGGTCGCTGTCATCCACCCGCAAGACGCTGGAGCGGATGGTCGAAAAGGGCATGGTGACCTGTTCGGACAAGCATGGTGTGCGTGTCTACAGGGCGGGTATCGGAAAAATGTCGACCCTGGCAGCGCTGACACGCCAGTTCGCAGAAGCTGTTCTGGAGATTGACGGACCGATGCCTGCGTCTTCCTTTGGCGGCAGCCGCATTCTCAGTGAACAGGAACTGACCGAACTGGAAGCCTTGCTGGAGGAGAATGAGGGCAAATGACCATCCTCGTTACACTGCTTTTCAGTCTTGTATGGGGCGCCCTGGTCTGGCTCGTGCAAGCACTTGTGGCGCGCGGGATGCGCGCTGATCTGCACACCCCGCCCACCTGTCTGGCGCTGATTGCCACCATTGCCCTGCCCAGTTTGGTGGCAGGACTGCCCTTGCCCGACCTGGGTGGTGAGGCCGAAGGCACTGTGATGATGATGGCGCAGGTGAATCAGGGTCTGGGACAATTGACAGCGCCGATCAACCCTTGGGCCGGCGGTTCAAACGGGATAGCCGTTTCATGGGTTGGTCCGGTGATCGTTGCCCTCTATCTGGCCGGGCTGGCCTTTCATCTTTTCAAGACCGCCCGCGCCTGTCTTGAACTGAGCCGTTGCGTCAAAACAGCTTCACGTCTTGACGGGATTTCGAGCCGCTGGCCCCTGTTGCTTACGCAACAAAACGTTGCACCCTTTGCCTTTGGCGGACGTCGTGCGGTGATCGTCATTCCGGCAGTCTTTGCCGCTGTGTTGCGGCAAGACAATCTGGCTCTGATCGTTGCGCATGAGGAGGAGCATCTGCGTCATGGCGATCCGCGAATGGCCCTGATTCTGTCCTTGGTATCCGGCCTGTTCTGGTTCAACCCGGCATTGCGCCATCTCGTCAGTTGCTGGCATCAATCGTGTGAATTGCGCGCAGACGCAGCAGCGCTGAAGGGCAAAACGGCAATCGAGCGCAAAGCCTATGCCAGGACATTGCTGGACGCGCTGCGCCTGGCTTCCGGTGTACATCCAATTGGCCTTTCAGTCTCATTTTTAACCGGCAAAACAGGGAGTTTACACATGCGTCTTTGCAGAATTTTGAAAGATGGACCCGTCACCAAAGCAGGCGGCTCCGGCAGCCTTGCTCTGCGCGCCGGCATTGCCGGTCTGGCGCTGCTGGGCAGCGTCGCGGCCATGAGCATTGCCATAGCCGAACCGAATAATCATGGGCCCTTGCTGGTCAAGGGCGGCAAGATGACCGTGCCATTCGGGATCAAGCGGGCCGATGGCACCATCCACAAGGGCGTAGATATTCGCGCTGAAAAAGGCGCACCGATTGCTGCACCGGGTGATGGAGTGGTGATCGAGGCAACAGACCTTTTCCGGGGCGAATGGCGTTATGGCAAGACCGTTGCGTTGCAGCTGGATGATGACCTTATTGTCTGGTTCGCCCATCTTGATACCTATGCGGTCAAGGCCGGGGACAGGATCAGAAAGGGCCAGGTTTTTGCGACGATCGGCAATAGTGGTCTTTCAACGCGGGCGCATCTGCATATTGAGGCCTTCAGGGACAGGGGACGGCAACGAATTGATCCGATGGACGTCTTGAGCGGCTTGTAAACATCGGCGAATGTCTCATAAATGGGCCTTGGTTTTTCAAAGGCCGCCCATTGACTGCGGCAGGAGTGTATTTTCAAATGTTTGATCCCAAAGACCCTTCGCTGAGCAAGCGCAAGAAACTGGTGCTGGAATTCATGGACGGGGTCCTGCACGGGGATCGGCTGGACATGCTCGATACCCATGTGCGTGCTGACTATATCCAGCACACGCCGGGCATCGGTCAGGGCCGCGAAGGCATTCGGAAATATTTTGAGGAAGTCTCCTCCAAACGGCCAAACAGGACGGTGTGGCGTCCCGTCATGATGGTGGAAGAGGGCGATATTGTCGTGCTCTTCAAGTGGCTGCCGCATGCCTGGATTGCCGATTTCATGCGCTTTGACGAGAATGATCTGCTGGCCGAGCACTGGGATGTGGTTCAGGCCTGGAGCGATGGATCTCCAAAGCCTGAGGACCTGGGCACGCAGGATCTCGGGCGTTTCAAAAAGCTCTTCAACCTGCCGGACGATGGAAGATAAACCCCTTGAGGCTGTAAAAATGACCGTCAAGCGCATCGTCCCCAATTTCCGCATGGAAAACCCTGAAGAGTCCAAGGCCTTTTATGAAGGTGTATTTGGTCTCGACATCGCCATGAACCTTGGTTGGATCATCACTTTTTCCTCCGACCAACCAACGACACCGCAAATCAGCATCGCATCCGAGGGCGGCTCGGGAACCCGGGTTCCAGCCGTATCCATCGAAGTGGACGATGTTGATGAGGCCTACCGGAAAGCCCGGGAATTCGGCGCGGACATAGTCTATGAGTTGACGGATGAAGTTTGGGGTGTTCGACGTTTCTATGTGCGCGATCCAGGCGGAATGATACTGAATGTCCTGGCGCATCTGTCGTGATGCCTGCAGCGGCACCGTCCGGCCCAATCGGTCCGGCGGCATCACACCTGCAATGAAAGCCAACAGGCTGCGTGGAGTCCAACGGTGGCTCCCGTTGAACAGGGATGATGACCCTGCTCATTGGGAATGCTTGCGCTGATAAATCAGTATTGTACCCGTTGGCATTATCTTCTTCGTCAGTTCCGTGCCGCCTCCCAACGGTTGCAGCACAGCGCTGACTGGTTCAGACAGAGGTATGGACTCGATATCGGCAAATCCAAGCGCCAGCGGCTCCAGCGTTTCTGTTGAAATGGAACCCACCAGTATGGGCGTGGTGCTGGTATCTCGGGCAATCTGACTGCCAATCTGATTGATCGTAGACCAAAGCCTGAGCACCAAGCGCTTTGGCGAATCCTCTGCCGGCGCTCTGGTCATGACAACAATGGGAGCCTGGCCTTCATTGTAACGGGCAAGGGTTGCACGATCGGAAAGGGGCTGGTTTGAGGGCAGGGTCGTTTCAAGGAACCTTGAGAAGGCCGAATAGGTATCTTCATTCCAGCCCAATTGCGATAGCCGCGTTTTCAGGTCGGCAATGGGAACAGCAGTCTGGATATCGAGTTTCTCCCCGGCATCGCCTTCGAACGTCACGCGCCGGTCCGGCAATGCCTGCCAGCCGCCGTTGATCCATTCTTCAAACGGAACGGAAAGCGCAATGGGCCTGTAGGCATAGGCTTTGGTCCATTTGAGGGCGTTCTGATCGTAGTTTACCGCAAGAGCCGCCAGGAACACAAAGATCAACATTGCCGACAGCAATGGGCCTTGAAGGTGGAGCGTACGGTTGCGCAGAAAATAGGCCAGAGCGGCGACGATGGACAGGCCAAACAGGACGCCTGCCAGAACATCGCTGGGCCAGTGCGCTCCCACATAGACGCGGGAAAGCGCGATCGAGCCGATCAGCGCCAGGGCTGCAAAATAGACCGAGAGACGGGCTCTTATTCTCAGATTGTGTGCAAGAAGGACAGCGATGATGCCGAAAATCACCGCCGAGTGTGTCGCATGGCCGCTTGGAAAGCTGAACGATTCGGCACCCGTGTAGAGAGCCGTCGGTCTTGCCCGGTGGACAAGGGTTTTCATGAGGGGCACGAAGACTGTCGAAGATGCAATTGCCAGCGTCACACTGGCGGCAATTTTCCAATGGCGATGGAACAGGATCCAGACGATCAGTGCGAGCGACAGGACGGTGAGAACCCGTGAATCACCCATCATGGTCACGAAGACCATGACCTCATCGGCAGTCGTGTTGCGCAGGCTCTGGACAAAACGGCTGATGGCACTGTCGGCTGCGGACAATTGTGGATCGAACAGGACGTTCAGCAGAATCGCCACAAATCCGACAAAAAGCCCGACAATCGCAATGGACCAGGTCATTGAGGCAACGAGGCCGGTTTCGTTTTTCAATATCGAAATGCCGAATTTGACAGCACGGTTTTGAGACTGGTCGGCGCGGCTGATCAGGTGTTCGCGCAACCTGTTGAGGCGTGGCAGGAGCAGGATCAGAACGAGCTTGGTCAAATACCAGAATGCCAGCAGCCCGACCAGCACCAGCGCCATCAGCATGACCAGCCGGGGATTGGCCTGCCAGTATCGCGACAGGCCCCGCCCGGCAATGATTCCCGGCGCAAGGTGCACAATGGCCCAAGCAAATGCGGAAACCGTATTGATGATGCTGAAGGTTTTCACATTCATGCCCATCATGCCGGCGATGCCGGGCACGATGGATTTGATGGCCGGCAGGAAGCGGGCAATGAAAATGCTCTTTGCGCCGTGTCTGGCAAAAAACGCCTGGCCGCTGTCGATGAGAAATGTGTAGCGGCTGAACGGCCATATCGATTTCAGCCTTTCGCGATAGGTATGGCCGATCCAGTAGGACATGAAATCCCCGACCACGGCCCCCAGGGTGGTGAAAAGGAAAATTGGCCAGAAAGACAAGGTGCCAGAACCGATCAGGGCTCCGGCGCCAACAAGCACGACGGTGCTGGGCATGAAAAGACCGACAACAAACAGCGCCTCAAGCAATGAGATGAGGAACACGACGCCGATCGCCAGACCTGGGTGAGTGCCCAGAAAATCGACAAGGGGAGCAAGATATGACGTCATTTCATCGGACTTTAAATAATGGAATCGAAGGCAGGCGACACGCGCAAACCCGGGTGGTTATCAGACAACTTCAAGTCAGCTCTGTGAATATCCGCAATGGCCTTGACGAGACAGAGTCCGAGGCCGGAACCGGGTGACGTGCGCGACCTTTCCAGCCGATAGAGCGGTACATGATCAAATGGTTCTATTTTAAGACAATCCGCAGTGTACGCCTCATGCGGTGGTTCATGGCAAGCCACATTCAAGTCATTTCCGTCCTAATGCTCTGCGTCGCACAAACCATGATCCGCCAGCGATTCGATCACCGCGCAACTGGCGACATTGTCTGCCTGACAAGCCGTGATGCGCTTCAGTTCGCGTTCCAGGCGTCGAAGCTTTGCAATCCTTGCCCGAACGTCACTGAGGCGTTGAACTGCGATCTTGTCCGCATCCTGGCAGGGTTTGTCGGGGTGTTGGCTCAGCTCCAGCAAGCCTTTGATATCTTCGATGGTAAAGCCCAGTTCACGGGAATGGCGGATGAAGGAAAGGCGCTGCGGGCCTTCTTTTGAATAGCGCCGCTGGTTGCCTTCGGAGCGTTCCGGGGCATCAATCAATCCCATTTGTTCGTAGTAGCGAATGGTTGGGATTTTCACGCCGGTCCGCTTTGACAATTCTCCGATTGAAAACATTTCATCAAACCTCTTGAACCTCTAGCTGCTAGAGGGATTATATCTGTGCAGATGATTTTGCAAGGATCATGACATGAAAGATGACGCTGCTGTAAACCTTTCGTCCTGTGGCACCGATACCGTTGCGTGCGGATGCTCCGGCAATCCCCGGTTTGACGGTGTGGACCCGGCCTACAAGCGCATTCTGTGGGTGGTGATCGCCATCAATGCCGCGATGTTTATTGTCGAGATGGCTGCCGGCAAGCTGGCGGGTTCGCAGGCCCTGAAGGCCGACGCACTCGATTTTCTGGGCGATGCCCTGACCTACGGGCTGAGTCTCGCCGTCATCGGCATGAGTCTCAAGGTTCGTTCGGCGGCCGCCTTGCTGAAGGGCTTCAGCCTGCTGTTGATGGGGCTTTGGGTGTTTGGGTCGACGGCCTATCAGATCCTCATTCTCGGGGTGCCGAAAGCCGAAATCATGGGCTTCATCGGCCTGCTTGCACTGGCGGCGAATCTGGCCAGTGTCATGCTGTTGATGCGCTACAAGGACGGCGATGCCAATGTGCGGTCCGTGTGGCTTTGTTCGCGCAATGACGCCATCGGCAATGTGGCCGTCATGGTTGCAAGTGCGGCCGTCTGGCTGACCACATCTGCATGGCCCGACCTCATGGTCGCCATGATCATGGCCGGCCTGTTCCTGCGCTCCTCCCAACTCATCCTGGTGCAAGCCTGGCAGGAATACCGCTCCAGTGGAGATGTGAGCACCATGGAAAGCCATGACCATGCGCATTGAACTGGAGACAATATCGGGGCAGCGCCTGCTGTTGCTCAAGCAACCGTTTGGGCAGGAATTTGGCATCAAAACCCAGTTGGTTGTTCCTGATGGGTCCGTCAAAAGGAGAGAGTTGCGCCTCTGATGCTTTATCTCAGGCATCATTGGTGCGAGCGTTTGGCCGTCAAGGGTATGCCAGTCGTGTCTCTATCAGTCTCTTCGGGGGCACCCCAATCATCAAAGCCGCATCTATCGCTTGATTTGCAGTTCAGGTTCGTCTGCACGAAAACAGGCGACTGAATGGCTTCCGTCCCTGGTGACCAGTTCCGGTAGAGATTCGGAGCAACGGGGCACAGCATAGGGACAACGGCCGGCAAAGCGGCAGCCGGGGGGAAGTGATATGGGGCTTGGTGGATCGCCTTTGACGCGGATGCGTGTGTCAGCCGTGTCCATGTCTGTTGACGGCACGGCGGAAATCAGCGCCATCGTGTAGGGATGCATGGGTTTGCGAAATATTTCCTGGCGTGATCCGATCTCGACGATCTGTCCCAGATACATGACGGCGATGCGTTCGCACAGATGCTGAACGACCGCCAGATCATGGCTGATAAACAGATAGGACAGGCCCAATTCGCGCTTGAGCCGGGCCAGAAGGTTCAGGATCTGCGCTTGAATGGCAACGTCCAGAGCCGAGACAGGTTCGTCGCACACAATAAGCCTGGGGTTGGTGGCCAGCGCCCGTGCGATACCGATCCTCTGGCGCTGCCCGCCGGAAAACTGATGGGGAAACAGTGTCTTCTGTTCCGGTCGCAGTCCGACTGTGGCGAACAGATCGTCTACCCTTCGCTCCCGTTCCGCCGGCGTGCCTATGCGCATCAGGTCGAGCGGACGTCGCACGATGGAGCCGGCGCGTTCCCTGGGGTTCAAGGAGGAAAACGGGTCCTGGAAAACGACCTGGATGTCACGCCGCGCCTCGCGCAGGGCGTTGCCTGTCGCCTGGGTAATATCAATATCGCCGAGCTGAACCGTGCCGGAGGTGGCCTCGACGAGCCGCGCACAGGCCAGGGCGGCGGTTGTCTTGCCCGATCCGCTTTCACCGACCAGTCCGAACGCCGTGCCCACCGGCACCTCGAAGGAGATTCCGTCCACGGCATGCACCACTTTTCCATCGGACAGCGGAAAATGCACCACCAGATCGGATACGCAAAGGGCTGTTGCGGGAACCTGAGTGTTCATCCGGGCTTCTCCGTTTCCAGCCAGCAGGCCGCTGCGCGTCCCTCTGCAACCGGCAGCAGTGGCGGGCTTTTTTCAAGGCAAAGTGCGAAAGCGTTGCGGCATCGCGGCGCAAAGGCGCAGCGTGGCAAAGACAGGTCACTCGGGCTGGGCACCACGCCGGGAATCTCGAACAGGGGCTCGGGATCGTCGCTCGGATCAAGGCTCAGCCGCGGGATGCAATTGACCAATCCGCGGGTATAGGGATGGCGGGGGTCGGTGATAAAGGCGGAGACGGGGCCTTCCTCGATTTTCCGGCCTGCGTACATGACGATGACGCGGTCTGTCATTTGGGCGACGACGCCGATGTCATGTGTGATGAGAATGATTGCCGCTCCGATCTTGTGCTGCAGATCGCGGAACAGATCAAAGATTTGCGCCTGCACCGTCACGTCGAGCGCCGTCGTGGGCTCGTCGGCGATCAGCACCTTGGGCTCACAGACCAGCGCAATGGCGATCATCACGCGCTGGCGCATGCCGCCCGAAAGCTGATGGGGGAACTCGTGGGCGCGGCGCTCGGGCGAGGGGATGCCGACCAGCTGAAGCATTTCGATGGCGCGCTCCCATGCCTCTGAGCGGGAACTGTTGAAATGGGCCCGCGCGGTTTCGGCAATCTGTTCGCCAACGGAATAGACCGGGTTGAGCGATGTCATGGGCTCCTGAAAGACCATGGAGATGTCGTTGCCGCGAATCTGGCGCAAACGCCGCTCACTGGCGGTCACGATATCTTCGCCTTCCAGCAGGATACGGCCCTTTGACACCCGGCCCGGAGGATTGGGCACCAGACCCAGCAGCGAGAGGGCGGTAATGGACTTGCCGCAGCCGCTTTCACCGACGATGCCGAGGACCTCGCCCTGCGCCAGTTCGAATGAGAGGTCCCGCACCACCTGCACCTCTCCGGCGGCCGTGCGAAACGAGATTTCAAGATCTTGGACTGAAAGCAGGTTCTGGGTCATCAACGCTGTCTCAACTTGGGATTAATGGCGTCGTTCAGTCCGTCTCCGACGAGGCTGATCGCCAGAACCGTCAGGAAGATTGCAAGCCCGGGGATGGTCACACCCCAGACACTGTCGAGAATATAGGGCCGGTTATCACCGACCATTCGGCCCCAGCTCATGGCGTTGGGATCGCTGAGGCCAAGGAACGACAGACCGGCCTCAAACAGGATTGCCGATCCGATGCTCAAGGCCGCCACGATAATCAGCGGCGGAGCGGCATTTGGCAGGATCACTCTCCAGATCAGGCGTGAATTGCCTGCGCCGATCGACCGTTCGGCCTTGACGTAGTCCATCTCGCGGATACGCAGGAATTCGGCGCGTGTCAGCCGCGCTGTCGCCGTCCAGGAAACAATACCGATGGCAATGGCGATATTGGTCAATGTCGGCGAGAACAACATCACTACCACCATGGCGAACAGCAGGTTGGGCAGTACCTGAAAGAACTCGGTCACTTTCATCAACGTGGTATCCACCCAGCCACCGAAGAAGCCGGCCAGGGCGCCGATGGTGACGCCAATCAGCACGGTGAGCACCGCTGCTGCGAAGCCGATGGTAATGGTCACCCGCC
Source organism: Rhizobiaceae bacterium (assembly GCA_029233925.1). Classification (GTDB taxonomy): domain Bacteria; phylum Pseudomonadota; class Alphaproteobacteria; order Rhizobiales; family Rhizobiaceae; genus Hoeflea_A. The sequence continues at coordinate 21,734 of JARGOX010000018.1, forward strand.
CGCCATTGATCAGTCCGGCCAGCAGATCGCGGCCCAGATAGTCGGTGCCCAGCAGATATTCCGATTGTCCTGGTGGTGTGAGCGGCATCCACACCATCTCACGTGGCGGGACGGTATAGAGCAGGGGACCGACGATGGAGGTGATGATGATCACCAGCAGGATGCACAGGCCCAGCATGGCCGCGCGGTTCTGGTAAAACATCTGCCAGGTCTGGCGCGTCGGCGATACGGCCTCAGGCACGGTAGTGGGTGTTGGCAAGGCAGGCGGCGTTGGCATTTCTGTGGCCCTGTCGCTCATGATGTTTTGATCCTTGGATCGATACGCCGATAGAGCAGATCGGTCAGCAGGTTCATCACCACCACCATCAGCGAGGAAAAGAACAGGATGCCAAGCAGCGTGGGGGTGTCGCGGCGCAGGATTGAATCGAAGGCCAGCGTGCCGAGGCCGGGCCAGGCAAAGACGGTCTCGACCAAAACAGCACCCGAGATGACCTGGCCGAACTGCAATCCGGCGAAGGTCACGATGGGCAGGATCGCGTTGCGCAATGCGTGTTTGTAGACAACGCTGCGCCGCGACAGGCCCTTGGCGCGGGCGGTGCGGATATAGTCGGCCTCCAGCACTTCAATCATGCTGGTGCGGGCCAGGCGGCTGTAGAAGGCCAGATAGATCAGGCCCAGCGTCAGCGCCGGAAGAACAAGGTGGTGGGCCACGTCCATTGCATAGCCCAGGGTAGAGGTTGTCCCGTCGCTGCTCGACATGCCCGAGATCGGAAAAATCGGGAAGGAGACGGACAGAATGAGAATCAGCATGATGCCGATCCAGAACACCGGCGCTGAAAACCCGGCGAGCGACAGGACCGTGACGAAATGGCTGAGGGTCGAATTTCTGCGTTGCGCCGAAAACACGCCGAGGATTGTCCCGACAATAATGGCCGAGAAAAGCGCTGTGGTAATCAGCAGCAGCGTTGGCCCGATACGCGAGGCGATCAAAGTTGTCACCGGCTGATCGTAATAGAGCGAATGGCCCAGATTCCCCTGAACCACATTGCCCAGGTAGACGCCGATCTGCTGCCACAGGGGCCTGTCCAGCCCGTAGGTGGCGCGCAACTCCGCGATCAATTCGGGCGTCGCCCCGCCCATTTCACCCACCAGCGCCTCGACCGGGTCACCGGGAGCTGCGTAAATCAGAACGAAATTCAGCACCAGCACAGCGAGCAAGAGCAGCAGAATGCTGGCGATCTTGCGCAAGACCGATTTCACCACGGGGGCCGACTTCACCACAGGCATGTCCTTTGTTCACGCTTCGTGAAAAGAGGAGCGGGAAGATCCCGCTCCTCCACAGACGCTGGTTCAGTCTTCCAGGTAGACGTTCGTCAAGGGGGCCAGACCGCCGAAGGGGCTGTCAGGCAGGTTGCCGATGCCGTCCTGGTAAACGGTTGCCGAGAAATCCTGCGGCATATAGATCATCGCCAGGTCCTGCTGCGCCTTGGCCTGTATGTCGGCATAGATCTTCTTGCGCGCTTCGAAATCGGTTTCGATTGCTGCGGCGTCCAGCATCTTGTCCATCTCCGGATCGCAATAGCCCTGGGTGTTTGACCAGATGACGTTCTTGATATTGTCGCAATCGAAATGCCGGTGCATGCCGATGACCGGGTCAGGATAGTTGAACGAGCCGTTCATCGTCGCCTCATAGTCCCAGCTGGAGATGCGCTTGACCCAGGTTCCGAAATCCGGTGCCCGGCGCAGTTCAACCTTGATGTCGAGCTTGGCCATCTGCGCCTGGATGTATTCGGCCATCGGCACATGGGCCTGCGGCGCCCAGCTTGGAATGTCCAGCGTGAAGGAGAACCGTTCGCCGTTTTCGCCTTTGGGATATCCCGCTTCGTCAAGCATTGACGCGGCTTTGTCGAGATCAGCATCATAGTGCGGCGTGTCCGCGCTGTAGAATGGGTTGCCGGTATGCAGCGGCCCGGTTCCCGGAACCGTGCGTCCGCCAAAAATCACCTTGGAAAGGAAATCGGTATCAATGGCGTGTGCCAGCGCTTCGCGCACATTTCGGTCGGAAAACGGCTTGTCGCGCAGATTGAGCTCCAGATAATGAATATAGCCAATCGCGTCATAACCGTCGGTGGTCATGTTCACGCCATCGACATTTTCCAGCCGCTTGGCATCGTTCGGACGGATACCGGAGAAGGGCGCATAGGCGATCTCGCCCTTTTCCAGCATCAGGACGCGGGTCAAAGGGTCCTTGACGATCGGATAGGCGATACGGTCGAGGTAAGGGCGGTCCGCGATGAAGAAATCTTCGTTGCGCACCAGGGTCAACCGTTCGGCGGGGATGTTCTCTTCGACCTTGAATGGGCCTGAGCCGACGACGTCCTCCATGTTGCGCGGATGTTTTTTCATGTCCTGACCGTCGTCATAGATATGCTTCGGCATGATGGGCATGAGCAATGGTTGCAATGAAAGCATCAGGCCCGGAACGGGTTGCGACAGGTTCAAAACGACCTTGTGGGGCTCGGGCACATCGATGGATTCAACGCTGCCGAACATCGAGCGTCCGAACGGGTGGTTTGCCTTGACCGTCTCGAGCGAGAATTTCACGTCTTCGCCGGTGATCGCCACGCCGTCGTGGAAACGGGCGTCTTCCACCAGATCAAATGTCACGGTCAACTGATCGTCCGACACGCTCCAGCTTTTAGCCAGATAGGGGGCGATTTCGTAGTCTTTTTCGACGGTAACAAGCCCTGCAAAGATCTGAGAACCCGGTGCGCCGGTCGCAGCGCCCGATTGCACACCCGGGTTGAGCGTCCGGTAGCCGGTGCTGAAGCTCGTCAGGGAGCCACCCTGTTTGGGCTCCGCAAATGCGGTGCCTGCAGGCAATGTGGCGCTGGCGGCGAAAGCCGCCACGATGAGTGGTAGCAGCCGCTTGTGAGTGGCTGAAAATATGGTGAACATAGGTCTTCCCCTTTTGTGAATTGCAAGGCCGTGATGCCAGAGCTCCCTCTTTTATGATCTTATGGTTGTCAGGATATTGAAAAAATGCAAGAGTTTTTTCAGTATCCTGAAAATGGATGAGGAGATTTTCTATGAATGATGGGACAGCATACGCCCCCATAGAGGCTGCGCATGAGGCTTCAGAGCCAATGGGCAGCGCCAGCAAACCTGTCGGTGAACAGGTTCGTGAATTGCGCAAATCGCGCGGGCTGACCCTAACCGACATGGCGAAAGCGACGGGTCGATCTGTCGGAAACCTGAGCGAGTTGGAACGGGGTGTCAGACCCTTCACACTGGATACATTGGGCCGAATCGCCCACACGCTGGACGTATCCATCAGTTGGTTTTTTTCGGCTTCGACCGCCAAGGACGACGATGATGGCGATATCGTAACGCGAAAAGCCAATCGGCGGCAGATCAACCTCAGCCGTGCAGGCGTGCGCGAAGAACTCCTGTCCCCAAATCTCAACAGCAGTCTCGAAATGGTTCTGACCACCTTTCGTCCTGGCGCCTGCACGGGCCCGGAGGGCCGCAAGCGCAAAGGCGATGAGGGCGGGATGATCCTGTCAGGTACATTCGAGTTGCGCACGGAGGAGCGAACGGTGCTGCTGAAAGCCGGGGACAGCTTTCAGCTTACGGGCAACGGCACCCATTGGTGCTGCAACCCGGGCAGCACCGATACCGTCATTGTCTGGTCATTCTGCATGGCCAAATTCTAAAACAAACCCGGGGGAACCAATGGCCGAGATTACAGTTTTTACGGCAAAAAAAATTCACACGATGAATCCTTCGCTGCCGCATGCTTCGGCTGTCGCGGTGCGCGATGGCCGCATCATCGAGGTCGGGTCATTGGAGACATTGAAACCCTGGCTCGATCAACATGCCCACCACATCGACAATCGCTTTGCCGATCACGTTATCATGCCGGGCTTCATTGATCCGCATCTGCATCCGACGCTCGGGGCGATCTTGCTGACCTGCCCTTTCATAACGGCCATGGAGTGGCGCCTGCCCGATCGCATATGTCCTGCTGTCACGTCACACGAAGCCTATGTCGCCCGCCTTGCCGAGATCGAGGCTGAATTTGCCGGAACCGACGATATTCTGGTGACCTGGGGCTTTCATCGCATCTGGCATGGCGACGTGAACCGCGCGGTTCTCAATGCCATTTCAACGACCCGTCCGATCTTCGTGTGGCAGCGGTCCTTTCATGAAATCATCGCCAATGATGCGGGGATAGAATGGCTGGGTGTGGCGCGCGCGGATCTTGAGCGCCACCCGCAGATCGACCTGAGCACCGGGCGGTTTTTTGAGACCGGCATGGCCGTGGCTGCGCAGTCGCTGAACAAGGTTTTGATGGAGCCGACGCGGTTCCGGCGCGGGCTCGAACTGGTGAAACAGGCCGTGCATCTGGGCGGACACACAACCATAGGCGAGTTGGCCTATCCGCTTTTGGACGACGCGCGCGAATGGGCGTTGCTGAGCGACACGCTGGAGCGTGATGATGTGCCGTTCCGCATGAAAATCACGCCGCGCGCCCTTGGCCGCGGCAAGTTCGAAGGCAATGCATCAGAAGATGTCGAACGGATCAAGGGATTCAAGGGGCGCGATTCCCACCGATTGTTCTTTGGCAATTCGGTCAAACTGTTTACGGACGGCGGCTTCTTTGCCGAGCTCATGCAGATGATGGATCCGGGCTTTATCGACGGGCACCACGGCGAGTGGTTGATGGCGCCCGAACAGTTCGAGAAACATGCCCGGGCCTTCTGGCTGGAGGGAAAGCAGATCCATGTTCACTGCACGGGTGACATGGGCGTTGAACTGGCGCTGGATGCGCTTGAAAAGCTTCAGGCGGAAAAACCCCGCTTCAACCACCGCTTCACCATCGAGCATTTTGGCGTTTCCAACCCGGAACAGGTGCGTCGCATCGCCGATCTCGGCGCCATCGTTTCGGCGAATGTCTATTACCTGCATGAGTTGGGTGAAGCCTATTGGCAAAAGTCCATCGGCTTTGAGCGCGCCTCGCAAATGGCGCGGGTCGGCTCTCTGGAGCGGGCCGGTGTGACCTTTGCCTTGCACTCGGATTTTACAATGGCCCCGGCGTTGCCGCTGAATTCGGCCTGGGTCGCCGTCAACCGTATTGCCGAATCCGGCGCCGTCCTGTGTGCGGAAGAATGTGTCTCGCTTGACGCGGCCATGCGGGCGATCACCATCGATGCGGCCTATGTGCTGGCAATGGAGAACGAGATCGGATCGATTCGTGCCGGCAAAAAGGCCGATTTCACGATACTCGAACAGGATCCCTGGGACGTGCCTTTGGAAAAACTGCGGGATATTCCGATCTGGGGCACCGTGTTCGAGGGCACGCCATTTCCGCATTCCAAATGAGTGAACGCATCCCCATAACCCTGCTTTCCGGCTACCTGGGGTCGGGGAAGACAACGATCGTCAATCATCTTCTCAGGGCGGAAAAAAACCTGAGACTGGCCGTGCTCGTCAATGATTTTGGCGCGGTCAATATCGACGCTGATCTGATCCAGAACAGCGACGCAACGTCGGTGGAGCTGACCAATGGTTGCGTGTGCTGCTCCATTGGCGACGATCTGGGCGCGGCGTTGAGTGCGCAAAGGGAGAGAAGGCCACCGCCCGATGCCATTTTGCTGGAAGCCAGCGGCGTATCGGAACCCGCACGCATTGCGCGGCTGGCCGGCCATTGGCCGGGCTTCACGCTGGATGCGATCATCGTCGCGGCGGATGGTGAAACCGTGCGCCAAAGGGCAGGCGACAAATTTGTGTCCCATCTGGTGCAGAGCCAATTGCGATGCGCCGATATCATCGCGCTGACCAAGACGGACCTGATCTCATCGCAGGCCTGCCTGCGTGTTCAGGCGTGGCTGAGAACGGCGTCTTCGGCGCCGGTTGTGATAGCCGACGATGGCGCTGTGCCGCCGGAACTGGCCTTCGGTGCCAATTGCGGGCAGCGCATGGCTGGGGCACAGCCGGAAGACAGCCAACACCCAGCCTTCGCCACCTTTACCTGGACCCCAACGCATCCCGTCGATATCGCCCGCCTGCAGGTGGTGCTCGGCAATCTGCACGAAGACATACACCGGGTGAAGGGCCAGCTGGTGGATGCCAGGACGGGAACGCCGGTGCTTGTCCAGAAAGTCGGTCAACGCTGCGCAATCACCCATGCATCCGAGGCTGAGCAATTCTGCCTCGTCATGATTTCGGCAGATGAACAGATGGATTTCAAACAGGTGGCAGCCGATCTTGACACCTGTGCGGTTGCGTCCGGGTAATGTGCAAAACGCGAGGCGATTGGAACAAGGGCGGTTTGGAGGCTTTAGCCGGGGGTGTAACCAGCCACGTAGCCACGCAGATAGGCGATCCATTCGTCGGGCAATTGTATTTCATAAAACGCGCCCAAAAGGGTGAGATTTATGACAAGGGCCATCGTCAGACCCAGCAGGGTGAGAGCCCAAAATGCTGATTGGGCATATGGCCGGTATTTGCTGCGCATCAATACAAGCCTGATTGCGCACCCCAAATGCACGAACAGGGCTGAAACGCCGAGGAAATAGTAAGGACCAAAATACCAGATAAACGGCGCGCCGCTCATGACAGATGCCGGCCAGTAAAAGTTGGTGTCGAGGCCATCAACCCAGCGGGCAAGGGCCATCGCGATCACGTGTTGGGTGGCAAAAGCCAGGAAAATGCCGCCCGAAATTGCCTGTATGCGCGCCCACCGCCCGCGCAATCCCCTCCTGACGTTGCGCAGGAGGAGCATCAGGCCCCAAATGATTTGCAGGATGATCGATCCGAGCACAAGGGGTTCGATGACAGGGTTGCGATAGATGGCACGCAATGCGTTTTGCGTGTTGTTATAGGCCTCAACCCCAAACACACCTGACAAATGTGTGACAAAATGCAGAGCCAGAAAGCCACACAGGAACGCGGCATTCCAACGATGGAATTTCAGGATCGTCATGAGTTTCAACCTTTTTGGAGTTTTCCCTGAAACCAGGCAATGGCCTTGGCGGCCTGTTCTGCCGGGGTCTCATCCTCGCCGAGTTTTTGAATGTCTGACAGTTTGACGGCGGCGAGTTCCTTGCGCCATGCGGCCTCAGCGCGCCACATCGACCGGGCAATGCCGCACGGGCGCGTGTAAAACCTGTCCTCGACCCCGGTTGGCCCGCACCTTCTGATTTCAGTGCAGACAAAATGACGCTCCGCCCCGTCTATGGCCTCGACGATTTGCAACAGCGTGATCTCGGTTGCTTGGCGCGCCAGCGCATAGCCGCCCTGTGGCCCGCGCCGTGTCTCCACAATGCCGGCCACCGAGAGCTTTTGCATCTGCTTGGCAAGATAGGGCTCAGGCAAATCGTAGAACTCTGCAAGCAGGCGTGCGGGCAGTGGAAAATCAGTCGGCACCATGGCCAAGAGGCTGCAGGAATGAATGGCCCATTCCAGACCTTCAGTGTGTTTCATAATTCCGGATAAAATATATCCGGAATAGATTTGTCAAGCGGCGAACTTGCTTTTCGACCATCGCAATAAGCCGATGCGGAGGAAATTGTTCCAACATTCATTTTGGCGGAGTGGCTTCAGCCTGAAAGACCATCTCGCGGTGATCGCCGTCAAAGTCGCGATTTTCCAAATATCCGAGCATGTGACTTTGTGAATGGCAACTGCGAGCCCGGACTACCGATATTCTGCAACGCCACGAATGTCTGCTATCGTCACGCAGTCAAAAACCTTTAACAACTACCGAGGTTTTGAATGGGGTTTTTGGCAGCGTAAATTGAGGTGGTTTGAGGCCGTGCCAAAAACGAGCGTTTTTGGAAGGGTTCAGATGTAGCGGATTGGAACTAAAGCAATTGTCATCGTCCGTATGCAAATCGAGGCGTCCAGCTTGCTACAAGCTTCTTTTCCTCATCTTCAGATTCGTATGGATCATCGGGGAGCATGTCACTCGACAAGACTGTAAGCGTATAGCCATAGCTTCCTAACCCTACGATCTCTTCCTCAAGCGCAATCGTCTTCTCTCCACCAAACCATTCAGCGAGGCGCGTTGAGCCACAGATTGATTTACGGTCTGAGATATTTTCTGCCTCGGAATTGAAATTCCGCGTCGAAGTATAGGGAAGGGGATCACCCTTCCTAAGAAAACGCAGGCGGTCTAGTCGCTTGAAGCTGTCTGACATAAACCCGTAAGCAATCTGAGTGCCTAGGCTCACAATAACAGCCATAGGATATGGCGCGCACTCGGCGGCTCGAATTGCTGCCGATGTAAGCGACGTTTCAGCTTCCCCTGCCAAGTGCTGAATTCCTTCAAGACCAACCGGCGCACCGTAAAGGGCTTCGCGTGTAAGTCGCGTAGGCATAAGCAATCCTGATGCAAAATGATCAGCTTCTATCTCAATGGAATTGTTTCCCTGCGTGAAACCCGCCTTGGAAAAGTGAACCGGGGCAGTTTTCAATATTTCTTCGGGATGTCCTTCAAGAAAGTAGTGCCCAAGTTCATGCGCGACAGTGAAGCGTCGGAAACCCTCACTGCGAATGTGCGTAGCATATATAATGCCAACACCATCATCGTTAAAAATAATGCAGCCACTCATTCCTTCACGGTTAGGCTTCTTTGCCTCAACTACGATGCTTTCATCTTCTGCTATCTTGAAAGGATCAATAGGAAGCGTCTCGAACCCAAACTGGCTTGCTACTTGTTCGCCTTTCAATCGAGACATCTTGAGTCTGAACTTACTCACTTCTCGCGATCCTCCCGCCGCCTCGCAAGTGTGTCGATCATCAGCTGAATGCTTTCACGGTCAGCATGATTCAGGCTCTCTTCATTCCTGAATGCTGTCGTTGCCCCCTTGATGGTGTCTGCCCTGCCCAAGAGGTAGTCGGATGACACCTCAAGTGCTTTGGCCAGCACGCGAATGTTAGCAAAGGACGGCTTCCGGCGGTTCGCTTCAAAGTGACCAATAGCAGCAGGCTGAAGGCCAGTTATCTTTGCTAGCTCCGTCTGGTTCAGTTCCCGTTGCTCGCGGGCGGTACGTAAACGGGCAGCAAAAACGCCGTCAGTTTCATCGGCAGTTGACACTACGACTATAACTCCTATACTATGACGATATCGTAGGAATTTTTTTAGGGCCGTTCGGCCTTTTTCTTTGGCGGAATATCCTACGCTTTCGTCATAAAAACTATAACGGACTAGGATTTTGGTCAAGAGAGAATCGACCATTTTAGCAAAGTCCAGAGATACGAGGAAAGAAAGGAGGTGAACAACATGGCAAAATCGAACAGCGAAGTAACGAGCGCGAAGGCTGCTTCAGCAGCTTCAAAAGTGCTCAGAAATCCGAAGTCGAGCCCGGCGGCAAAGACAGCGGCGGCTTCGGCGCTCACACAGCGCCCGAACAAGAAATAACTTTAAAAAATGGGGTGCCTGGTGATCCCTGGCATCCCTCCAAGCAGGGATGGCACAAGCCATACTGAATTAAATTTTACCAAGGAGTGCCTCAGATGGCCGACAGACAAGTAACTGCATCAGGAAAAGACAAAGACGGCGATATCACCAAGCTCTGCAAATCAGGCGAAGCATGGTCTTCACGCCTGAAAGCTGATGCTATCCGCGACATCGATAATGGTCTGCACACTTACTATGTGCAGCAGGCTGGTACATCTCGCACCGACATCACCGTTGTTAACGGAACGACCGGCAAATACCTTCGCTCGACCGCAGATAAGTCTTCGAGCAACAATTTGGACAATCTCCCAGATTGCTAGGCCTATGACGCTACAACAATAGGGCTCGCAGACAGTATTGTCTCTGCGGGTCCGTTACACTTTGGCGTCCTCGAATGTCATAAAAAGAAAGATATAGCCTCATGCCACAATATCATCAGGTAATACGGTATTAAATCCGCTTGGGCTTATTGGCCTCTCGCCCCTTCCAAAAAGGACCGTTTGTTGAACGGTTCGCCGAACCCGACATTTGCGCACTTGCAGCGAAGGTCTGAAAGGTCCGCATAGCCACCATCGAGAGCTGCAAAAAAAAATATTTTTCCGCCGGCGAAGAGTAGCCAAGCGGGGCACAGTGGCCGATGGAATGTGTTCATGTATTGTTTTCTTTGATTGTGTCGGCATAACGTTCGCCCCATTGACTGATCGCATCGATAACCGGCGAAGTGCTTTTGCCAATCTTGGTTAATGAATACTCAACCTTGGGCGGCACTGTAGCGTAGGGAACACGATTGACGATCCCATATCCCTCAAGATGTTTGAGCTCTTTTGTAAGCATGCGGGTGGAAATGCCGGGGATGGCACGTTCAAGTTCTTTAAATCGCAAAGTCCCGCGTGCGGATAGCACATAGAGAATCGCAAATTTCCAACGCCCTTCCAACATACTCATGGCAAGGTGAAACGGGCATTCCAAGTATTCTTCAAACGATTTTTCGGCCATGCGTAGCTCCAAATTTCTCTCAATAGTTACTGTTCGGCTACTAGGCACCAATAGTGTTCCTACTTGTGAATGTAAAGCATTGGAGCCATATCTCATTGGGTCAGTTAAATTGGAGAACAAGATGTCCAACAAAGAAATAGTGGCAAAGTTTGTCGAAGCTATGCGTCTGTCAGATGTCGAAACACTCAACTCGATGATAACCGATGATTTCAGCTGGTGGATTGCCGGAAAGTCGGACTATCTGCAAACTGCTGGTGAACACAGCAAGGAGTTTTTCATCGGTTTTTTTGGCAGCGGTGGAGACATGTTTCCAAATGGTGCGTCATTTGAAGTGACGGGCATGATTGCCGAGGCCAACATGGTTGCTGCAGAGGCGCATATGACCGCAACAACGGCGATGGGGAGTGTTTATGACAATCTCTATCATTTCCTGTTTGAGATAGCGGATGGGCGTATCAAACGCATGAAAGAATATATGGATACTCATCATGCGAAGGTGATATTCGGACTTTAAAGCAGGAGGAAATGACGAATATGAAACAACAAACAGCATTGATTACTGGCGCAAATACCGGATTAGGCTTCGAGATGGCATTAAAGCTAGCCGAACAGGGAATTCATGTAGTGGTTGCCGGACGCAATCGCGACAAAGTGCAGGCGGCAATCAAGGAAATTGGCGATGCTGTACCAGGCGCGTCATTAGAGCCAGGTATTGTTGACCTGAACAGCCTTGCGTCGGTGAAAGAATTTGCAGAGGGTTTTTGCAAAAATCACCAACAACTTGATATCCTTATCAACAATGCTGGCGTTATGGTCCCACCTGCAGGTCGTACGGAGGACGGGTTTGAAACGCAGTTTGGTGTCAATTTTGTTGCTCACTTCGCGTTAACCGGGCATCTTTTCAACCTTTTGAACGCGGCACCCGAAGCACGGGTAGTAAGCCTATCCAGCATTGCCCATAGGGGCGCTTCGATAGATTTTGACAACTTCCGTCTTGAAAAGCCATATGATCAGTGGCGCGAATATGGTCAGAGCAAGCTTGCTGATCTGATGTTTGCGCTGGAGTTAGATCGCAGGCTGCGAGCAGCAGGCAACCACATTCTCTCGCTTGCTGCGCATCCCGGTGTAAGCCAGACCGAGCTTACACGGAATCTGAGCAATGTTCCTCCAGGAATTAGTATGATGGCCCCTGCCGATGGGGCGGCTCCGGCGCTTGTTGCCGCAACGTTTCCCGATGTGGCAGGAGGGCAGTATTGGGGACCAGACGGACCTGACGAAAGAGCTGGTAAACCCGGCCTTGCCGTTGTTGACCCAGCAGCTGTTCTTGAAGGTGAAGCCGCACGACTCTGGGCTTGGGCTGAAAAGGCGACGGGACTTCGTTATCCCACGTAATTCGAATTGGACCTGTCGCGGTTTGATTCCGCTCCTTTGATAGCATTTACTGCAACAATTTCAAGGTCCTGGTTGCTACGGATGAAGGGTGCGCATGCCCCTTTGGATCAGTTCGCGCATAAAACGCTGATAGGGTATGCCGCGCTTTTTTGCTTCGGCCTTCACCGCATCCAATTGGCTTTGGGGAAGCCGCAAACTGATGGCCGCGCTTTTGTTCTCGAACTCGAAATTCATTGGTTTGAAGCCAGACAAATCAAATTCTGCCAGATTTGCCGTATCGACAAAATTTTCGGCTTCCGCATCGGTCTTGAGGGGTGGAATTTTTTTAAGCGCCTTTTCGTTGCTCATAGATGGCAATTTCCTTTTGTGCATGTAGCGAGCCAACAGGGGGCGAACCAAAATGCCCGCCTCTGTTTGCCGCAACGTGAACACCGCAAAAATGTATCGGCCATCCTCGTTGCGCCGATTGTCCGAAGCCGTTCCTCACCCTGGAGCGGGTCGGGATGGACTGCGGGAACATTTCGAAAAATGAATTCGATCTCCATTTTTGACAGGCCGTGCTTTCCGCATTTCGGCCAGTTCCCGACATCCCAATCGAAGCCCGCTATTTTCATGGGAAAAGTATATGTATTTGTGTATACAGATGCAATACGTCAGGATTGTGGTCGGCGACGGAAAATCATCCATCTTTATCCATGCAGAGCGGGTTTCCGGCCTTGCGGTGACAAAGTTCGGCTGAGGATGCTGGAGAATCAGACGGGCCGGGTTCTTATGGTGCAAAAGAGAGTCGGGAAGTACATAAAGGGATTTAGTAAGCCTTCACCGTTATTTCCAAGTCGAGGAACATTGTTCCGATATTCATTTTGGCGGAGCGGTGTCAGCCTGCTGTTGACGGACTGATAGGGCGCTGGTTGGCTGACCGCTTCAAGCAGTTGCAGAGTTCTGAACGGAAAAATCACATCAAGTGGAATGACGAGGGCGGGGGAAACTTTGGTTGAAATGTCTTGTACCAGTAAATATGATACTATGGTATTTTGAAGGGCTATTTCATGGGCAAGAACACATCGATCATCCTCGGTGACCATTTCGACAGGTTTGTCGGTTCACAGGTTGGAAGTGGTAAATATGGTTCCACCAGTGAAGTCGTACGGGCGGGGCTGCGGCTTCTCGAAGAACGAGAAACGACGATAAGCGTCTTGCAAGCTGCCTTGATCGAGGGCGAGGAAAGCGGGATGAGTGAGCGGACGCCGGACGACATTATAAAGGCAGTCATCGAGAAACGGCGTAAGAATGGCACGCTATAGGTTGACGCGAGCCGCAGACCGGGATTTTGAAAAAACCTTTGAGTTCGGCATAGACAGATTTGGATTTACGCAGGCGCTCGACTACCAAAATGGGATGAAAGAGCGATTTGCCCAATTGGCTGAACAGCCTGATCTTTATCAGGCCGTCGATCACATTCGCAAAGGTTATCGCCGCAGCGTCTATCAGGCACATTCCATATACTACAAATTGGATGATGATCTGGTGCTCATCGTCCGCATCCTTGGCCGTGAAGACCCGGAAACATCACTGCCCGATAAGATTTAATCAGACATGCTGCAATATCGGCGACAGTGCCCCGGATCCCTGAATAGCGTTCTGAAGCTGGCGGCGTATAGTTGATTGCGGCGTTTCAAGTTGAACAATTGGATCGAGATTCCGGAGAAGCAAACGGGGCGGTCTCACACGGTGCGAAAGTGGTGTTTTTCTTGAAGTAAATAAAGGGAATTGAGCAAACCGTCATCTTTGGATGCCTCCTGAGCACGCCGCAACTTCTTGCGCACTTCCGGCTGGCCAGCCCGATCAGCACAATGAACCTGAAAAACCGACTTTGCCAAGTTCAACCCGATTGGTATAATGTTGGTCATTGCCGCCTCGTTTTCTGGTTTGCTACGACACAACCCAGTATGGCTCATTTTGAAGTCGTTGGGGCGTCTATACCAACTACCATTAAAAATCCTCATAGCCGCCTTTGACTGATGCAAAAACGATCCTCTTTGCAACGCTCAAAAAGTACGATCAGCAATGATCCGACAAGCGTAATACAATTTCGCGTTTCTTGAGTAGAGTATAATCTGGCTATCCAAAACGATTGAACGTGGTTTTATGAAGAGAGTGCCGCTAATGATTGCTGGACAGATTGCAAATCATTTAACCGAAGATGCGTTATGCGAGATTTTCGCTGACGCCGTCCGCGATAATCGCGACTTTATGACTTGGCTTCTTGAACAGACAAAATTCGCACCCCACGCGCAGTCCGCTCGCCTGCTACACGAGGAACAGATGTCCATCCGGCCCAGAAAGCGTTGGTGGAGACACTGGTGGTGTCACGTAAATGAATTGGAGAAAGACCGCGAAACAGATATTTTTATGGTGTTCGAGGCCAATGCCGACCAGCAACCATTTCGCTTTAGTGTGCATGTCGAAAATAAACGCGGCATTGGAAAGTTCGAAAATGGGCAAGCATTTGCTTACGCCGTTCGCGCAAACCAAATGCTTAATCTTGCAGCCTATTTAAGCCACCACGAATACACGACGATTCTGGTCGCACCAAAACAGTTTGCAGATAAATATCCAGCAGACCGCGACTTGTTCGATGTGTTTATTTCCTACCAGAATTTAGCATTGCATCTACCAAGCTATGCACAAAAAAATTAGATCGCAATGCCAATAATTTTGCGCCAATATTTTGCGACTACTAAGCCATTGAAATCATACAATAAGGAAAACCGTTGCAAAAAAAATTCTTTTTGCAACGGGTTGATGCTTGAAACCGAACACTATGACTATATTTCATTTTGTAAGTGCCTCAGGTGTCTAGCATGTCCCACTCGTCGCCAAGTACCCAACGAACAGTGGGCAACTTAACGCTCAGCATTTCCACTCAGAATCGGTCTAGGGGCCAAGTTCGTCGGGGTGTTGCTCTTCAGCCAACTTCATAGCGGCCATGATACCCGCTTGCCGCCATATAGCATATATGGGTCGTCAATTTGTCTGCGGCTTCCGTGCCCAATTGCCCTACCCATTATTGTTCCGTTCCAAAATGGACACTACGCAACCGCAACATAGCCCACCGCTGCAACCAGCATTCTTGTCATGGCGTCCACGTCGCCTGTTTCGACCAATGTCACGGGCGGTGTGCCGAGGCGGCCGGTTGGGTCGACCACGGTCATGCCGCGCGCTATGCCTTCGGCCAGTGACACATCGACAGAGGCCTGAATGCTGCTTGTGACAATGGATGGATCGAGCGCAACAGCGGCGGCGAAGGGGTCGACGAAGCGGAAGACATCGGGGTGGCCGTAGCCCTGTGTGACCGTGCGGGCATGGGCCGCCAGGCCGGTCATGAAGCGCTTTTGCGGGGTGTCGGGCAGATCGGCCATACATGCATCATAGGTAGAGCCGGTGATCTTATGGTTCATGCAGGGCTCCCAGGGCACGACGATTGTCCGGATTTTCGTGGCAAAGACGATTTTTGCGGCTTCCGGGTCGGCGAAGACGTTGAACTCGGCAGCCGGGGTCGTATTGCCGCGTCCATGGAGTGTGCCGCCCATGATGGTGAGTTGGCCCAGGCCCTGGATGATGAGGGGATCGATGGTGATGGCGCGGGCGAGATTGGTCATCGGGCCGATCATCAGCAGGTCGACCTTTTCGCCGGCAGCGGCGGCTTTGCCCAGCGTTTTGACGAGATAGCCGATGGCATCGTCACTGGCGGGCCGGGCTGTAACATTGGGTCGCGCAACGCCGCCCAGACCATCTTCACCATGGATCTGGCGGGCATCAACCGTGGCCTGCTTCAGGGGTTTGTCGGCCCCCATGTGGACGGGAATATCAGCGCGCGCGATGGCCAGGGTGGTCAGCACATTGTCCGTCGCCTGATGCAGGCCGACATTGCCGAACAGGGTGGTGATGGCCATGGGGGGCCGTCCGCCGGCAATCAGCATCATCAGCGCCTGGGCGTCGTCAACGCCGCCATCGGTATCGACGATCAGGGGGTTCATCGGCATCGTTCCAACGGGCATCAAAAGACCACCGGGTGTGTCTCACCCGTGGCGACATGGACGAGCCCTTGCGGGGCATGATCGCTGGGCGCGACCAGATTCCAGCGCCAGGGCGAACAGGTGAGCGTCGCCACCGCAAGGCGCTCGGGGAAACCCGGCTGCCAGCGCGGATGAAAGCTCGGCTCATACATCCAGTCGACCTTGTCGGCAGCGGCGTAAAGCGCCTGCATTTCGGCGTCATTGGCCTCTGCCGGACGACAGGTCATCAGGCCGGCGATTTCGTAGCGAACGCGCGCCACAACCACGCCGCGATGCACCAGAACCCAGCCGCCGCCCATCTTTGCAAGCGCATTCACACATTGCGCCATGGCAGCGTCGGAGGAACCAACGCACCAGATATTATGCTTGTCGTGGCCCATGGAGCAGGCCAACGCCGTATCCGGGTCACGCGGACCGCAGCCAATCCAGAACATTTTTGAAACAGCGCCCTTGCCCGAGTAGCGGTCGACAATGGAAAATTTGGTGATATTGCGATCCGCGTCCCTCTGAACCAGCCCCTCAGTCACCGGCAGTTCCATGGTCAGAAAGTCATCGGTCCAGTGAAAGGGGCGCAGGATCGCGGCCTGCATGGTGTCTCGGCCGGGTTCGGCGGCAATGGCGAAGTCGGCGGCGGACAATTCGCGGCCGATATGAATGGTCTTTGTGGCCCAGTCGGGCCAATCGATTTTCGGCACCTGCGGCAGATAGCGGGTTCCCTCGGACACCTGGTTCCCATCGGCCCAGACCTCGGCAATGTCAAACCGGTCCATATCCGACAGGAGCACCAAGTCGGCAAAACGTCCGGGCGCCAGTGAGCCGACCCAGGGGGTCAGCCGCATGTGGCGGGCCGGATTGATGGTTGCCAGTTGGACGGCAATTTCGGGAGAGAGGCCGGCCTTGATCGCCACCCGGATATTGTGATCCGTGGCGCCCAGTTTCAGCGTGTCCGATGCGCTGCGGTCATCGGTGGTCACGGCGACCTGTGACCAGTCTTCGAGGCCGCGCTCGAGCAGTCCGGCAATGATCTCGGGCATGGTGTGCACCCGGATTTCGATGAACAGGCCGTGGCGCAGTTTTTCCCAGGCCTCCTGCGCCGTCCAGGCTTCGTGATCGGAGGCGATGCCGGAGGCGGCAAAGGCGTTGATGCCGGGCAGGTCGCGGATACCGGCGGCGTGGCCCTCGACGACAGCGCGGGCCGCAAAGGTCGCCTCGATCATCGACCAGAGGCGCTCATGCGCCGGATTGTCGGCGTCGCGCACGGCCGGCCAGTCCATCACCTCGTCCAGTCCGGCTGTCATCAGGCTGTCCTGCAAAAACCGGCTTTGATCCGCGCCATCCAGATGCGCGCCGTGTTCCCAGGCGGTCGGCGGAACAGCGGAACCGGGCAGCGGGAATATTTTCAGCGGCGAGCCTGCCTTTCGTGCGGCAAGCCAGAAATCCAGCGTATGGCGCGGCGCCACATTTGAAAATTCGTGGCTGGCTTCGCAGGTCCATGTGTTGCCGCGCGGCAGCACCAGTGCCGCCTCCCATTCGGGGGTAATATGCGAGCTTTCAATATGTTTGTGCACTTCGCCCAGCCCCGGCACGGCGCTGAAGGCGCTGCGATCAACGGTCTCCTGCGCCGATCCGGTAAAGCTGCCCCTTGCCCCCAGAAAGGCAACGCGTCCCTTGCAAAAGGCAATTTCGGCATCATCAATCCATGTGCGCGAACCGGTATCGAGAATCCGGCCCACACGCACCAGCCTGTCCGCCGGGGCGCGACCCAGAGCCACCTGAATCAGGTCTTTTCGAATGGCGCTTTCGCCCCTGGCGGAGATATTCATGTCCGGTTCGCTCAATGAAGCACCTTTTGTGACCCTGCATTCCTGCCGATGGAACATGAAATGCCACAGTCAAAGCCGGTTTGCCAACGCGGATTCGCACCGCCTATGGGCAGTTTTGGCCAAATGGCCCATTTCAGTGGTATTTTAGGGTTGAAATTTGAAACCTGACTTGACTATCCGTCAACAGCATCGGTAGGCTCAGGCAAGCCTATTTTCTCCCAATAAGCAGGATTTGAGTCATGAAAGCACTTCTTACGTCCAGTGTGTTGTTTTTCGCATTGTCGGCCGGCGTTGCCCAGGCCAAGGACACCTTCACCATTTCATGGTGGGGCTACAATGGCGAAAAGCTGAACGCCAATATCATCGAGCCGTTCAAGGCCATGTGTGATTGCGATATCGAGTTCGAAACCGGCAACAATGCCGACCGCCTGAACAAGCTGGTCGTGCGCAAGGGTGAAGGCATCGATGTCATTTTTCTGACCGACAGCTATTCGCAAATCGGCGTTGAAAAGAACATTTTCCAGAAGGTTGACCGGGCCAAGGTTCCCAATATCGAAAAACTCTATGATCTGGCCCAGGCACCCCAGGGCGAATATGGTCCGGCCTATTCCATCGGTCGTGTTTCCATTGTTTATGATGCGGACAAGGTTGCTCCGATCACCAGCTGGAACGATCTGTGGCGCGAAGACCTGGCCAATTCCGTGACCCTGCCCGGCATTACCACAACAGCCGGCCCGATGATGGTGCTGCGCGGCGCTGCGCATGCCGGTGTCGATGCCTATACGGACACCGACGCTGCCTTTGCCGCCATTGAAGAAATGAAGCCCAATATCGTCAAGAACTACAATACGGGTTCGGAAATGGTGAACCTGATCTCCACCGGCGAGGCAACTGTTGCCGTGGCGCAGGACTTTACCTTTGCTTCGCTGACGGCCGCTGTGCCCAGCATGGTCAACGCCAAGCTGACCGATGGCGATATCGCCACGCTCAATACGATCAACATTCCGACAGGCGCCAAACATGTCGATCTGGCCCACAAGTTCATCAACTTTGTTCTGTCGACAGAAGTGCAGACCATTGAAGCCAAACAGGGTGTGGATGCGCCGGTCAACAAGGATGTCGTCCTGACGCCGGAAGAAGCGGCCATCTGGACCTATGGACCGGAAGCAATTTCCAGCCTGAACCGTGTCGACTATGGCAAGCTGAATGCTGCCAAGGTTGACTGGATCGACCGTTGGAACGAAATCTTCGGTTCGTAAGGGGCGCCGCCAAGGCGGCTTGATTTGAAGACTTCTGCGGGGTGGCACACGGCCACCCCCATCTGGAAAGCTGCAGCATGACCTTTCGTCAGCCCGGCTGGTTGCTCGTCTTGCCCGCCACATTGGCGGTCGCAATGTTTCTGGGCATACCCGTGTTTGATACATTCTCGACCACGTTTACCGACAGCACGGGGTTTTTGTCGAATTACGAGAAATTTTTCACCAGCCGGTTTCGCCGCGCTGTCCTGTGGCGCACCACCGAAATTGCGCTGATCACCATGATCGCATCCCTGCTGATCGGTTTTGCAACGGCCTATGTGGTGTCGCGTGCGCCCAAGAAGCTGAAAAGCCTGCTGATCATCATTGCCGTCTTTCCGCTGTTGACCGGTGTTGTCGTGCGCTCGTTTGCCTGGCTGGTCATTCTCGGCAAGAACGGCATTCTCAATCAGATTTTGCTGTCGGTGGGCGTCATCGCCGAACCGCTGTCCATGCTCTATACCGAGGGCGCGGTGATCGTCGCGATGGTCTATCTGTTCGTGCCCCTGATGATCCTGACGATTGTCGGGGTGCTTGAAGGCATTCCCGAAGATCTGCTGCAGGCCTCCGCCTCGCTGGGGGCAACGCCCTTTGCGACCTTCTGGCAGGTTGTCTTCCCGCTGGCCATGCCGGGACTGATCGTCGGTGCGGTTCTGGTCTTTACCGGTTCGTTTACCTCCTATGCGACGCCGCAGCTTCTGGGCGGGGAACAACAGATGATGATGGGCACATTCCTGCGGCAACGCGCCATGGTCACCTTCGACTGGACCGGCGCCTCGACCATTGCGGCGATCATGACCGTCGTCACAATTATCATCGTTCTTGCAATGGGCCGCGTTGCACGTCGCCTCAATCCGGCGGCTGTCTGATGCACACAAGACCACACCCTGTCCTGATCGGCTTTGCCTGCCTGGTGTTTTTCTTCCTGCTGGCGCCGCTGGTGATCATCATCGGCGCTTCGGTTTCCGATACGTCCTTTCTCACCTTTCCGCCGCAGGGGCTGACCCTGCACTGGTATGAGAATATTTTTGAGGTTTCGGCATTCAAGCGCACCATGGTGACGAGCTTTATCCTGGCTGTCACCGGCACAAGCCTGTCGCTGATCGTCGGTATTCCCGCCGCCTACGCGCTCAATCGCTATAGGGTGCAATTGCCGAGTTTCCTGTCGACTGTCTTCGTGCTGCCTATCCTCGTGCCTGAAATCGTTCTCGGGTTTTCCCTGATGAAAACCGTGACAACGGCGATGGGATTCCCGATTTTTGTGTCCCTGGTGATCGGCCATGCGCTGCTGGTGCTGCCCTATTGCGTGCGGGTCGTCTCGGCGGCGCTGTCGTCCTTTGATTTTTCCATCGAAGAAGCGGCCGTTTCGCTCGGGTGCCCGCGGTGGAAAGCCTTTTTCATCATCGTTCTGCCCAATGTGCGGGCCGGTGTCATTGCCGCCTTTATCCTGGCGCTGATCACCTCGATCAATGATGTCTCGATTTCCCTGTTTCTCACCGGACCTGGTATCTCAACCCTGCCGATCCAGCTTCTGGCCCATATGGAGCAGTTCTTCGACCCCACCATCGCTTCCGTTTCCGTGCTTTTGATGCTCGTGACGGTGGGTGTGATGGCGGTTGTCGAACTGACGCTGGGTCTCACCTTTCTGACGAAATGACACCATGACAGTCTCACTCACCCTTTCCGGCATTACCGCCCATTACGGCACGACAAAAGTGCTTGAGGACCTGTCGCTGCATGTCGCCGAAGGCGAGCTTGTTTCGCTGCTCGGCGCATCGGGCTGCGGCAAGACAACGACACTTCGGCTGGTCGCCGGTTTTCTGCGGCCAACGGCCGGTTCCATTCATCTGGGTGATCGCGACCTGACGCGCCTGCCCGCGCACGCCCGTGACATCGGCCTGGTGTTTCAAAATTATGCGCTGTTTCCGCATCTGTCGATCCGCGACAATGTCGCCTTCGGATTGAAGCAACGCGGTATCGGGTCGACCGCGCGAGCCAGACAGGCCGATGAAATGCTGGAGCGTGTCGGGCTCAATGCCCTGGCCGATCGCACCCCTGATGCCCTGTCGGGCGGGCAGAAGCAGCGGGTGGCGCTGGCGCGGGCGCTGGTCATCGATCCCCCTTTGTTGATGTTCGATGAGCCGCTTTCAAACCTTGATGCCAAATTGCGGGTCGAGATGCGGGTGGAAATTCGCCGGCTGCAGCGCGACAATGGTCGCACGGCGCTCTATGTGACGCACGATCAGGAAGAAGCCTTTTCGATTTCCGACCGGGTGGCGATCATGAATGCCGGCCGTATCCTGCAACTGGATGTGCCCGAGGTGCTCTATTCAAAGCCCGCCAATGCCTTTGTGGCCAATTTCGTCGGTTTTGAAAACATCATCTCCCTGCGCGCGGTCGGTGAGGCCGATGATTGCCTGACTGCCGAAATGGCCGGCGGCGCGATATTGAAACTGCCGAAGGAGCGTTATGAGCAGCCCGGGCAGGACTTTTTGTTTGCAACGCGCCCCGATGGTCTGCTGGTGGCCCGTTCAGGCGATGGCATTCCCGCAAAATTGGGTTTGCGCACCTATCTGGGCCGCGCCTATCAGTATCGCTGTGAAACCGCAGCGGGCGAGATTATCGCCAATGGTCCCCTGTCCGATCCTCTGGAGCCGGGGACAGATGCCTTCCTGATACCGCAGCATGATCAATGTGCCGTTCTTCCGGTCGAAGCATGACCCTTTTGACCAATGCCCGCATCCTGACCGTTGACCCGCAGATGCGGGAGATCGCCAATGGCTGGATCCATATCAAAGATGGTGTGATCTCAGCCCTCGGCGAGGGTGCCGCGCCTGCTGACGTTGCCAGTTCTGCCAATGATGTCTTGGACATGGGCGGCGACCTGATCATGCCGGGTATGGTCAATACCCATTGCCACCTGGCAATGACGCTCTTTCGCGGATTGGGCGAGGACATTGATGACCGTCTTTACCGCTATATCCTGCCGCTGGAGCGCGATTGCGTCACCGCGCCGGTCGTGGCGGCGGGATCGCGTCTGGCCGCACTTGAAATGATCCGCGGCGGCGTAACGACGGTTGCCGACATGTATTACTTCGAGGCCGAAGTGGGCCGGGCGATTGCGCAATCGGGCATGCGCGGCATTGTCGGCCAGACCCTGGGTGATTTTGATGCGCCGGATCATGACACATTTGACGAGGCCTTTGCTCTGACGGATGCTTTGGTGGAGGAATTTGACGGCCATCCACTGGTCATTGCCTCCATTGCGCCGCATGCGCCCTATTCCACCGGCATAAAAATCATGGCCCGCGTGGCCGCCTGGGCCGAGGCCCACCCGAAAAACCCGGTTCAGATGCATCTGGCTGAAAGCGATGCCGAGATGGCCTGGTGCGCCGAGCACCACAATGCGCGTCCGGTCGAAGTGGTGGCGCGCGCGGGGCTTTTGCGGCCCGGTTTGATCGCCGCGCATTGTCTGCATATCAACGAGGCCGAAGCGGCGGAATTGGCCGGGCATGGCGTCGGCGTGGCGCATAATGCCCGTTCCAACGGCAAGGCGGGGCGCGGTATTGCACCTATAGAAATGATGCGTGCTGCCGGCGTGACGGTGGGAATTGCCACCGACGGGGCCATGAGCGGCAATACGCTTGATCTTTTTGCGCAACTTGCGCCGGCCTCGATGTTTCAGAAAATCCTCGGCCACAGCCGTTCCGTGCTGCCGGCCCGGCAGCTTATCCGCATGGCGACCATCGAGGGCGCACGGGTGCTGGGCATGGGCGACCAGATCGGATCGCTGGAACCGGGCAAATCTGCCGATCTGATCCGCATCGCGCTGGATGATCCGCGTGTGCAGCCGATCTACGATATCTATTCAACATTGGTTTTTGCACTCAATGCCAGCGATGTGCGCGCCACGATGGTGGCCGGGCAATGGCTGATGCGCGGGCGTGAGGTCCACACATTGGATCAGGCGCGGGTGGTTGCCGAGGCGATACAGGTTGCCGGCGATTTCAACCGGCGCATTGAAGCTTTGGACAGGAGCATGACATGAGCGACGTTTCCGATATTCTCGACCACGTGGACGCCACACTGGACACGCGGCTGGAACGATTGTTCGACCTGATCCGCATCCCGTCCGTGTCCACCGATCCCGGCTATGCGGATGATTGCCGACGGGCTGCCGAATGGCTGGCCGCGGATCTGGTGAGCATGGGTCTGGAGGCTTCGGTGCGCACCACGCAGGGGCACCCGATGGTGGTGGCCCATTCACCCAAGGTTTCGGGACCGCAGGTTCTGTTTTATGGCCATTATGATGTGCAGCCGGCCGACCCGATTGCCCTGTGGGATTCCGAGCCCTTCGAGCCGGTCCTGCGACCGCAACCCGATGGCGAGACGCATATCGTCGGACGCGGTGCATCCGATGACAAGGGCGCGCTGATGACCTTTGTCGAGGCGTGCCGGGCCTATGTCGAGATTCGCGGCGCCTTGCCGCTGAATGTCAAATTTCTGTTCGAGGGTGAAGAGGAGAGCGGCAGCAGGAGCCTGGCGCCTTTCCTGGAGGCAACGGCAGATGAATTGCGGGCCGACACGGTTCTGGTCTGCGACACCGATATGTGGGACCGCGAAACGCCGGCTGTCACCACCATGCTGCGCGGTCTGGTGGGCCAGGAGATCACCATCACCTGCGCCGACAGGGATTTGCATTCGGGCATGTTCGGCAATGCCGCGCGCAATGCGGCGCAGGTCCTGGGCGATGTCATCTCCAGCCTGCGCACAAGCGATGGTGGCGTGGCGATCGCGGGCTTTTATGACGGGGTGAGCGATCTGGATCCGGCCATTGCGGCGCTTTGGGACCGCTTGCCCTTTGATCAGGAAAAATTCCTCAGCGATATCGGCCTGACCATCCCGGCAGGCGAGGCCGGCCGCTCCGTGCTGGAACAGGTCTGGGCGCGGCCGAGCTGTGAAATCAACGGCATGTGGTCAGGCTATACCGAACCCGGTTTCAAGACGGTCATTCCAGCGGTTGCCAGCGCAAAAATATCCTTCAGGCTGGTGGCTGGGCAGGACCCGGAAAAAATCCGTGCGGCCTTTCAGGACCACGTCCGCGCCCTGATCCCGGATGATTGCTCTGTGTCCTTTGCCGACCACGGCCTGTCGCCGGCAACCAGCATGCCTACCGATGGCGCTTTCCTGAAGGCGACGCTGCAGGCCCTGAGCGAGGAATGGCAGACCGAGGCGGCGGTGGCTGGAACCGGTGGCAGCATCCCGATCATTGGCGAGTTTCAGCGGCGGCTGGGGGCTGAGGCCCTGCTGGTCGGCTTCGGCCGGTTTGACAACCGCATTCACAGCCCCAATGAAAAATACGACCTGTCGAGTTATCACAAGGGCATTCGCTCCTGGGTGCGTATACTTGATGCGTTGTCACAGGCCTGAGGGCAAGGCGCTGCGGAGGAGAACTGCAGCGCCATGCAGTCCGGCCAAGGCCCCGTGGGGCATAATGCGGTGAGGAGAACGGCAGATGAAAAAAGCATTGATCGTCTGGGGAGGCTGGGAAGGCCATACGCCGGAAGCCGGGGCCAAAGTGATTGCCGGGATGTTGGGCGAGGACGGTTTCGACGTTGAAATCTCCAATTCCACCAAAGCCTTTGCAAATCCCGATATCCACAAGCTCGACCTGATCGTTCCGATCATCACCCAGTCGAGGGCCGAGAAGGACGAGATTTCCAATCTGGTCGCAGCGGTTGAATCCGGCGTCGGGCTTGGCGGCTATCACGGCGGCATGGGCGATTCATTTCGCGAAGCGGTCGACTATCAGTTCATGGTCGGTGGCCAATGGGTGGCGCATCCCGGAAATATTATCGATTATCGGGTCAATATCATCGACAAGTCCGACCCGATTACCGATGGCATAGAGGATTTCGATTACCATTCAGAGCAATATTACATGCATGTCGATCCGGCCAACGACGTGCTGGCGACCACCACGTTCAGCGGCGAACATGCACCCTGGATCGACGGTGTGGTGATGCCTGTCGTTTGGAAGCGCAAACACGGCAAGGGCCGGGTCTTCTTCAATGCACTGGGCCACACGGCAGATGAATTCAACGTTCCGGAAATGCGTATCATGACGCGCAGGGGCCTGAACTGGGCAGCAGGGAGCCCTGAATGATCACTTTACCGCTCCATTGTCGTCGAGATACATTCTCCAATTGTATCTGGGGTTGAAGCCCAGCATCTTTTTGGCTTTCTCGTTGGAATAGAAGGTCTGCCGCTCACCGATCTGCCGGACGGGAACGCCCTGATAATAGCGATCAATCAGTTCGGCTGAAGACAGACCGACCGAATGGTCGTCATTGGATGCATTGAAGATCTGGAAGCCCAATCCGTCCGTGACAAGGCACTGGTCAACCATATGCCCCAGATCGCGGGCATCAATATAGGCAAATATGTTGCGCCGGCGCTGTGAAGGTTCGGCGATATAGGCCGGGAAGTTCTGCACATATTCATGCGGTTCAATGACGTTGTTGATGCGGATGCCATAAATATCAAAGCCGCTGCGGCGCTGGAAGCTGCGGGCTGTGACTTCATTGACGACCTTTGACATGGCATAGCTGTCTTCGGGCACAACCGGGTGCTCCTCGTCGATCGGCAGATAGTCCGGTTTGCGCTCACCATCGGCAAAACATACGCCATAGGTTGTTTCCGAGGAGGCGAAGATGATCTTCCTGACGCCAAGCTTCACCGCCGCATCAATGACATTGTAGGTGCCCAATGTGTTGATCCGGTAGCATTCGTTGTCGGCTGTCAACAAAAGCCGTGGAATGGCGGCAAAATGCACGACGGCATCGAAGCGGGGAACGCCGGTGCCCGGCTCCAGTTCGTCGAACCCGGCATAACTCGCAATCACATCAAACATCTGTCCGGCATTGGTGATGTCGGCTATGCGGTTGTCGACGCCGGGATGGTCGAGGGGCGTCTGGTCGACATTCAGGACCCTGTGACCCTTGTCCAGAAGATAGGCCACCGCATGGCGCCCGGCCTTGCCGGACCCGCCGGTAAAAAGTATCCGCATTGTTCACTCCCGAATTTCCTTGAGGCAATTATACACGGTGAGGCGCAAAGTGCACCAGCGGGAAACAAATCCAAACCGCTGAGCACAGACGATTACATGGCGGCACGGAAGGGTATGAACACAATAGGATAAATTTCCACTGGTGTATGAGGGATGTGCGCTTTAGCACAGTAGGGTGGGGACCATGACTTGTGCGCGAACTCGATTTGTGACAGTCGCAAAGGCGACTTTCGAGGCGGGCAATGGGCCAGGTGCAAAAGCGTGGTGGCTAGCGGGGGTGACATGCGTCAAAGAATTTCTATCGGGCTATTGACGGTTCCACTTTTTGTAGCGGCGCTCCTGGCGTCTGCTTTGGTCTATTCGCAACAGTACAACGGACCGCCCATTCGAGCAGACGGTTTCGGGTATTATGCATTCGTAACGACGGTTTTTGTTGATCGCGACATGAGCTTCAAGACAGCGATCGATCAAATAGGGCCAGGTTCGCGCCACGGGGAAAAGATCAAACCCTTTGGCTTGGGAAGAGACAATGTATCGGGGAAAATATTCAATAAATACACGCCGGGCACGGCTGTTCTGGAGTCGCCATTCTTTCTGCTCGCTGCAGGTGCGGCCCACCTGTTTGGTTACGAACAGGACGCGTACTCCAAACCGTTTCAGGTGGCGAACGTCATTTCCGGTGCCTTCTACCTGAGCGCTGGCGTTGTCTTGCTGTTTCTCTTCCTGCAGGGTGCCGGGCACGGCAAATTGGCCACTGTAGAAGTGATTATCATCCTCGTTTTTGCGACGAATGTAGTTTCACTACGCAACCTATGATGCATCATTTTCACACATATATTCGTTTTTTGCCGTGGCTCTTCTGGTTTACCTCACACAGCGCTATCGACAACCAAAAGAGCCATCAATTGGCCTCGCAACCCTGATCGGTTTCGTGCTTGGTCTTGTCATCCCCCAATGCGATCGTCGGTCTTTTGCCGCTGGGCGTGCTTCTGGAACGCAGACGACTGGGGTTGGTCATCCAGCATGGCGCGGCGGCTGCATTGATTGCAGTGATGGTTTTGTCACCCATGCTTGTCTGGTGGCATAGCGTCACTGGCCAGTGGATTGTGAACTCCTACGCCGTGACGGAAAATGAGGGTTTCACGCATTGGAAGAGCCCCTATGTCTTGAGCTTTCTGTTCAATGTTGAACGTGGATTGTTTTTTTGGGCTCCTGTCTTCTTTGTGGCATTCTGAGGTCTTGTACCTCTGGTGCGCAAAGATCGGCTTTGGGGGTGGCTTACAGTCGCTATTCTAACGCTGCAGATCTACCTTTGTTCAAGCTGGTGGGTCTGGCACTTCGGAGGAAGCTTTGGCAGTAGACCCTTCGTTGACACGACACCTCTCCTGGCGCTGCCTCTGGCCCTGGCAATCAAGGGTACACGTCAGCGTATTGGTCGCTGGATATTGGTGCCGATGGCTGCATTGATTTTTGTCGAATGTTGCCTGATGTATGGGTATTGGCGACATTTCATACCCTATTCAGGAACAACAACTGCGATCCTGAAAGCCTTGCCTGGAAAACTGTTTTGAACGCGCCCTCAAACACCCGGAAGGACTGCACCGGTCTGCGATTTTGGCGATCCTGAACCATGTCAACGGTATGGACCCGGACAAAAATGGTGATCCCGGCGCGATTCGAACGCGCGACCCCCAGATTAGGAATCTGGTGCTCTATCCTGCTGAGCTACGGGACCACTGGCCCCTCAATAGCAAACGGTGATGTGAAATCAATAAAAACATTGTTGCAGGGGGTATTTCCCTAAGGGCGGCAGGTGTTTTCCTTATCCATGAGGCCACCGAATCGAAAAGCAAAGATCGCAATGACTTCACCCGTCAAAATCACCATGCCTGAAGGCTGCGGAAAGATGGTCTGCAAGGCGGGCGGTCAGCGCGATCAGCGGAAAGGTGGGGTTGCCACAACCGTTGCTCGGAAAGACCGAGCTGCCGGCAGCGAACAGGTTGGAAACACCATGCACTCTCCCGTTTGAGTCTACCACGCCACGCGTAGGATCATCGCTCATCCTTGTTGTGTTCATATGGTGATTAGCGCCACCCAAGGGTTCTTCGCTCAATTGTACCCGTCCGATGCCATGCTGGCCTGATATTCGGGCAAAGAGTTCAGTCGATGCGGTATAGGTTTCTCGCATTTCGGATGTGAAATTGAATCGCAACTCACTGCGCGGATTCCCGAAAGGATCTCGTTTCGGGCTCAACGAAACCCGGTTTTCGGGAGCGCCCATCGTCTCGACATAAAAAATCAAATTCGCCATATGCGGTTCGTGGCCGCCGTCTGCCAGTGTGGCAATCGCTGACATAATAGCGTCCCCTGGTTTTGTCTTTGCATTTTCATCGAGGCGCAGAATACCCAGTTCCGGGATGGCGTATTTGTCCTGGAGTTCCGGCGTGAGCGTATAGAACGCCTCGCCTTTTGAGCGCCAGGGCGGTCGGGTTTCCAGAAGTCTGCCTTGCCCGTAAAGATGGTCTGAGAAATTCCGGCCCACCAGATCATGATCGTTGCCGATGCCGGCTTTATTTATGTGTGTAGGTAACAATAGAAGGCGCGCATTTTCGATGGCTCCGGCAGCCAACACGAATGAGCGCGCACGTACCGAAAAGCTGTTTCCGGCCAGCGTTTGTACCCTCACGCCATCAATCCGCTTGCCGTTGGGATTCGGGTTTATTGCCGTAACACTGGCATTGAGCAGAACCCGCACATCTGAGCGCTTGATCTGATCGAAAAAGAACGGGCCAAGCCGCATTTCTTCCTCGCCCGCCGGGTATCGCTCGATAGGCAACAATCCGGATTGAGTCTCGGGCTCCCAACGATCCGATACGGGCTTGCGCATGCCAAGCAATTCCGCCGCTCGCTTGTAGTAGGGTCGCAGGTCTTCTGCCTTGATGGGCCATTCCAGCCCCGGAACGCCGGGACGGGCGCGAAAAATATTCGAATTCATAACCACGGAGTGCCCGCCCCAATGATTGGTCGTTCCACCAAAAAAACGCAGCCGGGACGCGCTCAGATAATTTGATGGCAGGACGTTGCTGCTGGTAACGCCCTCGTAGACCGCTTGCGTTTCATCGTCATACTCGGTTCCACCTGCTTCAAGCAAAATCGTTGAAAACCCGGCCTGGTTCAATTCAGAAGCCAAGGTAATCCCCGCCGCACCGGCACCTATTATGCATAGGTCCGCCATCAGTCCGGTCTTGCTATCAATCTGTCGTGCATCAATGAACATGAATAGGCGTTCTCAGAAAATAAGAGTCAGCAGGAGAGCTTCAGTTCTGGAAATTATCCAGCCTGAAACATGAAGGGTCCGATCGTTCTTGTAGTCATCTCTTGCAAATACCCTGATTTCCTCGATCGAGAGCTCCTGGACATCCGCGGCTGAATAAGGACCGTCAGACCATTCTCCAGCATGCTGGCGAACAGCTTCGGAAGCGGCAGTTGCGAAGTTGAAGAGCGCGTTATCGTCCGTCACTTTTTTTCGCAAATGGCGCACAAAATAGGGCGCTCTGGCATCGCTGATTCCGAGCACATCAAGGTATTCCAGCAAAGCAACCGCCGCGCCTCCCGCTGTCGCTCCTGCGGCGGCACCCAGGATAAAGCGTCGATCAAAGAGCCCGCTTTTGATATCCTCTTTCAAGCAATTTCTCCTTGTGCCGCCGGTGAACCCTTGAGGCGACTTTCAGCATATTGCCTGCATCGATGACTGGCAATGCGCGTCCATTAAAGATTGAAAGGCAGCCCTTGAAAGCCGCTTTCCACTATGAAATGAGCATCTGAACGGATTGAACTGCTCAGAAGGAAAAGGGCGCTCATGAACAGAAAACCTGCCATTCGACAAACCGCAAAGGTTGAACTGCCTCAGATTCTTGCGGTCTATCCTTTGGCTTTTCCAGATGAAGAATTACGGCCCCTTGTGTCCGCTTTGCTCGAAGGCGAAGCGAAAGTGCTTTCTGTGGGGGCGTTCGATGGTGACATTGTAGGGCATGTTCTTTTCACCCTGTTTGACGGCGAGGGCGCCGATGACAAACGTGCTGGCGCAATGCTCGCCCCGCTGGCCGTGTTGCCCGAATATCAAGGCCAGGGTATGGGAAGCGCTCTTGTCAAGCAGGGGCTTTTGCAATTGACGTCCATGGGGACAAGACAGGTGTTTGTGCTGGGTGACCCCAATTATTATGGACGGTTCGGCTTTCAGGCCGAACAAAATGTCGTGCCGCCCTACCCATTGCCGGAAGAATGGCGCGGCGCGTGGCAATCCATGGTGCTCAGCGACGCAAAGCCTTTGACGCCAGGCCATTGCCGTCTGCCTGATGCGTGGATGGAACCGGCGCTCTGGCAGCCATGAGCCTGGCAAAAAAGGAATAAGTTGCTGATTCCGATATTGTTTATCTATTGTCTCTCACTGTGCGAATGTGCACGGGCCACGAGGGGTGACGGTTATATTGCTGTGGGTCAGATGGGCAGATCGGGCACGATGTTTTAACGTGTTCGTGCGGATTTGAAAACTTGGGGTTCTCGGGGATTTTATGGGTATTTTAGTCGACATTCTCTTGCCGCTTTCGCTGGCATTCATCATGTTTTCACTGGGCCTCGGCCTGACATTGAATGACTTTGCGCGGGTGGCTGTGCAGCCCAAAGCCTTTTTGACGGGCGCCATCTCGCAGATTGTCCTGCTGCCGCTTGTTGCCTTTGGCATCCTGCACGTGGTTCACCTGCCGCCGGAACTGGCGCTGGGCGTGATGATCCTGGCCTTCTGTCCGGGCGGCGTCACCACCAATTTTATCACCATGCTTGCCGGAGGGACCGTCGCGCTGTCTGTCAGCCTGACCGGCGTCGTCTCTTTGTTGTCGATCATGACGGTTCCCATCCTCGTCGTGTGGTCAGCCGACTATTTTCTGGGTGCAGCGGCACCCGATATCAATGTCACCGCGCTGTCGGTCTTCATGTTTTTGATCACAGCGGTGCCCGTTGCGATCGGCATGATTGTGCGCCAGGTCTTTCCGGGTTTTGCAACCGGGGCCAAACCCTGGATGGTCGGGGCGACTATCTTTTTGTTCCTGGCCATCCTGCTGGGTGCGCTGATCACCTATTGGACGGTCTTTGTGGACAATTTTCTTGTCCTCGGGCCCTTGCTGCTGGTCTTCAACATCATTCTTCTGGCCGTGGGATATGGCCTTGGCCAGGTGATGCTTCTCGATCGGAAGGATCGCATCGCCATCGCCATTGAAACAGGCATACAAAACAGCACGCTCGGCATCACGGTGGGTAGCATGATTGCCGGATTAACAGCAGGAGCGCCGGCCTTCAGCGTGCCATCCGGCGTCTATGGCATCACCATGTATTGTGTTGCCATGCCCTTCATTATCTGGATGCGGCTGGGCATGGCGCAGGAGTCGGAAGGCGCACCATAAAATTCCGTTTTGCCGGATGGTTCTCAGGACCTTGCGGCGATCCCGTTTGCCGGCCTGGCCAATTTTCAGGCTTTCCCATTGGCCGATTCCATGCAATCCTTCAGGCCATGGATCGTTGCGGGCTGGCAGCGGTGTGGGGGAGATCAAGGCTTGTCGACATTCGAATATCGGTTCCGACCTCCTTTGTCGGCACCGCAGGACCGTGGCGGTTCTCCGCCGCAATATGAAAAGACCGTGATTGGCGATGTCCTTTATGAAAAGGATGTGGCGGTGGCGCTTGCCGACGGCGCGATCATCCATGTGGATGTCTTTCGTCCCTTGCAGGGCATCGCGGCGCCGCTGATTGCCTGGGGTCCTTACGGCAAACACGGCCATACGCGCTATTCGGTGAATTTTCCGGATGCTGATGTGGATGACGACAAATTGTCCGACTACACCGCATTCGAGGCGCCCGATCCGATGTATTGGGTGCCGCACGGCTATGCGATCATCAATGCGGATCCGCGTGGCACCTGGTATTCCGAGGGCCGCGCCACCTATCTGTCGCCGCAGGAGGCGGAGGACTATGCAGCCCTCATCCACTGGGCCGGGACTCAAACCTGGTCGAACGGCAAGGTGGGACTGTCCGGCGTTTCCTATCTGACCTCGTCCCAATGGCGGGTGGCAGAGCTGAACCCGCCACATCTGGCCGCCATCAATCCCTGGGAAGGGTGGAGCGACACCTACCGCGAAGTGGTGCGCCACGGAGGCATTCCCGAAACGTCGTTCTGGGACTATCTTCCCGGTCGATGGGGTCACAGCGTGGGCGAGGTCGAGGACCTGCGGCTCGAGACACAGGAACGCCCGCTGTTTGATGGCTATTGGGAAAGCAAACGGGCAAAACTGGAAACGATCAAGGTCCCCGCCTTTGTCTGTGCCAGTTGGACCGACCAGGCCCTGCACACGCGCGGCACATTGGAGGGGTTTCGCCGGATATCTTCGGGACAGAAATGGCTCTATGTGCATGGCCGAAAGAAATGGGCGCATTATTACCAGCCGCGCAGCCTGGAGATGCAACGGGCCTTCTTTGACCATTTCCTGCATGGCAAGACAACGGAACTGGAGTCCTGGCCGCCGGTGCGCTACGAGCTTCGTGAAAAATACAATCAGGGCAAGACGCTTGCCGCCCGCCAATGGCCAATTGAAGACACGCGCTATGAAGCGCTCTATCTGGCACCCGGCGCGCTGAATGCATCGCCGGGCCAGGATGCCGCGGTCTCCTATGACCCGACTCAAGGGCAAAGGGCCGTCTTCGACCATTGTTTTGACGCGCCGACAAACCTCGTCGGCCACATGGCGCTCAGTCTCAAGGTATCGATTGATGCGGGTGACGACATGGATATTTTTGTCGCGGTGCAGAAACTCGATGCCACCGGAAATGTCGTTCCCTTTGCCTTTTATGCGCAGTTTGAAGACGGGCCGGTGGCCCTTGGCTGGCTGCGCGTTTCGCACCGGGAACTGGATCAACAAGCCTCCACACCCCAAATGCCTGTTCTGACACACAGGCTGGAACGAAAGCTTGAGCCGGGGAAAATCGTGCCGGTCGAAATCGAAATCTGGCCGTCGGGCACGCATTTCGACGCCGGTGAAGGCCTGCGCCTGATTGTTCAGGGCAGCGATATTTACGATTATCCAAAACCCAGCGTTTATGCCCGGCACGAGGCCCTGAGAAACGCTGGACGGCAGACATTGCATCTGGGTGGATTGTCACCGGCACGGCTTTTGCTTCCGGTTATTCGCAAATACAGCGAAAGTTAAATTGACGCTGGGTGGGGACTGCCCTACATTTTTGAAATAACGGAATAAAACAACGTTTGGGAGGACGATATGAAAAATACCTTGATGACAATCTGTGCGCTTGCACTGTCACTTGCCGGTGGCACTGCCCTTGCTCAGGAAACGGTCAAAATTGGCGTGATCAATGCCTATTCCGGCCAGTTCGCCGATCCTGCGGCCCAGCTGGATGCGGGTATCAAACTCTATATGCAGATCCATGGCGACGAGGTCGCCGGCAAGAAAATCGAGATCATCCGCAAGGATGTGGGCGGTATCGCCCCCGATGTCGCCAAACGGCTTGCCGAAGAACTGGTTGTGCGCGACGGCGTTGATATTCTGGCAGGCAATCTGCTGACACCAAACGCCCTGGCTGTCGGGGCTGTTTCGGAAGAGGCTGAAAAATTCATGGTGGTGATGAATGCCGCCACCTCGATCATCATCAAGAAATCGCCCTATATGGCGCGCACCTCGCTCACCGCAGCGCAGTTGAACCATGCCTTCGGCGAATGGGTGGCCGACAATGGCGTCAAGGAAGTCTATACGATGGTTACGGACTACGGTCCGGGCATCGGTTCAGGGGCGGCCTTTGAAGCGGCCTTCGTGGCCAAGGGCGGAAAGGTCGTCGGTGCCGATCGCACACCGGTCGTCAATCCGGACTTCTCGCCTTTTGTGCAGCGTATTGCCGATGCAAAACCTGAAGCGCTTTACGCCTGGGTCCCGGGCGGCACACAGCCTCCGGCTCTTGGCAAGGCGCTGGCGGAACGCGGCGTAACGCCAGCCAATACCAAGATCTACGCGCAGGGTGAATTGACCGATGATGCGGCGCTGGAAGCCATGGGCGACGTCGCGCTCGGCATCGTCACTGCCTATCACTACAACGTCCACCGCGACACACCGCTCAACAATGAGTTTGTCGCAGCCTTCAAGGCCGCCAATGATGGCCGTGATCCGGACATCTATTCGATTGGCGCCTATGACGGCATGCACCTGATCTACGAAGCATTGAAAAAAACCAATGGTGATGCCTCCGGCCCGGCCTTGATCGCCGCTGCCAAGGGGATGGCCTGGGACAGCCCGCGCGGCCCCATGTCGATCGACCCGGAAACACGTGATGTGGTTCAGACGGTGTGGATTCGTGAAGTGCAGAAGCTTGATGGCAAGCCGGCCAATGTGATCATTGATCAGGTCGACAATGCCAAGGATCCGACTCACTGATTGATCGATGGATTTTGATCCAACAGGCGCTGGCCTCCCATGGCCAGCGCCGATACTCGTCTCAAAAGGTTTTCCTGAATGAGCCAGTTGTTCGCGGTCCTGTTTGACGGATTTGCTTACGGGATGCTGCTGTTTTTGCTCTCGGTGGGCCTTTCCGTCACGCTGGGTCTGATGAATTTTACCAATCTTGCCCACGGCGCTTTCGCCATGGTGGGTGGCTATGTCACCTATTCACTGGTGGAACTGGCCGGCTGGCCCTTTCTGGCGACCCTGCCTTTTGCTTTCCTGATCACCGCCATTATCGCCGCCGGTTTCGAGCGGTTTCTTTTCCGACGCATCTATGAGGCCGGCGAACTGAATCAGGTGCTGTTCACCATTGGCCTGGTTTTTGCTGCCTCCGCCGTCGCCGCCTATTTCTTTGGCACCGTGCACCATTCCGTTGACCTGCCCGCCTATCTGACCGGTTTCATCGAGGTCGGCAGTGTCAAGCTGCCTGCATACCGTATTTTCCTGGTGGTGGTGGCGCTTGTTGTCACGGCCATCGTCGTTGCGGGGCTGGAATATACCCGTTTCGGCGCCATGGTCCGCGCCTCGGTCGACAATCAGAAAGTCGCACGGGGTCTGGGTCTCAACGTCAACCGGATCTTTGCGCTGACCTTTGCACTGGGCAGCGGGCTGGCCGGACTGGGCGGGGCGCTGGCGATCGACATCCTGTCGCTTGATCCGTCCTTCGGGTTCCACATTCTGGTGCTGGTGCTGATCGTGGTTGCCGTGGGGGGGCTCGGCTCCATCTGGGGTAGTTTTCTTGCCGCTGCCTGTCTTGGGATTTTTGATGTGGCGGGCAAATATTTCATTCCGGAGCTGGGGGCCTTCCTGATCTATCTCTTCATGGTGGCGCTGCTTTTCATCAAGCCGCGCGGCCTGTTCGGGAGGCGATGACCATGGATCCGCATCTATGGCTGAAGCGCAAGGGACGCATATCGCCCTATGAAGTGGCTTTCTGGCCCATCGTCCTGGTGCTGCCGTTCTGGCTGTTTCCGACCTATCTGTCGCTCTCCAGCCAGATCGCCATCACGGCCCTGTTCTGCATTTCGCTTGATCTTATCCTCGGTTATGCAGGCATCATTTCGCTTGGCCATGCCGCCTTTTTCGGCATCGGCGCCTATGCGGCCGGGCTGTTGTCGGCCCATGGCTGGGGCGAGCCGCTTTCCGGCCTTGCCTTCGCGGCCGTTGTTGCGGCTTTTGCCGGCTGGATCGTCAGTTTCATGATCGTGCGGGTGCAGCATCTGGCGCTGCTGATGATCACCCTGGGGCTGGGCTTCCTGCTGGTCGAGCTTGCCAATTCGCTGGGCTCGTTTACCGGTGGCGCCGACGGGTTGCAGGGCATTGATACCTGGAAGCTTTTGGGTGTCTGGAAATTCTCCTTCTGGGGCAAGACGGCCTATGCCTATTCTCTGGCGGTGCTGTTCATTCTTTTCCTCGTATGCCGCCGCATCGTGCGTTCACCTTTCGGACTGACACTGGAAGCCATCCGCGAGAACCCGGATCGCACGACCGCGCTGGGTGCACCCAACCGGGCGCATCTGCAAAAGATATTCACCCTGTCGGCCGGCATCGCCGGCATTGCGGGTGCCCTTCTGGCGCAGACAACGGAGACGGTTTCTCTGGAAAGCCTTGGTTTCCAGAGATCGGCGGAAATTGCCATCATGCTGATTCTGGGCGGCACGGGCCGGCTCTACGGCGCCATACTCGGTGCGATCATCTTCATGGTGGCGCGTGACCAATTGGCCGGGATGAACCCGCAATACTGGTATTTCTGGATTGGCCTGTTGCTGATGATCGTTGTCCTGTTCATGCCGCGCGGCATACTTGGCGGACTGGAGCGGCTGGCCGCATTCGGGAGGCGTCGATGATTGCACCTGTCAATGCACTGGAAACGGGCCATCTCAACAAGGCCTTCGGCAAGCTGGTTGTCGCCGACGATATCAGTCTGGCGCTGCCGCAGGGTGCCCGTCATGCGCTGATCGGCCCCAACGGAGCGGGCAAGACGACCCTGATCAATCTGATGACCGGCGTCCTGCCACCGGATTCGGGCCAGGTGCGGCTGGACGGCAAGGAGATTACCGGGCTGGAAAGCGATGTCCGGGTCAAACGCGGTCTGGTGCGCACCTTCCAGATCAATACGTTGTTTCCCAAGCTGACGCCGCTGGAATCGGTTCTCATGGCCGTGCTGGAGCGGGAGGGGATTTCCGGTCAATGGATCGCGCCGCTGGCCGCCCGCAGGGATGCCATTGACGAAGCCTTTGGCCTGCTGACGCAACTGGGGCTTGGCGACGATGCGACCAGACCGACCCATGATCTGGCCTATGGCCAGCAGCGATTGCTGGAAATTGCGCTGGCTCTGGCGACAAAGCCCAAAGTCCTGCTGCTGGACGAACCGGCCGCCGGCGTGCCGAAAAGCGAAAGCGCCGCCCTTTTCGAAGCCATTGCGGCCCTGCCCACTGATATTTCCGTACTGTTCATCGAACACGACATGAACCTTGTGTTCACCTTCGCCAGCCGCATCACGGTTCTGGTTCAGGGGCGTATCCTGACGGAAGGATCGCCTGACGAGATCGCCCATGATCCACAGGTTCGGGAAGTCTATCTGGGAGGCGCTGACCATGGCTGAACCGCTGCTGGAACTTCGCGATGTCAGTGCCGGCTATGGTGAGGCCGTGGTGCTTGAGGAAATTTCGTTGAACATCATGGATGGGGCAGGCCTCGCACTGCTCGGTCGCAACGGTGTGGGCAAATCGACATTGATCCAGACGATCATGGGGTTCACCCATCTGGTCAAGGGCACGGTGCATTGGCGCGGCCAGGATATCACCCGCCTCAAACCCTATCAGCGCGCCCGGGCGGGCATCGGGTGGATCCCGCAGGAACGCGACATTTTTCCTTCGCTGAGTGTCGAGGAAAATCTTGGAGTGGTCGCCAGACCGGGCCTGTGGGACAGGGCAAAGGTCTTTGGCCTTTTCCCGCGGCTGGAGGAGCGGCGTGCCAATATGGGCAACCAATTGTCGGGCGGCGAACAGCAGATGCTGGCCATCGCGCGCACATTGATGACCAATCCGTCGCTGTTGCTGCTTGATGAGCCACTGGAGGGGCTGGCGCCTATCGTGGTGGAGGAACTGGGCAGGGCGATTGCCGATATGACCAAACAGGGCGGCATGACTTTGGTGATGGTCGAACAGCACGCCGAGGTGGCCTTGAGAATGACCGACACAGCGGTGATCATTGAACGCGGCCGGATCGCGCACCGTGGCCGATCGTCGGAACTTATCAGGGATCAGGCGACATTGGATCGCTTTATCGGCCTCAATATCGGCACTTAGTTCATTGCGCAATCGGTCTGGAGGACTGGATATGGAATTACGATCAATCGGGGTATCGGGGCTGAAGGTTTCAGCGCTTGGTCTGGGCTGCAACAATTTCGGCGGGCGGCAGGATGAAGCCGCGACCAAAAGCGTCATTCATGCGGCGCTTGATGCGGGCGTCACATTGTTCGACACGGCTGATGTCTACCCCATGGGCATGGGTGGCAGGTCCGAGGAATTCGTCGGCAAAGCCCTCGGCGCAAAGCGCGCCGACGTGGTTCTGGCGACGAAGTTCGGCATGAAAATGGATGAGGCCGGTCTCATGCAGGGCGGTTCGCGGCGTTACATTATCGACGCGGTCGAGGCGAGCCTCAAGCGGCTCGGCACGGACTGGATCGACCTGTTGCAGTTTCACACACCCGATCCGTCAACGCCGATTGACGAGACCTTGCGGGCGCTCGATGACCTGATCCATGCGGGCAAGGTGCGCTATATCGGCTGCTCCAATTTTGCCGCCTGGCAGATGGTCGAAGCCCATTATGTAGCGCGCGAACTGGGAGCCAACCGCTTCATCTGCACCCAGGATCAATACAGTCTTGTGGCGCGCAAGGTCGAGCAGGACATCCTGCCCGTATGTGCGGCCTATGGCATGGGGTTCCTGCCCTTCTTCCCACTGGCAAGCGGCATTTTGAGCGGCAAGTATCTGCCGGGTAAACCGGTGCCGGAAAACACCCGCCTGACAGGGGGCTCTCCGCTGGCTGACAAGTTCCTGAACCAGCATAACCTGGACATTGCAGCGAAGCTGTCCGACCTTGCGGAAACCTTCGGCTGCGCGCTGATCGATCTGGCCTTTGCCTATCTGCTGAAATCACCACAGGTACCCAGCGTCATTGCCGGCGCCAGCCGGCCGGAGCAGGTGGCGCGCAATGCCGAAGCGGCAGGTTTTCATCTGTCCGATGGCCAATATGGCGAGGTCGGTGCACTGTTGCGGGCCTGAAGGCCAGAATCCATTTCATGCAAATCAAGCAATAATGGGGTTCGGATGTAAGTCCGGGCCCCTTTTTGTATTGTCTGGTTGACCGGCCTTGGTGCCTGGCCAATGCCGATTGTGAAAAATTGGGGGTGCCGGACATTTTGAATTTGACTAGTCAACTAGTCTTATCTAGCATCAAGCCATGGAGACCAAAAAAACCGCCCCGCGCTACCTGTCCCTGGCCGATGATCTGCGCACGCGCATTGAGACCGGCGATCTGAAGGCTGGCGACCGTTTGCCGAGCGAGCTGGAGCTCTCCAGCACCTATGGCTTCAGCCGCGGCACGGTGGTCAGGGCGATTGAGCAACTGGTGACCCAGGGCTTTGTCAACCGCCGCCAGGGTTCGGGAAGTTTTGTTTCAACGCGCTCACTGCACCGTCGTGCCGGCAAATTGCTGAGCTTTTCCGATACGGTGCGCGAAGACGGTCACCGGACGGAGCAGCGTTTTCTGGGTTTTCGCGACGCTGAAGCGGCCGAAGCGCAGGAGTTCGGGGTTTCCCCACCTGCCA
Organism: Rhizobiaceae bacterium; assembly: GCA_029233925.1. GTDB lineage: Bacteria > Pseudomonadota > Alphaproteobacteria > Rhizobiales > Rhizobiaceae > Hoeflea_A. The sequence goes on from JARGOX010000018.1 coordinate 61,241, forward strand.
TGGTGCTGACGCGGCTGCGCATGATCGATGGCGTGCCCTGTGCGATCCATCGTTCCCTCATTCCGCAATCGGTTTTCAATCGCCTGGACAAATCATCGCATGGGGCCGGGCAAGGGCAGGAGGACGGGCAGTTCGACTTTCTTCAAGCGCCGGATTTCTCACTCTATGCCCTGTTTGAAAAAAGTGGATTTGCTGTCGGTGAGGCGCGCGAACGCGTCACCGCCCGGCTTGCCGACAGTCAAGAGGCAGCGCTTCTGGAGATCGTGCAGCCCTCGGCGGTGATTGTTGTTTTCCGGCTGAGTTATTCGGCAAGCCATGAACTGGTTGAGGCGGTCGAGGCTGTCTATCGGGCCGACTATTACACCTATGACACCCATCTCATTCGCGGACATATGGATTCGGGCTCCGGATTGCGCGTCGCTGCGACAACTGATGGATTTTCCAAAGAGCAAACGACCAAACCAAAAGAGGGAATATGATGAAGAATTTACTCAAAGTGCTTGCTGCAACAACGGCTGTCAGTGCGGTCTTCGCATTGCCTGCCAATGCTGCGGACGTGAAACCGGCTGCCTTGATAATTGCCCAGGGCGGACTTGGCGACGGATCATGGAACGATACAGCCAATGCCGGTTTTGAAGCCGGTATAAAGGCGACCGGCATCGAGGGACGGGCGATCGAATCAAAGGACGTGGTGGCGCAGGGCGAAGAAATCATGCGCCGGGCAGCCGACAGTGATTTCGGGCTGGTGATCAGCCTTGAATGGATCCATGGCGAACCGATGGAAAAGCTGGCGCCGGATTATCCCGATACCAATTGGGTCATCATGAATCAGACCCGCAAGGGTGACAATGTGGCATCGGTGCTGTTTGCCGAACACCAGGGATCTTTTCTTGCCGGCGCGCTTGCTGCGCAGGTGACTTCGGACACGTCCATCAAGGGTATCAATGAGGCTGCTGTGATCGGTGTCATCGGCGGGGTCAAAGCGCCGGGCATTGACAAATTCATCGTCGGCTACATTCAGGGCGCCAAGGCGATCAATCCCGATATCGACGTCAAGGTGGCCTATGCCGAATCCTTCGGCGACCCGGCCAAGGGCGAACAGCTTGCAAAGGCCATGTTCGATGAGGGCGCGGATATTGTCTATCAGGTTGCCGGCGGAACCGGCATCGGCATCATTGAAGCGGCCAAGGCCGAAGGCAAATATGCCATTGGCGTGGATACGGACCAGGATGGAATGGCGCCTGGAAGCGTGCTGACCAGCATGATCAAGCGGGTTGGCGTTGCAACCGAAAGCATCGTCAAGGACTACGCAGCCGGTCAATTTCCCGGCGGTCAGGTGCTGGAATTCGGCCTTGTGCAAAATGGCGTGGCCCTGTCCGACATGACCTATACCAAGGACATGATCCCCGCCGCCTATCTGGCGAAGGTGGATGAACTGAAGGCCGGCATCATTGATGGATCGATTGAAGTCTGGGATGTCAGCGCCAGCGGCTATCCTGATTTCTACAAGTAAGACGATCGTTTTGACGAACCTGGGAAGCCTGGCTTTCCGGGTTCGCTCACAATCTGCCATCGATAAATGCCGCAGGACATCATGAGCCCAGAACACCCGCGAACAGACCGGAGCGTTTCGACGCGGATAGGCGCTCGCGATATTTCCAGGAATTACGGGCTGGTGCAGGCCAATAATGGTGTGTCCTTTAACGTCACGCCCGGCCAAATTCATGCGGTGGTAGGCGAAAACGGCGCCGGAAAATCCACCTTGATGCGGATCCTCCAGGGGCTGGAAAAACCGGATTCGGGCACTGTCATACTCAACGACGATCCGGTGCAATTGCGCGATCCCCAGCAGGCCATCAGGCTTGGAATCGGCATGGTGCATCAGGAATTCATGCTGGCGCCCGAATTGACGCTGCTTGAAAATCTCGTGCTTGGTGACGAGCCGATGCGCACGATTGCCGGGCCAATTGCCATTGTCGACTGGAAGAAGGCCCTGACGGAGGCCCGCGCCCTTGAAAAACGCGCGGGCGTTGCGATTGACTGGGATCGGCCGACGGCAACCGCACCGGTTCATATCCAGCAATATGTGGAAATTCTCAGACTCCTTCGCAGAGGCAATGATGTGCTCATTCTGGATGAGCCGACAGCTGTGCTTGCACCCCAGCAGGTGAGCAAGCTGATAGCATTGCTCAAACAACTGCGCGATCAGGGCGCATCGATCATCTTTATCAGTCACAAGCTGCATGAGGTGGTTGCGCTGGCCGATCATGTCACCATCATGCGACGGGGCAAGGCTGTCGCATCGGCTTCGGTGGATGAACTCGACATTGCCGCCATGACCCGCCACATTATGGGCGATGCCCCGGCAGACCCATCAGAGCAAGCCAGGGCTGCCGTCGTTTTGCCGGATGCCCGCCGTATCCTGCGCGTCGAAGGGCTGTGTGCCGTGACCCTCGATCGGTCACAAGCTCTGGACAACATCAGCATGGATGTGTTTCAGGGCGAAATCGTCGGTATTGCCGGTGTCGCCGGCAATGGCCAGGAAGAGCTGATGGAATGCCTCGCCGGTCTGCGTCCGATGTCCAGCGGTTCAATCAGCCTCAACGGGGCGGAACTAGCGGGCAAAGAGAATATGGATTTTCGCCGGGCGGGCATTGGTTATGTCAGCCCGGATCGCGCCCATGAGGGCCTGGCGCGTCTTGCCTCCATCGCCGATAATGTGATGGCAGGCAGCCAGCATGCGCCGGCCTTTCTCAAGGGGCCCTTTCGCAACTTGCCAGCCGTTGGTCGGGCCGCCCGGCAGCGGCTTGCGGATCTGGATGTGCGCTATGGTGCGCTCAGTGACCCGGTCTCCAGCCTGTCCGGCGGCAACCAGCAGAAACTGGTCTTTGCACGGGAAAGAGCCTCGAAGCCGCAAGTGCTGATCGTCTCCCAGCCCACACGAGGCGTGGATCTCAACGGCATTGCCGCCATTCACGCCATCTTGAAGCGGCATTGCGAAGGCGGCGGCTGCGTCGTTCTTGCCTCGGAGGAACTGGATGAACTCATCGCACTGTGCGATCGCATTCTGGTTTTATCCGAAGGCCGGATGGTCGGCGCTGTCAGGAATGAAGACGCGACGCCTGAAACCATCGGCAAATTGATGCTTGCCTCCGGCGATGGACTGGAGATCGCCCATGTCTGACAATGCACACACCGATGCGATGCCTGCCGACGGGTTGGCGGCCATGGTGCGGCGTGGGCTGGATGACTCGTTGCGTTTTGTCGTTCCCATAGCCATCGCCTTTGCCGTTGGTGCGGTTCTGCTGCTGGCAATCGGCGAGAACCCGCTTGAGACTTACGGGCTGATGTTTTCTGAAGCCTTCAGTTCACAACGCCGGTTTGCCGCCACCCTGTCGGCGGCTACACCGTTGCTGTTTACGGCTGTGGCGACAGCGATCTGTTTCAGGACGGGCGTTTTCAATGTCGGCGTGGATGGCGCCTTTATCCTCGGAGGTCTGGCGGCTGCGACCTTTGGCGTGATGTTGCCGATGTCCATCGGCTGGTGGATCATTCCCCTGTCGATACTGGCGGCCATGCTGGTTGCGGCCTTCTGGCTTTGGATACCGGGTGTCCTGCTTGCGCGGCTGGATGTGGACGAAGTGGTTTCCACCTTGATGCTGAATTTTGTCGCGCTTGGCATAGCCGGGTTTCTCGTCAATGGGGTGCTGCTTTCAGAGACCTCCGGCAACAATACGACGGAAACCATCCATTCAACGGCTGAACTGAGCCGACTGTTGCCGCCATCCACCCTGCATTCGGGCTTTCTGCTGGGGCTGGCCTGTGTGTTTGCCTATGCGCTCTGGTCCAGTTGGACGCCTGCCGGGTTCGAGGCAAAGCTCGTCGGCCTGAACAAACGCTTTGCCCGCGCCGTGGGGATTTCCATTCCTTCGACCATCATTGTGGTCATGGTGATTTCGGGTCTTGTGGCGGGCCTTGGCGGCGCTTCCCACGCGCTGGGACAGGTGCACAAGTTTTCCGACGGGTTTTCCGCCGGATACGGTTTTACCGGCATGGCCGTTGCGCTGCTGGCCCGCAATTCCGCATTGGGTATTGTTTTCGGCGCCATCCTCTTTGGGGCGCTGGCTTCGGCTGGAACAACCATTCAGCTGTTTTCCGATATTCCTCTGGATATCGTCAATGTGATCGAGGGCACAGTCATGATCTTTGCCGTGGTGGAACTGGGCAAGCTGACCTTGTGGCGCAAGGGGAAAAGACCATGACCCTGGCAGCACAGATCCTTGCAACCACCATTATCCTGACGACACCCATTTTGCTGGCGGCCATCGGCGGCTTGGTCAATCGGCAGGGCGGCATTGTCAATATTGCCCTCGAGGCGAAGATGATTGCCGGCGCCTTCATTGCCATTGTCGTCTCATCGGCCACGGGGTCCTGGCTGCTTGCGGTGTTCGCATCGGCGGCCCTTGGCGGGGCTATCGGCTATGTGTTTTCGCTGACAATTACCCGCGCCAATGCCAATATGATCATCGCCGGGCTTGGCCTCAATATTCTTGTTGCCGGATTGTTGGGTTTTCTGTTGAGCAGGGTCTATGGCACGAGCGGCACGCTACGGCTGCCCGATGTCCATTTGCTGCCAAAAATATTTCCCGAGAGCGTTTCGGACGTGCCGTTGATCGGGCCGGTGCTGGCAGCGCTTGATCCCTTGACCCTGTTTGCCTGGCTTGCGGTGGCGGCACTGCCGTTTTTGCTGGCCAATACACGATTGGGCCTGAGGTTGCGTGCCGCCGGCAATGCGCCGCAGGTTGTCAGATCCGTCGGATTGCGGGAAAAGTCAATTCAGGATTTCGGCACGACCTTTGCCGGTATATTCTCCGGGCTTGCCGGTGCCCATCTGTCACTCGCATCGATAGGTCTGTTCAATGAGGGCCTGTCGGCCGGACGCGGATTTATTGCCTTGGCGGCCTTCTATTTTGCCCGCAACAGACCGGTGGGAACCGCCTTGGTCTGTCTGTTCTTCGGCTTCCTCGATGCATCACAAATCCGCCTGCAGACGGCAGGACTGCCGCCAAAACTGATCGGCACGCTGCCCTATCTGATGGTGATCCTCGGCCTTTGCCTGGCAGCCTGGAATACGAAAAGAAAGTTACAAGCATGAACCCGACAGCGCTCATCGTCATCGATATGCAAAATGCGTTTCTTCACAGCGACGGAGAAAATTATTATCCGGAGGCGACCCAGGTGATCGCGCCGGTGAAGGACCTTGTCGAAAAGGCGCGCGACAGCCAGTGTCTGATTGTTCATACGCTTGACCGGCACCGGGTCGGCCTGCCCGATTTTGAACAGAGACGCCTGCCGGTTCATGGCCTGGAGGGTGGCTTTGACGCGGGTTTTTTTGACGGTTTCGGCCCAAAGCCCGGACGTGACCTGGAGGTCGAGATTGTCAAAAGGCGATACAGTGCGTTCTTTTCAACGGACCTGGCATTGCTGCTGCGGGAATGCGGCATTGAAAACACACTGATCTGCGGCGTCAAAACCAATGTCTGTGTGCGTGCGACGGCGCAGGACGCCTTTGCCCATGGATTCCATGTGCGCGTGGTGCGCGAGGCAACCAATTCCAACCGGGCCAATCTTGCTGCAGCCTCCCTCGAGGATATCGATCGGTATCTGGGCAAGGCAATTGACCTTGATGCGGCCACGCAGCTGCTTGGTGCAGGTGCTGCCTGATGGAAACCCTCATCGTTACAGGGTATGCCAGCATCGACTATCCGGTCAGGCTGGCTGGCAATATCGTGCCGGACCAGACGACCCATATCGAATATCGCGATCCATCTGCATGGCCGCGCATCGGCGGAACGCCGGCCTATGTCGGCACTGCAGCTGTTGCGACGGGGATTGCCGCTGCGCCGGTGACCTGGATCGGCGATGACGACCTGGGGGGTGTCTTTTCCAGACAATGCGGCGACCGGGGGCTTGGTGTTGATGGCATAGCCAGGCTGAAGGGCGAGCGTTCTCCCGTCAGTCTGATGGTGCATCAGGCGGACGGCGCAACGGCCTGTCTGTTTGATCCGGGCTTTTCAGGCCGGGAGAGGCTGACAGATGCGCAAAAAACACTGATATCCGCCGCCGCCCATATCTGTATCTCGGTGGGGCCTGGCCATCTGGTGGGCGACATTCTGGCGCTGTGCTCCCCTTCGGCGGCGCTTTACTGGATCGTCAAGAATGATCCCCTGGCCTTTCCTGATGATGCCTGCGCGGCGCTGGCGGCGCGCGCATCGGTGATCTTCTGCAATCAATCGGAAAGACATGCGATTGACCGCACCATGACCGGTCCGGCCATTGTTGTGGAAACACGGGGCGCGCAGGGTGCGGACATCACCATCGGCAAGACGCGGCATTTCATTGCGGCGCAGGCCATCGCGGTCGATGATCCGACGGGTGCCGGAGACAGTTTTGCCGGCGGATTCCTGGGGGCCTTCTGTCAAGGGAGCGCGCCGCTTGAGGCAGCAAGACAGGGCATGGAAACAGCGGCTGCAATGCTGGAAAGCAGAATCAAAAGGACATCGGAAACGCAATGAAAACTGCCTGGTATCTTGGCCATAGAATGAGTGATGTCGCGGAAAGCGCCATTCTGGTTGGTGATCCCGACCGGATCGAACGCATAGCCGCATTTCTTGACGCGCCGAATTTTCTGCCTGTCAAACGCGGTTTGAGAACGGTCACGGGCACTTACAAAGGCAAGCGCGTGACTGCGGCCTCTTTTGGAATGGGTGCGCCGATTGCCACCATTGTGATGAATGAACTGGCCTATCTGGGCACAAGGCGGTTCATGCGTGTGGGAACCGCCATGTTCTTTCCGCCTGCGCAGCCCGGCAGCTTCATGCTGAGCGAAGGGGTTCGCAGCTTTGAAGGAACGTCGCCTTCCTATGTCGATGATGCCAATGCGCAAGTTGCAAGCATGAAGCTCAATGCCATTGTTCGCACGATCGCCACAGGTGCCGGAGATCCTCTGCATCAGGGTGTTTTCGCGACATTTGACGCCTTTTACCGGGACATGTTTCCACTTGATGAGCAGACCGGCGCCAGGGTTGATGCGAACACGCAAATGTTGCTGTCCAGCGGTGCGATTGCTGCCGACATGGAAACCTCGGCACTGGTCAATGCGGCCCATTATCTGAAGGTCGATTTCACCAGCCTTTGCGTGGCCACCGTTGACGGGCAGACACGGCAGAAACTCGATCCAAAGGTTCTGGAACCGAAAGAACGGCGCATGTTTGAAATGGCGCTGGAAACAATCGTCGCAGGTTAATTGTTATTCAGACGGATAAAGGAGGTCAGATTGACCGGAATAGCCAGGCAATATTTTGATACCATGATCGAGCGGCTGCAGGCGGTCATCGATTCACAAGAAGCGGAAATCGAAGCGGCGGCTGAAATTTGCGCCGATTCCATCGCTGCGGACAAGCTGGTCTTTACCTTCGGGACCGGCCACGGTTCCTTTGCCGCCATGGAGATGTTTCCGCGCACCGGTACGACCACCGGCTTTCGCCCGATTGTCGAAAGTTCGATGATCAGCTTCCATCGGGTGCTGGGCGATGGCGGGGCGCGTCAATACCGCTTCATCCATGGCCAGGAAGGCTATGGCGATTCCATCCTCGCCTCCCATCAGACGGATCCCGGCGATGCCATGCTGATCTTTTCCCATTCAGGCCTGAATGCGGTGACGCTGGATATCGCCGTCGGGGCGAAGGAGCGCGGCATGAAGGTCATCGGCGTCACCTCGGTTCCCCATTCCTCCTCAACGCCTTCCAGGCACTCCTGCGGGAAACGCCTGTTCGAACTGGCCGATGTGGTCATTGATACCGGTGTGCCCAAGGGCGATGCCTCGATCAGGATTGACGGCGTCGAAGGGGCGGTGGGTGCGACATCTACCTCCATCGCCATTGCCGTCGGTCAGGCGATCAACGCCGTGACGGTGGAAAAGCTGGTGGAGCGCGGAGTGCAACCCTTTATCATGGTTTCTCCCAATACGACGGACAAGGAAAGCGCAACGGCGCAAAACGACCGGAATTACGCCGAATTGTGGCGCCGTTTGAAATCGCGTTGAGCGCAAACAGAAAGCAAAAACAATGAAACGCGGCTTTTTCATAAATGGTTCGTGGCAGCGACCGCCACAGGCTGAAGTCTTTCAGGTGAATGAGCCTGCAACCGGCAAACCCGTCGGTGAGGTGCTCCTGGCCGACAAGGCAATCGTCGATCAGGCCGTTGAACGCGCCGAGAAGACCTGCGCGCAAATGGCTGACCTTCCGGCAAAGGAAAGGGCGGCCATTCTGGAACGGGCCGCCAGCCTGATGGAGCAGCGGATAAGGCCGATGGCGGTTCTTCTGACCCGTGAGCAGGGCAAGCCGGTCTCGGACAATGTCAAGGAAATCCAGTTTGGTGCGGAAGTGCTGCGCTATTATGCCGGTGAAGCTCTGCGGATCGGCGGTTCGATAAGGCCCGCCTCCGCGCCGCACATCAGAAATCTGGTCACCTATCATCCAATTGGCGTGTGTGCGGCGATCGTTCCCTGGAACTATCCGGTTGATCTCTACAGCTGGAAGGTGGGTCCCGCCATTGCCGCCGGTTGTCCGATCGTGATGAAGTCACCCCATGAAACGCCCTTCGCCATCGCCATGCTGGTCGATTGCCTGCATGAGGCAGGATTGCCGGCCGGTGCGCTGGCGGATCTGGCGGGGTTGGGACCGATTGCCGGTTCTGCCCTGTCGTCGCATTCGAAAGTTCGGATGATTTCCGCGACGGCGTCCATTGCCGCCGGACAGGACATCATGCGCAATGCGGCGGGAAATCTGAAGCGGGTGAACCTCGAACTGGGCGGTCATGCGCCCTTCATCGTGCTGCCTGATGCCAATGTCGCGGAAGCGGCAAAAGCGGCCCACCGACGCAGCTTTTCCAATATGGGCCAGATCTGCATCACCGTGAACCGGATTCTGGTGGCCCGCGAGGTTCATGCGGCCTTTTCCGAATGTCTTGCTGAGCTGGCCCAGTCGACACAGCTTGGGGATGGTCTGGAAGAGGGCGTGCAATACGGACCGGTGCTCAACGAATCCGTCATTCAACGGGTTGAAGCCCATAAGGTCGACGCCCTGTTCAGGGGGGCGACGCTGATCGCCGGTGGCATGCGTTCTGAGGACGGCGACCACAGGCACGGGCATTTTTACCGACCGACAGTGATCGACAATGCACCGCTCGACAGCCTGCCCATGAGCCAGGAAACCTACGGACCGCTGGCCGCCATTGCCGCCTATGACACGGTTGAAGAGGTGATTGGCATTGCCAACAGCCTCGAGTTCGGTCTTGCGGCCTATGTCTATGGCGAAGACCTGGAACGGGCATGGTCCGTCGCCGAGCGTCTCGAGTTCGGAGCGGTGGGTGTCAATGTCAATGATACCAGCGAACTGCAAGCGCCCTTTGGCGGCTGGAAGATGAGCGGCATGGGCCGCGAACTGGGTCCTGAAGGGCTTGATGCGTTTCTGGAGCCCAAACACATCAAGCTGCGTGTGCGGCGGCGGGACTGAGTTCCGCGCCGGATACCAACAAGACAGGCTCTAACGCTCACCCTTGCGGTAGGGCGCCATCAGGGCCTGCGGCACCTTGGCGCGGCGCGACATGACGACCAGCGCGACGATGGACAACACATAGGGCACCATCAGGAAGAGTTGATAGGGAATGGCGCTTTCGATGACGTGCTGCAGGCGCAATTGATAGGCGTCAAACAGCGCAAAGAGCAGCGCGCCCAGCAGGGCCTTTCCCGGCCGCCATGAGGCAAAGACCACAAGGGCGATACAGACCCAGCCGCGCCCCTGCACCATGGTCGGGAAAAAACTGTTGAAGGTTGCCGTTGTCAAAAAGGCACCGCCAAGCGCCATCAGGGCGCTTCCGGCAACAATTGCACCGATGCGGATGCGGACCGGGTTCAGCCCCTGGGCTTCGACCGCATGGGGGTTTTCTCCGGTCATGCGGATGGCCAGACCCAGCGGTGTTCGCGCCAGCAGATAGGCCGTCAGCAAAACCGTAAAGAGGGCAAGATAGGTCGGTGCTGTCTGGGTGAAAAACGCCTCGCCGAAAAACGGGATATCCGACAGGCCCGGAATGGCCAGCGGCTGGAACGGCTCAATGGTCGGCGGCGACGAGGTGACGGGCAGGGACAGCCGATAGACATAATAGGTGAGGGATGAGGCAAACAGCGTGATGCCCAGACCTGTGACATGTTGCGACAGCCCCAGCGGCACCGTCAACAGGGCATGCAGCAGGCCGAACAGGCCGCCGCACAGGGCCGCGACCAGGAGGCCTATCCACAGGTTGCCACCCTGGTAGACCGTCATCCAGGCCACCATGGCCCCAAGGGTCATGATGCCTTCGATGCCCAGATTGAGAACACCGGCGCGCTCACAGATCAGCGCACCCAATGTGCCGAAAATCAGCGGCGTGGCGATGCGCAGGACAGCGCTCCAGAGACTGGCGGTTGCAAAAATGTCGAGAGCTTCCATCAGCGACGCACCCGGTAGGTCGTGAACAACAGGGAGACCAGCATGGTCAGCAGCGAAATCGATACGATGACATCGGCAATGAAACTGGGCACGCCGAGCGCCCGGCTCATGGCATCGGCACCGACAAAGACGATGGCGACAAAGAGGGCCGTGATCACCACACCGACCGGGTGGAGAGCGGCCAGCATGGCAACGACAATGCCGGAATAGCCGTATCCCGGAGACAGGTCGAGGGTCACATAGCCCTTCAGGCCGGTGACTTCGATGGCGCCGGCGAGACCTGCCATGCCGCCGGAAATGCAGGCAACGCCAAGCAAGGTTCTGCCGAGTTTTATCCCGGCAAAGGATGCCGCCTTGGTGTTCAGGCCGGCCGCCTTGGTCTCCATGCCGAAGACGGTGCGCGACTGGACGATCCAGATGACGAAGGCTGCAAGAATGGCGATGATCAGGCCGATGTGCAGGCGGCTTCGCGACAATAATTTCGGCAGCATCACATCAGAATCGACCGGCACGGATTGCGGCCATCCGAAGGCCAGTGGATCCTTCAGCGGACCCTCGATCATCATGGAAACAAAAAGCAGGACGATGAAATTGAGGATCAGCGTGGTCACCACCTCATCGACACCCAGCCGGAGCCTTAGCAGGACAGGCCCAAGCAGCAGCAATGCGCCAGCCAGCATGCCGGCCAGCATGATGAGGATGATGGCCAACGGTGTGGGCAGGCGAGCAGCCATATTGTGACCCAGCCAGGCGGCAACCAGCGCCCCGGCATAGAGTTGGCCTTCACCGCCGATGTTCCATAGCCTGGCGCGAAAGGCGACGGCAGCGGCCAGCCCGGTGAGGATCAGCGGTGTGGTGCGGGTCAGTGTTTCGGAAATCGAAAGCCGCGAGCCGAAGGCGCCCTTGACCATGGCCGCATAGGCGTCCAGCGGGTTGACCCCCGCCAGGGCGATCAGGCCGCCGGATAGCGCCAGGGCAATCACGATGGCGATGATGGGCGCTGCCAGCAACAGCGCCAGGGAACTCTGTGTGCGTCGCTCAAGCCGCATGCGATGCCTCCCAGATGCCGGCCATCATCAGCCCGACGGTTCGCGAATCCGCATCCTCTGCTGACAGAGGAGCTGAAAGCCGCCCCTTGAAGATCGCCTGTATGGTGTCGGACAGGGCAAGCACCTCATCGAGGTCTTCTGAAATGAGCAGGATGGCCGCGCCATCCTTGCGCGCCGCGAGCAATTCGGCGTGAACGGCGGCAATGGCGCCTTCATCCAGCCCGCGTGTCGGTTGATTGGCGATGATCAGTTTTGGCGAAGCGGCAAGATTGCGTCCCAATATCATCTTTTGCATATTGCCGCCTGACAGCAGGCCGGTTCTCGTGTCGGGCGCGGCGCCCCTGATATCAAACCGATCAATCAGTTCCGTCGCATAATCGCGGCAGCGGGCACGATTGACAAAACCGTAGGCCGAGAACCTTTTTTCGTGGATGCGTTCCAGGACGGCATTTTCCCAGATCGCCATCTCCGCAATGGCGCCTTCCGTATTGCGGTCTTCGGGGATGCGCCCGGTGCCGCTGGTCACCAGCATGCGCGGCGAAAAGCCATTGGCCTGGTTGCCATCATAGACAAGTGCGCCTGTATCGGCGCCCCTGAGACCACAGGTCAATTGACCCAGCGCCGCCTGGCCATTGCCGGAAACACCGATAATGCCCAGTATCTCCCCGGCGCGAACGGTAAAATCAATGCCATCAAGCAACTTGCGACCATCTTCCACAATGTCGACCTTGCTGGCACTCAGAATATTTCTGCCGGGCGCCTGGTCTGTGCGCACGGGCCGCACAACCCGCCTGCCGACCATCAGTTCGGCAAGTTCTGCGCGGTTTGTGTCGCTTGTGCGTTTTTCTGCCACGGTACGCCCACCGCGCAAAATCACCACGCGGTCCGATGCGGCCATGACCTCGGCCAGCTTGTGCGAAATGAAGATGACGGACAACCCTGTGTCGGTCATGCCGCGCAGGGTCTGGAAAAGCTGTTCGGCTTCGATCTGGGTGAGAACGGCTGTCGGTTCATCCAGGATGAGAATGCGCGCATCGCGATAGAGCGCCTTGAGTATCTCCACCCGTTGCTTCTCGCCGACGGAAAGATCGGCAACAAAGGCATCCGGCTCCACCTGCAGGCCGAAACGCTCTGAAAGCCCGCGCAGCTTGGCTGCGGCCTGTTTGCGCCCAGAACGCAGCAGTCCAAGTCGCTCTGTCCCGATCATCACATTGTCGAGCACGGTGAGGTTTCCGGCGAGGGTGAAATGCTGATGCACCATGCCGATGCCGGCCTCGATTGCGGCGCGCGGTTTGCCCGGCGGCAGGATTTCTCCAAAAGCGCTGACCTGTCCACCATCGGCGGTATAATGCCCGAAAAGCACATTCATCAAGGTCGTTTTGCCCGCGCCGTTTTCGCCCAGCAGCGCCAGCAATTCGCCTTTTCCAAGCGTCAGGCTGATGTCGTCATTGGCAATCAGCTTGCCGAAATGTTTGCTGATATGGGCCAGTTCCAGCACGGTTTCACGGTTCATCTGTCAGCTCCTGCGATGGATGCAGGAAAAGTCCACGGGTCTGCAGCTTCCATTTGATGGGCGATATCGAGCAGCAACAGGTCGGAACCAATCGGTCCAATCAACTGCAGGGCCAATGGCATGCCGGACCGGTCAAGGCCGCGTGGCAGGCTGAGCGCCGGCAGGCCGCCGATATTTGCCAGCGGTGTGCGTGGCGCAATTGCGGTCATATGGTCCCAATGGGCATCTGCATTGCCATGATCCATTGGCATGGCCCCGACCTTGGGCGCTGAATGAGCCAGCATGGGCATGGCGATAGCGTCGACCTGTTCAAACATCTGCCAGCATCCATGGGCGAGGCGTGCTGCCCGCACATCAGCCGCAAAAAGGCTGGCGGCTGTCATTTGCCGGCCTTCATCGGCGATGGCGGCGGCTATCGCACTGATCTCTGCGTCTGCAATCTTCATCTCGTCAAGCATGCTGGCCAGCGATACCGACAGGATGGTGCATATGAGCGTTGCTGCTTCCTGAGCAAGGGCGTCAAGCGCATCGACATTCACATCAACAATGGTATGTCCCTGGGATTCCAGCAGCGCGGCACTTGAGCGGATGGCTTCAGCCTGCTCTGGTCCGATGCCGCCGGGCGCCGTGTCGACAAGACCGATACGCAATCGCCTGACCGGTATGCCCGACAGGGTCAATTCGCCGTAGGGGCCCATCGTATTGCCGGAGATGGCGACCAGAGCCGTGCGGATGTCACGAACAGATCGCGCCAGAACCAGTTCACCGGTGATGCCCATCAGGTGATTGCCGAATTGCGGCGCATTGGAGGTCAGCCCGCGCGACGGTTTGAGACCCACCAACCCGCAACAGGCCGCGGGAACACGAATGGAGCCGGCGGCGTCGCTGGCATGGGCGAGGGCGACAATGCCGGATGCGACTGCACTGGCGGCACCGCCGGAAGAGCCGCCGGATGAATATTCCGGGTTCCACGGATTGCGGGCAATGGGACCACCCGCTGGTTCGCTGGTCAGGGCCAGTCCGAATTCAGGTGTTGTGGTCACGCCAAAGGGCAAAAGCCCGGATTGACGAAACCGCTTGAAAATCACGCTGTCCTGTTCGGCCACAGGCACACGGCTGGCAAGGGCTGGCGAGCCGGCATGGACCGGCAGGCCTCTGGCCGCATTGCTGAGGTCCTTGGCCAGAAAAGGCAGGCCTGCAAAGGGCGCATTGCGCGCATGAGAGCTTTTGTCGGCGGCAAGGCGGTCAAATGCGGAGGCTGCCTCAAGCCCCATTTCTTCATCAAGATGGCACAGGGCGCCAAAGGGATCGGATTTTGCTCTGTCGAGACTGGCTTGCATCACAGCCGTGGCGGTTGTCTTGCCATGGCGGATAGCTTCCGCGAGCGCTGTTGCGTCCGCGAAAGCTGTTGGGTGGCCTTCAGGCTGCATCGGGCAGCTCAGGAAGGTTCGTTATTGTCGATCGGTACTTCGAACGTGCCGGCCTTGATGGCTTCGCGCTTGGCTTCCATGGCAGCGATTGCTTCAGCCGACAGGCCATCGGGCACAAAAATGATGTCATTGCCACCATGTTTCATGAAGGAGAACTCGGTGTAATCCTTGCCCACCGGATTTCCCGCTTTCACGTCGGCGACAATAGCGTCAACGGTTGGACGGAAATTCCAGATGGCATTTGCAAAGACAGTGCCCGGGTAACGGGGCGTGTAATCGATCAGTGACCCGATGGCCAATACGCCATTTTCCTTGGCGCCATCGGCGGTGCCAATGCGCTCACCAAAAACCACGTCCGCTCCCGCATTGATCTGTGCGATCGCCGCTTCCTTGGCCTTGGGCGGATCAAACCATGCGCCGATAAAGCCATTGAGGAATTTGGCGTCAGGATTGACTTCCTTCACACCGCCGCGAAAGGCGTTGATCAACAGGTTGACTTCGGGGATCGGATAACCGCCGACGGACCCGAATGTATTGCTTTTGCTCAAAGTGCCGGCCAGCATGCCAGCAAGATAGGCGGCTTCGTGATTGCGGGTGCCAAAGACCCCGAAGTTGTCACCGACCGGGCCGCCGGATGATCCCATCAGGAAGGCGACTTCCGGATAGTCTGCGGCCACCTGGCGTGCCTCGTTTTCAACGGCATAGGATTCGCCCCAGATCAGATCGGCGCCCTGTTCCGCATATTCGCGCATGGCCCGGGCATAGTCCGTGCCTGAAACACCTTCGGAAAAGACATATTCGATGACACCGTCATTGGCGGCCGATTGCAGTGCCTCGTGAATGCGTGAATTCCAGGCATTTTCGACCGGCGAGGCGTGAATGCCTGCAACCTTGATTGTGTCGGCGGCGAGCGCGGGAACGGCAAGCATTGGGAGCATGCTGGCCGCCATTGCGATCACATGGCGCCGTGTCAGAAACATTTTCATAGTGTGAACCCCTGTGTTCATGAAAGGGCAGGCGGCGTGATGCCGCCGGTGAATTATTCTTTTTGCCCTATTGGTCAAATTGCGGCGTGTCGGCGAAAATTGTCAAGTGGACCTTTGGATAAATTTACGTGCTGGCAACGGCTTGCAGGCCTTTTGCGCCTCTAAGCGGTGCCGGCGTGGTCAATGGGTGCATATTGCGCACTGTCCAGCGCCGCCGGGCGGTCCGGCAGGTTGAGCGTGGCAATCTTCGGCGCGGTCTCGCTGATGATCCGGCCATTGCGCAGAACTGCAAGGCGGGTGGCTTTCAGCCGGATGGCCTCAATCGGATCGCGGGCCTGAAGCAGCACGCAATTGGCCGAGCGGCCCGTCTCAATGCCGTAGTCCTCCAGCCCCATGGCACGGGCGGAATTGACCGTAATGGCGTCGAAAGCCTGTTTCATGGCATCCACCGACGTCATCTGACTGACATGAACGGCCATATGGGCCACTTCAAGCATGTCGCCACTGCCCAGCGAATACCAGGGGTCCATGCAGCAATCCTGTCCGAAAGCAACATTGACGCCATGGGCCAGCAGTTCAGGAATGCGGGTGATGCCGCGGCGCTTGGGATAGGTGTCGTGGCGGCCCTGCAATGTGGTGTTGATCAGCGGGTTCGGAACGGCATGGATCTGCGCTTCGGCGATCAGCGGCAGCAACTTCGATACGTAATAATTGTCCATGGAATGCATGGATGTCAGGTGCGATCCCACCACCCGGCCCTGCAGTCCGAGCCGCATGGTCTGCGCCGCCAGTGTCTCGATATGGCGCGACATCGGGTCGTCGGATTCATCACAGTGAAAATCAACCCGCAGGCCCCGCTCAGCGGCGATTTCGCAGAGCCGCTTTACCGAAGCGGCGCCATCGGCCATGGTGCGTTCAAAATGCGGAATGCCGCCCACCACGTCGACGCCCTTGTCGAGTGCTCGCAACAGATTTTTTTCCGCATTGGCAGAGCGAAAAAGGCCGTCCTGGGGAAATGCCACCAGTTGCAGGTCGATATAGGGTCGGACCTTCTCACGCACCTCCAGCAGGGCATCAACGGCCAGCAGCCTGTCGTCACAGATATCGACATGGCTGCGAATGGACAGAAGTCCTTGGGCAACCGCCAGGTCGCAGTAGCGCAGGGCGCGCTCAACAACGGCTTCATGAGTCAGCAGGGGTTTCAGCTCACCCCAAAGCGCAATGCCCTCAAGCAAGGTGCCGGAGCGGTTCAGCCGGGGCAGCCCCAAGGAGAGCGTTGCATCCATATGAAAATGTGGATCGATGAAATGTGGTGACAGGAGATAGCCGGCAGCGTCGATTGTCCTGTGGGCCGGTGCATCAATCGCTGACGCTATGGTCTCGAACTTTCCCGCAGATATGGCAATATCAATTCCATTGCGCCCGTCGGGCAGGTTGGCATTCTTGATCAACAGGTCCAGCATTGGGGGGCCTTTCGGGATATTGCCTTTGGCAGGTTTGCTGTGTTGGTTTCGATGCAACTATCATCGATTAGTGCAATCAAAGATATAATCCTGTCGTCGGTTTTCCTGTAATTCAATCGAAAAATCGCCTTTTTGGGTGATGTCAGGCGTTTCAGCCACTTTGACAATGCGGGAACAGGCTGGAAACACTCGACATTCTCCGCGCATGGCGTTATTGCCCGCTGGTCAGGAGCCAAGCGTCGCTGATATGCCGATGCCGGTCTCCAGGGTTTGTTTCAAGCGCTGTTCGGGCGCGAGCCGTGTTACGGTTTTCGCCGAGCGCTCCATGAGAAATGTCGGGCACTGTGTGCCTTGCCGCAACAGCAGGGGTTTTCAAGGATGACCAGCGCGAGAAAGAAGCCGGTACCCAAAAAAGGCGTCATGGATATCGCCACCTATGTACCAGGCAAAGAAACGGTTGCGGGCGTGGAGCGGGTCTATAAATTGTCCTCCAATGAAACGCCGCATGGACCAAGCCGCAAGGCCATTGATGCGCTGGCTGACATTTCAAAGCATCTGGAGCTTTATCCTGATGGCGGTTCGCACCTGTTGCGTGAGGCGATTGCCGAAGTGCATGGCCTGAACCCGGCCAATATTCTTTGCGGCAACGGCTCCGACGAATTGCTTGGCCTGTTGTGTCAGGCCTATCTGGCGCCCGGTGACGAGGGCATTTTCACCGAGCACGGATTTCTGGTCTACAAGATCCAGATCACGGCGGCTGGCGCCAGCCCGGTCTGCGTGCGCGAAGAGGACTGCAAAGCCAGCGTCGACACCATTCTGGCGGCTGTGACGGAGCGCACGAAAATGGTGTTCCTGGCCAATCCGAACAATCCGACGGGCACCTATCTGCCCGTCGAGGAGGTGCGCCGACTGCACGCCGGCCTGCCGGGCAATGTGCTGCTGGTTCTGGATGCGGCCTATAGCGAATATGTGCGGCGCAACGACTATGAATCCGGCATCGAGCTGGTCTCATCCAATGAGAATGTTGTCATGACGCGGACATTTTCAAAAATATACGGTCTGGCCGGGCTGCGTATCGGCTGGATCTATGCGCCTCTGGCGGTGGTGGATGCACTGAACCGCATACGCGGTCCGTTCAACGTCAGTGCCGCCGCCATTGCTGCAGGCGCTGCTGCCATTCGCGACCGCGAGCATGTCGAGCAGGCGGTGGACTATAACCAGATATGGCTTGCGCGCCTGACCGAAGAGCTTGAAGCGCTGGGGCTGCGCGTCACGCCTTCCGTGGGAAATTTTGTGCTGATCCATTTCACTGAGGATGCGGGCAAGACGGCCGGCGATGCCGACGCATTCCTGTCCAGTCGCGGCTTTGTCCTGCGACAGGTCAGCGCCTATGGTCTGCCCAATGCATTGCGCATGACCGTCGGCAGCGTCGAGGCCATAGAAGGTGTTCTGGCCGCATTGAAAGAGTTTTTGGAAGCGACATGAGTGAAGTTCATTTTGACAGAATTGCCCTGATCGGGATCGGGCTTATCGGTTCGTCACTGGCACGGGTGATCAGGGAAAAAAAGCTGGCCGGAACGGTGGTTGTCGCCAGCCGCAGTTCGGAGACGCTGGAACGCGCCCATGCTCTGGGCCTTGGCGATTCCTATACGACTTCCAATGCAGAAGCCGTGCGCGATGCGGATCTGGTGATTGTCAGCGTGCCGGTCGGCATGTCGGAGAAAGTTGCCCGTGAAATCGGCAGCCATCTCAAGCCGGGCGCCATTGTCACGGATGTGGGGTCCACCAAGAAATCCGTCTTCGAACAGATGCAGCCGCATCTTCCTGATACGGTTCATTTCATTCCGGGACACCCGATCGCCGGTACCGAGCAATCGGGGCCTGATGCGGGCTTTGCCAGACTGTTTGAAGGCCGTTGGTGCATCTTGACGCCGCCTGCCGATACGGATGAAGAGGCGATCGCCAGACTGACAGCTTTCTGGCTTGCCTGTGGCTCGATGGTGGATCGCATGGACGCCGATCACCACGACCGGATCCTCGCCATCGTGTCGCATTTGCCGCATATCATCGCCTACAACATCGTCGGTACGGCGGACGATCTGGAAACGGTGACCGAATCGGAAGTCATCAAATATTCTGCCTCGGGCTTTCGTGACTTCACCCGGTTGGCGGCGTCAGACCCGACCATGTGGCGCGATGTGTGCCTGCACAACAAGGATGCCATCCTGGAAATGCTCGCCCGGTTTTCCGAGGATCTTTCCTCGCTGCAGCGGGCCATCCGCTGGGGGGATGGCGACAAATTGTTCGATCTGTTCAGCCATACCCGCCATATCCGCAAATCCATCCTGGATGCGGGTCAGGATGTGGATGTGCCCGATTTCGGCCGCCACGGTGCGGTTCTGGATGCAGGCGAGAACAAAAGCGATCCGTCCTGATCTGCATTCCTTTCGCTTTAAAAGGGCGGTATGGCGCCGATCTGAATGAAACCGACGCGCACCGCGCCCCTGTCAATATTGACCGGTAGTTTCAGCGCGTCCTGCTTCTGGCCGATGGCGGCAAGGATGTTGATCACATTGGCGATATCGCCGGCCCGTTCGGGAAAGGTTTTGCCAAGCAGCTTCTGCCATGCATCGCGTCCGCGAATTTCGAGGCTGAACTTGCCGGTCAGGTAACCGGCGGCGTCTATGGAAAAGGGCCCTGCAATATTCAGGATGGCGCCTTGCCCCAGATCCGCGCTGAAACTGTTCAGCGAGGCGCTGAGATCGCGCCAGGGCTGCTGGCCGTGCGAGGAATGTCCGGACATGAGAGACGCGCGGTCGGCCAGAGTGAGGTCAGCGGCCATATCGAATGTCGGAATCTGGATCGTGCTGTTGTCGATGGTCAGTTCGGCTGCATCGAGATTGAAAACGGCATCCAGGTTTGCATCGTTTTGCCGGGCATGAAACTGCGTGGATCCGGCAGACAATTGCATGGTGTTCTGCGATGCCGGAGGCGTGAGGGTTGCGCGCAATTGCCTGCTTTCCAGCGAGGCGCGCGCGAGGCCGGACAAGCCGAAAACTGTGCTGGAGCGCAGGTTTTCCCAGTCAATTTTTGCCAGTAAGTCCTTGCCCAGATCAAAGGTGGCCGGACCATCGAGTTCAGAGACGATATGGTTGGGCTGGTAAATCTGTGCAGCGGAGCGAAAACTGCCGGCCGATACGCTGCCCTTGCTGACCCTGTCTCCGGCCGTTACAGACGTGCAGAACAGTCCCAGACGGAACGGGTATCCACGGACATTCAGGTCCTGGCAATCGGCGGTCACGTCACTGTTTGACAGATCACTGAGAAGGAATTTGCTGCGGTTTTCAAGCTGATCGGCCAGATAGAACCAGACGGCGGAGTAACCGACGACGGCTACAACGATAAAAATCGCCAGCCAGAGAAATTTGCGCGATGTGTTTGCCTGACCTTTGTCACTTGACCTTGTCATGCCGTTCTCCAATTGTGCCAGTGCCCGCGTTGAGATTCGGGCCGCACTGTGCATACGGGGTAATAAATTACGATATGGATGATTTTTGGGTCTTTGGCTATGGGTCGCTGATGTGGCGTCCGGGATTTGACTATGTGGATGCCCAAAAGGGACATCTTTTCGGTTATCGCAGGGCGCTTTGCATCTATTCCCATGTGCATCGCGGCACCCCGCAAAAACCCGGTCTCGTTCTCGGTCTTGATCGTGGCGGTTCCTGCATGGGGATGGTCTTTCAGGTCAAAGGGGCACAGCGCGCGCCGGTGATGGATTATTTGCGCGCGCGTGAACTGGTGACCAATGTTTATCTGGAGCGCACCGGTCAGGTGCAACTGACGGACGGCAGGCGCGTAACTGCCGTGTGTTATGTTGCAGACCGCGCACACCAGCAATTTGCCGGTTCTCTGGGTGTCGAGGAGGCCGCCAAAAGGGTTTCCGTGTCACAGGGCCAGTCAGGCCACAATATCGACTATGTTGCGTCCACCGTGGCGCATCTGCGGGAAATGCAGATTCGCGATCATTGGCTGGAGGGTGTTGCCGGTGCGATGTCAGACAATAGAAAAGTCGATTAGATCACGCAGGCTTCAAATGGAATCATTTGACGGCACTGATCCTGTCAATTCTTCGAAACGGTTTCTTGCGAGATCGGAAATTGGCAAATCAGGATTGTCGCGTATCGCTTCAACCAGAAATTCATCGCAGGCTGTCTCTGTTTCTCGCACCAGGGTCTTCATGAAGGTATCGGAACCAAGGCCGGGTTGGATAGCCGGCAAGAATCGCACCTTTATGGTTCCGGGATAACGCAGGAACTTGCGTCTTGGCCAGAACAGGCCGGGAACCATGGCAACGGGTACAACCGGCACATCAAGCTCCGAGTAGATTTTTCCAATGCCGAACTTATAGGCCGCTTTGGCGCCGGCAGGCTTGCGTGTGCCTTCGGGATAGATGATCAATTGCCGCCCTGCGGCCATTTGTTTCTTGGTTCGGGACATGACGACCGGCATGACCTTTGCCTTGCTGCCTCGGTTGACCGGAACCATGTCCATCTTGGCGATATACCAGCCAAAAAGGGGTATCCAGAGCAATTCCCGTTTGAGAATGTAGAAAGGATTATCCAGGTAGGGAAGCAACGCATAGGCGTCCCAGAACGACTGGTGCTTGGGCGCGATGATATAGCCACCCTCAGGAATATTCTCCAGCCCTTCGACGACCAATTTGGTGCCGACAACTTTTTCCAGCAGCCAATGATTGCTGCGGACCCAGTTTTTAGGAACATTCCAGGCGGTCTTTTGCGGTGCCAGAAAATAAAATGGAGAAAATATGATCATTTGAATGATCAGGTTGAGATAGAAGAGAATATTGAAAATGGTGGAGCGAAAAGCAATCATCAGTCAAATCTGTTCCAGTTGAAGCTGCGCGACAATTTGACCGTGAACGACATCAAGTCAATCGCCTCCGGCCATATTGGCACTTTTCAGGCCGACATTGTCTGCACTGGCCAGGCTGGACCGCAACCCGTCGCGTGATGCGCCACCACGGATCAGATGGGCGCGGGCGGCCATGTATTTCACATATTCGGCGACCAGAAGGCGCAGGCTGCCGGAATGCTGCAGCCACTGGATTTTGCTGAAATCATTGGCGATGACCGGATAGGGAATGAAATTGGTCGTGCTGTCGACCCGGCGAAGCTCCATCAGGCTTCTGGGCATGTGATAGTTGCTGGTTACAACCACCACGTTGACGAATTTGTTTTCCGCCACCCATTGGGCCGCTTCATTGGCGTTGCCGACCGTATCAATCGCATCATGTCCGATATCGATACAGCACTCGAACATTGCCGGTTCGGCGGAGGTAACGCGAGCAATCTGCCGGCTGCTGATGTCCGGATTGACGCCCGAAATCAGCAGGCGGTCGCCAGCTCCGCCGTTGAGCAGTTCAATGGCCTGGTCGATGCGCTGGCTGCCACCGGTGAGCACCACAATGCCATCGGCCCCGGCGATCTCTGCGGGGGGAACAAGATTGATGACTTCATTGGCAAACCGAATGAAACTGCCGATGAGCAATCCTGCGCCCAGCACCAGGACAAGCGTGATCACGCCTGCCGGCCTGAGGGCCCGGCGCGCGATCTTTCGAGGCTTTTCAGACGCACCCGTTTCGGGTGATTCGTCAGGCAGTTCCGTGTTCATCATCGTTCCATACAGCGCCAATGTGGCAAGGGATAGGGGATTGTCATAAATGCATCCGATGGAATTCCGGCCCCGGCGCAGCTGGAAACAGCACGATGAATTGCAATGTCAGATTGAGCGGGCCGGATCCGATCTGATCAGATCAATTTCCATGATTGTGTGGATCACGGTTACCCGTGTGGTCATTGCTGTCAAAACAGCGGTAATGACAACAATTGCCAGCGCACCGACATAACCGCCCGCACCCATGGAAAACCCCCCGAACAGGGCTGATGCCTGATCGCTTTCGGGCGTGGCGAGCGAGTTGCTTGCCCAGAAACTTGCCACGGCAAAGGTGAAAGCTGCAGCGAGACCGCCTGCCACGGCACCCTTGAGCGCAATCAGAAAGAAATGCCTTTGGAAATGCGAGGCAACAAAACTGGCCTCGGCGCCGACAAAATGCAGGACTTCAACGATATGCTGGTTGCCGGACAAGGCACCCCTTGTGGCAAAAACCACTGTCAGAATGGTTGCAGTAAACACCAGCGCGAGAACGCACAGGCCGATGATCACGGTCGTATTGGCCATGGCAACGAGCCTGTCGACCCATGTGCGGTGGTCGTCCAGATAGACGTTGGCGACCGCTTGATCGAGAGCGCTGCGCATGCTGGCAAAATCGGGCGGTGAGGCTTCGTCAATGGTGATGATGACCAGACGGGGGACCGGCAATTCATTGATATCGAGACCTTCTCCCAGCCAGGGCTCGAGAAGCCGTGCCGTGGCATCATCGTCCATGATGGTGGCGCCCGTGGTGCCTGGAAAGCCAAGCGCGATGTCTCGTGCCTTGTCCAGTTCTGCGGCCAGATCAAGGCCCTCCTCGGGCCTGATCTGAATGGTGATCTCGCGGGATATCTGGCTCTGCCAGCTATTGGCGGTGTCCTGCACCATGATCACGGCACCCAGCGTCAGGCAGGCAAGGAAGGACATGATCGATATGACAAACATCAGCGACCGGCCGGCAATATTTCCAGCCGGCACAATGGGCGCCATCGGGCGTAGTACAATTTTGCGCCTGTTCCCCTTCTTGGGCCTTGGTGCCTTTGCCGGGGTCTCATTCATAGATTTCAAGCCGCCCACCTGACAAAATCATGCGTCTGGCATCAACCTGGTCCATCAACGACAGATCATGCGTTGCGATGATGACGGCAGTGCCAAGTTTGTTCAACTCCATAAAAAGTCGCAGCAAACGTTGCGCAAGAGGTGCATCCACATTGCCCGTCGGTTCGTCGGCCAGCAATATTTCAGGTTGATCGATCAACGCCCTGGCAATGGCTGCGCGCTGTTTTTCTCCACCTGAAAGGATGGGCGGCAAAACATTCATGCGATCACCCAGACCGACCCATTTCAGCAGTTCCTTGACGTCGGTTCGATAGGCGGATTCTTCCCGGCCACGCACCCGCAACGGCAAAGCGACGTTTTCAAAGGTTGTCAGATGATCAAGCAGCCGGAAGTCCTGGAACACGATGCCAATGCGTCGGCGCAATTTGGGCAATTCCTGCTGGGGAATCGTCGTGATGTCCTTGCCAAAAACGCGCACAAACCCTCGGGTTGGCTGCAAGGACATGAACATCAGCCTGAGCAGGCTGGTCTTTCCTGCTCCTGACGGGCCGGTGAGGAACTGAAAGGAGCGCTCGGGAATATCAAACGTTACATCGCGCAGGACTTCCGGACCCATGCCGTAACGCAGTCCTACATTGTCAAAGTCGATCAAACCCATGCCTCGTCAGTTGCGCTTCAAAAACCAGCAATCATCAACGTATCCATCATCTGGATGCGTCGCTATCAGGGGTGCCTGACAGAATTGTCGGGCGGTATATCTCTGCTCTAACGCCATCTGGTTTCATCTTTGTTAACCAAATATGTTTACGGCTGAGAAAGATTTCCCGCAATGCCCGGTTCAGCGATGATCCGGTTCGAGGATGCCTTTGACAGTTCATGCGCAACAGCAGCGGCGGCAAGCATAGTTTCGGCTATAGCACGCAAAATATCATCACGAAACAGCCCCAGTCTTCCGGTGCAGGCAACCGGACCGCGTCGGGACCTGCTGCCTTTCATCCCCGTGATATCATCGATGTGGAGTTCGAACATGTCGAAGGCAAGGCCTCGGAGGTAAAACGGCCTCAAAAACCGCCACAGAAGCCTCCATTTCCCGATGACCTTTACGCAAATGACAGCGCGCACGGCAATAACAGCATTTCCGGGGAGCGGTTGACGGTATTTTCAAATGGCATTCAGCCGGACAGGTCGACCGCAAAAAGACCGTCGGCGCGCTTCATGATCGTGTTGGTTGCGGCTAGTCTTGGAGCTTTCTGGTTTGCCGGCGGTCATGTGATTGCCACATATTTTGCAGGCTCGTCCAGGACGGCAGGGCAAGAGGGATTGGTCCTGTCGGATATCGAGGCAGGGCCCCATTACGAACAATCCGGATCTTATCTTCTGTTGCACGGGACCATCAGGAACAATTCTGCCGTTTCAAAAACCGTACCGCTGGTAACAATCCAATCGGCTCCAGAAGATCGTGGCCCGCAGTTGCATTATGTGCGCGCACCCAAAAAACAGCTGAATGCGGGTGAAAGTGTCCGTTTTCGGGTACGCGTCCCATCATCTCTGCGCAACCATGATCAACTGACAATTTCACTTGCCGGGGCCGGGTCGGCGTCCTGACTGTCCGTCAGTGTTTATCGCCGTGCGATTCCATCCGTGATTCTGCCCGGTTTTGGTGCAATGCGGAGATTCTGAACGGGAATGCGGGGAAACCCGATATTTCAACCTTTTCCTTTGGCAGCCCATGCACTAAACCGACAACACGTATCACTTGATCAAATTGGATGAACCATCATGCCTGTCGTACGCGGAAAAAATATCGATGTCCTTTTTTCGCCGGAGCAGATTGCGGCACGCAATATGGAGCTTGCGGCGCAGATAGCCGTTCAACCGAAAAATGATCTGCTGGTGATTGCCATCCTGAAGGGATCCTTCATCTTTGCGGCCGATCTTCTTCGGGCCCTGCATCAGGTCGGCCTGGCTCCGGAAGTCGAATTCATCACCCTGTCCAGCTACGGCCAGGGAACAAAGAGCCAGGGTGTCAAAATCATCAAGGATATCGATAGTGAAGTGAAGGGCCGCGATGTTCTGCTGATCGATGATATTCTCGAATCCGGCAGAACGCTGCGCTACGCGCGGGAACTGATGTTCGAGCGGGGCGCAAATGATGTGTCGATTGCCGTTCTTCTGGACAAGAGCTGCCGCCGCGAAGGCACCTTGAATGCAGACCATGTCGGATTTGAATGCCCGGATTACTTTGTAGTCGGCTACGGCATGGACGTTGCCTACGCATTCAGAGAACTGCCATTCGTCGGCATTGTGACGGGTGACGTCGCGGACACATAGCTTTCGCATAACCCATGTGCAGGTTGCGTTGTCGGTCCCTTGCACTGATTCGATTTTCAGCCGTTGCTGATATCCGCAAGCTCCAGCGGCCACGCGGGCGCCCCAATTTGCTGCTGCTGCCAATACTCTGTTAAGCATGAATTGCTTAAAGGCAGTCTGTTCGCGACCGTTTCAACCGTTCCGACCGGTTCATTTACCCGGCGAAAACATTTGCGTGGTTTTCTGACGCAAGGTTCCCGGTATTGCAGTAATCTGCCTGTCAGAAAACTTGCCATCCTTCTTCGGGAAACCAATGTGTATCGAAACAAGCACGTCACAATGGGCAATGGATGCAGCCGATCCAGGGATCATGCATTCGGGTAGAAACGGACGGAATAAATGGCGAAAATACTCATTGCCGAAGATGAAGATTCACTGCGCCGCTTTGTCAGTCGGGCACTGCAGATGGACGGTCATGAAGTGGATCAGGCCATTGATGGCGCCCATGGTCTTGACCGGCTGCGCGAAATGCCAGGCTATGATCTTCTGCTGTCGGATATCCGCATGCCCGTCATGGATGGCATTGAACTGGCGCATACGGCGTCAGCGGAATTTCCTGCGCTCAAGATATTGCTGATGACAGGTTTCGCAGAGCAGCGCGAAAGGGCCGATAATCTGAATGATGTCGTGCTGGACGTTGTTTCGAAGCCGTTCAGTCTGCCTGACATTCGCGACGCCGTTGCAAATGCACTGACGCGATAATGACCAAGCGGATTTTCTGCTCACAGGCGTTTGCGGCAAATCATTTCACGGTTTTCCGCAAGTCTTATCTGTTGTCCAGCAGCCGCTCCAGGTAGAAGCGCTCCATCTCCGGACGGAAGGCGTCACCCAGCCGTTCGCGAATCGCCTCGAGAATCTTGCGGGCACGCTGGATGTCGGCTTCTTCGGGTATTTTTACATTCTCTCCGAAATCAGGCCCGGTATTGGCCGTCGGACGGCCAAGAGGGTCAAGACCTGAGCCATTGGGCCGCGCCTGTCCCGGCTGTTGTCCGGGGCCTCCTTGCCCCATTGCCTGGCGCATCTGGTCCATCATTTGCTGGGCGCCATCACGCAGGGCCTGCAAGGCGCGCCCCTGTTCACCCACAGCCTGACCGCCTTCACCTTCGCCCAAGGCCTCGCCGGCCTCGCCCATGGCCTCACCAGCCTCGGCAAAACCCTCATTGGGTTCCATGCCGAAATCTTCCATGCCCTTTTGCAATTCACCCAATTGTTGCTGAAGTTGCTGCTGCTGTTCCTGAAGTTTGCGCAGCGCCTCACGCAATTGTTCTTCGGTCAATTGCTGGCTGTCGCCGCTTTGCGGAGCCTCTTGCTGCGGACGGTCGGGATTTTGAAAATATTGTTCCCTGCGGCGCTCCTTGAGCGCCTGTTCGAGATCGAAGGTCTCTTCCATGAGCTGTTGCTGGCGTTGCATGAGTTCACCAAGCTGATCCATCTGCTGGCGCATGGGGTTGTCGCCCTGGGCTGACTGCTGTTGCCCGGTTTGCAGATTGTTCATCATGCGTTGCAATTGTGAAAGCAGCTGCTGGGCCTGGTCCCTGGAACCTGACTGCGCCAGATTTTCAATCTGGTCCATCATGCGCTCAATGTCCTGCTGACGCAGAACATTCTGCATGTCGGAAGGCATCTGTTGCTGTTCGGCACTCTGATTGTTACGCATTTGCTCGGCAAGCGCCTGTAGAAAATCCTGCATGGCCGCGCGCAATTCATCCATCAACGCCTGAATTTCTTCGTCGGTGGCGCCGTTTTCGAGGGCCTCGGACAGGGCCTTTTGCGCATCGCGCAGCCGCCGCTCGGCAAAGGAGAGGTCGCCGTCTTCGATCCCCAGGGCAATATCCCACAAGTAGTCGGCTGCATCGCGCAGCATGTCGTCGTCATAGGCCTGCTTGAGACGCGATCTTGCGGATTTGATCAGCAGAAAATGGGTCGGGTTATCGATGGTTTCTTCCGGTGCGATGGTGATGGCGTCGTTGAGTTCCAGAACCCGGTCCATGCGCCCTGTATCGAGCGCCAGAACCTGTCTTTGTTCGGCGACAGAACCGGCCAGAAGATTGCTGAAATATTTGCCTGGCAGGATCATTTCATGCGTCTGGCTGCGGCCTGTCTGTCCAAGTGAATCTTCGGCCACCAATGTGATGCGCACAGGTGTGCCGGCCATTGGATGTTCCGTCAGTGAGCGGCTCTCGCGCCCCTTGCGCTCGCCAGCAGTGCCGCGCGGCAGGGTCAAAGGGTAGTCGGGAAGATCATAGAGGGGATGTGCGTCGGCGGCCTGGGGCGTGGCTGGCTCAATCTGCGCGTAGGCTTTTTGCGTTCCGTAATCGTCGCGAACGGTGAAGCCGATTTCAAGGGCGCCATTTGCAGCGCGCGTCGGCTCGCCGTCAAAGGCAATTACCGGTGGTTCATCCGGGATCAGTTGAAACTGCCAGTTTTCTGCAACATTGGCGCCTTGGCGGATGGTCAAGACACCATCACCGGGGGCATCGAAACTGTAATCGCGCGCACTGGTGGAGGGTAATACGTCTGAGTCTGGATCGGCAACAAGCGGCAATTCTTCCCCGCCCGTGCTGTAAAGAACCTCCTCGCTGCCGTTGCCGCCAACCACACGCACCAGCATGGTGCTGCCCTGTGGAATGAGAATAACCTCGGGAAGGCCTGCATTGTTACCGGTGAGAAAGACCGGGGCCTTGCCGGTATATTCGGGTGGGGTAACCCAGGCATCAATCCGCATGCCGGCAACCATTTGCGCCGATACATGGCTGCGAAAGGCATCGCCCAAAAGTCCGGACTGGTTTGAATGGGAATAGCCAAAGGCAACGAACAGCAGCAGTGCGACCAGAACCCGCAAACCGAAAGGGTCAAATCTGGGTGTTTGCGGGCGCGGGGCTGCCACGGTCATCGTGTCAACTTCGGCGGCCATGCGTTTTTGGTGGGCAAGCCAGAGTGAGCGGGCAAAGGCATCGCCGCTTTCGAGGCGATCGGATTGCACCGCCAGCGCCTGGTGAACAATGTGATTGTCCTTTTCCAGGCGGCTGAGTGCTTCCCTGCGGTCCGGCCAGCGCAAACTTTTGAATGTCGTCAGGCAGGCCAGGATGCTGATGGCAAAAAGGCCGATGACGACCATGCGGAGCCAATCGGGTATGATGCGGAAAAAACCGAACCACGATACGACGGCAAAAAAGGCGATCAGCCCGACAATCGGCAACAGCCGTGGCCAGGCGCGCTCGAACAGAAGAACAAACCGGGTGAGCCTTATGCGGGCATCGATCCTGCGCAACAGGGCGTTCACAGAACCTGTTGCAACCCAATTATCCTGCTTCCTGTCATTTGACATGGGCGTTCAATCCTTTTGACCCTGACAGAAGGATAGCATTCTTTGTGGCAAAGGCGAGGGGGTGCAACAAATTGTGAAGCGGAAGAGCGTTTCGCGCACAAATGGATTTTTACAGCCAATCGGGGATTGAATCGAGGCCGATGAGGTCCTCGTAGGAACCGCGCGGCCGCACCACATGGAAACGATCGCCGTTGACCATGACTTCGGGGACCAGCAACCGTGTATTATAGGTGGATGCCTGGACGGCGCCATAGGCACCGGCTGTACCAACGGCAATCAGGTCGCCTGTTTCAAGCCGGGCAATTTCCCGGTCTTTTCCCAGATAATCGCCGCTTTCACAGACCGGTCCGACGAAATCGACGGTCATGCGCGGTGCATCTGGTTGCGGCAGGACCACCGGACGGATGTCATGCCAGGCCTCATAGAGCGTTGGGCGTATCAGATCATTCATCGCGGCATCAACGATAACGAAGCTTTTTGCGCCTGTGTCCTTCACGTAGATCACTTCGCTGACCAGAACACCTGCATTGCCGGCTATCATGCGGCCAGGCTCGAATATGATCTGGCAGCCGAGGGATTTCACCTGTTCCAGCACCACGTCGGCATAGTGCTGCGGGTCTGGCGGCGGCGCATTGTCGGTGCGATAGGGAATGCCCAGGCCACCACCGACATCCACATGGCTTATCGTGTGCCCGGCTTTACGCAGTTGCAGAACCAGCGATTGCAGCAGGCGAAAAGCCTCGGCATAGGGCTGCAGATCGGTGATCTGGCTGCCGATATGCATGTCGATACCGGTCACATTGATTCCGGGGAGTTCGGCCGCCTGCGCATAGACTTTTTCGGCGTCCTGCCAGGAGATGCCGAATTTGTCCTGCTTCTTGCCGGTGGAAATCTTCGCGTGGGTCTTTGCATCCACATCCGGATTGATGCGAAAGGAGACCGGTGCCTTGCGTCCGGCTTTCAAGGCCCGGGCGTTGAGAACCTCCAGTTCAGGTATGGATTCCACATTGAAGCAGAGGATTTCAGCGTCCAGCGCAAAGTCGATTTCGCGAATGGTCTTGCCGACGCCGGAGAACACGATTTTTGAAGCCGGGATTCCTGCGGCCAATGCACGGCGCAATTCACCTTCGGACACCACATCTGCACCAGCGCCGAGTTTTGCCAGGGTGGCCAGAACCGCCTGGTTGGAATTGGCCTTCATGGCATAGCAGACCAGGGCGTCAACGGAGGCGAAGGCCTCGGCAAATACCCTGTAGTGACGGGTCAGCGTGGCTGTCGAATAGCAATAGAACGGCGTGCCGACCGATTTCGCAATTTCGGCTATGCTGACATTCTCGGCAAAGAGAATGCCATCCCTGTATTCAAAATGGTTCAAGGGGTGCGCGCCTATTTCAACAATCGGTCAAGAACGAACGGGCGGCCCTCGTCAGGTTCCGTGGGTGTCTCTTCCTGATTGTCCACGACGGGTCTTGCCGAAGGAACTTCAAGAGGACCCTTGCGGCCGCAACCGGTTATCAGCAGGGCCATCAAAAGCACGACAGCTGCAGTCTTGACCGCATTCAATGCGGTGACGGGCAAATTGGCATTGGGCAAAGCAGTCATTGGTTGCTCGCATTCATCCGGAATTCAGGTGCTGATCTTTTAACGAACTTATGTGGCCTTGTGCACCCTGTTTTCTTCATCAAGGTGTCAGAAAGCGCAATTAAGTGCCCTGATGGAGAACCAGCAGGCAAATATTGCGCTTCCAAGGTCATGCGAACGACCGTCAAAGCCGGGTTCTCCACCAGGCGATCTGTTCGCGGACCCTGACCGGCGACGTGCCACCAAAACTTGTGCGGCTGGCAACCGATGCTTCAACCGTCAGCACGGAATAGATGTCCTGGGTGATGGCCGGGTTGATTTTCTGCAGATCAGCAAGCGGCAGTTCGGCCAGTTCGCACTGGCGTTCTTCGGCCAGCGCAACGGCGGTTCCGGTTGCATGATGGGCATCGCGGAAAGGCAGCCCTGCTTCGCGTACCAGCCAGTCGGCAAGATCGGTTGCGGTGGAATAGCCCGAACCTGCAGCCGCCTTCATACCATCCTTCAGAATGTGCATGTCGCCGATCATCCCGGTCATGGCGGCAATCGCCAGTTCCAGCGATTTTGCGGCATCAAAAACCTGTTCCTTGTCTTCCTGCATGTCCTTTGAATAGGAAAGGGGCAGGCCCTTCATCACCGTCAGCAGGCCGATCAGCGCACCATTGAGACGTCCGGTCTTGGCGCGCACAAGTTCGGCAGCATCCGGATTTTTCTTCTGCGGCATGATGGATGAACCGGTGGAAAACGAATCAGACAGGCGTACGAAACCGAATTGCGGGGTGGACCAGATGACGATTTCTTCGGCCAGACGGGAAAGATGGGTGCCACAAATCGACGCAAGGCCAAGGAACTCCAGGGCAAAATCCCGGTCAGAGACCGAGTCCAGGGAGTTGCGGGTCGGTGTTGAAAATCCCAATGCCGTGGCGGTCTGCTGGCGGTCAATCGGAAACCCGGTGCCTGCCAGAGCGGCCGCACCCAGCGGGCATTCGTCCAGTCGCACCAGAGCATCGCGGACCCGTGAGCGATCCCGTGCGAACATCTCCACATAGGCCATGCAATGGTGGCCGAAAGTCACCGGTTGCGCCGTTTGCAGGTGCGTAAAGCCCGGCATGGTGGTGGTTGCGTGCTCTTCGGCCCGATCCAGAAAAACGGTCATCAGGGCTGTGAGCGCGTGTTGCGTTTTCTCCAGCTCAGATCTGACCCAGAGACGGAAATCCAGTGCGACCTGATCATTGCGCGAGCGTGCCGTGTGCAGCCGTCCTGCAGCGGGGCCGACAATCTCGGCCAACCTTGCTTCGATATTCATGTGAATATCTTCCAACTGACGCGAGAACACGAAGGTGCCGGCCTCGATTTCTGACGAAATCGTGTTCAGTCCAGCAGAAATCTTGTCACGATCTTCCGCACTGATTATGCCAGTATCAGCAAGCATGTCAGCATGAGCCAGTGAACCCTGGATATCCTGAGCGTAGAGTTTCCGATCGAAATCAATGGAAGCGTTGATTTCTTCCATGATTGCGTCGGGGCCGGAAGCGAAACGGCCGCCCCACATCTGGTTGGAAGTTTTGCCGGTCATGTCAGAAGTAACTCCGGAGTAGACATCAATGTCAGAACAAAAAAAAGGCAGCCGCATGACAATCAGGATCATTGGCGCTGCCATTGTCCTGGGCCTGCTGGCCAGTGTGGTTGGGGTATACGTGAAGGGCAGGCCCTCTGGCAATATGTCCGCAGTGACCGAGGCCGATTGTTCGGCCTCTGTGGATCTGGCCGCACGCATTCAACCGCTGGCAAAGGGTGAAATTGCCGCCATGGCATCGGTGCTTGAACCCAAGAGCCTGCAAACACTTGCGTTCAACGGTCCGCAGGGCCAGCCGATGTCGATTGGTGATCTTTCCGGCAAGACTCTTCTGGTCAATCTCTGGGCAACGTGGTGTGCGCCTTGTCGCGAGGAAATGCCGGCACTGGCGGCTTTGCAAGAGGACCTGGGCGGAGACGATTTTGAGGTGGTCGCCATCAATATCGATCGGGGTGATGACGTCAAACCGAAAAAATTCCTCGGCGAAATCAAGGTTTCCAATCTGGCATTCTACCGCGACAGTTCCATGGGCGTTTTTAACACGCTCAAAAAAGACGGTCTGGCCTTCGGCCTGCCGGTTACGCTTCTGGTGGATGAGAAGGGCTGTCTGCTGTCCAGCATGAACGGTCCGGCGCACTGGTCGGGTCATGACGCAAAGACCTATGTCCAAAAGGCATTGTCCGAAAATATGCTCTAGCGCGTTGGCACCGGGTGTTCGCCGCGATAGTCGTAAAAGCCGCGTCCGGTCTTGCAACCGAGCCAACCGGCTTCGACATATTTGACCAGCAGCGGGCAGGGACGATATTTGGAATCGGCAAGGCCGTCATTGAGAACCTGCATGATGGACAGGCAGGTATCTAGGCCGATGAAATCAGCCAGCTGCAGCGGTCCCATCGGGTGATTTGCACCAAGGCGCATCGCCGTATCAATGGCTTCCACCGATCCCACACCCTCATAGAGCGTGTAGATCGCCTCGTTGATCATCGGCAGCAATATGCGGTTGACGATGAAGCCGGGGAAATCTTCGGCAACCGTGATGGTCTTGTCGAGGGAATTCACAAAGACCCTGGCAGACTCAAAGGTGATGTCTTCGGTGGCTATGCCGCGCACCAGTTCGACCAGTTTCATGATCGGTACCGGGTTCATGAAGTGAATGCCGATGAAACGCTCCGGGCGGTCGGTTGCCGAGGCCAGTCGGGTGATGGACAGTGAAGAGGTATTGGTCGCCAGGATGGCTTCGGGATTGAGCACCGGGCACAGATGGGCATAGATCTTGCGCTTGACCGTTTCATCTTCCGTTGCCGCTTCGATGACAAGATCCAGAGCAGCAAGATCCTCCATGGCGGAAGCGGCGTGAATGCGTGACAGGGCCTTGCTGCGGACCGTGTCTTCCATTTTGCCGGAAGACACCTGACGGGCCATATTGCCGTTGATGGTCGCAAGGCCATCTTCGATACGATCCTGCGAAACATCGTGCAAATGAACATCATATCCGGCCAGGGCGCAGACATGTGCAATGCCGCTGCCCATCTGACCGGCTCCGACGATTCCAACAGATTTGATAGCGTTGGTCATGGCCCTGTTCCATTCGTTACGGGATATTGCAGTACAAACTAATTGGCCGGGCGAACAACGTCCAGCCCGGCCAATGATATTGCTTCAAGTTTTTGTCCTGATCAGCATTGCTCGACGCCTGATCCCAACGGTATTAGAGCGCTTTTTCCAATTCCGGCAGGGCGACGAACAGGTCGGCGACCAATCCGTAATCGGCTACCTGGAAAATAGGCGCTTCCTCATCCTTGTTGATGGCAACAATGACCTTGGAATCCTTCATGCCTGCCAGATGCTGGATGGCACCGGAAATACCACAGGCGATGTAGAGATCGGGGGCCACAACCTTGCCGGTCTGGCCGACCTGCCAGTCATTGGGTGCGTATCCTGCATCGACGGCAGCACGCGACGCGCCAACGGCAGCGCCCAGCTTGTCGGCAACGGGCAGGATAACCGACTGGAATTTTTCCGAAGATCCCAATGCGCGACCACCGGAAATGATGATTCGTGCCGATGTCAGTTCCGGACGGTCACTCTTGGAGAGCTTTGCTTCCACAAAGGTGGAAAGGCCGGGATTTTCCGCAGCATCAATGGATTCGACGGAGGCTGATCCGCCATCTCCTGCGGCGCTGAAACCGGCGGTGCGCACGGTGATGACCTTCTTGGCGTCGGTTGCCTGGACGGTCTGTATGGCATTGCCCGCATAGATCGGCCGCTTGAACGTGTCGGCGCTCACCACATCGGTAATATCGGAAATCTGCATGACGTCCAGCAGGGCGGCAACGCGCGGCATGATGTTTTTGCCACTGGTCGTCGATGCGGCCATGATTGTATCATAGGCATCTGCCAGCGAGACAATGAGTGCTGCCGTCGGTTCGGCCAGATTGACTTCCAGTTCATCGGCCTCGGCCAGAAGCACCTTTGAAACGCCATCGAGCTTGGCAGCGGCATCGGCAGCTGCCTTGGCAGCCTTGCCGGCGACCAGCACATGGACATCGCCACCGATTTGAGAGGCGGCAGACAGGGCCTTTGCAGTCTGATCCGAAAGGGAGGCATTGTCATGTTCTGCAAGGAGTAGAATGGTCATGATCGTGTCGTCCTTTCCTAAAGCACACCGGCTTCGTTTTTCAATTTGTCAACAAGTTCGGCAACGCTCGCAACCTTGACGCCAGCCTTGCGGCCGCTTGGTTCTTCCGTTGTCAGCACCTTGAGGCGCGGCGCCGTATCAACGCCGTAATCAGCCGGTGTTTTCTTGTCGAGAGGCTTCTTTTTTGCCTTCATGATATTGGGCAGCGAAGCATAGCGTGGCTCGTTCAGTCGCAGATCCGTCGTGACAATCGCCGGAAGTGTGATTTCGATGGTCTGCAGACCGCCATCGACTTCACGGGTAATTGTTGCTGCGCCATCACCGATCTCGATTTCCGAGGCGAAGGTGCCCTGGGACCAGCCAAGCAATGCGGCCAGCATCTGGCCTGTCTGGTTGCTGTCGTCGTCAATGGCCTGTTTGCCGACAATCACCAGGCCGGGCTTTTCTTCTTCAACGATGCCCTTGAGGATTTTGGCAACGGCCAGCGGCTCAACCAGATCATCGGTCTGAATAAGAATGCCGCGGTCGGCACCCATGGCCAGAGCTGTTCGAATGGTTTCTTCGGCCTTCGCCGGTCCAACGGAAACCGCAATGATTTCGTCGACCTTACCCGCCTCTTTCAGGCGAATGGCCTCTTCCACGGAGATCTCGTCGAACGGGTTCATCGACATTTTCACATTTGTCAATTCAACGCCGGATCCGTCCTGGCGGACACGAATTTTGACGTTGTAGTCGACAACCCGTTTTACGGGGACCAAAATTTTCATAGGTTTACCTTTCTCAGATTATGCATGCATCATGCACTCCCGGCAGGCGCTGTCATGGTCGCAACACGACATAAAAGCATCGTTTGTGACCAACACATGTGTTCCGGGCAATCGGATGTTTGAGCCTTGTGGCAGTCACATATCTGCAAGTGACCGTATGCGTCAATTGCGTATGTGCCGCAGGGTCGGCATTTCGCATCAATCCAAACAATTTCAACGCCCCCAACGTTTGCCGGTCGGCGGGACGCTGGCCTTTTTGTGCTCTATGGCGCGTGGCGAAATGATCTGCCTGTCAAAAAGAGGAACGCCGGAGCGTTTGAGCACAATCACCAGGACTGCGCCTGCAACAATGCCGCCGACATGCGCTGCCCATGATATGCCGCTGTCGTGATCCACCAGAACCATGGCAAACTGGTAGATGACCCAAAGGGCAAGCGGAATGAACGCTGGCAGGGGCAATGGAAGCCGACCCAGCGCCAGCACCCAGACGCGCACCCGCGGGTGCAAGATGAGATAGGCCGCAACCACCCCGGCGACAGCGCCTGATGCCCCGATTAGCGGTGCCTGAGATCCCGGCTCGAGCAAGCCGTGGGCAAAGGCACCGGCCGCTGCGCACAGAAGGTAGAAAACCAGGAAACGCACATGGCCAAGGGCATCCTCGATATTGTCACCAAAGACCCACAGAAACAGCATGTTGGTGGCCATGTGAAAAAAGTCGGCATGAAGAAAGGCGTAGGTGACGTAGGTGGCCTTATCGGGCACAATGGCAATGCCCGGTGCCAGTTGGGCCAGTCCATTCACCACTGCAGGGATATAGCCCAAACCAAGAACCGCGGCGTTGGTGAATGCGCCATTCTCGCCGCTGACAGCCGAAACGATCCACACCAGAACATTCAGCGTGATCAGGCTAAGCGTGACATATTGCAGGTCAATATGTTGCAGATCATTCCTGTCGTGCAGCGGTATAAACATATGCTAGCCTTGCCCCTCGCTGCGTCCACTGTGCCGTTAATCCGTTCAGGCGGTCGCCAAATGGCATGAATGACCTGTCATCTGATAACGCGGAAAAGCAAAAAAGTCCTAGCGGTTTTCACCGGGTATCCAAAGAACATCCGACTTGCCATTGTCGTTTGCGCAGCGCGCAGCAACAAACAAAAGATCGGAAACCCGGTTGATATAGTGCAATCCTGCCGGATTGACCTTTTCGCCGGGCAAATCAGCCAGTTCCACCATCAGGCGTTCGGCTCTGCGCGCCACGGTACGCGCCAGATGAAGTGCAGCGGAAGCGGGCGAGCCACCGGGCAGGACAAATGAGGCAAGCGGTTCCTGTCTGGCATTGAGCATGTCAATTTCGGTCTCAACCCGTGCAACCTGCTGGTCGCTGACCCGAAGAGGCTCATATTTCAGTTTTTTTCCGGTGTCAGGGGTTGCCAGATCTGCACCCAGATCGAAAAAATCATTCTGAATACGGGCAAGCACTGCATCAAGCTCGCTAGATCCGGGCGTGTACAAGCGTGCCATGCCAACACAGGCATTGGCTTCATCCACCGTGCCATAGGCGTCGACCCGCAGATCATGTTTCTTGCGGCGCTCGCCATTGCCCAGACCAGTCGTGCCGTCGTCACCGGTTTTTGTGTAGATCTTGTTGAGTTTTACCATTTGGCTCCCTTTGCCCAATAAAGCAGATCAGCGCCCGCCGCCGGTGAGCCACAATACGATGACGATGAGGGCCACCGCAATGAATTGCAGCAGGATTCGCAATTGCATCAACTTATTGGACAGATTGGGTGAGCCGCCACGCATCATGTTGAATAAACCGCGAAACAGCACCAGTACAACAGCCGCAATGAACACGATTGTCAGATAGTAAAAAAACGAAGCCATGGGGTATCCCTGTCAATTGCCCGCCATCATTTTATCAGAAAATGATCTACCACACACATGGTTCGGTCGCTGCGTCCCATGCTGTGACAAATCGGCCTATAGCCCCAAAACTGCATTCAGACCGCACAATGATCAGCGTTTCTCCAAAATGGAATACATAAGTGCGGCCGGAAGCAGGCGTCTCATCAACATTGCCAGACGTGCCGGTCTGGTGATCACATAATGCGGCTTGGGCCGGTTGCTTTCCAGTGCATGTTTGAGAACTGTATAGACCGCATCGGGTTTCAGTTTGGTTTTTGAGCGCACGCCGCCCTGGCGCAGACGCTGCAGTTCTTTCTCGTATGAAACGTGATGCACGGATCCTTTCAGATCAATGTTTTTTTCGATATGATAGAGTGCATTGATGGCAATTTTGGTTTCGATGGGGCCGGGTTCGATCAGGCTGACATGAATATCGGTGTCGGCGAGTTCGTGGCGCAAGGTGATCGAAAGACCTTCCAGTGCAAATTTCGAGGCCGTATAGGCACCTCTCCAGCGCATCGGAACCAGACCCAGAATTGACGAGCACTGGACAATGCGTCCGTGACCCTGTTTGCGCATCACGGGTACGAGGCGACGCGTCAGATCGTGCCAGCCGAAAAAATTGGCCTCGAACTGCGCACGCAAAACATCTGTTTCCAGGTCTTCAATCGCGCCGGCCTGACTATAGGCGCCATTGTTGAAAAGCGCATCAAGTGTGCCGCCGGTTCGCTCCAGCACGGTCTCGACCAGCGCGCTGATGCTTTCCGGCTCGCTATAGTCCAGATAAAAGGTCTCCAGACCCTCCGATTGCAACAATTCGATGTCCTGCGGTTTGCGGGCCGTGGCAAAGACCCGCCAGCCATCGGCTTTCAGCGCGCGGGCACAATGGGCTCCAATGCCTGACGAGCATCCGGTGATGAGGATCGTTCTGGGCTGCGACATTTATTGCTCCGGTTGGCTGTGACAGGGTCGGTCTTCTATAGTGCGGACCAATAGACGTTGCGAAAACACTTTGACAAGCTGGTGTCGGTTGAATTCATAACTATACTGCAAGGCAGCGCCGTCATTGATATCACGCTGGCTTGCGGTTTGGAGAGACTTGATGACGGGACGCCAGGCGTGGAGAATAGTGGCAGGGGCCTTCATCCATTTCAATGATGATGACGGCTGGGCCATGGCCAGCCATGTGGCGCTTTCGACCCTGCTGGCCATTTTTCCCTTTTTGATCTTCGGCGCATCGCTGGCGAGTTTTGTGGGGGCTGATGCCTATGCCGATACGGCCGTTCACATCATATTCGATACCTGGCCGAAATCGATCGCCGAGCCTATTGCCAGACAGGTTCTGGACGTTCTGACTGTCGAGCGCAGCGGCCTGCTGACAGTCAGTGTTCTCATCACGGCATTTTTTGCATCCAACGGTGTGGAGGCATTGCGCGTCTCGCTCAACCGGGCCTACCGGGTACAGGACAGGCGCTCGTTTTTGTTCATCCGCACCCAGAGTCTGGTCTTTGTGCTGCTGGCAACCTTGCTGCTGGTGGTTGTCAGTTTTCTGCTGGTTCTGGGCCCCCTGTTGTCAAAAACGGCAGTGGAATGGATGCCTCTTTCGGCCAATCTCATGGCACATTTTGAGAACTGGCGCATTTTTGCAGCGGTCATCGTGCTCTTTTTCGGCCTGCTGGTTTGCCATCGGTGGTTGCCCTACGGCCAGCGTTCATTCCGGGCGATATTGCCCGGTGTGCTGCTGACCATGTTTTTCTGGATGGTGGGAGCGAAGATATTTTCCTTCTATCTGCAGAATTTTTCAACCTATGTCGCGACCTATGCCGGACTGGCATCAATCATGATCGCGCTGGTTTTTCTCTATATGATCGCGGCCATATTTATCCTGGGCGCCGAGCTGAACGCCTCCATGCTGGCCGAATCCGAGTAGGCCGTTTCAGATCGTCTGACTGCTTTCACACAATGCCAGAACCGCATCAGCGGAAAGACCGCGCGCGCGCAATTGTCTGATGGACGTATCCCCGTCACTTTTGGAGAGCTTTCTGCCAAAACCATCCTGCAACAGTCTGTGGTGGTGGTAGCGCGGTGTGGGAAGCTCCAGAAGGCTTTGCAAGAGTCGATGCATGGATGTGGCGTGAAACAGGTCATGGCCACGTACGATGTCGCTCACGCTTTGCAGAGCGTCGTCAACGACCACGGACAGATGATAGCTGGTGGGCACATCCATTCTTGCCAGGATCACATCTCCCCAGATGGAAGGTTCGGCCTTGATGCGGCCGGTCTGCCCCATGGGCCCGCGCCCCAGTTCCTCCCAGAAAAGCGGGTTTTCTGCCATGTCGCAGGCCTTGTCGACGTCAAGGCGCCAGGCAAAGGGTTTTCCCGAACCGATCAGATCCTGGCGTTGCCCTGTCGAAAACTGTCTTTCTTCGCCGGGATAATGCGGCGCGCCATCGGGATCGCGCGGCCATTGGATACCCGCGCCTTCACGCTCGGCAACAAATTTGCGGATATCCCCTCGGGTCATAAACGCCGGATAGAGCAATTGCATGGCCTGCAAACGGTCAAGTGCCTGACGATAATCGTCGAAGTGCGCGCTCTGACGGCGCACCGGCTCGCTCCATTCGATGCCAAGCCAGTGCAGGTCCTGCAGCATCTGCATTTCATATGCGGCCGAGCAGCGTGTGGTATCGATATCCTCCAGGCGCAGCAACATGGTCCCATGGGCCTTGTCGGCCATTCGCCGGTTGAGCAGCGCCGAATAGGCGTGGCCAAGGTGCAATGCGCCGTTGGGGCTGGGCGCAAAGCGGAAGATGCTTTTGTCACTCATCGACATTTGCCTTGCATCATGGTTCTGCAGGCTCCGACAGGGTTTGCCTGCGTTGTTGGGCAGCTCCCGGCTTGATATCACGGCAATCATGCAAAGATGAAGGCCTTGCTCATCGGCGTTTGCCGACAAGCAGCAGATTGCTTGGCCATGCCGCCAGACTGACCGATTTGACGCTGATCTCAAATTCATCGCCGCAGGCGGTCTTTGCTGCGCGCAAAAGTTCTTTTCTGCTCATCAGGTTGAGGTTGGCTTCCAGGGCAAAGAACGGTTTGCCGATTGCGGCCATCAGTTTGCGGAAAGCCGGCTTCGGCATCCAGTGAACGAGAGGCAACACAGTGTGGAATTCTACCGGAAACCAGGGGTTTGGCGTGGTGATGAAAAAACTTTCGCGGGCAACGCGCGCGCACTCGCCAATCATCTGTATCTGGTTTTCGAACGACCCGACATGCTCGATAACCGCTGACGAATGGACAACATCGAACGAGCAATCACCAAAGGGCAGATCCAGGGCATCGGCTTTCACGAAACGCATGCCGGGGTAGTCCTGTTCAAGGAAGCCTGCATCATCTATTCCGGCGGCAGTAATCGCTTGCTTGCAGGGATACCACGCCTCCAGATAGTTGGAGCTCTCATAGGCTTTGTCACTTGTTACACCGACATCCAGTATCGTCTTGTCCTGCGCCGGCAGTTGGCAGGTGGCGAGAAACAGATCAAACATCCGTCGGCGCTGATAGGTTGCAATTTTTACCGGCAGGCTGCTGGGTGCTGCCAAATTGTAGACAGCATTGACTTCATTCATGCGAATTTTCTCTGGTGGAGTGTGGCGTGCGATACGGGGCTGTACAGCATGGCAATGCATACCGTCTCCTGGCATCCTTGCCTGACTTGTGATGGGCGTGATTGAGTGAAGGGAATGTATAGGCATTCATGCCTGCAAGAACAATTGAAATCTTCTATTTTCGGTTTACGGAAAAGGCCGGCCTGAGCCGGATTGAAGCCGGATCTGACCGCATTGCGGTCAGTCTTGCTTGTGGACTGCAGAAAGACCATTCTAAACCCCTCCGCAGCCCACGCATAAAGGTCATAGACGGTGTATCCGACGCACATCAATCCCAGGATCATAGAGACATCCGACGATATTGCGGAGGGGCTTGCGGCTCTTATGACTTTGGACCGTCGGCTGGAGCGGGTCATTGAAAAGGCAGGCCCGGTGCCGCTTCGCCGCCGCGAGCCCGGTTATCACGGGCTGGCGGAAATCATCGTGGGACAGATGGTGTCCAAGGCGAGTGCCGCGGCCATCTGGGCGCGTCTCGTTGATGAAGCCGGAGCCTGTACTGCCGCCAGGGTGCGCGCCTTGTCGGATGAACAATGTCGCAGGATCGGCCTGTCCCGATCAAAGGAACAGACTCTGAAACGGGCCGCTGAGGCTGTGGAGTCGGGCGCTCTGAACCCGGAAGCACTGTGTGACATGCCGGCAGCCCAATCCGTCGCGGCGATGACGCGCATCAAGGGTATCGGCCCATGGACAGCCGAGGTCTATCTGCTTTTGTGTGCCGGTCACCCGGATATCTTTCCCTCAGGTGACGTCGCCCTGCAAAGTGCGGCAGGCCATGCCTTCGGCCAGGGCGAAAGACCAGGTCAGAAAGAGCTTCGGGAAATGGCGCAGCAATGGCAACCATGGAGGGGCGTTGCAGCGCGGCTCTTATGGGCCTATTATTCAACTGAAATGCGCCGCGGAGATGTTGTGCCGACGGGGACATAGTGTGCAGTGGGCAAATTGCCGAGGTAACTTCACAATCCTGTAACAACCGGCCTAATATATCCTAGAAAACGGACGAATCACTCAGGAGAGTGAATTGACGATTGCAGGATCCCCAGATGCGCTTCCAGCGCTGGTGTTGAACGCCGATTACCGGCCGCTCAGCTATTACCCTTTGTCACTATGGTCCTGGCAGGACGCGATAAAGGCGGTTTTTCTTGACCGCGTGAATATCCTAGCCGTTTACGATCATCAGGTCTCATCACCCAGCATGTCTATGTCGCTTCCAAGCGTCGTGTGCCTGAAAAGTTACATCAAGCCCAGCCGTCACCCGGCTTTTACCCGGTTCAATGTTTTTCTGCGCGATCATTTCGAGTGCCAATATTGCGGGGCGGAGAAAGACCTGACGTTCGATCATGTCATTCCTCGGCGCTGCGGCGGGGAAACGACCTGGGAAAATATCGTGGCTGCCTGCTCGCCGTGTAACTTGAAAAAAGGTGGCAAGATGCCACGTGATGCCAGAATGTTTCCGACGCAAAAACCCTATCACCCGACCGTGCAGGAACTGCACAACAATGGCCGCTTGTTCCCACCCAACCATCTGCATGAAAGCTGGATGGACTATCTCTACTGGGATGTGGAATTGCAGCCCTGACAGGGAATGATAGAGCCTGCCATCAGGCTTTGGTGGTGAAAGCGCCACGCAGGCAGGCAATGGCCAGAGCAAGGCTTGCCAGCACATTCCATCCGGCAAAGGACAGACCCAGAACCCGCAACGCGGCCTCATTGCATGAGGGAGGCTTTTTGGCATTGAGATCAGACAGAAGATTGCCGGCATCGGTGGTCACGCCGGCAGTGCCGCCACCGCATCCGGCGGGTCCCTCCCACCAGGCCCATTCAACCCCTGAATGGTAAATGCCAAGCGCCATTCCGTAGATCATGAGGCCGCCGCCAATTAAAAACAGGCCGCGTGTCAGGACGGCCGGTGCACGCAAGGAGGCGCTGAGGGCGGCCGCGATCATGACAGGAACACCGAGATAATAGGGAATGCGCTGCTCCAGGCACAGGGCGCAGGGGATATAGCCGCCAATATGCTCAAACCCGAGCGCAGTACCAACCACCGCTGCCATGGCAAGCGCCAGAAGCAAGGCCTCAATTATTTTGCCGCTGCCGATCGGTGCATTCAAAGCTGACATTGGATTTCCCATTAAAACAGATATCTCAGGGCGTAGAATCCACCGAGCAAAAGCACCATGAATATGGCGAAAAGAATACCAAGATATTTTTCGATGAACAGGCGAATCGGTTCGCCGAAACGGTAGAGCAGAAATGCGACGGCGAAAAAACGCATGCTTCGACCAACAATGCTGACCAGCACGAATGTCGCAAGGTTGAGGCCTGTGGCGCCTGAAAATATTGTCAGTACCTTATAGGGAAAGGGCGTGACGGCAGCGAAGAGGACACCCCAACCACCATAGGTATTGTACCAGGCGCTGACTTTTTCAAAGGAATCTTCCTTGCCGTAAAGTGCCAGGATCGGCTGACCCACGGCTTCATAAAGGAACATGCCGATG
This sequence comes from Rhizobiaceae bacterium, assembly GCA_029233925.1. Lineage (GTDB taxonomy): Bacteria > Pseudomonadota > Alphaproteobacteria > Rhizobiales > Rhizobiaceae > Hoeflea_A. Next base: position 105,340 of record JARGOX010000018.1, read on the forward strand.
GCATAGCCGAGCAGCGCACCCAGGATGGATGCCAGCGTGCAGATCAGCGCGTTTTTCCACCAGTTGGCACGGTCGGCCAGGACCATTGGTATTAAAAGGACATCCGGCGGAATCGGAAAGATTGAACTTTCCAGAAAGGAAATGGTCGCCAGTCCCATGCGGGCATAACGCGTTGCAGCCAGCGACATGGTCCAGTTGTAGAGGCGTCTGATCATGGATTTGTTCCGTTGGAGGGACTTCAAGCAGGAAATCGGGGTGGCGTAAACCAGATTTCCCACTTTTCATGCAAGAAGAGGGCAAAAGCAAGTTGACCCGGTGACACTGGTTCGTATATTCCGACCTCTGTTTCGAAAAACAGCACAGAGCCCCTGTGGCGGAACTGGTAGACGCGTTGGATTCAAAATCCAATTTCTTCGGAAGTGTCCGTTCGAGTCGGACCAGGGGTACCATTTATCGGAATCAGGCCACTGCAAAGTGTTTCTGATTGCAATATTGTGCAGACAGGCTGTTGCATCGAACAATGTTCCCGTGGACGAATCTCTGTGGAGAAATGATTGTTTGAGCAAATGTGTTTGTGCTTTTCAGTCTGAATCACTTTGCTGATTTTATGACAGATCGAGACCGCACCAGCATCTTTATATGTTTGTCTCCGCATGATTGATGATAGGGTCAGGTGCAATGATATTCACGCTTCTCTGACGACAAAGCTGCTCCGGACAAGGCCGACCCGATGAACGATGATGCCAAGTCAAAACGACCACATAATCTTCTTGAGGATCAGACGCTCGACCGGGCACAGCTGGAAACATTGGCTGCTGGTGATAAACCGTTCACCCTGGTGCGCTGTGATCTCGAGGAGGTGGCGCTCTCGAGGCTGGATCTTGGCAATTGGACTTTCGACAATTGCATCCTCAGGCGGGCCGCGTTCGTCGGGGCAAAATTGGAAGGCAGCCAGTGGCTGGGTTGTCGCGGTGGATTTGCCGATTTTACCGGATCGGATCTCAGGGAAGCCCGATTTGAGGGATGCGATTTCAACAACAGCAATTTCCGCGGCGCCACGCTGTCTTCGGCATCGTTTGAACGGTGCAAGTTGACGGGGGCGAATCTGACGGAAACAAAATCGATGCATGCCGTTTTTGAAGAAACGATCCTTGCCGATGCAAGGTTGCCGGGTTTTTCCTTTCGCAAGGCCCAACTCAAGCAACTCGATTTTCAAATGGCAGATCTCAGGAAATGCGATTTCCGGCAAAGTGTTTTCGAAGAGTGCAGTCTGCGTGATGCGAATCTGGCGGGTTGCCGTTTTGAAGGTGCTGACCTGCGGGGCGCTGATCTGGGAGGAATCCAGCTTGTCGACGCCCGGCAGTTCAAAGGTGCGACAATCTCGCGTGACCAGGCCGGGCAATTGCTGGCGGAGCTGGGTTTGAACGTTCGCTAGCGAGATCAGAGCAAACAATATCGGGCTGGCTTGTCATGATCCGGCAACCTGCCGTGACAGGCCGCAGGTCCGGTGCGCTGATGACTTTGTCTGCCGCCAAGGACGCTTCACATTATTTTGCAGCGCAACCCCATGTGATCCCAAAGGCGTTTTCATTCTTTCCATCGCCCTAAGCCAGGGCTATAAACACGCATGAAATCAACGCCTCGAGTGCACAGGAATTGAGCCGGCCCATGCTTCCACTTGGTGACACTTATGAAGATCTTGTGCGTGATTTTCGCTGGGATATTCCTGAATATTTCAATATCGCTGTAGCCGCCTGTGATGTCTGGGCGGGCAGGGAGCCCGAACGGGTGTGTCTGAAACATTATCAGCCGGATGGTGACGCCGATACATTGAACTATGGTGCCTTGCGCGATCAGTCCAATGCCTTTGCCAACGGACTTGCCTCTCTTGGTATTGGAACAGGTGACCGCGTTGCGCTCATGCTGCCGCAGAGTTTTGAGACAGTCGTGGCCCATATGGCAATCTACAAGCTGGGCGCCATCGCCGTGCCGCTGGCGCTGCTGTTTGGCGTTGATGCGGTGGAATATCGTCTCCAGACATCGGGAGCCAAAATACTTGTCACCAATTCATCCGGAGTGCAAAAGGTCGCGCAGATCGCCGATGGTCTGGAACATTTGACGTCTTTGGTCTGTGTCGATGATTCGCCTGATGCAATCTCCTTTGGCACATTGGTCAGAGAATTCTCTCCCCTTTTTGATGTCGTTTCCACCAAAAGCGAAGATCCGGCGCTGATGATTTTCACCTCCGGCACCACCGGACCGCCAAAGGGGGCATTGCATGCCCACCGGGTACTGCTTGGCCATCTGCCGGGTATTGAGTTCCCCCATGAATTTCTGCCGCAGCCGGGTGATCTGCTTTGGACCCCGGCGGACTGGGCATGGGCGGGGGGATTGTTGAATGTGCTTTTGCCTGGCCTTTATTTTGGTGTGCCGGTGGTCTCGACGGCGGCGCAGAAGTTTGATCCGGAAACGGCGTTCGAAATCATGGAGAAGATGGGCGTGCGCAACGCTTTCATACCGCCAACGGCGCTGAAAATGCTCAGAATGGTTGACCAGCCCATGGCGCGATATGATTTGAAACTGCGGACCATCGGTTCCGGCGGAGAAGCGCTGGGCAGGGAAACATTTGAATGGGCCAAGAGAGAGCTTGGTCTTACCATCAATGAATTTTATGGGCAGACCGAGTGCAATCTGGTGCTTGCTTCCTGCAACAGGCTTGGGGTGAGCAAGGCCGGAGCGATCGGCAAGATGGTGCCTGGTCATACGGTTGGGATCATTGATGGAGCTGGTCGGGAGGTGGCTGCTGGAAAACCAGGGCAGATCGCGGTCAGGCGGCCTGATCCGGTCATGTTTTTGCGTTACTGGGGCAATGATAGCGCAACGCAGGAAAAATTCATTGGCGATTGGATGTTGACCGGGGACCAGGGTATCCAGCGCGCCGATGGCTATGTCGAGTTCTTCGGGCGCGATGATGATGTCATCACATCCGCCGGATACAGGATCGGACCGGGTGAAATCGAAGACTGCCTGACAGCCCACGCGGCCGTCGCGCTTGCTGCCGCCATTGGCAAGCCGGATCCGGTCCGAACGGAAATTGTCAAAGCCTATATCGTGCTCAAACCGGGATATAAGCCGAGCCACGCACTGGCAGGCGAGATCCAGGACTGGGTGAAGATCCGCCTGTCCGCCCATGAATATCCGCGTGAAGTGGAATTTGTCGCCACCCTGCCATTGACGACAACAGGCAAGGTCATTCGGCGCGAATTGCGCGATCGGGCCGTGCGCGAAGCGAGGGTTTAGGTCGCAATGTTGTCAAATGGAATCCAATGGAAACCATGTGATGCGAAACAGTCGATCTGCTATTTGCGTCGGATGAAGCTGCGCAGCTTGTTGCGGACAATACGCGCAATGTTGCGGGTGTTTTGGTTCAGGTGCAATTGCTTCGCAACCTGGTGTATATCGCGGTCGGCTGACGGGGTAAGACCCAGGACCAATGTGCCCATATTGCATCGCTCGCGCCACAGGCGACTCATGACCGGGTGGTCGGGAACAGCGCATGAATCGGTAATGACGATATTTGGATCATCCAGGTGGGTGGTCGTCAGATCGTCCATCAGCAATTGGCCTGGCGAATAATTGCGATAGGTCTCGTTGAATGCTGTTTTCCATGTGTAGGCCGTGCCGCTCATGATGAACACAACCGTTGATGCGATGGCTTCACCATCAAGATTGAGGGTGTGAATACGCACATTGTCGCTTTCCGCCAGTCCGGTGATTGCTTCGCGGGCAAAGGCGGCGCGATAGCGATCGACGACCATGGCCGAACGCCGCTGGCCTTTCCAGCCGCTGGCCTCAAGGGCCAGAAATTCTTCCATGCGGAAACGTATCTCTTCTGCCTGCCTGGCCACATCATAGGTAAGATCGCCCAGTTTGCTCAATTGTTTGCGCAGGCGGCGGCGGTCGCGAACATGTTTGGTCGACATGGATTGTTTCAGGTAGGTCGGGCCATCCTGCATACTTTGCAGCATTGGCCGCTCAAAACGGTCTGTTTCGGCGATCGGCAGGTTGCGGCTGGCAGCCACGGCCCGCAGCAATTGCACAAAGGGACCGTCAAGGCGCGCGTTTGGGATGACCAGAATCGGTGGCAGACGCAGCACCTTGTCGTTGAGCGTCTCAAACAGATTGTCCAGTGTTTCCGCTGCACCTTCTTCATCAAGCAAAGGTGTGCCCAGTGGGCCATAGGGATTGGACCAGGCGCGAATGAACGGCGTTCTGAAGGATAACCCGGAACGCTCGACAGTAAATGGCATGAGGAAACGCATTCGGCTGCGTGTCTCGTCTTCATCGCGCATGATCATCAGCCGTATCGTCCTGTCTTCGATACGCGGCATTGCCGGGGCCATGAAGCGGGCGGAAAAGAACACATTGGGTTCGATGGCGCGGTGGGTCAGAAAATCAAGTTCGTCGCGCAAATCGTAACCGGCCCGCTCGGGATAGAGGCTGAGGTGTCTTGACGGTTTTCTGGCGGGTACGGAAATATCAGCATTGGGACGCTGAATTGTCTGTCCTGCAATTTTGGTCGCAGTGGTGCTGCCGGCCCCACCTGAATCATTTTGAAGGAAAGGATTTGACGACATATCACCTGGCCTCCCGGCTGTTGGCAATCGTGTGCTTCTTGCTCAAAATGTTCATATTGATGCCCAGGCGCCGGTGAATGATCACAAAAAGCAGGGCAGCTTCTGCTGTCATGGCTGCCATTGTCGCCGTGGCTGCGCCATTGATGCCGAAGTGAGGGATCAATGCCAGATTTCCGGCAATATTGATGATCAGCGCTGCGAAATAGACCATGGCGCATATTTTCTGTTCACCTGACATCATCAACAGCGCTTCGCCCGGACCAACAAAGGCCTTTGCGGCAATGCCGGCAAAAAGAATGGCCATGACGGAATAGCCAGTCGTATAGCCGCTTCCAAAGAGAGACAGAAAAAATGGCCCCAACGCCAGCACGATGGCACCGACGAGCAGTGAGGACCAGAAGGTCCAGCGGGCAGCTGTCACCGCTGAGCGTGCCAGTTCGGTGCGATCCTTTTCTGCCACCAGGGCTGCAAATCGAGGTGTCATGCCTGCCTTGACTGCGAAAAATACAAAATGAACGAGGGCGATTGTTTTTGCGGCGGCAAAATAGGTTGCCACCTGATCAGGCTCCACATAGAGGGCGACCATGACCACGTCCGAATTTGTCAGCAGGTAATAGAAGCCTTCGACAAGAAAGATCGGCAGGGCAATGCGCATCCAATAGCCCAGTTGAAATGCACGGGGGCCTTTGTCAAATCGGTGCTGCAAACGCCGGTCGACAATGATCAACTGACCCATCGTCGTGATGCCTGTTGCAATCAGGGCGGCCGCCAGCGCCGTTTCAGCCGAAGCGTCGAACCCCAGCAGAAGTGCGGCGACCATGGTTGTCAGTATCAGCATTGGGCGGACAAGAAATGTCGGGCTGAGTGCCTGCACCATCCAGCTGTTTGCTCTTGCCGTGCCATCCAGCACATCACCCAGCGCGATCATGGGCAACAGAAAGGCGCCGAGGAAAAGCGGAATCAGATAATAATCCTTGATCGTATCTGCGAAAAGGGTCAGGCAGGCGATGCCGAGCAAGCCAAGCAGTCCGGCACTCAACAGAGCGACAAGCCGTGCGGCCAAGGTTATGCCGCGAATGATTTCGACAGTTCCCACCTCGCGGTATTGCGGCACGAAGCGGATGATGGCGGTTGGAAAACCCAGGCAGGACAGGCTGCCGACGATCACTGCCAGCACCCAGACAAAAACAAAGATGCCGTATTCGAACTGACCCATCAGACGCGCCAGTAAAACCTGCGAAAGAAAGGCCAGTCCGGCGCCCGCGATGCGGATCATGAAGGCGGTCAGTGACATCAGATGGGCCTGGCTTTGCCCGTCACGCCCTCTCAGGGCCTCCAGAATCTGCCCAAGATATCGGGTGCCGGTTTGCCGGACAGAAAAGTCCGACAACAGAGCATTCTCCATTGTATCTTCAGCAGCTTTACGCACGTCAACACCAATTCAAACTCGATACTGGTATTCACCATAGGCTATCGGCGTTAAAAAACGGTTGGCTTACGTTGGCCCTCGAACCCATGCAGCAGGACGGTTGTGTTTTCCAAATGCATCGCGACACGCATGCTCCCTCCGTCGACGGTGGGAATGGGTCAACGGGCAATTCCAGATCACCGGTTTTTGCGGTACTATTGGTCGCGTTGTCTGTTTTCAGGGATCGTCAAACAATGTACTTTCATTGCCAGACTTTACAATTCCATCGATATATAGATACATTCATATATAAATGAGTGTCGTGTATCGATATTGGTGACAGGTTTCCGGGAAACGCCAGGCTTTGGGAGGAGCTTGACTTTGTTACGGTATTTTAGACAGATTTTGAGCAGGACAAAATGGTTTGCCACTACTTTTGCCGCGGGTCTTTTGCTGTGTTCTGCGCAGAGCCTGGCAGCAGATGCCAGCCGTGGCGAGGCGCTCTTCAAGGCCTGTTCTCAATGCCACGAGGTTGGTGCGCAAGCGAAGAACAAGGTGGGACCGCACCTGGACGGCGTTTTCGGACGTAAAGCGGGCAGCATTGAAGGTTTCAAATATTCCAGCGCCATGAAGCGGGCGGGCGATGGCGGGCTCGTCTGGTCGGTTGACGCCATAGATGCCTATATCCACAAACCGCGTACTTTCATCAAGGGCAATCGCATGTCCTATCGCGGCATGGAAGACGATCAGGACAGGGCTGACCTCGTCGCCTGGCTTGAGCAGATATCTCTGACAAAACCGTCTGCAAACGCCAATGTGCCCAGTACAAATGCCGTGGTCGGATTTGCAACGGCTGTTCTGGAGATCGAGGGCGATCCCGACTATGGCGCCTATCTCTCAGGTGAATGCGTCACCTGCCACCAGATAACCGGCAAGGCGGACGGTATCCCGTCAATTGTCGGCCTGCCAAGAGATTATTTTGTCCGTTCACTTTTTGAATACAAAACCAATATTCGTCAAAACGAAGTGATGAAAACACGGGTGATCAACCTTGCCGACGAGGAAATCGCCGCCCTTGCAGCCTATTTTTCAAGTCTGACACCACAGTGAATTTACAACGGGAGGAAATGAAATGACTCATTTTAACAGACGCCAGTTCGGATTGCTGCTCGCCAGCGGCGCTGCAACACTGGCTTTGCCAACCTATTTGCGTGCCCAGGCAAAACCCAAAGTGGTTGTTATCGGCGGTGGTGCCGGGGGCGCCACGGCAGCGCGTTATATCGCCAAGGATTCCAAGGGTGACATCGACGTCACGTTGATTGACGCGTCGGACATGTTCACGACCTGTTTTTTCTCCAATCTCTATCTGGGTGGCTACCGCGATTTCGCATCGATCACCCATGGCTATGACCGGCTGGAATCAAATTACGGTATCAGGAAAATTACCGATTATGCGACAGCGGTCGATCGTGCGACAAAAACCGTCACATTGGCTGATGGATCAACCGTGCCCTATGATCGCCTCGTTGTCTCGCCAGGCATCGACCTGATCTATGATTCGGTGGAAGGCTATTCCGAGGAAGCTGCGCAAATCGCTCCGCATGCCTGGAAGGCGGGACCGCAAACGCAGCTACTCAAGGCCAAGCTTGACGCGGTCAAGGATGGCGAACAGATTGTCATGGTCACGCCGCCAAACCCCTTTCGTTGCCCGCCAGGACCCTATGAGCGGGCGTCCATGATGGCGCATCTGCTGAAATCCAGGGGACATGCAAACAGCAAGATCGTTATTATCGATCCAAAGGAAAAGTTCTCGAAACAGGGCCTGTTTCAGGAGGGTTGGGAGAAATACTATCCCGGCATGATCGAGTGGTATGGACCGGATGTCCATGGTGGTATCAAGAGTGTCGATGCAGCGGCCGGAAGCGTCGAAACCGATTTTGATACATTCAAGGGCGTGTTGCTCAATGTCATCCCCAGGCAAAAGGCAGGGGTCATTGCGGCGCAGGCCGGCCTTACCAATGAAACCGGCTTCTGCCCGATCGAAGCATCAACAATGCGCTCGGAAAACGACGACAACATTTTTGTCATTGGTGACGCGTGCATCGCCGGCGCCATGCCGAAGTCTGGCTTTTCGGCAAACAGTCAGGCAAAGGTGGCAGCCATGACGATACGCAGTGAATTGACCGATTCAAAAGCCTTTCCGGCAAAATATTCCAATACCTGCTGGAGCCTGATCGAAACCGATGACGGCGTGAAGGTTGGCGCGCAATATGCACCAAAGGATGGAAAGATCGCCTCGACGAGCACCTTTATCAGTCAGACGGGCGAGGATGCAGCAGTGCGCAAGTCAACCTTTGAGGAATCGGAAGGCTGGTACAAGGGCATCACTGCCGACATGTTTGGATAAAGCGGCTTGTTCTTGCTTCGAACCATCTGGCTGAGGTGATTTGAGCCTCTGTCAGGCGGGTCGCATCAATAAATGATTTGATCGCAAAGTGTTTTGGTCTTCAGTGAAGCCATTTCGCGACAATCCGCTGTAAAGCTTCTGTACCAAAAGGTCGCAGATACGACGACTGTTTGCAGTTTTATAAAAAAGGCTTTTCGTCTAAGTACGAAACATGCTGCAGTCTTTACGACAGTCGAATGTGAGGAGAATGGCGTGCACGGCTTTGCTCGTGCCGCTGTTGTTCTATTCGTTCTTTGCTGTCGGAACGATGCCGGCTCTTTCCAGCCAGGGATTTGAAATTGTCATCTGTTCCGGTGACGTCGTCAAGACGATCACCGTAGATGAAAATGGCAAGCCAATCGAAGAGCAGGTCACCAAGGCGTGCGATTGGTCGCTGCTGGTGCACGACGGTTCACTGGCGATTTTTGGCGGGGTTTTTTCGTATCCGGTATTGATCAAAAAGCAGATATCGCTCTTTGAAAAGTCGGTCTATTTCGCCAGAAGAATTGCCTCCCATGTCCAGGCGCGGGGGCCGCCAACTATCCTCTGATCTTTGAATTCGTCATTGAACTTTTATCAGAGGAGAGACAGATGGTCTCGATCGATCAGACCGACACGCCTGGTGTTGTGCGGTCCACCAACAAACTTTATCTCGCCGCATGGCGTTGGCACTTTTACGCCGGGCTTTATGTGATCCCCTTCTTCATGGTGTTGGCCATTACCGGGATGTCCATGGCTTGGATAGCTTATATCGACGGGCGTGACGGGGAACGAATTGCTGTCGTCACTCAGCAGAATGTAAAGCCTGTCTCCGTGCAGGCCGATGCGGCACTGAAAGCCATTCCAGGCGGTCTTCTCAAGCAATATGTTGCGCCAAGGGCAGATGATCTTGCCGCAATATTCCGGGTTGATTCAGGCGGCGTTGCGACCATGGTTGCTGTTGATCCCTATAGTGCCAGGGTCTTGGCAAAATATCCCCGTCGCAGTGGTTGGTATGACTTTGCCGACAATGTTCACAGTGAACTGCTGCTTGGTCTGGCAGGCGACCGCATGCTGGAAATAGCTGCGTCGCTGGGCATGGTGCTCATTGCCACCGGTCTTTACATGTGGTGGCCGACTGTTGGTGGCTGGCGCAATGCCCTGGTTCCTGGCCTATCGCGTGGTGGCAGAAGTCTCTGGAAATCGATGCATGGCGTGGTTGGCATGTGGATTTCCATTTTTTTGATCTTTTTCCTCATCTCCGGCCTCGCCTGGACGGGGATTTGGGGTGAAAAACTGGTGCAGGCATGGAACACTTTTCCTGCGGAAAAATGGAACAATGTTCCGTTGTCGGATGTCACGCATGCCAGCATGAACCACGGGCCAAAAGAAGTGCCTTGGGTTCTCGAACAAACGCCAATGCCCCGATCGGGCAGCCAGGCGGGGCAAAGCGTAGAGGGCGTTGCAACGCCCGTCACCATTGATGGGATGGACAAACTTGCCCGCCAGATCGGTTTTGCGGGCAGGTATCAAATGAACCTGCCGGAAAATGAAACCGGTGTTTACACCTTCAGCCGGGATTCAATGAACACCGATAGTGCCAACCCCCTCTCGGACCGCACGGTGCATGTGGATCAACATACCGGCAACCTTCTGGCAGACGTGCGCTTTGAAGACTATTCACTGGCGGGCAAAGCCATGGCGGTTGGCATAGCACTTCACATGGGGACACTGGGTCTTTGGAGCGTTCTGGCAAATACGCTTGTGTGCCTGTCCGTTATGCTGCTTTGTGTCAGCAGTGTCATCATGTGGTGGAAGCGCAGACCAACCGGAACGCTGCGTCTCTCAGCGCCGCCATTGCCAAAGGATATGCCGCTTTGGCAGGGAGCCGCCTTGGTCGGATTGATGGTGTCCCTGGCTTTTCCCATGGCAGGCATCACACTTCTCATTGCCATGGCATTGGATCAAGTGGTCCTGTCCCGTATCCCGGTTTTGAAGCGCGTCCTGTCCTGACGCAGTCTGTGGCAAACGGCAACCAGACGCAAAAGAGCCGGCCCACTGGGCCGGCTCTTTTGTTCTGCGAATTTCTAGCTGAATGACCCATGGCAATGTTTGTATTTTTTTCCTGAACCGCAGGGACAGATTTCATTTCTGCCGACCTTGCCCCAGGTGGATGGATCGTTGGGGTTACGGTTTTCTGCCGCAACCACTCTTTGCTGAGCGGGGGCCAAAGCCACATTGCTGCCACCTGCTGGCGGTTCGAATTCATCGTCGCCGGTCGTGGCGTCCAGGTGATGGGCTTCCATTTCCTCCGGCAAACCGGGCTCGGGTGCATCGGCGGCCTGTCGGACAAGCTCAACACGCATCAGCTGCGCGGTGACCGTTTCTCTGAGGTGAATCAGCAGACTCTGGAAAAGTTCAAAGGCCTCAGCCTTGTATTCCTGCAAGGGATCGCGTTGTGCAAGTCCGCGAAATCCGATGACGGATCGCAGGTGGTCAAGATTGACCAGATGTTCACGCCATAGATGATCGAGTGTCTGCAGCACGACCGATTTTTCGACATAGGTCATGACTTCAGGACCAAATCGCTCGCTGCGATCAGCGGCCGCCTTCTGGGCAGCAGCAGTGAGCCTTTCGCGAATATCGTCCTCGGCAATGCCTTCTTCAGCGACCCATTCCTCCACCGGCAGATCGAGGTTGAGAAACTCGGCGATGCCAGCTTTCAGCCCTTCGACATTCCATTGTTCCGCATAGGCCTTTTCGGGGATGTGCGTTGTGACAAGCTGATCAACCACGTCCTGACGCATTTCCGCCGTTGTTTCGGAAATGTCCTCCGAATCCATCAGCTCGAGGCGTTGTTCGAAGATAACCTTGCGCTGGTCATTCATCACATCGTCAAATTTGAGCAGGTTTTTGCGGATATCGAAGTTGCGTGCTTCGACCTTTTTCTGAGCCCGCTCAAGCGCCTTGTTGATCCACGGATGGACAATCGCTTCGCCTTCCTTGAGGCCCAGTTTTTTCAACATGCCATCCATCCGGTCCGAACCGAATATGCGCATGAGGTCGTCTTGCAGCGAGAGGTAGAATTTCGAGCGCCCCGGATCGCCCTGCCGTCCCGAGCGGCCGCGCAACTGATTGTCGATGCGTCGGCTCTCGTGTCGTTCTGTTGCAAGAACATACAGACCGCCACCAGCCAGAGCCTTGTCCTTGAGGACCTGCACATCGGCGCGGATCTGTTTTTCCTTTTCCGCGCGCTGGCTTTCATCCTCAATATCAGCCAATTCGCGTTCAATGCGCATATCCACATTGCCACCGAGCTGAATGTCCGTTCCGCGACCGGCCATATTGGTTGCGATCGTTATTGCCCCGGGCACACCTGCCTGGGAAACGATAAAGGCTTCCTGCTCGTGATAGCGGGCATTGAGAACCTGATAGCCTTCCACCCCGGCAACACGCAAACGTTCGGCAAGTTGTTCGGATTTTTCAATGGAGGTTGTTCCGACCAGCACGGGCTGATTGCGCTGGCGGGCCAGCTTGATCTCTTCGACAATGGCCACGAATTTTTCTTCTGCCGTGCGATAGACTTCATCGTCGTCATCGATGCGCTGGATCGGCAGATTGGTCGGCACTTCAATGACTTCAAGGCCGTAAATATTGCCAAATTCCTCGGCTTCCGTCGATGCTGTACCGGTCATGCCGGCCAGTTTGGAATACATGCGGAAATAATTCTGGAAGGTGATGGAGGCCAGGGTCTGGTTTTCCGGCTGAATGGTAACCCCTTCCTTGGCCTCAAGCGCCTGATGCTGGCCTTCGGAATAGCGACGTCCCTGCATCATGCGACCGGTAAATTCGTCAATTATGACGATCTCGTCATTTTGGACAATGTAGTCCTTGTCGCGGGCAAAAAGCTGATGCGCCTTGAGCGCATTGTTCACATGATGGACAATGGAGACGTTTTCGACATCATAGAGCGATTCACCCTTAAGCAGATCGGCTTCTTTCAGCATGTTCTCGAGTTTTTCGGTGCCTTCTTCGGTAAAGGTCGCTGAACGCTGCTTTTCATCAATCTCGTAGTCGCGCGCTTCAAGCAGCGGAATAAAGGCATTGATCGTATTGTAGAGATCCGAGCGGTCGTCAAGAGGACCGGAAATGATCAGCGGTGTCCGTGCCTCATCAACAAGAATTGAATCCACTTCATCGACGATCGCATAGTTGTGACCGCGCTGAACCATCTGGCCGCGCTCGTATTTCATATTGTCGCGCAGGTAATCAAAGCCCAACTCATTGTTGGTGGCATAGACAATGTCACAGGCATAGGCTGCGCGACGTTCGTCATCATCCATCCCGTGAATGATGGTCGCCGTTGTAAGCCCCAGAAAGCCATAAATCTGCGCCATCCATTCGGCGTCACGTTTGGCCAGATAGTCATTGACCGTTACCACGTGAACGCCCTTGCCGGTCAGGGCATTGAGATAGACGGGCAGGGTTGCCACAAGGGTCTTTCCCTCGCCGGTCTTCATCTCGGAAATGGCGTTTTCATGCAGAATCATGCCACCGATAAGCTGTACGTCGAAGGGTCGCAATCCGATGACCCGGTGTGCTGCCTCGCGCACTGTGGCAAAGGCCGGGACAAGCAGGTCGTCCAGCTTTGTCCCACTGGCGAGCTGGCTGCGGAACTGGTCGGTGCGTGCGATCAGCTGCTCATCCGACAGGCCTTTCATTTCGGCTTCCAGGGCGTTTATTGCCTCAACGCGGGGGCGGTAGGAGCGTATTTGGCGCTCATTTGAAGAACCAAACAATTTGCGGGCTATTCCGCCGAAGCTGACCATCTATATGGTCCTTTCATGATGAATGGGCGAGAATCAAAACTACAGATCGGGCCGCCTGTGTGGCCCGACAGTGCCGTTTTGAAACTGATCCGCCCGAAACTGATCTGGACGTGAGATTGCGTGACAGATAAGAGGGGGTGTGTAGGATGTCAACGTTGCTGTGGTGGTGCTGGCGTTTGCTTGAAGCGAACGGCGGTCTGATTCTGGCCAATTCCGGTCGATTCGGCCTCATTGCGGGTTGTGGCCGGGCGGAAATCGGCTATTGATGGAACAAAGTGGCATTTGGCCGCATAAACGAAAGAGGTTTGTCGATCATGCAAGTTAATGTGCCACTGCGTGCAGGAATATTGGTTATGGCTCTTGGTCTGAGTTTTGCGGCGTTTGCCCAGGAACAGACGGATGGTGCCCCGGAACAGATGGATAAGATCATTGCAACGATTGGCGACAAGACTGTCTACCAGTCGGAGTTGACATTTGCAGAGTCCGATCTTGATCCGCAATTCGCACAACTGCCTCCTGAACAGCGCACAGCTGCCGCTCTTTCGGCCTTGCTTGATATCAAGCTCATGGCACAGCAGGCGGAAAAGGCAGGACTGGGCAAGGATGAATTGTTCCAGCGGCGCGTTGAATTTCTCAAGGACCGGGCACTTCACAATGAATATTTCAAGGCAAAGGTAATCGACAGCATTTCCGATGAAAAAGTCAAGGCTCGCTATGACAAGGAAGTTGCCGCGACTGTGCCGGAGCAGGAAGTCAAAGCCCGTCATATTCTGGTCGACAGTCTGGAACAGGCCAAGGCCATTGTCGAAGATTTGAATGCCGGCCAGGATTTTGTCGAACTTGCCAAGGAAAAGTCGACCGGCCCCAGCGGGCCTCAGGGAGGTGACCTTGGTTACTTTACCAAGGGCCGCATGGTTCCGGAATTTGAAGAGGCCGCCTTTGCTCTGGAATCGGGCTCCTATACGAAGGAACCGATAAAGACCCAATTTGGCTGGCATATCATCAAGGTCGAGGACAAACGCGATACACCGCCGCCGCCGTTTGAAAAGGTCATGGACCAGATCAGCAGAGTTCTGCTTCAGGAAGAATATCTTGCTTTGTTGCAGGAGGCTCGGGCCACCATTGAAGTGGATGTGAAGGACGAGAATCTGAAAAAACTTCTGGATTCAGTCAAGCCACAGGGCAACAAGTAGCGCGCGCCGAACAGGCTTGCTCTGCATCTAACCGACCGAAGAGATATCGGCAAAACAGCGTTATCAATATCATGACAAAAACCATATCTCCGTTGGCTCCCACCAGCTTTGCCGAACTACCGGGTCTGGAAGGCGTTCGCATTGCAACGGCCGCTGCCGGGATCAAACATGCTGATCGAACCGACCTTTTGCTTCTGGTGTTTGATAAAGCGGCTGTTGCGGCGGGTGTATTCACCCAGTCCCTTTGTCCGTCAGCCCCGGTCGATTTTTGCCGGGCCAATCTGGCCGGCGGCAGGGCACGGGCATTGGTGGTCAATTCCGGCAATGCCAATGCCTTTACCGGGAAGAAGGGCAGCGAGGCTGCCCGTCTGACTGCCGAAATGGCCGCGCAGGCAGCAAATTGTGACATGGGAGAGGTTTTTCTGGCCTCTACCGGTGTCATCGGTGAACCGTTGAATGCCGGCAAGTTTGCCGGTGCATTGGCAGGCATGGCCAAAGAAGCCCTACAGGATCGCTGGATGGAAGCTGCCAGGGCGATCATGACCACCGACACCTATCCAAAGGTTGCAACCCGCGCTGTCGATATCGCCGGGACCGAAGTGCGGATCAATGGAATTGCCAAGGGTGCAGGCATGATCGCGCCCGATATGGCAACCATGTTGTCGTTCATTGTGACGGACGCTGATATCAGCCGTGATGTGCTGCAGACACTGCTTCATGAAGGCGTGGAAAACAGCTTCAACGCCATCACCGTGGACAGCGACACCTCGACCTCGGATACATTGATGATGTTTGCCACTGGCGGTGCGGCAACGCGCGGTGCGCCTGCAATAAGCGATAGGGCCGACGAGCGTATTGGCGCATTCAAGACAGCGCTGTTTGACTTGATGAAAGACCTTGCCCATCAGATCGTTCGTGATGGCGAGGGGGCGCGAAAGATGGTGGAAATCACCGTGACTGGTGCCGCCAGCAACAAAGCCGCAAAGGTCATTGCCCTTTCAATCGCCAATTCGCCCCTGGTCAAAACAGCCATTGCCGGTGAGGACGCCAATTGGGGCCGTGTTGTCATGGCCGTTGGCAAGGCCGGGCAGGAAGCCATTCGTGACAAATTGCAGATCTGGTTCGGGGGCATACGTGTTGCCTTGAACGGCGAAAGAGATCCGGATTACAGCGAGGCTGCTGCTGCATCGGTCATGAAAGAGCCCAAGATTGATGTTCTGGTGGATGTTGGTGTGGGCAACGGTAAAGCCACGGTCTGGACCTGTGATTTGACCAAGGAATATGTGGCGATCAATGGCGATTATCGCAGCTGAAGCCGCTGTTTCATGCGCTGTGATGCCCCAGATTTTATGCGTCATGACGCAATATTTGACCAACTGAAAACCGGAAGATTTAATGCTGGAACTAGCCCGTGTTCGTCGATTGGAAGCTGTTGGATTCAGGGCATGGCCAGCGGCCTCCATCCAGTACGATGGCAGCTGGCAGATTCGGCTGACCGCCGGACATCCGTCAAAAAGACTGAATTCGGTCAATCCGCTGGATCCATCCGACCACCGGGACATAGAACAGAGGGTGGAGCGCGCTGCGCAGCGTTTTCGGGCCTATGGGCGGCCTCTGGTCTTCCGGCAGTCGCCTTTGGCGCCGCCGCAACTCGACGCATTTTTTGATGCCCAGGGATGGCGGCGGTTTGACGAAACGCGGGTCATGATGGCCGACATCAGCCACATGAATCTGGATGATGTTCTCGATCACCTGCCCATCCGGGAAATGGGCCGCTATGTGGATGCATCCATCAAGGTTCACAAACGTGACCCTTCGCTCAAGCCGGGATTGACGGAGGTGCTGAGTTCCATTCGCCCTGCCAGCGGTTTCTTTGTCATTGAAGAGCCCGATATTGGCGCGGTTGCAACGGCCCTATGCGTTCACGACAATGATATGGCTGGTATTTTTGAACTTGCCACCCGCGCCGACAGGCGCAGCAAAGGCCATGGTCGCGAGGTTGTCATGACGGCATTGCGGTGGGCCCGCATGAGAGGTGCAGAAAAGGCATGGCTGCAGGTTGAAACCGACAACCACCCGGCCGTTGGCCTTTATGAAAGCCTCGGTTTCAGCGAGGTCTATCGCTATGACTACCGGCAGGCCCCGGATCAATCAAAAGCCGAGTTCAAACAGGTGTCTACAGATGGGTGACAAGAAAGTCGTTCTTGTATCTGCCTGTGCACTGGTCGATGCAGACCGGCGCATCCTGATTGCACAGCGTCCTGAAGGCAAGTCGATGGCGGGACTATGGGAATTTCCCGGTGGCAAGGTCGAAGCCGGTGAAACACCGGAAGAGGCCATCATACGCGAGTTGCAAGAGGAACTGGGGATTATCACCCAGGTTGCCTGCCTTGCACCGCTGACCTTTGCCAGCCATGCCTATGAGACATTTCACCTGTTGATGCCGCTTTTTATCTGCCGCAGATATCAAGGCGTAGCGCAGCCGCTGGAAGGGCAGACATTGAAATGGGTACACCCGCGAAAACTTCGCGATTACCCCATGCCGCCTGCCGATGAGCCGTTGATTCCCTATCTGATCGATCTTGTTTGAAACAACGTTAATCAAACATTTAACATAATGACGGATACTCAGGTCGTAACTGTATTGTGTCCGGAGTTCCGATTATGAACGATGATGATTTTTGGTCCTCTGTCTATTCGGGTGAGTCCGAGGCGGACAGACCTGCGGGATTCAGTGCCATACGCATCGCATTATTGTTTGGCACTGCTGTCATTGCGCTGGCATTTACGCTTCCTCCGATGATCGAATTGACCACTGATGACTGGAAATTGACAGCTTCCGACCCGGGTATAGATTACATGACCACCGCAACGGTGCGCAAAAACAGACAATACAGGTTGCAGCGCAGCGTACTTCTCAATTCGGTCGATTCCGTATGCATTATTCAAGCTGACGGTGGTCGTTCAGGCGACTGTTGAACTTGCCGGGCGCGCAGCCCGCACCGCGATATATACAATGCAACCAATGGTATTAGCGGTGTGTTAGATTATTGTTCGTAACATAGATGCTCGCAGATATGCTTGGCGCGATGCGGGAATCGGCATTCGCCGCCATGATTATTTTCAAGGTGCGAAGCAGCTATGTTGAAACCTTTCAAGAAACTTACATTTTCAGTGAGCGGGTCAACCGCTATCGAATACACATTGATCGCCGCATTGATGTCCATTGTTATCATTGGGGGCGTGACGTCGCTCGCCGGGAGCATGGAAAACATGTTTGGTCTGATCAGCGGTGATTTTCAGACTGTCGCCAAACAAGGCACTCGATAGCAAGCTGGCGGGCCTTTTCAACCAGCCACCCGCAGCGGCGGTTGTTCTCACCATTTGGGCGAGAACCGCTGCAGACCTATAGTTTTCGTTCTTTTGTACCCAGCGCCTGAGCAAGACTGACTTTTGCAGAGCCTGGAGAAAGCGGTTTTTGCTGGCTTTCGTGCGGTTTCCAGCCCGAGAGATAGACCATGCGGAAGCTTGCCCGGACGCGACCATCCGCATCGGCGTATCGTTCTGCATAAATTTCCGCGGCCCGTGCAAAAAACCGACGGCCGGGTGGTTTGCGACTGCGGCCATCCAGAGGGTTGGCCATGCCCATATGTCTGAGATCCCGCATCAGGGCGAACATGTTGTCGTAGCGAACAGTGTAGGTCTCTGCATCGACCACGGGCAGCGCAAAACCGGCGCGCTGCAGCAGGGCGCCGCAATCGCGAACATCGGCAAAGGGCATGACCCGCGGGCTGACACCACCGATCAGCTCTGCCTCGGCACTGAGCAGCGCATCGCGAAGTTCGGATAATGTACCGCTCCCTGGCAGGGCCGCGAGGAACAATCCGTCGGGCCGCAAGGCATTTTTGATCTGGAAAAGCAGGCCCGGCAGGTCATTGACCAGATGCAGCGAAAGCGCAGAGACGACAAGCGCCAGGCTTTCGTTAGCCACCGGTAATGATTCCATATCCGAGACGATGGAAAGACCATCAGGCAGATCGGGTGTCAAAAGCAGCGGGTGCTGTTCAAGGCGAAAAACCTGCTGAACCTTGCCGCTGGCCTGCAGCAGATCGGCCATTCTGGAGCTGTGGGTGTGGAGGGTGATGGCCCTGTCGAAACTGCGTTCGACGGCGGCAAGCCGGTCCGCAAGCTCGTCGGTTACGATGTTCAGCAGAAAATCAGCATTTGCAGGTGCCTGTGCCAATGCTCTCAGCCGGTGGCGCATCACCAGATCGGGATCGAAGAGCCTTTGGATGTCCATTGCGGTTGCCTGTCAAAATTGTATTGTTCCTGGATGACCCTCAGTGCCTTCAATTCAGCGGTTTTGTCAATCGGAAGCACAATGCAGCACGCCCTGCGGCAAGCAGGCGACCTCGTCTATCCACCCGTCTGCCTCAGTTGCAGCGTTCGCACTGGTAGCCATGGCGGTATGTGTGCTGATTGCTGGGGCCGGTTGCGCCCCGTCGAAAAACCCTGGTGTGATGTGCTGGGCACCCCTTTTTCATTTGATTTGGGAGAGGCCATTCTATCCGCCGAGGCCATTGCAGATCCCCCACCCTTCTCCAAAGCCAGATCAGCTGTGCTCTATGATGATCTGGCCAAGGCAATGGTCCATCGATTGAAATACAAGGATCGAACCGATCTGGCCATGACAATGGCACGCTGGATGGCGCGCGCGGGTTCCGAGCTGCTGAGCGAGACGCAGGCTATTGTTCCCGTTCCATTGCACAGACGGCGCCTCGTCACGCGCCATTACAACCAGTCAGCCGAACTTTCCCGGGCGCTTGCCAGGCACGCCGGGCTGCCGCATCTGCCTGCATCCCTGTTTCGACGCAAAGCGACGCGCCAGCAGGTTGGCCTGGGGGCAAGGGCGCGTATCGAAAATGTAAATGGAGCCTTTGTTGTTCCCGAGAACAAATGTGCCGGGATTGAGGGAAAAGTGATACTTCTGATTGATGATGTCTATACAACGGGTGCAACGGTAAAATCTGCATCAAAGGCACTGTTGAAAGCGGGTGCCGGTGATGTTCTGGTGCTTACTTTTGCAAGGGTTGTACCCGCAGGCCTATAAACACTATATGTGTTTGCCGATGGGCGTCGGAGCGCTTTTGAAAATGTGGAAGTGGATTTTCCGTTATCAGGCGCATGGATACAGATTCAGTAACGATCATCGGTATAATGGAGCGGTGATTTGTTCACAATATTCGAGTGTGGAGAATGAGATGGCTGAAGTTGTCATATATACGCGTAATTTTTGTGGGTTCTGCACAGCTGCCAAGAGATTGCTTGATAGCAAAGGTGTTTCCTACACAGAACATGATGCTTCCTTTTCCAATGAACTGCGCAAGGAAATGATCCAGCGCGCCCATGGAAAGGCGACATTCCCCCAAATTTTTGTCGGCAAACGCCATGTAGGCGGCTGTGACGAACTGCATGAACTCGAGCGCCGCGGGAAACTGGACGACCTGCTGCGTTCGGCAGCCTGAAGGTGAAGATGTGAACGCAGAGAAATTTTGCGCAGCTGCCATACAGATGCGATCGGGAATGGATCCGATGCGCAACGCGATTGCCATGGCCGAGCAGGTGAAAGAAGCCGTGTCAAAGGGTGCGCACTATGTGCAAACCCCGGAAATGACCGGGGCGCTGGTCCGTGATCGGGCGACGTTGCGGGCCATTATTTGCAGTGAAGCAGATGATCCGATTGTCCGGTCGGCTGCTCAACTGGCTGCGTCGCATGGCATTTTTCTCCATATCGGATCGACAGCAATCGCCCTGGAGAATGGCAAGGTCGCCAACCGTTGCCTGCTGTTTGCGCCGGATGGAAAGATCGTGGCGCGTTACGACAAGATTCATATGTTCGATGTGGATCTCGACAATGGCGAAAGCTGGCGTGAAAGTGCGACCTATGAAGCAGGCAGCCGTGCCGTGGTGCAGGAATTGCCTTTTGCCAGACTTGGCCTTGGCATCTGTTACGATGTGCGCTTCCCGGCGCTTTTTCAGACCCAGGCCCTGGCTGGGGCTGATGTGCTGACTGCGCCGGCGGCCTTTACACGGCAGACAGGAAAAGCACATTGGCACATATTGCAGCGCGCCCGGGCGATTGAAAACGGCGCATTCGTCATCTCTGCGGCACAGGGGGGCACCCATGAGGATGGGCGCGAGACTTTTGGTCATTCGATCATTGTTGATCCCTGGGGCAGTATCCTTGCAGAAGCAGATCATGATGAGCCGGCTGTGATCGTGGCCGAGATCATCCGGGAAGACAGTCGGCGGGCACGCAGAAAGATACCCAACCTACTTAATCGCAGGACATTCCAGCTTGATGGTTCAAGCGAAGCCGACGGCATCAAGGTACAATTGTCGGGCAGGGCGGAGGCATGATAAAATTCAACCTGCGCTGTGATGCGAACCATACTTTCGAAGTGTGGTTTTCAGGCAGTTCCGATTTCGAGGCGCAGAAGGACCGGGGGCTGGTCAGTTGCCCGGTTTGCGAATCCGTCGTAGTGGAAAAAGCGCTGATGACACCTTCGGTATCGACCTCACGGAAAAAAGATGCGTCGATGCAGCTTGCGATGAACAACGCACAGAAGTCGGCCATGAGCGAGTTGCGCAAGGCGGTCAAATCGATTCGGGAAAATTCCGAGGATGTCGGTGAACGTTTTCCCGAGGAAGCGCGCAAGATCCACTATGGTGAAAGCAAGGAACGCGGCATCATAGGTCAGGCAAAGCCCGACGAAGTAAAGGCACTGATTGACGAGGGTGTGGGCATTGCCCCCTTGCCGGATCTGCCGGACGAAAAGAACTGAAGACCTGGCTTTAATCAGACGCTTTTCGGCCTATTTCGGGCGTGCTGCAACGAGCATGTAATTGACGTCCATGTCCCTTGAAAGCGCCCACCGATCCGTCAGCGGGGTATAGAATACGCCGGTCGTCTCAATCGTTTCGAGGCCGGCTCTTTTCAGCGGTTCCTGAATTTCTTCAGGCCGCACCAGCTTGTCGTATTGGTGCGTCCCGCGTGGCAGCCAGCGCAGCACATATTCGGCACCAACGATTGCCAGTGCCAGAGCCTTGAATGTCCGGTTGATTGTTGCGACGAACATCAGGCCGCCGGGTTTGACCATCTGCGCACAGGAAGACAGAAACAGATCAACGTCGGCAACATGTTCGACAACTTCCATGTTGAGAACAATGTCGAACAGTTCGCCGTTTGCCGCCAGTGTTTCCGCAGGCACAGCTCGATAGTCAATGTCGATGCCGCTTTGCGCGGCGTGGATCCTGGCAATTTCAATATTGGTCTCGGAAGCATCTGCTCCAATGACCTCAGCACCCATCCGCGCCAAGGGCTCACACAACAGGCCACCGCCGCAGCCGATATCAAGGACCCGCAGTCCTTTCATTGGCTGGTGTGATTTTGGATCGCCGCCGAAATGTGCGGTTACCTGATCACGGATATAGGCCAGCCGAACCGGATTGAATTTGTGCAGGGGGCGGAATTTCCCGGTTGGATCCCACCAATCGGATGCCATGGCGGAAAATCGATCGACTTCTGCCTGGTCAATGGTTGAGGTGGCGGCGTCGCTCATATTCGTCTCCTGCACGTTGCTCACTATCAAGTCGGACGAAGCCCACCGAATGTCAAGGGCGGCTAACGTTCAGAATTTGCATGGTGAGCTGCCATTTGATGGGCTGTTGATGGTTTTTCCGCTGCAGCCGTGAACGGTGCTCCTTGCAGCCTTGACGCTTTTTGGGTATGAGATCGGCAAGACCGCTCCGGAAGAAGGGCGGTTTTCTTTATTTCAGCTGTTTTACTGGGAGTTCCGGTCTCACCGATGGCCCGTATAGTCATGAAATTCGGCGGCACATCAGTTGCCGACCTCGATCGCATTCGCAATGTCGCACGGCATGTCAAACGCGAAGTTGATTCCGGGCACGAGGTTGCTGTCGTCGTGTCGGCAATGGCGGGCCGCACCAATGAGCTTGTGGGCTGGACCCGTGAAGCGTCCGCATTGCATGATGCACGCGAATATGATGTCGTTGTGTCGTCGGGAGAGCAGGTCACTTCTGGCCTTCTGGCCATTACCTTGCAGTCGATGGGGATCAATGCGCGTTCCTGGCAGGGTTGGCAGATACCGATCCATACTGACAATGCGCATGGTGCTGCGCGCATTCTTGATATAGACGGGAGCGAATTGATACGCCGCTTCGGCGAAGGTCAGGTGGCGGTGATTGCGGGATTTCAGGGCATCGGCCCGGATAACAGGGTTGCCACGCTTGGGCGCGGTGGTTCCGATACGAGTGCGGTGGCAGTCGCGGCCGGTATAAAGGCAGACCGTTGTGATATCTACACCGATGTGGACGGTGTCTATACCACGGACCCAAGGGTTGTGCCGGCAGCTCGGCGATTGAAGAAAATCGCTTTTGAAGAAATGCTGGAAATGGCGTCGCTGGGTGCCAAGGTTTTGCAGGTGCGTTCAGTTGAGCTGGCCATGGTGCACAAGGTTCGTACCTTCGTGCGTTCCAGTTTTTCGGAACCGGACGGGCCGGGAATGGATGATTTTGAAAATCCACCCGGTACATTGATTTGTGATGAGGAAGAAATCGTGGAACAGGAAGTCGTAACAGGCATTGCCTATGCCAAGGATGAGGCACAGATTTCCCTGCGTCGGCTGGCCGACCGCCCGGGCGTATCTGCCGCCATTTTCGGGCCGCTAGCAAAGGCGCATGTCAATGTTGACATGATTGTGCAGAATATTTCAGAAGACGGCACGTCCACCGACATGACGTTCACGGTGCCCTCCAGCGACATGCAGAAATCCCTGAGCGTGCTGGATGAGGCACGCGAATCCATTGGCTTTGATGTGGTGCAAAGTGAACCGGGCCTGGTAAAGGTTTCGGTTATCGGCATCGGCATGCGCAGTCACGCAGGTGTGGCGGCAACGGCATTTCAGGCGCTGGCGGAAAAGGGCATCAACATCAAGGCGATCACCACTTCGGAAATCAAGATTTCCATTCTGATTGACGGACCCTATGCAGAACTGGCTGTTCGCACTTTGCATTCCGTCTACGGTCTCGATAAGACTTGAGTCAGACGGCTTATCGCGATTGCTGACAATCGTTGCCGGGGCAAACAAACGAGGAGCGTAAGCGCGATGAGAGACCCTTCGGCTGGTCCCCGCGTCCTGCTGAGACGGCTGCGCGAACTCATGGCGGAGCCGCTTGAACCGCAGGACCGCCTGGACCGTATCGTGCGCCAAATCGCGCAAAACATGGTTGCGGAAGTCTGCTCCTTTTATGTTTTACGGGCCGATGGTGTGCTGGAACTCTATGCGACTGAAGGGTTGAATCCGGGCGCTGTCCATCTGGCACAGCTGAAGATGGGACAGGGGCTAGTCGGTACGATCGCTGCCGGTGCAAGCTCGCTGAACCTTTCGGACGCCCAATCGCATCCCGCCTTTACCTATTTGCCGGAAACAGGAGAGGAGGTCTACCGCTCGTTTCTTGGCGTGCCTATCCTGCGTGCGGGTCGGACACTTGGCGTTCTGGTCATCCAGAACAAGGCCATGCGCAATTACCGGGAAGAAGAGCTCGAGGCGCTGGAAACCATCGCCATGGTGCTGGCCGAAATGATTGCGACTGGCGACCTCAAAAAGGTCACCCGTCCGGGTCTTGAGCTTGACTTGAGCCGTCCGGTTACCATTGACGGATCTGCCTATAGTGACGGGATCGGGCTGGGTCATGCGGTTTTGCATGAACCGCGGATCGTCGTTACCGAACTGCTCAATGACGATAGTGACGCTGAACTTGTCCGCCTCGAGGATGCGATAGGCTCTTTGCGTCTTTCCATCGACGACATGCTGTCGCGTCGCGACATGTCAATGGAAGGCGAACACCGTGCCGTGCTGGAAGCCTATCGCATGTTTGCCCACGATCGTGGTTGGGTGCGCAAGCTTGAAGAGGCCATTGCCAATGGTCTGACTGCGGAAGCGGCTGTTGAAAAGGTGCAAAGCGACATGCGCGCCCGCATGATCCACATGACGGATCCCTATCTGCGCGAGCGTCTGCACGATTTTGATGATCTGGCCAATCGTCTGCTGCGGCAATTGACCGGCTTCACTGCCAAGGCGCATCACGAGGATTTTCCTGATTCGGCGATCATCGTTGCACGCGCCATGGGTGCGGCCGACCTTCTTGATTACACACGATCCAAGATCAGGGGACTTGTGCTCGAAGAAGGATCGGTCACCAGCCATGTGGTGATTGTTGCCCGGGCCATGGGCATTGCAGTGGTCGGTCAGGCCACGGGCATTGCCTCGCTGACTGAAAATGGTGACCCGATCATTATCGATGGCGATGATGGCAAGGTTCACCTGCGGCCGGTGGCTGATCTTGAGCGTGCCTATGCGGAAAAAGTCCGGTTCAGCGCCAGAAGGCAGGAACAATACAGGGCATTGCGTTCGGTCGAGCCCATCAGTCGCGACGGCGTCAATATTGCACTGCAAATGAATGCCGGTCTGCTGGTTGATTTGCCTCAGTTGAAGGAATCGGGCGCCAGCGGTGTTGGCCTGTTTCGCACCGAATTGCAGTTCATGATCGCGTCCACCATGCCCAAGGTGGATGAGCAGGAACGGTTTTACCGCAATGTCATCCGGCAGGCAGAAGGCAAGCCGGTTACATTTCGTGCGCTCGATATCGGTGGCGACAAGGTCGTTCCCTATTTCCGGGCTGCAAACGAGGAAAACCCCGCTTTGGGCTGGAGGGCGATGCGCCTTGCGCTCGATCGTCCGGGCATCCTGAGAATGCAATTGCGGGCGCTTCTGCGGGCAACGGCCGGGCAGCAGCTCAAGCTGATGTTCCCGATGGTAACGGAGATCAGCGAGTTCCGTCAGGTGCGTTCGCTTCTCAACAAGGAAGTCGGCCATCTGTCGCGGTTCGGTTATGACCTGCCGCGCAAGGTCGAAGTCGGCGCGATGCTGGAGGTTCCCAGCCTGATGTGGCAGCTTGATGAACTGATGGAGGAAGCAGATTTTGTTTCCGTGGGTTCAAATGACCTGTTCCAGTTCACCATGGCAGCCGATCGCGGCAATGCGCGCGTCAGCAACCGGTTTGACCCGCTGGGGCGGACATTCCTGCGGGTGCTCAGGCAGATTGCCGTTGCAGCTGACGCCTGGAACACGCCTTTGACATTGTGCGGCGAACTGGCCGGTCGCAGCCTGTCGGCGATGGCGCTGATTGGGCTTGGCTATCGTTCCATTTCGATGTCACCGGCGGCAATCGGACCGGTCAAATCGATGTTGCTTGCGCTGGATGTGAAAGAACTGGAAGACCTGTTGCTGCCCGCTCTTGATGAAAACGATCCGCAATATACGATTCGTAAACTTCTTGCCGATTTTGCTGATACAAACGGCATTCCGCTTTGATCATGCCGGGGTTAGTAAATGGCGAAACTACCATTTGAAAAAATGCGCGAACTCGATCGCCGCTTCGATGAAATCGAGGCACGGATGGCGCAGGGCCCCGAATCCGATGTCTATGTCAAACTGGCCTCGGAATATTCCGAACTGGAGCCCATCGTTGCGGCAATTCGCAACCATGCAAAAACCGTCAGCGAGATTGCCGATCTGGAGTCGCTTCTCGATGACAGTGAAACCGATCGTGAGATGCAGGCCCTTGCAGCGCTGGAGCTGACGGAGCTGGAGGAGCGGCAAGCCAAACTTGAACATGACATGCAGCTGATGCTTCTGCCGAAGGATGCTGCCGATGACAAAAGCGCCATTCTGGAGATCAGAGCAGGGACGGGTGGATCGGAAGCCGCACTTTTTGCCGGCGATCTCTTTCGTATGTATGAACGCTATGCCGCAGCTCATGGCTGGAAGGTCGAGGTGATGAGCGCCAGCGAAGGTGACGTCGGCGGGTTCAAGGAAATCATTGCCGGCATCACCGGAAAGGGTGTTTTCGCCCTGCTGAAGTTCGAATCGGGCGTGCATCGGGTTCAACGGGTTCCCGAAACCGAATCAGGCGGCCGCATTCACACCTCGGCAGCAACGGTTGCCGTTCTTCCGGAAGCCGAGGATATCGATGTTGAAATTCGTAGCGAGGATATCCGCATCGATACGATGCGCGCGTCAGGTGCCGGTGGGCAGCATGTCAATACGACGGATTCAGCTGTTCGCCTCACACATATTCCGTCCGGTATCGTGGTCATGCAGGCGGAAAAATCCCAACACCAGAACCGGGCCCGGGCCATGCAGATCCTGCGCGCCCGGCTGTTTGATCTCGAACGACAGAAGGCAGATGACGCACGTTCGGAAAACCGCAAAAGCCAGGTTGGTTCGGGGGATCGCTCCGAGCGGATACGTACCTATAATTTTCCGCAGGGACGGGTGACCGATCATCGTATCAATCTGACACTTTACAAGCTCGACCGCATGATGATGGGTGAGATAGACGAGGTGGTGGATGCGCTCATTTCCGACCATCAGGCTGGCCTGCTGGCTACGCTTGGCGAAACCTCGGGCAGTTGAACGCGCACCCGGTAAATCCCATGGGACAAACGATAGCCAGTCTGCTTGCCGATCTGCGCAGTCGGTTTGATGCGTCACAGGTGGCGCAGCCGGAGACGGATGCGCGGCTGCTCGTTTGCGAGCTTATGGGTATCAGCCTGACGGATCTGATTCTTGGCGGCGAGAGAATCGTTGACGACGGGGATGCCAAGCGCATTCTGGCAGCGGCACACAGGCGCTGTCTTGGCGAACCCGTTCACAGAATTCTGGGCCATCGCTGGTTCTATGGTATCGATCTGCATCTTTCTCCCGCCACATTGGAACCGAGGCCCGATACGGAAACGCTGGTAGAGGCGGCTTTGCCGCTTGCCAAAAAGGTTGTCGGGAAAAAGCCAATCTGCAATATCCTCGACCTTGGTACCGGCAGCGGCGCGATCGCGCTTGCGATTCTTGCCGAAATTCAGGATGCAGTTGCAATTGTGTCGGATATTTCCGGTGATGCGCTGGATGCCGCGCAGCAAAATGCGCAGATGAACGGCTTGCAGGACCGGATCTCAATCTGTCGGAGCAACTGGTTCGAGGCGATAGACGGAAGCTTCGATCTGATTGTTTCAAACCCGCCCTATATCCGCTCTGCTGACATTGCTGCTCTTTCCAGGGAAGTCAAAGAGCATGATCCGCTCCTTGCTCTGGATGGTGGGGCTGATGGTCTGGATGCCTACCGGGCGATTGCCGAAGGCGCAGGGCGGCATCTGGCTGATGGTGGATCAGTCCTGTTGGAAACCGGTTTCGATCAGCATGAAGATGTCATCGAAATATTTCGTGGCGCCTCATTTTCATGCCTATCGCGCATGAAGGATCTTGGCGGCAATGATCGTGTTCTGGTTTTTTGCAGGACAGCTTGATAAACGCCACGCCACCAGAGCTGTAGCAGGTGTGCGTGATTTCCAGCTTTCCGGCATCAAACAGCTTTTAAAACGCACTCTGCGTTTGGCGCGCAAAGCCTTGTTTGGGCAAGAAATTTTCTGTGTTTTGGGCGCAAAACAGATTCGTGAAGAAAAAGCTTGGAATTGTTGGCAAAGCAGGCTAATTTCCGAAGTGTGCTGATTACATGGTCATCAAAAAGAATTCGATCCCTAGCGGGTTGAAAGGTTTTTGCTCAGGCGATCACAATTTGACCATCAGCAATAGAATCTGCCCTTGTATGAATGTGAAGCGGAAAGAGCGCAAGCGCATATCCTTATGCGGCCTGCATGTTGACAGCCGAATCGATATCTGGTGCAGAACAAACAATCCGATAACAGGAATATTTCAAGTGAGTGACGTATGAGGTCTGGACAGCAGAATAAGCGCGGTCGCGGTCGCAGCAGCAATAATAGCAGCAACAATAGCAATAATGGCAGAAAAGGCGGTAATCCGCTTTCGCGCACCTATGACAGCAATGGTCCCGATGTCAAAATCCGCGGCACTGCACAGCATATTGCCGACAAATATGCCACCATGGCCCGTGATTCCAATGGTTCCGGCGATCCCGTCATGGCTGAAAACTACCTTCAGCACGCTGAACATTACTATCGCATCATTGCCACTGCGCAGGCGCAGATACAGGAGAGGTTTCAGCGTGAAGAGCGTGAAAACCCGGAACGCGAGCGCGAACAGCAGCCTGACGATAATACCAATACGGCGGCCCAAGGTTCTGAAAACAAGCCTGTTGAAAATGTGATGGATGGCTCCGGGCCGCAGCCCGTTATTGATGGAACGCCAGCCGAAATCTCCATGGAAGAAGAAGGTGCTGAACAGCCTGCGCGCCGTTCTCCGGTTCGTCGTCGTGCCCCGGCACGGCCGCGTCGCCCCAGGGCTGCAAGTCCTGCGCAGACGGAAGGCGCCGACGCTGAATCCGAAGGTACTGTTGCAAAAACCGAAGGAGCCGCTGAAAGCAAAGCCGCTCCGGTTCGCGAAACGCGCAAGCGTAAAAGCGAGGGGCAGGATCATCCTGCAGAAGTGGCTGTCGTCGCACCCGAAGTTTGAATTCCATCGACTGAGGCCGCCCCTGATACACTTTTGGCAGGCCTTTATTTGTATAGAATCCAATTGGTTGAAAGCGCTCGGCTTGCCGGGCGCTTTTGCATGTGAGCTGTTTTATCGCACCCAAACTGCTTTTGAATGGCCATCGGCAGGCTTGAATATGTCACGGTGCCATACCCATATTCAGATCAACAGGGGCCTGCCGATTTCGGGGGCTCTTCCGGACTTGATGTTCTGTGCCGTGCGCGGGTGGAACATGAACAGGAGAGATGATCTATGAATATGGAAAAATATAGCGAAAGGGTGCGTGGCTTTCTTCAGTCAGCGCAGACCTATGCACTTGCCGAAGGCCATCAGCAGTTCACGGCCGAACACATGCTCAAAGTGTTGCTTGATGATCCTGAAGGGATGGCCGCATCGCTGATAGAGCGGGCCGGTGGCCGTGCGGCAGATGCCCGTTTGGGTGTGAATGCGGCACTTGGAAAGTTGCCCAAGGTCACGGGTGGCAATGGCCAGATTTACTTGGCCCAACCGCTGGCCAAGGTGTTTTCAACCGCTGAGGAAATTGCCAAGAAAGCCGGCGACAGTTTCGTGACCGTTGAACGGCTTCTGCTGGCTTTGACTATCGAAAAATCCGCTGATACGGCCAAAATTCTTGAAAAGGCCGGTGTGAGCGCAGCAGGCCTCAATCAAGCCATCAACGAGATTCGCAAAGGGCGCACAGCCGATTCGGCCAGTGCCGAGGAAGGCTATGATGCGCTGAAGAAATATGCGCGTGACCTGACCGCTGAAGCGCGCGAGGGCAAGCTTGATCCGGTTATCGGTCGTGACGACGAAATAAGACGCACCATGCAGGTTCTGTCGCGGCGCACCAAAAACAATCCGGTTCTCATTGGTGAGCCCGGCGTCGGCAAAACGGCAATCGCCGAGGGTTTGGCGCTGCGCATTGTCAATGGCGATGTCCCTGAGTCGCTTAAGGACAAACAATTGCTGGCGCTCGACATGGGCGCACTGATTGCCGGTGCCAAATATCGTGGTGAATTTGAAGAACGGCTGAAGGCTGTTCTCTCCGAGGTTCAGTCAGCTGCCGGCAACATCATCCTGTTCATTGACGAAATGCACACATTGGTGGGTGCGGGCAAGGCAGATGGCGCCATGGATGCGTCAAACCTGCTGAAGCCGGCACTGGCACGCGGCGAGCTGCATTGCGTCGGCGCAACAACCCTTGATGAGTATCGCAAACACGTAGAAAAAGATCCGGCTCTGGCTCGGCGTTTCCAACCGGTTGTTGTCGATGAACCGACTGTCGAGGATACGATATCGATCTTACGTGGCATCAAGGAAAAATATGAACAGCACCATAAGGTGCGGATATCCGATTCGGCGCTGGTATCGGCTGCGACCTTGTCCAACCGTTATATTACCGACCGTTTTTTGCCTGACAAGGCCATTGACCTTATGGATGAAGCGGCTGCACGCCTGCGCATGCAGGTTGATTCCAAGCCGGAAGAACTGGATGAACTGGATCGGCGAATCATTCAGCTGAAAATCGAGCGGGAAGCACTGCTCAAGGAAGACGATAAAGCCTCTCAGGATCGCCTTGAAAAGCTCGAGATCGATCTGACAGCGCTGGAAGAAAAAGCCGGCTCGCTGACAGCCATGTGGCAGTCGGAAAAGCAGAAACTTGGACTTGCCGCGGATATCAAGAAGCAGCTTGATGATGCACGCAATGCCTTGGCCATTGCACAGCGCAATGGTGAATTCCAGCGGGCAGGAGAATTGGCCTATGGTGAGATTCCCGAGTTGGAACAGAAGCTGACAGAGGCAGAACAAAGCAGCGACGAAGGCACGGCGATGGTGGAAGAAACCGTCACGCCGGACCATATCGCCCATATCGTATCGCGTTGGACTGGTATTCCGGTTGACAAGATGCTGGAAGGTGAGCGCGACAAGCTGCTGCGTATGGAAGATGATCTTGCCAAGCGTGTGGTTGGTCAGGGTGAAGCCGTTCAAGCGGTATCCAGAGCGGTACGCCGTGCCCGCGCTGGCCTGCAAGACCCGAACCGGCCGATCGGATCCTTCATATTCCTAGGGCCCACAGGCGTTGGCAAGACCGAATTGACAAAAGCCCTGGCGAGCTTTCTGTTTGACGATGAAACAGCAATGGTTCGAATGGACATGTCGGAATATATGGAGAAACACTCCGTTTCCCGGCTGATCGGTGCGCCTCCCGGCTATGTCGGCTATGATGAGGGCGGGGCTTTGACCGAGGCTGTTCGGCGTCGGCCCTATCAGGTTGTGCTGTTCGATGAGATCGAAAAAGCCCATCCGGATGTGTTCAATGTCCTGTTGCAGGTGCTTGATGACGGGCGTCTTACGGATGGACAGGGGCGTACGGTCGATTTCCGTAATACCTTGATCATCATGACGTCCAATCTAGGCGCTGAATATCTGACCGGATTGAGCGATGATCAGGACGTGGATGCGGTTCGCGATCAGGTCATGGCTGTTGTGAAAGCTTCATTCCGGCCGGAATTCCTCAACCGTGTCGACGAAACAATCCTGTTTCACCGGCTGCGTCGTGATGAGATGGGTGCGATTGTCGATATTCAGCTTACCCGTCTGATGGCATTGCTGGAGGAGCGGAAAATAAGCATCGTGCTGGGTGAAGATGCCCGAAAATGGCTTGCCGATAAAGGCTATGATCCAGCCTATGGTGCGCGGCCGCTCAAGCGGGTGATCCAGAAATACGTTCAGGATCCGCTGGCTGAAAGCATCCTGGCCGGCAATATCGTCGATGGTCAGACAATCACGATCTCGGCGGGCTCGGACAGGCTGCTCTTTGCAGCAGATGAGAATCATGTAGCCGCCGCCTGATCAAACGGCGTCTGGAGAACTGAAAACGGCCCGACATTGTCGGGCCGTTTTGTTATGGATAATCGGCAAGTGCTTTGTGTCGAGACATGCGAAGGCTTTTCTGCGTAAGCATCATGCGTGCAGTTGCTTCATATGCAACAGCTCTGTTTACAGAGCCGATGCCAGTTGCTCGGGATCACCGTTGCGTCTGATCAGGTCGTCAATACGTACCCGTTCGTTCTGGAAGGCCGCCAGGGTTTCGCCACTCAGCGATTTCCCGTCCGGCAGACGAACCCGCATCGGATCAACCTTGGTTCCGTTGACGATCAGCTCATAATGCAGATGGGGTCCGGTAGAAAGGCCTGTTGAGCCGACATAGCCGATAACCTGGCCCTGGCGGATTCGTGCGCCCGCGACAACGCCTTTGGCGATTTTTGTCTGGTGCGAATAGGAACTGACGTAACCATTGGGGTGTCGGATGAGCGTCTGCTTTCCATAGCCACCCTTGTTCCAGCCGGCCTTGTCGACGACGCCATTGCCCGCGGCGATAATGGGCGTGCCGCGTGGCGCGCTCCAGTCAACGCCGGTATGCATGCGTTTGTAGCCCAGTATCGGGTGGTGGCGCATACCGAATTTGGAACGGAAACGACCATTGGGAACGGGATTGCGCAAAAGGAATTGTCGGGCGCTGCGCCCTTCCGAATCGTAATAGTCAACCGATCCCTCTTCAGGATTGCGGAATCGGTATAGGCCAACAATATTGTTGCCAAAGGAGGCGCCGACATAAAGCAATTCGGAGTCTTCGCCCGCCTCTTTGGTTTCTTCATCGACCGAGAATATTGCCTCCAGAGAATCTGTAGGCTTCAGTCGCGCCTGGAAATCAACATTGCTGGCAAGCATACGAATGACCTTTTCGGTCATTTCCGTGCTCATCCCGTAGGAAAGCGCGGCCTTGTAAATGCCATCATATATGCGCGGCAGATCGCGACCGGTCGAGACGGCCACAGGGGTATCGTCAAATGCCGTGTAAACAGCTGGAGAACTGGGTGGTTGCTCTGCAGCGACCAGGATTTCAAAATCATTGACCGCGACGGTCGCCAGATGCGATCTGCCGGAATAGACGCTGGCGCGGACGATACGCGTGCTTTCGCCGCGCTGTTCAAGCCCCACCCGAAAGACGTCACCCGGCTCCAGGTTCGGTGAGCCGGTTTCTTCGGACAGGATCTCCGAGACATATTTTGCCTCGCCCTTGCTGTAGCCGGCATTCGTCAGAGCATCCACGATCGTCTGCTCCTTGCGGATGGCAATGACATCGTCAATAAATTCGACGGCATTGTCTTCGCTGGAAAGAGCGGGGCTGACCGTGACATTTTCGGTGACCACACGGGCATTGAGATTTGCGCCCACATCAAATGCCGCATCAAGGCCCGCAAAGCGCTGTGGATCGACATAGTGGAGCGCTGCGACCTGAAGCATGTCGTCTGTCAGTATTGAGCCATTGTTTCTGACGACTTCTTCGGCTTCATCATCCGTCATTGAGGCGGCGTAGGCATAGGCCGGTGTTGTGATCGGAAAGTCAGTCGTTGTCAGACGAATTTCCGAATCGACATCTGCGCCATAGATGACAGTGGAATTGGCCTCCGATTCGGCATCGGCGTCGCCAGATGAGAATATCTTGAGCGGATCAAATTTCGGGTAATCCACTTTACCCGTGTGACTGGCAGCCAAAGCCATTTTTACATGGGCAAAGGGACGGCTGCGAATAACACTGCGGTCACCCTCATTGATAATCGTGGAGATTTCGAGAATCTCCTTGTCACTTGGCTTGGCTGCTATGGAGGTGCCAACAAGCCTGGTGCCCTTTTCCGAACCTTTTGCCGGTGAGCTGAAGTCCGTGGAAGCATAGGCTTCACCCGGTATGGCCAGCTGCTCGCGCCCGTCTAGGGCCGCAAACAGCGCGATACCCATGAGTGCACTTGATGTTATGCCTGTCAGAAAGGTTCCCGAAAGCCAGCGTATCGACACTTCGCGACGATCGGGGGCTTTCCGGCCATCGGCCAAAAGAGCTTCTTCATCCCCCAGATGTTTTGAAAGGTCTTTGTGTGCCGGCATTGTTTGCTTGTTTCCAGTCCCTGTCCTATTTTACGTTTTGGTCTTTATATCCATTTGCCCTGCGACCGGTGGTGAGTCAATCTTTGCCCACCGCATAAAGGACCTATATGCGTATCGGGGATACAGACAGATAACACCATCGTCCAAGTGGCGCTACCCTCTCTCAAGACTGTGGAACTGTGCCCGAAATAGGGCAGGCGGCTGTTTCCACCCAAAAAAGAGATATTTTCGTATAATATGTGCGATCTGTCCCGAAAGGCATGTCGGCACAATGCCGCAATTGCCTTCAATGCCCCCTGTAGATAGCAACATGGCTGGTATCAGGGGAGGGAGAGGTTTCGGGCCATTCGGGCGCAATCCGGATCAGGCGCAGCCCGAGGCGCCCCATCCTCACCGCTCATGCCTTGCCATATGGAAAACGACGTTGTTCTCAGGTGGGATGTGAATCAGGTCTCGT
Source organism: Rhizobiaceae bacterium (assembly GCA_029233925.1). Taxonomy (GTDB): domain Bacteria; phylum Pseudomonadota; class Alphaproteobacteria; order Rhizobiales; family Rhizobiaceae; genus Hoeflea_A. The sequence goes on from JARGOX010000018.1 coordinate 139,821, forward strand.
CATACATATACGCTTGCGCAAAACAGGCAGGGTATGTCGGCAAGGCGACCGTGCAGTTTGTCAAACTGCTGATGCATGTCCTTGTGAAGGGTTCGGCATTCACAGCGATAATGAAGGCAAAGAACTTTGGAAGAGTGATTTGGGCACCAGAGCGAGGGAATGGAGCCCAATTGCCTGAAGCCGTGCATTATATCCGAATTGAATGACGGTGCGTCCACACGTGATTGCATCGCTTGTTGCTCCCGCACCTTTAGGCTGCAGATTCTTCTGATTTTCGGTTTTGGGTGGGATTTCTTTCATGAAACCGGGGCTTTAGGTGTGATTGGGATCGGGGATGGGAAGGAAAAATGGCTGATTATGGGTGTGATGGGGTGGGTGATGATGGGGTAAAGGCCG
>JARGOX010000001.1:0-245347 GCA_029233925.1 Rhizobiaceae bacterium
TCCTCTCAGGAAGCATGGACCAAATCACAGATACACGGAAGATAGGACACTCTCCCTGCAATAAGCGACGCCTCAACCGGGAACACAAACTGAAACAGAAATGGGGCCACCTGACTTGGTGGCTCTGCCATTGCGATCACATCACCTTCAAATGCCTTCAGTTGAAGATGATGTGATTGGCAATCAATCAATGGCACCGGCGCCGCTTTCGTCTTCTTCACCCTCCGGCGTGACGTCCAACACCCGCGCATGCATCGTGACTTTTGCAGGTTCGGGCATGCAATTGCTCATGCATGGTTCCAATCCGGCGGCATAATGCGGCTCGTCCTGACGATTATCGGCAATGAAGTTTTCTTCATTTGGCAGACGCATTTCAGCGAAGTTGTCGCTGGACAATTCAAAGTCCTCGTCAGTGACGATATCGTTCAAATAGAGCAGATAGGCCGTCAGGGCGTAAACGTCGTCATCGGAAAGCGACTGTGCATTGCCAAAGGGCATGGCACGTTTCACATAGTCAAAGACCGTGGACAGATAGGGCCAGTAGGAGCCAATGGTCTTGACGGGCCGATCGTCGGTCAACGTCCCCTGCCCCCCGGCCAGAACAGGCCAGCGGCCTTCGCCTTCGCCGAACGATCCGTGGCAGACAGCGCATTGTTCATCGAACAGTTCACCGCCTTTGGCGACCGTGCCGCTTCCAGCTGGAAGCCCCTGGCCGTCCGGCCGTATGTCTATATCCCATGCGGCGATTTCTTCCGGCAGCGCCGGGCGCCCGAGATGATAGGTTCCGTGGTTGGCCACCGGTGCATCAGCGACCGGTGCAATTGCCACTTTCGCTTCAGGTTTTTTCTCTTCGCTTACAGCAGCATCCGCTGGTTTTTCTGATTCCTGGGTTGATTCGGCCGAAAAACTCTTCAGATAGGCGATGACATTTGCGACATCCTTGTCTTTCCTAAGTCCGGCAAAGGACATCTTCGTGCCCTTGATATAGGCCTTGGGTTTTTCAAGATATTTCCCGACCGTCTCGTCGTTCCAGACAAGGCCTTCATCGCCGGCAGCCTTCATAGACTTGGAATATTTGAAACCGTCGACTGTTCCGGCCGTTCGCCCGAACACGTCATTGAGATGCGGACCGACCTTATTCCTGGCATTATCACCAACCGCATGACAGGACGCACATTTCCTGAATACTTTTTTGCCCGCATCCGCATCCTGCGCGAAGGCCTGAGCACCGGTCACAATCAGCAACCCGGCTACTGCACCAAACAGCCTAAGAGATTTCGACATTTTCTGTCTCTCCATCTGTACGAACCTGCCAGGTTTGTATGCCATTGTTGTGGTAAATCGAGTTGTCGCCGCGCGCTGCTCTGAGCTCATTTTTTGTCGGCTGTACATTTCCGAATTCATCAATGGCCCGCGATTGCAGGTACATCTCAGACCCGTCCCAATTGAACTCATGATAAAAACGGTGCAACGATTTGGACAGGCTTGGACCATCAATGCGCGCCGTCTGCCAGTTGCGACCGCCATCCAGGGACACGTCAACCCGCTTTATCCGGCCATGACCAGACCAGGCAAGTCCGGTCAAAACGGTGTGTCCGCGTCCATGGGTAATGGGCATTTGCGGGCTCGGACTGGTGATGACCGATTTGACATCCATCGCCCAGGTGAAACGGCGCGCTTTGCCGTTTGCAAGAAGATCCGTGTATTTGGATGTTTCCTCACGGTGATGCCAGGGCTGATCACCCACTTCGATGCGGCGCAACCATTTGATCCACATATTGCCTTCCCAGCCGGGAACGACAAGGCGGATCGGGTAACCCTGTTCCGGTCGCAGGGCCTCTCCATTCATCTTGAATGCCACAAGGCAATCATCAAGCGCCTTGTCCAGTGGAACGGAACGGGTCATGCCGGAGGCATCGGCGCCCTCGGGAAGCAGCCAGGCAGCATTGGATTTCAAACCCGCCTCCTGCAGCAGCAGCTTCAGCGGGATGCCGGTATACATGACATTATGCACCATGCCATGGGTGAACTGGCAGCCATTCAACTGGGAACCACGCCACTCCATTCCGGAGTTGGCGGCACATTCGAGAAAATACACATGATTTTCGCGCGGAAAGCGCATCAGATCCTGCATGGTGAAGACCAGCGGATTGTCGACCAGGCCGTTGATCATCAGGCGGTGATCGGCAGGATCGATCTGGGCTACACCGCCATGATGGCGCTCAAAACACAGCCCGTTCGGGGTGATGATACCATCAAGCTGGTGGATCGGCGTGAAATTGATGGATGAAATCGGATCAGCAGTCAGCCAGGGGACGTCGCGGCGCACCACGTCAGCTTCAAACTCGGAGGGAACACCATAGGGCGCGGCATCGACACCATCACCCAGCACCTGATTCCATTCCTGAATTTCGGTGATCAATGGATCCGGCGCGGCCGCAACTGCGGCTCGTGCACCCAGCGCGGTGGCAGCGACACCACCGGCGACAGCAACGCCTCCACTCAGAAATGAGCGACGGCTTTTATTCGGATGGGTTTTATTTTGCGATTGATCGGACATGATTCCTCCAATAATCCCAATATATTCAAATATTCATATATTTCAAGATGCAGATGGGCATCAATGTAAAATATCTCATATTCTTTAGATAAAACCCACCAAACACGGCCTGTGCCGTGTCACATTCCGACAACCTTTACAGCGTCATTCTTCGGCATATTCACAACACCAAGGCGCGTGATGTAATTTTCCATCAGATCGTAGATCGCTGGTCCTTCCACGCCTTCATTCACCGAGGCCCAACCAGCAACAACATAATTACGAGCCGGATCAATCGGTTCACCGGTTTTCAACATGGTCATATTGGTGATGCGGTTGCCGATATTTTCCTTGGGAGCACAGGTATACCCCATGCCGCCGACACGAACCATGTCACCACCCTGCTGGAAAAAGGGATCCTTGTTGAACAGGTTGTCACACACATCTTCCAGTATATCCTTGATCTGTGCGCCCGAAAACTCAAGCCGGTACACAGACGGATAGGACATCGAAGTCTGTGTATAAAGATCGTCGACCGTGATGTTCTGTCCCGGCAACAGGGTCGTCCCCCAACGAAAACCGGGGCTGAATGAGAGTTCAGCGTCCCGCTCTTCAATCATGCCCTGGCAGATCAGGTCGTCCCAGGTGCCGTTGAAATTACCGCGACGGTAGAGAAGTCCCTCGGTTTTTGCGAGCACCCGATTGCATTCCGCCTCATAGGGCGCACGGACCTCATCAATTTTTGCGGCCATTTCCGGATCGGGGGTAATCACATCGGAAAACACCGGGATCAGTGTGGAATTATAATCGACGACCTCGCCATTTTTCACCTCGAGATCCACCCGTCCCAGATATTTGCCGTGGGATCCGGAAGACAAAACCAGCGTTTTGCCAATCTTGATGGCCTCAGGCACCGCATCGTGTGTATGGCCAGTCAGGATGACGTCGATACCGCTGACTACGGTGGGCAATTTCTGATCAACATCAAAACCGTTGTGGGAAAGAAGAACAACAATTTCGGCGCCCTCTGCGCGCGCTGCATCTACATTTGCCTGCAGCACGTCCGGGCGAATTCCGAAAGACCACTCGGGAAACATCCAGCGCGGATTGGCTATCGGTGTATAGGGCATGGCCTGCCCAATGACTGCAACCTTGTGCCCGCCTTTTTCGTAGAAGGCCGTATGCTCAAAAACCGGCTCATCCCATTCCGTATCAAAAATGTTGCTGGCAAGAAACGGATACCCCATATCGTCAATCAGTTCGAGAACACGATCCTGACCTAAGGTGAATTCCCAGTGACCGACCATGGCATCGGGTTTCAGGAGCTTCATGCAATCGACCATGTCCTGACCGTTGGTCTTCAGTGATGTGTAGGACCCCTGCCATGTGTCTCCTCCGTCGAGGAACAGAACAGAGTCATCACCGCGCTCGGCGCGGATCGCCTTGACAAGCGTAGCCGTGCGGTCGAGCCCACCCAGTTTGCCATAGGTTCTGGCCAGATTGACATAATCAACCATGGTGTGGACATAGGCCAGCGGCGACCCTGCAGGAATATTGAAATGCTTGAGAAAAGCCTCCCCCACCAGATGCGGTGGCATGCCTTCAAAGGCACCTACCCCGAAATTTTCTGAAGGCGGGCGAAAATAGAGGGGCTTCAACTGCGCATGCACATCGGTAAAGTGCAGCAGCGTTACCTTGCCCTTGGCATCAAATTTGAGCAGATCATCTTGCGTAAGCCGCTGCTGGGCGGCAACCCGGGTCAATCCACCTGCATAGCCGGTTGTTGCCGCCACGACTGCTGACCACTGGAGAAAATCACGTCTGGAAAACATATCAACGTCCTCGCTGTTTACGATCTGCCTGCGGAAAGGACCGCATTTTCCGGAATCCGGATACAAAAAGGGCGGCATTTTTCTTCAAATGCCGCCCCCCTAAATTGATATCTAGTTACGCACGGCCGGTGTCTCGACAGAAAGCCCCTGTCCGCGTGATGCGACATAGAGTTCAAGCGCAACAAATTCGTCCGAACCGCGTTTGTAGGGTTTTGCACGAATATTATCCATGCAGCCCTTGAAGCGGCGGTGTATGGAGCCCAGACCAGACCATTTCAGCCGATAGACAGGGAAACCATTGATCTGGCCCTGGCTCAAATGGTCGGCGCGGATCATGTTGCCATTGTTGTCCTCGTGGCAATTCGCACAGGACATGTCCAGTTGACCAACCCGTGTGTAATAAAGGTCTTTACCCTTCTGGAACCAAGGCGTCATCTCGCCATCGGTCTGCACTTCAACCGGCATGCCGCGTGACTGCAACCCGATCAGAGCAGTCATGCCCAACATGTCTTTGGATTCCCATTTCCAGGGCTCGGCCTGCATCCGTTCGGTCCGACACTCATTGATGATATGTTCAAGGGTTTCCGGTTTTCCAGTCGATGCATTCCAGCGCGGCAATTTTGCACGAAGACCGGCAAATTCCTCCGCCCCGCCCTCATGGCACGATGCACAGGACTTGCCTGCCGCTCCCTCGACAACATCAAACTGTTCAATGGCCTGGTCAACAGCGCCAAATCCAGGGTTTTCAAAATCATCCGCCTGCAACGACTGTGTTTCATCGCTGCGATAGCGCCAGCCGGAATAGAGTGTTTCAAACGGACTGTCTGGCGCCGCTGTGACCTCTGTCACGATTTCCTTCCCGTCGATGAAGAGTTGATCTTCATCGGGATCTGCCTGTGCTGCCAGACCCATGGTAAGCGAGAAACCAATCACACCTCCGACAACCATGCTTTTTCTTATCAAATTCATTTTCATTCCTCCCGTGGAACGCCAGACATTGGATTGATCAGTCAGTCAAACGGACCTGACAAAATTGATCAATCCAAAGCGATCTTTTTCTCGGTATCGTAAACCTTGCCATCATCATCGGTCCAGACGAACCGGAATGTGCCCGCCTCCATCACCTTTGCGGTGAATTCGAAATAGGGATTTGCCGAGATCGCCGGGTCAATGTCACAAGAAAACACTGGTGTACCATTAAAAAAGCACTCGAACTTGTTGATAATATTGCGCGGGATTGCGTTTCCTTCTTTGTCCTTGCGCTGACCAGACTCCATATTGTGACTGATCAGGGTCTTGATGGTGATGACTTCACCGGCAGACGCAGACTTGGGAACTTTAACGCGGGGTTTTGCTGTTGCCATTTTCAATTTCCTCCGAGGCCGTTAGCCGCCACAACCGCCGATGGTCACTTTGACCTCGCGCTTGTCAATATACACTTTTCCGGTGCTGGTTTTGGCAACCGCCACAACGTTCTGGGTTTTTGCCAGCCGCATGCGGGTTGTTGCCGATGCTTCACCGCTCATGGGCGTAAAGTTGAAAACCACAACTTCCGGATTCGGATTGCCTTCAGCATAGATGGCCACGGATTCCACGTAGTCATCAGCCGTCATAGGACTTTCAACGGTCACAGACACGGGAACGGTATTGCCATTTTCGGCAATCTCCGGTGCCTTCAGTGTCATCATTCCGCTTTGGGGCTCCGCCCCTCCACTGAACGCCTGCACAGCAGCACTGGTATCTTCCGCATTCGCAAATGCCGGACCAATACGCATGCCTGCTATCGTGAAGGCAATTGCACCCGTGGAGAATGACAGGGCTTGTCGTCTTGTCAGTTTCATTTCTTGATCTCCTCTAGCGATTGCTATTCTTTGAGCGTACCCAGATAGGCAACCACATCTTCAACATCCTGAGCGGACAATATGGTTTTGCCCTCAAATTTTTCGGCTGGCCGGGCGCCATTCTTTACCCGGTAAAATGATGGCATGATGGTTTCATCACCCAATACGACTTTGGAATTCACCACAATTGCCCGCAACTCGGCCTCTTCCCAGCGGTCGGCGGCACCATCAAGCGGCGGGCCGACTTCACCATGAAACAATTGCTCTTTGATCTCCGAATTGACGTGACAGGCAAGGCAATTGCCGAGTTTGCGATTGGTGAAAACTTCCCTGCCCCTGGCAGCATCACCGGGCTCACCGGTCAGTGACATCACTATTGTTTCTTCTTCAAACTTGACATCATCTGGCGCGATCGTTCCCGCCCATGCCGCTGTCGGAGCAGCAGCAATGAACAATGCCAGCAGTATATTCGATTTCAAAGACATATTGCCAGTCTCCTCCCCAATCGTGATAAAATTATCCAGAACATATCGGCATTATACCGCACCGATTGGCATGCCCTGCTCCTATATGCATTCTATTCCATGACAGAAGTCTTATCTATGACAGAATTCTTTGCTTCCTGAAACAGTGCCATTTTCAGGACCTGCCTCCTACAGATTCTCATTCCTTAACCAATATCTATGCAATAACACGCAAAAGATCAATGCATAAATATGATTATTTGAATGTGTTTGTGCCTGGGCGGCTTATTCAGCTTCCAGACGACCCTGCTCGCGTAGTTCATTGATAATACGTGCGTGATATTTCTGGAAGTGCTCGTCTCCCTCATAGGCTTTTTCGTGCACCCATCGAAACATGTTCAGGAATGTCCACTTGCCAAAGGCTCCGGGCATTTTTTCTACAGCCGCCTGCCCGGCATCACCGTCTCCGGGATTGGTGGGCGGCATGAACAGGATTGTCGGTGTGAAGGCCACGCCCCATTTGCGAATGGCGGCTTTCTCCGTCAGCACTTCACCGTCCAGATCGGTCACTTCTTCATCACCGAACATGTTGTACTGAACAACCTTGAAATTGGCCTTGATGTAATCGGCCACTTCCGGGTCACTCAAGAGCACCTCATGCATTTTTTTGCAATAGATGCAGCCCCTTTGTTCAATAAATATGGCAAGGCGCTTGCCCTCTTCACTGGCTGATTCAATGTCTTCCGCCATGTCCTTGAAAGTGAGGGAAAACCAGTCCTGTTTGTGCAGGCCATCCTCACCGAGGGTAACTGCGGATGCAGGCACAATTGTCAGGAAGGCAAACAAAAGGGTGATCAGCGAATGTCGAATCATAACAGCCTCTTTTATCCAATGGTTGAGAAAACGGGGAAGGTTTCAAGCAGCCATTGCGCGATGACCTGCATCCGGCCGGTGATGAACAGGATGCCTGTCAGCACCAGCAGCAGACCCATGATCATCTCGATCTTGCGCATGTGCTTCTTGAATCTGTTTGCCCAGCCGATGAAACGGCTGGCGAAAGCACCGGCCAGAATAAACGGAATGCCGATGCCCAGTGAATAGGTCGCCAGAAGCCCGGCGCCTTGCAAGGCCGTTCCTTCAGCGCCGGCAATGAAGAGGATCGCGGCCAGGACCGGCCCCACGCAGGGTGTCCAGCCGAAAGCAAAGGCCAGTCCCATGACATAAGCGCCAAACAGCCCGGCTGGTTTGCGCTGCACGTCTACGCGCGCTTCGCGATAAAGCAATGCGATGCGGAAAACACCTAGAAAATGCAGGCCCATGATGATGATCAGAACGCCGGCGATTGTTCCCAATATGTCATAATAGCGCGCCAGCGATTGGCCAATGACACTGGCCGTTGCGCCCAACGCCACAAAAACCGTCGTAAATCCGGCAACAAACATGATTGACGACCACAATATCCGCCGGGCAACGGCACTTCCCGCATTGTCGTCTGTCAACTCATGGAAACTGGTCCCCGCCAGATAAGCAAGATAAGGTGGAACAATGGGCAATACGCAGGGCGACACAAATGATAAAAGTCCGGCAATAAACGCCGCTCCAAAGCCGATGTCCAACACTTGAATGCCCTTTGTCTTGACTGATCAGGCCTTGCCGGATCGAATTCCCGACCTATTTTGATCAGAAGATGTTTAAATATGCAGTTTTTCGTATATATTGCAATCATGCAAATGAAAATCGAAGACAAGATTGTGTGCTGATGCTTAAAAATGCCAGACAGATATTCACTTTTGCCGGATTGTTTTTCCTTGTTCTGACGCCGGTGACATGGAGTGCCGAACTGGTCATGCTGGAGCGTGTCGGATGTGTCTGGTGCATGAAATGGGATGAGGAAGTCGGCCCGATCTATCCAAAAACGCCCGAATCCAAAACTGCGCCTTTGCGCCGCGTCGACATTGATGAACCGTGGCCCGATGATCTTGTCAATATTGCCAGGGACCAGTTTACACCGACATTCGTTCTGGTGGCCGATGGCAAGGAAATCGGACGCATGCGCGGCTACGCTGGCGATGAGTTTTTCTGGGTGTTGCTGAATGAAATGCTGGGCAAGCTTCCAATGTAGATTGGCCCTTGATATCGTCGCACCCTACTGGATAAAATATATGAATTGGTATATATTTACCATCGAATTGGCTGCATATAGTCGAACAGCAATCTATTTACGGATCCTGGCATGTCTCTTCCAAAACTCAAAGCAAACATGAACGCCGATGACGTCAAGGATTTGCTTGCACAGGCCCGCAAAGCCAGCGAACTTTTGAAAGCTCTGTCGCACGAAACGCGCTTGTTGATCCTGTGCATCCTGTCCGAGGGCGAGAAGTCGGTATCCGATCTTGAGGACATTTTGTCCATGCCGCAGGCTACCGTCTCACAACAGCTTGCAAGGCTTCGGTTTGACCGCCTTGTCACAGCCAGACGCGACGGGCGCATGATCTATTACACGATCGCCGACAAGGAAGTGTCTTCCGTTGTGGAGACACTCTACGAATTGTTCTGCACACCGGTTCGATGAACACGGCGAAATGCCCGCTTGCTTTCCCATAGTATCGTCGTCAGACTGACGGGTTCACAGATCAGCCTTGGAGGAGAAACTGATCTTGATTGAGAACCCACTGGGTTTGCCATTGGCTGGTCTGATCATCGGCTGCGTGATGGGTTACGTGGCCCGACGCAATCATTTTTGCACAATGTCATCCCTCGAAAGATATTGGTATGCTGGCGACAGCAACGGACTTCGGTCCTGGGTGCTCGCTGCAGCCATTGCACTGATTGCCACACAGGCGCTCATTGCGGCCAATCTGATTGACGTTTCAGGCAGTTTTTATCTGACAAGCCCTCTTCCCCTTGCCGGTAGCATCGTCGGTGGATTGATGTTCGGCTTCGGCATGGCTCTGGTGGGGACCTGTGGGTTTGGCGCCCTGGTCCGTCTGGGCGGTGGGAGTTTGCGCGCCTTTATTGTCCTGGGCGCCATGGCCGTGTCTGCACTGGCAGCCAGCCGCGGTGTGATTGGCCATTTCCGTCAGGCTGCCATTGATCCCTTTTCCATCGACCTTTCGTCCATCGGAGGCCAATCAATTGGTGCAATCATAAGCACGCTCATTGGACTTGATTTAAATGGCGCATCGGCAATCATCCTGGGCCTGCTCTTGTCATGGTGGGTGTTCAAGAATCCCGGCTTTCGCAGGGACCACGGGAAAATTGTCGCCGGCTGTGTGATTGGCCTGTGTATCGCTGCCGGCTGGTTGATCACATCCTATTATAGTCAGATCCTGTTCGTGCCGGTTCAATTGCAGGCGGGTTCCTTTGTCGCCCCCCTTGCCGACACGATGATGCAGATCGTGGCCGTCACCAATGAATTGCCCGATTATGGCGTCGGGTTGGTGGTGGGTGTGCTGGTCGGCGCCGCCCTGGCGGCCTGGCAGGCGGATGATGTGCGCTGGGAGGCCTGCGATGATGCGCGTGAGTTGGGCCGCCACCTGCTTGGCGCATTCCTGATGGGAACCGGTGGTATTTTTGCGCTCGGCTGCACAATCGGTCAGGGCGTCAGTGCAGTCTCCCTCATGGCCATTTCAGCCCCCATCGTCATGGCCAGCATCGCCTTCGGGGCGCGCATGGGACTGGGCGTGATCGTTGAGGGCTCTGCTTTCGATTTCCTCTTCAGTCGCAAACAAAGCCCCGCCGAATAGCCTGCTTATATCAAAGATCGGTGATTATGACCCATCTTTGGTATCACCCCGCTACAAACCGATAGGCGGCATCCTTGCGCTCAACAAAGCCTATTCCCGAATTCGGCAAATGAAAACCGACGATGTGCATCTTGTCGGTCGCCATGCGGTCCATAACCTGCAACCGTGTCGCAATGGCCTGATTGGTATCCTGGTCCGAATTGCTTGGCCAGTCAGGTTTTTCAAATGAAACAAGACCTGTCACGACGTCACCCAAAACCATCATGCTCTGCGAACCGTCATGAATTGCAAAGGATGTGTGGCCGGGCGTATGGCCCCTGGTATCCACAGCCTCGACGCCAGGCACGATCTCGTCGCCGAAGTTGAACAGCCTGATGTGATCTTCAAGCACCGCCATGCGGTTCTGCGCGCCGATCACGAAGCTCTTGCGGGCCTCGGGTGTCTTCTCGAGCGTATCACCGGCGCGCCAGTAGTCCCACTCGGCACGGCCCATATGATAATTCGCATCAGGGAAAATCACTTCGTCAAAATCATCCAGCAATCCCCAGATATGATCCGGATGCGCATGTGTAAAGACGACATCGGTCACCTCACCGGGATCAATGCCGGCTGCTGCCAGACTGTCGGGCAAACGTCCCGCACTGGGCATGAAATTCGGGCCGGCACCGACATCGAAGACCACAAGACGGTCAGCGTCGCGCAGCACTGTGATATTGCAGTCCGGTTCAAGACGGTCCACAGGCAGGCCGTTGGCCTTCAGTATCGCCACCAATTCCTGCTGCGGAACATCGGGAAAGGAAAAGCTCAGTGGCAAAACCAGATTGCCGTCACTCAAAGTCGTGATGGTTCTGGTTCCCAATTCGACCGTTGGCAATTGCGACGCCTGAACCGGGCGTGTGTTCAGTACACCGGCACCCAGTATGGCGGCGCCCGCAAAAAGAATGTCACGACGGTTCATGCGCATAGCTTTGATCCTTGAGTTTGAGAGAACCAGAAGCACCCCTGTGGGCAGCGAAATCCGGTCCTTGTACATAGATTGCCCAGATATATATGAATAATTGTATGTTTGATGCAAGATGCCGCACCAATTGACCGGGGTCAAGGTCCAGCGCCGGTGATGGAATAATATCAAAGATTGATGATTGTGACCCATCAGCCATAAAAATACATTCTAAATATTGCATATTAGCATTTGCGAATATATATAGGAATTGTTCAACCCAACCCGGGAGATCGGAAAATGCTGAAGAAAGCCAATCTAGGGTCTGTCGATCGCATCTTGCGATTGATTGCCGGTGCAGTGCTCATCGTGTTGCCATTTGCGTGGCAAACATCCCTGGGGGATCAGATGATCCTTTTTTATGGTCTTCCTGCGGCCGGAATTATTTTGATTGCCACTGCCCTTTTGCGGTTTTGTCCGCTCTATCGCCTTTTCGGCATTAGCACTTGCAAGGTAAACTCACATGATCACTGAATTCACGCCCTATATGTCGCTGGGTGGCGGCATTCTGATCGGTCTGGCTGCCACGCTGTTGATGGCGTTCAATGGCCGTATTGCCGGCATGACCGGTATCCTGGGAGGCATCCTGCCGCCGGTTTCGTCGGACTGGCCCTGGCGCGCCGCCTTTCTGGCTGGCGCCATCATTGCTCCGATGATTTATGTCATGAGTGGAAATACAATTGGTTTTTCCGTTCCCATTTCAACCGGCGCCCTGGTGATCGGTGGCCTGATCGTTGGCGTGGGCGTCATGTTCGGTTCAGGCTGCACCAGCGGTCACGGAGTCTGCGGCATGGCGCGCCTGTCACCCCGCTCCATCGCGGCAACACTGGTCTTTATGGTTTCCACCGGGATAACAGTCTTTGTTGTTCGCCACATCATTGGGGGAATTTAATCCATGCGCATCCTGTCAGCACTCGTTATCGGCATGATTTTCGGCATCGGCATTGCGATCTCCGGCATGGCAAACCCGGCCAAAGTCTTGAATTTTTTCGACATCGCCGGGTCCTGGGACCCGAGCCTGATCTTCGTCATGGGCGGCGCCCTGATCACAACCGCCATCGGTTACCGGATCGTCTTCGGTGCGCGCAGCACTCCGATTTTTGAAGGTGCATTTGTCGTTCCCGGTAACAAGATAATCGATCGGCGGCTTGTTGCAGGATCTGCGACATTCGGAATCGGTTGGGGGATTTCCGGCTTTTGTCCCGGTGGCGCCATACCGGCATTAGGATTGGGTTATTCCGAAACCTTCATCTTCATAGCCGCCATGATCGGTGGAATGTTGCTGGCGCGTGGCATCGATACAGCCGTTTTCAAAACTGCAAAAGCATAAAGCGGACCGTTGTCTGACCCGATGCCAAAGCAGGGCTCAATGCCAGGCCCAAGGCACCGCTGAGAAGACTGAAATCATAAGGCAGACAATTCGAAACTTTACATGACTGAGTTCCCAACGAGGAGATGAAAATGACACATCATGTTGACCTGTCCGTCAAACCGGACGTGAAAGCCTTCTTTGATCCAGCCACAAATACGATCAGCTATGTGGTGAAGGATCCGGCAAGCCAATCCTGCGCCGTGTTTGATTCTGTCATGGATATCGACTACGCCGCCGGTCGCATCACCTATGACCACGCAGATGAGATCATCGGGTACATTCAGTCCAACAATCTCAAGCTTGAATGGATCATAGAAACGCATGTACATGCCGATCATTTGTCCGCCGCGCCCTACATTCAGGGCAAATTGGGTGGCAAAATCGGCATCGGCGACAAAATTCTGGTTGTTCAGGATACATTCGGCAAGGTCTTCAATGAAGGCACGGAATTCCAGCGGGACGGCTCGCAATTTGATGCTTTGTTCAAGGATGGCGATACCTACAAGATCGGCAACCTGGATGTATTCGTCATAGCGACCCCCGGCCATACACCGGCTTGCATGTCCCATGTCATCGGCGATGCCGCCTTTGTGGGCGATACCTTGTTCATGCCTGACGGCGGCTCCGCGCGCGCTGACTTCCCCGGTGGTGATGCCGGCGTGCTGTATGATTCAATTCAGAAGATTCTGGCCCTGCCAGAGGAAACACGCCTGTTCATGTGCCACGACTACGGCCCGAACGGCAGGGACATTCGATGGGAAACGAGTGTCGGCGAGCAAAAGGCGCATAATATTCATGTAGGCAACGGCAAGACCCGAGAAGAATTTGTCAAATCGCGCACGGAGCGTGATGCAACGCTTGCCATGCCAAAGCTTATTATACCGTCCCTGCAGGTCAACATGCGTGGGGGCACGGTACCGACCGACAAAGAAGGCAAGCCTTTGCTGAAAGTGCCGGTCAACGCGCTTTAGATCGACGGTCGTTTGAAAATTCAATAACGTGACACCATCAGGGCACGTGCGAACAATCCATAACCGGCCTTTGCCGTGGGTAGAAACGCACGTGCCCCACAGATCAATGACAGGAAGAGCTGCAATGGATATCCGTCCCATCACCAAACAATTGGCAGTCAGCCCGCAAATTCTCGCCAGCGATATCGCCTATATCGCAGACATTGGCTTCCGATCAATCATCTGCAATCGACCGGACGGCGAAAGTCAGGACCAGCCGGGTTTTTCAGAGATTGAAACGACCGCCAGGAAAGCAGGTCTGGAGGTCAGATATCTGCCTGTCGTGGCCGGGCAGATGAAGCCCGGCGATCCGGCTGACTTTGCTGCGGCATTGGAGGAAATGCCCGGACCGGTGCTCGCTTATTGCAGAACGGGTACCCGCTCCGCAACGCTGTGGGCACTCATGCAGGGTGCACAGGGCCAGTCTGCTTCCGATATTCTGGAAGCCACCAGACAGGCAGGTTACGACATGTCGGACGTCGTGCGTCGCTTTGCAACAGCGGGATGAACCCATGTTTTGCGCACCTGCATTCTGTAGATTCTAATGACACAAAATATCGTCGGCTTTGCAGACGATAAGGCAGCCTGCCTGATTTTCCAGGCCTATTTTGGCAGCAGACCCGGGTGCAAAGCATCAAATGTCCGCAGCCATGCTGATTGATCCGAGAGAAGAACCACAATGGCCGCAAACGGCAAAACCCGCCTGCAACAGTATATTCCGGTTTTCGACTGGGGGCGTAGCTATGATCGTGATGCGCTGACGAATGACCTTGTGGCTGCAGTGATCGTCACCATCATGCTCATTCCGCAATCGCTTGCCTATGCGTTGCTTGCCGGATTGCCTGCGCAAATGGGCATCTATGCCTCCATCGTCCCCATCATTCTCTATGCCATTTTCGGAACCAGTCGGGCGCTGGCTGTGGGTCCGGTTGCGGTCGTCTCATTGATGACCGCCGCAGCCATCGGCAATATTGCCTCCCCCGGGTCGCCCGAATATATTGTTGCAGCTTTGACGCTGGCCTTTCTTTCCGGCGTGTTTCTGTTGCTGCTCGGCGTCTTTCGGCTTGGTTTTCTTGCCAACTTCCTGTCCCATCCGGTGATTGCCGGCTTTATAACCGCATCTGGAATCATCATTGCGGTCAGCCAGCTGAAACATATTCTGGGAGTTGAGGCTTCCGGTCACAATCTGCTTGAAATTGTTACCTCGATCCTTACCCACCTGGGGGAAACAAACTGGATCACGCTGATCATCGGTGTTTTTGCCATCGGTTTTCTGTTCTGGGTGCGAAAGGGCCTCAAACCTGTCCTGCTCAAAGCCGGTCTGGGTGAACGCATGGCAACGATCGTTGCCAAGTCAGGCCCCGTGGCCGTCGTCTTTGTTACCACTTTGGTCACCTGGGCATTCGGGCTTGCGGGTTTGGGTGTGCAAGTCGTTGGAGAGGTTCCTCAGGGGCTGCCTCCCCTCACCCTTCCTTCCTTCTCCATGGACCTGTGGGGCGATCTGATTGGTGCGGCCATTCTGCTTTCCGTCATCGGTTTTGTAGAATCGGTTTCGGTTGCCCAGACGCTGGCTGCCAAGCGGCGCCAGCGCATCAATCCAGACCAGGAACTGATCGGGCTTGGTGCTGCCAATCTCGGCGCGGCCTTTACGGGCGGCTATCCGGTCACGGGGGGCTTTGCACGTTCTGTGGTTAATTTTGATGCGGGTGCGGAGACACCAGCGGCGGGTGCCTATACGGCTGTTGGACTGGCGATCGCTGCGCTTGTCCTGACGCCACTGGTGTTTTTCCTGCCCAAGGCAACGCTGGCTGCAACCATCATTGTCGCGGTCCTGTCACTGGTCGATTTTTCTATTATCGGCAAAGCCTGGACCTACTCAAAGGCAGATTTTGCCGCCGTTTGCGCCACGATCGCAATCACGCTGGGTATGGGCGTTGAACTGGGTGTGACCGCCGGTGTCGTCATATCCATCGTCATCCACCTGTATCGTACATCGCGGCCGCATATGGCGATTGTCGGACGTGTTCCAGGGACAGAGCATTTTCGCAACGTGCGCCGGCACGACGTGATCACCAGCGAAAAAATCCTCACTGTGAGAGTGGATGAAAGCCTCTATTTTGCCAATGCGCATTTTCTGGAAGACAAGATTTATGACATGGTCGCGCAAAACCCGAATGTTGAACACGTCATTCTTATGTGTCCGGCCGTCAATGATATCGATATGAGCGCATTGGAATCGCTGGAAGCCATCAATGAACGGCTTAAAGCCACCAACGTCAAATTTCATCTGACGGAGATCAAGGGCCCGGTCATGGACAGGCTCAAATGCAGTGACTTTCTTTCTCACCTGACAGGCAAAGTATTCCTGAGCCAGCATCTGGCTGTGAAAGAACTTTCATCCCAATAGCAGACCGCGTGCCTAGGCACGCGGTCTGTATTGCTTGTCGGGTTTCAGTTTCCGCCGCAACCGATGCTGCATCGTTACCTGATGAACAGCATTTCCTGATAGGTTGGCAATGGCCACAGATCATCGGCGACAATGTCCTCCAGCGCATCGACAGCCTTACGGATTTCAAGCATTTTCGGCAGGATTAAATCTTTGACAAAATGACAATGAGCGGAAACATCCGCAGCGTCGTTCTCATTCGCCTTGAGCGCGACAAGTTCCGCAACCGAATCCTGCAAACTGCCGATCAGATCCGTCACCTGCAAAATGGTTGTATGATCTGATTCAATGCCGATTGCCTTGAGGTTTGCAAGGCTTGAAGCGAGCTCGCCCTGATAACGGACTGCCGCCGGCAGAACCATGGTCCGGGCCATCTCCACCACCAGATTGGATTCCACATTCACGGCATGGACGTACTGCTCGGCATAGACTTCATAACGTGAATCCAGTTCGCGCTCGGAGAGAACACCGTATTTTGCAAACAGGTCGGTGTAACGCTGCTCCTTGATGACACCGACCGCATCGGGTGTTGTCACCAGGTTCGGAAGACCACGTCTTGCCGCTTCAGCCTGCCATTCATCTGAATAACCGTCACCATTGAAGACGACGCTGGAACATTGCGTCCAGACCTTCTTCACATAGTCAGATACGGCTTTGCCCAGCAGTTCCGGCGTGCTTGTATCTGATGCTTCCAGCATGGTGGCCGCTTCATCCAGGGCTTCCGCCATGATCGTGTTCATCGCAACCATCGGGCCGGCAATGGACTGATTTGAGCCGACGGCACGGAATTCAAAACGGTTGCCGGTAAAAGCCATGGGGCTGGTGCGGTTGCGGTCGCCGGAATCTTTCGGAATCTGCGGCAGGACGTCCACACCGAGATTGAGCGGCGCCTTTCTGGATGTCACCTGGCCGCCATTGACAATGGATTCCATGATTTCGTTGAGCTCTGCACCCAGGAAAACCGACAGGATAGCAGGTGGTGCTTCATTGGCACCCAGCCGATGGTCATTCGAGGCCGAAGCCACGACTGAGCGTAGCAATTTCGCATGTTTATAGACGGCTGACACCATCGCAGCGCAAAAGACGATGAACTGGGTATTTTCCGCCGGCGTATCGCCGGGATCAAACAGATTGCCGGCCTTCGAGGAGCCCATCGAAAAATTGACGTGTTTGCCGCTGCCATTGACGCCGGCAAAGGGCTTTTCGTGCAACAGACAGACCATGCCGTATTTGGTGGCGACCTTCTTCAGCGTGGTCATGACCAATTGCTGGTGGTCTGTGGCAACATTGGCAAATTCGAAAACCGGTGCCAGTTCAAACTGGCCCGGCGCCACCTCATTGTGCCTTGTCTTGGCCGGGATGCCCAGCTTGAAGCACTCGCGCTCCACCTCGAACATGAAGGCCTGCACCCTTTCCGGAATTGCCCCGAAATAGTGATCGTCGAATTCCTGACCCTTTGGCGGCGGTGCGCCAAACAGCGTGCGACCACAGGCCAAAAGGTCCGGGCGCGCGTAGTAAAAATGGTTGTCCACGAGGAAATATTCCTGCTCTGCGCCGGCGGTTGCCGATACGAAGGGGCCATCCGTACCAAAGAACTTCAGAACACGTTGTGTCTGTGAATTGAGCGCCTGCATTGAGCGCAAAACCGGTGTCTTCTTATCCAGCGCTTCCCCGGTCCAGGACACAAAGGCAGTGGGAATGCACAATGTCGTACCGTTGGGGTTTTCGATAATATAGGCAGGACTGGTGACGTCCCAGATCGTATATCCGCGCGCTTCAAATGTCTGGCGAATGCCGCCATTAGGGAAAGACGATCCGTCGGGTTCACCCTGAATGAGTGCTTTTCCAGCAAAGGTTGCAATCGTACCGCCATCGCCATCGGGGTCGAAGAAGGAATCATGCTTTTCTGCGGTCAGGCCGGTAAGTGGATAAAAAACATGGGCATAATGCGTGACACCCTTTGTGATGGCCCATGTCTTGATGGCTTCGGCGACCGCGTCTGCAGTGGTGATATCAAGTGGCTGACCGGACATGATGGTTTTCTTCAGCGATTTGAAGATTGCCTTGGGCAGACGCTGCTCCATCTTGTCCAGACTGAAGACGTTTTCACCCCAGACAGAACTGGTTGGACTGGAAACAAAATCAAAACCGGATTCAACAATGGGTGTGGTGATTATTGAAGCAATGGCATTAAGGCGCGCCGAATTTCCACTCATGAGGAGTTCCTTTTGTTATTGGTGTGGGGACAACGTGCCCAACGCCCTTAACATAAGCAAAATCCGTGCCATTTCGAAAGAGCTATAGGCGCGATAGCCCTCTGAATTTTTTAGGGAAATGGTGATATTTGTGGCAACATGATCGAAATTTAATCACTGCACAGCAGCTTGATACGCAGTGACCAAACATCAGCCCGTTCATTCATCTCGTCGAAGACTGCCCTAACAATGGCAATTTACCGGTCAGGACAGCTTCACCTATCAGCCGAGCGCCGGTATCGCACGCAGCGCGTGAACGAGTTCAGTGGGGCCATCAACCTTCGTCAGATGGTTGGCGGCTACCAATATGCGATCCTGAAGTCCCCTATCGAGCCCATCACAGCAGGCGCGAAACTTCTCTTCGATATCCGTTTCACTCATTGGGTTCATCGGACCACCTCGGTAACGGTTATCGGCTTCGGCTCTGATCTCTGTTCTATCCTTGAGGACGACCACCACCCGGGACCGTATAAGATCGAAGCCCATGGCGTTGATTTGCGGGTCCACAGCGGTCTTGATCCGACGCTGCATATCCTGGAATTGCGGCGTACAGATAAGCGCGTCACTGAATTCGGAAATGCCAGCACGACGATAGAGGACAATCATGGCAAAGAGCGCCGCCATGGAAAACTTTGCCTGCAGATGGTTGGCGGCGATCGGGTAGCGGATGGGATTGAGTATATTGTCGCCCGCAAAAAACTCGATACGTTCAACATTTTCGGGCTTCACATCATGGTCGATAACAAGATCGCGCATCATATCCATTGCCTGATGGGTCAGAATGCCACTGGGATATGGTTTGATGCTGACACCGGGATTGACCACGCTCCAGTCCGAACCGAAACCCTGTCCGAGTTTTTCCTGTGAGAAACCCCCTGCCAGCACGCTGGCAAAGCCCCATTTGCCGTCAAGGGCATTTGGGTCTCCGGTGAAGCCACGCTGCGCCATGAGTGCTGCCATCACACCATTTTCCGACGCTCTGCCCACATGCCAGGGTTTGCTCATAGTACCGAAGTTGCAGCGGATGCCGGCCGCCATCGCGGCCGCAATGCCAAACGCGTTTTGCGTTGCCTTGCGATCAAGCCCCAGGAGCCAGGCAGCCGATGCAGCAGAGCCGAATGTGGCCACGGTACCCGATGAGTGATGACCACGCAGATAATGATCCGGCTTCATCCATTCCGAAATTTTGCATGAGACTTCAAAACCAATGCAAAATGCGGCCATGAACCGCTCGCCCGCCACGTCGCCAAGCTTGTGGGAAAGTGCCAGTGTCGAAGACAGGGGCGCGGCAGAGGGATGGGTAAGAAGACCGTAGACATGGGCCGGGTCGTTACTGACCTGTGTATCGTCAAAGTCATGGGCATGCGCAGATATGCCGAGTGCTCGCGCTGCGATCTGGGCAGGCACACACACCTCGCCTGCCCCCAACAGGAATGAATCCGACCGGCCGCCGTCAGACATCGCCATCTCGACAATGATTTGCGTCGCACGTTCGCGCAATCCGCCTACATACAGTCCTGTCGTATCAACAATGCAACGTCGCGACATATCCAGGACGGCCGAGGGAATGTCCGAGAACCCTGTATTCATGATGAAGTCCACCGCCTGTGCAGTGACGTTTTCAGAAAGAAATTCCGCGTTTTCGGCCGCGTCCATCGCGTGGCCTGCGGATGCTGGATACAAGTCTGACATATCATCTCCTGGTTAACTGTTGACAGTTTGCGATTCTAATGGCTAACTGTCAACAGTTAACTATTGTCATTGCCACATGAGATGACCAACAGAAATCCGAGGTTCCCGAATGATTAGTGATGGTTCAGACCTGCTTGCCCTGCGTAAAAACAATACGCTTTCCTCGCTGGTGGCAGAGAAAATTGAGACCTACATCATGGATGGCCGATTATCGGCAGGCGAGCGTATCAACGAAGCCGTCCTTGCCCGTGAACTGGGTGTCAGTCGCGGCCCAATCCGCGAGGCTGCCCGCCTTCTGTCCAGCCAGGGCCTTGTCGAATTCGTTGCCAACAAGGGTGCATTTGTTCGCTCAATCGACCGGGATGAACTGCTTGAAATCTATGATCTTCGTGCAGTGCTGACCGGCTATGCCTGCATGCGTGCCGCAGCAAGACACAAGGACGGGACATCCATCCTGAGGGATCTGCACAAGCAGATGTCAGATGCGGCGGAAAACAATGATGCCGCTGCCTATTATACTTTGAATCTGCAGTTTCACGAACACCTGATCAACCTGGCACAAAGCCCGCGCCTCAAGGCCATGACGGATGGCCTGATCAAGGAAACGCATCTGTTTCGCCAGGTGTCACTGCAACGTCATCCCGACATGGCGCAATCCAATATTGAACACGGAGAGATACTCGCCGCCATCGAGAACGGCGATGAGAAGCGAGCGCAGAAGCTCGGAGAATCCCATGTGCGCTCGGGCAAGAAACGCTTTGAAAAGGCGGCAGTAAACCTCGTCAGCACAGAAGACTGACAGGGTGAACATCAAAAACCAACTGGAGGAAATTATGAAAACAAAGAAAATCGGGCTTGCCATCGGTGCGATCCTGCTCGCCACTGGATTGAACCATGGAATGGCGCAGGCTGAAGATGCAAAGGTCGGGGTGCGCAGTGAGTCCGCATCCATGGATCCGCATTTTTCCTATGTTGCAACAAACAAGGCAGCAGTGACAAACATCTTCGATACGCTGATCATGCGCGACGAAGACCTTCAACTCAAGCCAGCACTGGCAACCAGTTGGAAACACATCGGAGACGGGGTGTGGGAAATAAAATTGCGTGAGGGCGTCAGATGGCATGATGGCCAGCCCTTTACGGCTCAGGATGTGATTTTTACCTTCGAGCGGGCACCCAATGTCCCCAACAGCCCGGCACCTTTTGGACAGTTTCTGTCTCAAATTGCCGAAGCAAAAGCGATTGATGACCACACTTTGCATATCACCACGCGCAACCCCTCCCCGCAAATCCTGTTTGATCTCGCAGAGGTCCCGATCATTTCCAAACATGCGGGCGAAGGCGCCGCAACTGCCGATTACAATAACGGCAAAGCGACAATAGGAACCGGGCCTTTCAAATTTGTCTCATGGTCACCGGGTGGTTCGCTCAAGCTTGCACGCAACGACGATTATTGGGCCGGGCCCTCGGATTTCGAACACGTCGAAGTCATTGCCATGCCAAACGACGCCACAAGGGTCGCTGCTTTGCTGTCCGGCGACGTCGACCTGATCAATGCCGTTCCACCAGAGAGCTTTCAACTGCTGAAAAATAACGACGCAATCAATATTGCCATGACGCAGGACGTATACACGGCCTATTTGCACATCGATACAGATCGCGAAGTGACACCCAATATCACCGCAAAAGACGGGTCGGAAATAGGAAACCCACTGCTTGATGTTCGCGTTCGCGAGGCTTTGTCACTGGCGATCAACCGGGATGCGATTATCGAAAGACTGCTTCAGGGGCTTGCAATGCCTGCCGGCCAACTCGCCGGCCCAACCATGGTCGGATACAATCCGGATATCCTGCCAACGCCCTATGATCCGGAACGGGCCAAGGCACTTCTTGCCGAAGCCGGTTTTCCCGATGGCTTCAAACTGACAATCCATGGTCCGAACAATCGTTACGTCGCCGATGGTCAGATTGTTCAGGCAATTGCACAGATGTTCGAGCGGGTTGGAATCACCACCGTGGTGGAAACGATGCCTGCAAATGTCTTCTTTCCTGCAGCAAGTGCCCGTGATTTCTCCATCTTCTTTCTGGGCTGGGGTTCGGCTCAAGGTACAGCCTGGCACGGCCTTCGTGGTGTGCTGATGACCTATGACAAGGAACAGGGATATGGCTCATCCAATCGGGGACGTTACCACAATGCAGAGGTGGACGAACTGACAATCGCCTCCATGTCGACCTTTGACGTTGACGAGGCCGCCAGCCTGTCTGCGCAGGCTGCAGCAGTGGCCTTTGCGGATTTCGCCATTCTACCCATGCATTATCAGATGAATGTCTGGGCCACCCAAAAAGGGTTCGCATTTGTCCCACGGCAGGATCAGATGACCCTGGTTTACGGACTGTCCAGGAAGTGATGCAAAACACCAAAGAAACAGCGCATAGGCTGGATGCCGCGGATATCTCCCGCGGCATCACCGTCCCGACACGCGACGGCATCATGCTCTCGACCAATATTCATGGCGCTGCATTGGGACCTCTTCCAGTTGTGCTGGAGCGCACGCCCTATGGAAAAGAAACCTGTGATCAATCGGAAAGACATGCCGGCATGGCCCGACCATTGACGCGCGCGCAATTGGCAGTGCGTTTCTGTGAGGCTGGTTTCATCTATGTTGTTCAGGACTGCCGGGGAACCGGGCAGTCAGGCGGCCTTTTTAGAAAATACACGCAGGAAGCAGCCGATACAGTGGACACTATCGACTGGATACGATCGCAAGCCTGGTGTGGCGGGTTCATAGGCATGGTCGGTTTTTCCTACGGCGCGGCCTGTCAGGTTGCGGCGCTTGAATTCGAAAAAACAATCATCGATGCTGCATGCATAGATTGCGGTGGCTTTTCGGATGCCTATCGTTCCGGTATCAGGCAGGGTGGCGCATTTTCACTCAAACAAGCCACGTGGGCCTATGCTCAGGCGATACGCGACAAATCCCGCGCAGGTGACGATGCTGCAGTCGCCGCCCTCAAATCACAATCGTTGCAGGAATGGCTGGAAGATGGCCCCTGGTCCCAGGACCACTCTCCCTTGCAGGCAGCACCGGCTCACCGTGACAATCTGGCCACCTTGTGGCAGGCAGGAGACCACAGTGACTTCTGGCTGCAACCGGGTCTTTACAAAGACCCTGAAATGCTCGCCGGCAGTGACACGGCAGCCCTGTTCATCACCAGTTGGTTCGACACGTCACTGATTTCAACGCTCGACAATTTCCAGGCAAAATCGAAATCACCGCAAGCGTCATCACAGCTGATCATAGGACCCTGGTCCCATGGCAATAGGTTTACCAGCGTTGCCGGCGAAGCCGATTTCGGCCCCGCGGCAACACCCGAGACGGGGCTTGGCTGCTCTCTGCTCGAAAAACGCCTGGGCTGGTTGCAGTGCGCATTTGAACAGAAGACTTCAAACCACCCCTCGCCGACAACCAGAATTGTCTATTTCGAGATGGGTGGAGGGACCGGCTGCCGGAACAACAATGGCAAGATCGACCATGGCGGATGCTGGCAGTCATGCACGTCCTGGCCTCCCGCCCATACGCGTGCGCTGGCTTACACGCTTGCCGGTGACAGACTGCGTGCCGCTTTTCCGGATAAATATGAAACAGAGCGCCGTTGGACAAGCGATCCGCACAACCCGGTTCCGACTCTCGGTGGGGCCATCAATTCCGGCGAGCCGGTCATGTCGGGGGGCATGTTTGATCAAAATGTACAATTTGCCTGCTCCGCAACCGACGGGGCAAGTCTTTCCCAATGCCAAAGAACGGACGTGCTGAGTTTCTTTACGGAACCACTCGGCGCCGACATCCACATTGCAGGCCCCATTACAATGGAACTGTGGATCATGTGCGATCAGCCGGATGCCGATATCACCATCAAACTGATTGATTGTTATCCCGCCAACGGACCGGCGGTGAATATCAGCGACGGCATACTCAGGCTTCGCTATCGCGACAGTTGGCGCTTTCCACAGATGATGGAACGCGACAAACCCGCATTAATCACTGTAATGGCAAACCCATCCGCAAACAGATTCGCTGCGGGACATCGAATCCGTGTCGATATAGCCGCGAGCAATTTCCCCAATTTCGACGTCAACCCGCAAACAGGCGCGCAGCAAGGCCTGCCAGGTCAGCGGCAGATGGCAAATCTGACGTTGGTATCATCTGCACAGCAACCTTCCCGCCTTCTGCTGACCCAACGGATACACACCACATGATCGCATTCATTATCCAGAGATTGCTGCAGGGCGCCGGTGTCGTTCTCGCCATGTCGGTCATCGTTTTTGTCGGAGTTTTTGCCATTGGCGACCCGGTGGAACTGCTGATCAATCCCGATGCAGATCAACTCACGCGCGATGCCGTAGCCCATTCGCTTGGTCTCGACCAACCACTTTGGCGGCAATATCTGATCTTCCTGTGGTCTGCAGTGCATGGGCAGTTGGGAACGTCCTTTGTCTTCAATATCCCGGCGATCGAACTTATTCTTCAGCGTTTGCCAGCCACTTTGGAACTGGCTCTTGGTGCCACGCTGCTGGCCATCACAATCGGAATTCCTCTCGGTTTGATCGCGGGTTTGTTTGACAATTCCTGGTTCTCCCGGGTGATCATGGCCGGTTCGATATTCGGCTTTTCTCTTCCGACATTCTGGGTCGGGCTGATTCTCATTCTTACCTTTGGCGTCTGGCTGGGTTGGTTGCCGGTGTTCGGTCGCGGCGAGACGGTTGCCGTTTTTGGTATAGAATGGAGTTTCCTGACCCTGGACGGACTTGCACATCTTGCCCTGCCGGTACTCAACCTGGCCTTGTTCAAGGTCGCTCTGTTCATTCGCCTGACGCGGGCAAGCGTTCGGGAAATCGTGCCGCAGGATTTTGTCCGGTTCGCACGCGCCATGGGCATTCACCCCTCACGGGTCCTGACGCGACATATCCTGAAAAACATCATGATACCGATCGTGACAGTCATCGGCATTGAATTCGGCTCCGTTGTGGCATTCGCCGTTGTCACAGAATCCATTTTCAACTGGCCGGGGATGGGCAAGCTCATCATCGAATCCATCAATCAACTGGACCGCCCTGTCATCGTCGCCTATCTCATGGTGATTGTCGTCATGTTCGTTTTCATCAATCTTGTCGTGGATTTGCTCTATGCGGTCCTCGACCCACGCGTTCGGCTGGGGAGCACAAGTCGATGACCGGGTCCAACACACAGCAATCAGCCGTACCATTGCGCGGCGCCAAAGAAGCGCATGCAACGAAGCCGCAGTCAAATCTCTCCAAACTTCTTGCATTTGGAGCAGAATTCTGCGGGAGTCCGGCGGCTTTGGCAGGCATTGTGACGCTCGGCGTCGTCATTGCGGCAGCAATATGCGCACCGCTGATCACCCCCCAGAATCCTTACGACCTGTCAACGCTTTCCATCATGGACGCGCGGCTGCCCCCTGGAACGAGTAATTTCAATGGCTACACGCATTGGCTGGGAACGGATGGCCTGGGGCGCGACATGTTCAGCGCCATTGTATACGGCTTACGCATATCACTCACTGTTGGAGCCACCAGCGCCATATTTGCGCTGATAATCGGCATGACCATGGGACTGAGCGCCGCCTATGTCGGTGGGCGAACCGATGCTGCCATCATGCGACTGGTTGACCTGCAGATGAGTTTCCCTCCCATCCTCATCGCCCTGATCCTGCTTGCGATCCTGGGACGCGGAGCCGACAAGACCATGATAGCCCTGATTGCCGTGCAATGGGCCTATTACGCACGGACAGTGCGTGCATCTGCACTCGTCGAACGCGAGCGGGAATATATCGAGGCTGCACGTGGACTGCGCCTGGGACACGGACAGATCATTTTCCGTCACCTGCTTCCCAATTGCTTCACGCCGTTGCTGGTGGTTCTGACCATTCAGATGGCCCACGCCATCACGCTTGAAGCAACCTTGAGTTTTCTGGGCATCGGGCTGCCTGAAACGCAACCCTCCCTTGGGCTGCTCATTGCCAATGGTTATCAATACATGCTCAGCGGCGCCTATTGGATATCCATTTTCCCCGGGATCGCGCTTCTGGTCACCCTGCTTTCCATCAATATTGTCGGGGATCGTCTCCGCGACATGCTCAATCCGGGGCTGAAACGATGACGGAGCCCCTGAACACCATGCCTGAAAATGAACAACCCGTCCTGAATATTTCCGGCCTGTCTACGGTTTACAATCTGAAGATTGGACAGGTGAAATCGGTGACCGATGTCAGCTTTGAGCTTGCCCGGGGGGAGATCCTCGGACTGGTCGGGGAATCAGGGTCGGGGAAATCGGTGACTGGCCTTTCCATTGCCGGATTGATCACCGCACCGGGCCGGGTTGTTTCAGGATCCGTTCTGCTGCACGGACAGGAGCTGACAACGCTGTCTGAAAACGCTTTGCGGGCAATTCGGGGCAATGATATTTCCATCATATTTCAAGATCCGATGACCACGCTCAACCCGGTCCTGACGATTGGACAGCAATTTTTCGAAGTCATCCATGCCCACCGTAAATGTAGCTATTCGCAAGCCATGAAAGAAGCGGAAACGGCCCTCATTGAAGTGGGCATTCCCGCACCGCGTGAACGGCTTGACAACTATCCACACGAGCTTTCGGGCGGCATGCGCCAACGGGTCTGTATAGCCATATCGCTCATCAACAAGCCCTCCGTGGTGATTGCCGATGAGCCGACGACGGCCCTTGATGTGACCATCCAGTCTCAAATCCTGCATATGATGCAACGCCTCGTACGCGAGCGCGATGTGGCCATGATATGGGTCACACACGATCTCAGTGTCGTCGCAGGCTTCTGCGACAAACTCGCCGTGATGTACGCTGGGCGGATCGTTGAAGCAGGTCCCGTGCAACAGGTTCTTTCAAACCCTGCCCACCCCTATACCGCTGGTCTGATGGATTCGATTCCAGGCGATTGCCTCCCAGGCAGCCGTCTTGAGCAAATTCCGGGAACCCAGCCTTCTCCTCTGCAACTGCCCAGCGGCTGCGCCTTCAGAACCCGCTGTAAATACGCAAGGAATGAATGCGCAGAAAAACCGCCCGAAGTGGCCGTTGGTAGCGGTCGAACCGCCCAATGTTTCTTCCCCTTGACCGAGGTTCAAAATGTCCGACGCAAGTGAAATGACCGCCGAATTGCCGGTAATGCCACAGGACAGTCCGTTTGTGGATGTCCGTCATGCCTCCCGCCGTTTCGAGCGCAGAATGTCACCCGTTGCCGCGTTTCTTGCACGTCTGGGGCTGGATTATGCCGATGAGATTGTGCATGCGGTCGATGATGTTTCCTTGCGTATTGGAAAGGGATCGGTCCTTGGGCTTGTCGGTGAAAGTGGCTGTGGCAAGTCGACATTGGGGCGCCTGATTGCCAGCCTTCTGCCGGTCAGTGACGGAGAGGTGCGTATTGACGGGCACCGCATGGCCAGCAAGGCAGAACCGCTTTCTCGCAGAGAACTTCTGCGTACCCAAATGGTCTTCCAAAACCCAATGGCATCACTTAATCCGCGCCAGAAGATTGTCGACATTCTGACAGAGGGGCCGATCTATCACGGTCTGATCAAACGCAGGGACAAGAATGAATTTGCCGCGGCGCTGCTGCTCGAAGTCGGTCTGCCGCCGGATATTCTGTCGCGTTTGCCCCATCAATTTTCGGGAGGGCAACGTCAACGCATCGGCATTGCCCGGGCACTGTCGGTTTCTCCCGATTTCCTCATATGTGACGAGC
Source organism: Rhizobiaceae bacterium (assembly GCA_029233925.1). Taxonomy (GTDB): domain Bacteria; phylum Pseudomonadota; class Alphaproteobacteria; order Rhizobiales; family Rhizobiaceae; genus Hoeflea_A. The sequence goes on from JARGOX010000001.1 coordinate 27,992, forward strand.
CAGTTGCCGCACTGGATGTGTCAATCCAGGCGCAAATCATCAATCTTTTGCTGGATCTGAAAGAAAAACGTGCGCTGACCATTCTGTTCATAAGTCATGATCTCGGCGTGGTCCGCCATTTGTGTGACCAGGTCGCCGTCATGTATCTTGGTCGTATTGTTGAGATGGCCCCAACGGAAGCACTGTTTTCCAACCCGGTTCACCCCTATACAAAAGCGCTGTTTGAAGAGATTCCCCGCATTCGAGGCGGTCATCGTGAGTACCAGCCGATCAAAGGCGAAATCCCTTCACCCCTGACACCACCGCCGGGGTGCCACTTTCATCCGCGTTGTCCCAGGGTCATTGCGTCGTGTTCCTCATTGGCACCACCGCAATCCGTTGTCGGCGACGGACACTCTGTGTCCTGCTGGCTCAATGTACCAGCAGACCCAACGCAACGCAAATGAAGGCGCTGTAAAGCAGCGATAAGTCATGGGCGATCCCTTTGCTCGGGCAGACAATCATTCCATAAACCAGCGGTGGATGACCCGATTTGCACTTCCCAGGAATGGTCGAACATTAGCAACAATTGGAGTTTATTACTGAATAAACAGCCGATTTAGGAACAATTTAATCTATTTCAGCGCAAGTTCTATAATAACTGAACAATTATAAATGTGTTACCCCGAGTGGAGTAATGGCATGACGCCGGGCTTTGATATTGTAATGTCCATGTTGGATTCTGTGGGCCTGATGGCATTGTTATCCGTGATTCTGGGTACATTGCTTAGAACTGGGCTGAACAAATTCCAAAAATCTCTGGTTGCCGGTCTTCTGTTTGGCGGCGGTGCCGTCATCTCCATGATGTCTCCAATGTCTGTCTCTCCCGGGGTCATTGTGGATGGTCGAAGTGTCATGATTGGGCTCGGTGCAGCGTTTGGCGGCATACCTGCTGCCATCATATCTGCAGCCATTGCTGGAAGTTATCGTGCATATCTGGGGGGCGCAGGCGCCGTAGCTGGCACAACGGGCATCGTACTGGCAGCCATTCTGGGTACTATATGGGCTCGTTACTTTCGTCCCAAAGGCCGGATAAAGGTTCAGCACCTGCTCGTCGTCGGCGTGATGATTTCAATGCAGTTTGTTGTTGTCGTATTTTTGTTTCCATACGAAATTGCGGTAAATCTGCTCACCAATGTCTTTCCGATTTACTTCCTGGCCGCGGTCACAAGTGCCGTCATTTTGGGGACACTCATCGAAAGGGAGCGACGCCTGATCTCATCTGGAGCTTCATTGAAGCAAGCGGCTGAAAATGACTTTTTGACGGGACTGGCCAACAGACGGTATTTGCAGATGGCCGCATCGGATCCGGACATGCCGGCGGAATCGGGATCACCTCGCCATACGCTGGTGGTCCTTGACCTGGATCATTTCAAGCAGATCAACGACAAGTGGGGCCATGATGCAGGCGATCGCGCGCTGGTAACTTTTGCCGATATCCTGCGTCAGCATAGTCGCGCCGGTGATGTGGTCGCCCGCCAAGGTGGCGAAGAATTTGCAATCCTCATGAAAGACACGTCCCTTCCCGATGCAAAGAACGGTATGGAACGCATATTGCAGGCAACACGAAGCACGATAATCGAAGGCCCTGCAGGTGGCTTCCATCTGACCGTCAGCGCCGGAATGGTCGAGTATCGTCCAGCCGAAGAATCCTTTTCGGCGGCCATGAGCCGAGCAGATGTAGCGCTTTACAATGCAAAAAATGCAGGGCGTGATCAGATCAAGATCGCCCGATACAGCAAAGCGGCATAGTATAGAAAGCAATCCGGTGAGAATATTTTGTGGCCCGTATTGTGGGGAAAAGTCTCCATTTACAGGTCGCCCGTGGGTTTTCATGAAAATTTGAAGCAATCTGGGAACTTTATTTTCACTCGATCTTGCTATATAATACTCATGAAAAACCTCCGTGATTATTTGCCAGACTTGTATCTACCGGCTGGATGCTGGAAACGTATTGTTGTCAGAACTGCTCTCCTCTCATTGATTACATGTCTGATCGCCATAGCCGGTTCCGCATTCGCAAATGGTACGACAATCCAGAGGCTTCCCCTGCGCGACATAATGGTGGCCATAGTGCTTACCATTATGTTGACTATTCCGGTGATCGGTACCTTTGCATTCAAGATAGAAGAACTCAACCTCGCCTATGCAGAGCTGCAACGCAACGCGACTATTGATTCCCTCACGGGTGCCATGAACCGGGCTGCATTCATCGCTGCAACAGAGCAACATCTGTCAAATGATGACGGCGGCTATGCACGATGTATCGGCAGTATACTGGCACTTGACGTCGACAGCTTCAAAACCGTGAACGATCTATTCGGACACCATTCGGGTGACAACGCTCTGCAACGGATTGTGGCAACCGCGCGCATGCAGATCCGCGACGTTGATTTTCTGGGCCGCATGGGCGGTGAGGAATTTGCCATTTTTCTTGTCGGCGCGGAATTGAACCTCGCACTGACGATTGCTGAACGCGTGCGACTGGCTATCAGCGATATCCAGTTCAAGCCTGAAGGCAAACGCCACACGCTATCGGTCAGCATCGGGGTCTACACACTCAATGACAACAAGACTTTTGCCGAGCTCTACCATGCGAGTGATCGCCTGCTTTACAGAGCCAAGAACAACGGACGCAACCGGGTCGAATTTGACCACCGGCAACAAAGTGCAGCGAAAACGGATCGTCGCGCTCTGTTTGCCGTTTCATAGGGACCGGTGCATTGCTGCCCCCAAAGAAAAAAGGCATTATGCGTTGCTAAAACTTGCGATACGAAGACACGCCGCTTTCAAAGGTAATCACTCGAGATGAAGTTCCGCAAGCCACCCATTGCTATCATGATTGGCATGTCTGCCATCCTGCCACTGCTTGTTGTTGTCGGCATCGGTCTTTACGGAATTGTGCAGGTCCGCGCATTGGATGGTATCTCAAAAGACGTTGAGCAAAACCTGCTCCCCAAGCAAGCATTGCTGCGCACGATCCGACAGTCGACCGCTTCTCTGAACCTGCTTGTGGCCCGACAGACCCAAAGACATCATCTTCCAAATCTGGCTCCCGTTACCAGTCAGATTGCCATGCTCAAATTGAAAACGGATATAGCCCTGCAAGATTATGGCAAGGTTTCATACTCGTCACAGGAAATATCGACGTTCACCCGCCTGAACACGGCGATCACCAACTACCATAATTCTCTGGCACATGCCGAGAACGTCGAGAATAAGGCGATTACGACTCCGGAGACTGAGCAATTCTACGTAAATAGCGGCAATGCATTCGAGGCAGCACTTCAAAAGACCGACGCACTGGAAAAGATTGTCCACCAACAGGTTCAGGACGCACGATCGCGTGGCAAGGCCATCGTTCGACAGGCCGTTTTTGTCATTTTGTTGCTCATTGCCGGTTCTGCTATGGCGGCCATTGTTGGGACCCTTCGTGCAGTGCGGGCGGTCGCTACACCTTTGGAACGCATCAGCAACGCCATGCGTCGGCTCATGGAGGGCGATGAAAATGTTGACCTGGGAGACATTGCTGGCGCAAGCGAAGAGATGGCCGCGCTCATTTCTGCGACAAAGGGCTATCGCGACAGCGTGATCCAGGCTCGGGAACTCGCAGAAGTTGCCGAAGGCAACAGAAGCCGGTTGGCATCGGCGATTGACAATATGCCAATTGGACTGTGCATGTTTGACAACGACAACCGTCTTATCGTGTGTAATGAAAAATATGCAGCCCTTTACAAATTACGGCCGGAACTGACAGTCGCCGGCACAAGCCATGCCGCCATCAACGCCGAACGCATCAGACAAAAAACCTTCCATGGTCCCGATCCAGAGGCCTATCTGCGCGATATTGAAGAAACTGTTGTCGGGAAAATAGATGGAGCCAGCATATGCGAGATCAATGACGGACGCACCATTTCGGTGGTTTTTCAGCCGATGCGCGGAGGCTGGCTCGCGACCCATGAGGATATTACAGACCGCCGTCGTTCAGAAGCACGCATTTTTCATATGTCCCGCCACGACGCGCTCACAGATCTTCCCAATCGCACGCTGTTTAGCGAAAATGTCAACCAAGCCCTGACAAACCTGGCGGAGGACCAGCAATTGGCCGTGTTGGGCATTGACCTTGACCACTTCAAAGATGTCAACGATTCGCTTGGCCATCCCATTGGAGACCGGGTGTTGCAAACGGTGGCAAAACGCCTTCAGTCAACATTGCGCGAGAGTGACACGGTTGCCCGCTTTGGCGGCGACGAATTTGCAGTGGTACAGGTCGACCCGGATCAACCGGCTGCCGCCCATGCTCTCGCACAAAGATTGATTGATACGATAAGCAAGACCATCCAGATTGACGGCCAAACGATAGCAATTGGTGCAAGCATCGGCATAGCAATGGCACCTGCTGACGGAAATACAGCCGAAGTTCTGTTGAAAAATGCCGACCTGGCAATGTATCGATCCAAGGAAGAAGGACGTGGTGTCTATCACTTCTTTGAACCGGAAATGGATGCGCGTATGCAGACCCGTCGCCAAATGGCGATCGATCTGTACCGCGGATTGGCAGAGGGTGAGTTTGTTCTCCACTACCAACCTTTGATGAATGTTGAAGCCAATGTGGTCAGCGGGTTCGAGGCGCTGCTTCGCTGGAACCATCCCGAACGCGGCATGGTTTCTCCCGCAGAGTTCATCCCCGTTGCCGAGGAGATCGGCCTCATCATTCCGCTTGGCGAATGGGTTTTGCACCAGGCATGCAAGGATGCAAATACCTGGCCGGAGGATGTACGTGTCGCGGTCAATCTGTCTCCGGCTCAATTCCGCAGTCCTCGCCTGGCAGAAACCGTGATGACAACGCTGTCTGTTTCTCAACTTTTGCCCAAGCGCCTGGAATTGGAAATTACCGAAGGTGTGCTGCTGACCGAGACCGAGGAAACCTTGTCAACCCTGCACCGGTTGCGCGCACTTGGCGTCTCCATAGCGATGGACGATTTTGGTACCGGTTATTCCTCCTTGAGCTATCTTCAGAGTTTCCCATTCGACAAGATCAAGATTGATTCCTCCTTCATTCGTGCGATGAACGGCGAAGAGAATACAATGGCCATCATCCGTGCTGTCACCAGCCTGGGCGCCAGTCTTGGCATGACCACCACCGCAGAGGGTGTCGAAACGGCGCAACAGCTTGAATGGGTGCGCCGCGAAGGCTGCACGGAGGTACAGGGATTTCTGTTCAGCAAGGGGCTGCCGGCAAGTGAGGTTGGTGCGATTATCGAAAAACTTGGAAGCAAAGCTGCCGTCGCCGCCTGACGATCGGCCAGATGAATGGTCACGGGGCCTCGAGAGGCACCAAAATCATGTCGCCATTCAGATCGACCTGCGCCGTGGCTGCTGGAGCAGTTTCGGCTATTTCGGGACCGCGGTGAAACAAGAAACCAATAAACAAAACAAATGGAACGGCTACGCCTAGCGTGCGTAGCGGGTAATCAACGAGCGAGTGAACGAGAACGAAAAGGATGGCGAGTGTAGCCGCTTTGTGCAATGGCCAGCGCAACGTCTGCCCTACCCGCCAGGCAAACAGGCCGATAAATGCGACAATCAACAAGGCGGCGATGAGACCCCCTTCGAATACAAGCTCAAGATAGTCATTATGTGCATGATTGACATAGGTCTGGAAAATCATTTCAGGCTTCTCATAGGCCGGGTAGCCGGTGAGAAAATTGCCATAGCCGATGCCAAATGGCAGGTTATCGCGGATACCGTCCAGCGTGGTATAGGCAAATTCCAGACGCCCGTAGCCAAGGTTTACCTGTTCAACCTGCAGCCGCGCCCAGACGCCCACAGAATATATACCAAGGATGATGGAACCACCAAGGATCGACAGAATTCCGATCTGGCTGCGCTGAAACAGAATAACGACACTGAGAATTGTCATGGCAAAGCCGATCAGAACCCCCGCAGTCGATCCCGCTGCCAGCAGGATAAGCAGCGCCGAGATAATGTAAGCGGTCAGGACGATCAGGCGATTGGTCTCGATGAAATAGACGAAGGCAAAGGGGATCGAGATGAAGACCAGATCAGAGAAATGATTGACGTTTATGAAGAACCCCGCCTTGAGGTCATAGGAGAAAATATCGGTGACAGTGGCGTGGCCGGTATAGGAATACTGTATCAAGCCCGCAGTCATATTCAGGACGACACCTGCAAGGAAATAGGGAATCAGACCATAGGCCTGTTCGAAACGTAATTTCAGCACAGCCGTGAGAAACAGGCACAGGGTCATAAACCAGACCGCAACTTCAACACTGCGACTGACACCAAGGCTTATTGTCAGCGGGTCAAGTCCGGGAAGCGGCATGGTTTCCGGTAAAATGCCCTGTGTCGAACGCGTCAGGCTGGAGGCAATGGGCAGGAGCTGCACCAGGATCGCCATGCTTGCCGCCGCCATGAACCAGAAAACACGGCGGTCAATGGCACGGTCCATATGTCGAAGGCATACGAAAGTCGATGTAAAGATAGTGAGCAGCTGAATGCCAGCATCCGTCGACAGGCCAGTCGTCGTTCCTCCGCCAAAGACCATCGCAACCAGAAGCGTGATGCCCAGAAAATATTTATCTACATTAGAACCCGCTGCCGTTTTCATAGACCGATATTCCTTAGGGCTACCTCATGAATCCGCATAGTGCCCGAATAGGGATAGCGGAAGCTTTCAGCGATCAGATCGGTGCCCATTTGCAGGTGCATCATGCTGCAATTGCTGTCAGGCAGGTCAAATTCCGCCTGCAGTGTTGTGTTGCGGTAGCTCCCTTCCGGGATATCAATGCGCGCAACCGCCTCCGCTGGATTGATGCAGTCAAGTTTCCAATAGAGGCCCCTGGGAGCCTTTAGATTGTATGCACTGATTTCAGCGCTCAGACGATATTGCCCGGCCGGAAGATAGATATATTGGCTTAAAGAGACATTTTTTACCGGCTTGCCAAGGAAACCAAGGGTCAGGTTGCCGGCCGTTCCGTCAGCATTGTCACCGACAATGCGCGAGATCCTAACGCCAGGGCGATTTGCATAAGCCCAATCAAAGGGGCGTCCAGACGGTTTCAGGATGAAATTACCGTTGAACACGTAGCCGTTATACCGCTGATCTTCTTCGCTCAAGGTCAGCAGAAAGAGCCGGTAGGCCTGGTCATATTTCTTGTTGCGCAGAAGAGCTGACAATGTGCCGCCAATTTCATTTGGGCGACTGACATCAGTGTCGTTATTCAGATCAAGCTGCAGTCGATAGGCCAGGTCCAGAGAGCTGACATCACGGTTCAAAACGCCCAGGAACCGCCCACGCCAAGGCGGCCCGGTTCGCAAGGTTGCAAGCGCCTCCCGGTAGCCTTCGGGATCGCGTAGCAAAGGCTGGATTATGACGGAGAAAGTGCTGAAATTGGAAGGCCAGCGACGAAACAGGATGTCCAGTTTGGCCATTGCTTCAGCATAGTCGCCACCGATGATCGCAGTTGCCAAAGTGCGTTGCAGGGAAATCGCCTCCGTGCTGGAAACGGACAAGGCGGCATCATATAGCGCGTAGGCGTTTTTGGTTTCTTCGCGGGCGCGGCGTATTTCTCCAAGCAGTCCATAGGTTTGCGCGTGGGAGGGCGCAAAACGGATCGTCATCCGGGCAATCCTGTCTACATGCGCAAAATCGATAGCGGCATCAGGCTCGATCAACCAATTGGCCAGAAAGCGATTGGCTGCTTCAGCATTGAAGGGATTGAAGGTCAGCGCCTGCTGCGGCTGGAACTGGGCATAATAATTGCTAATCCCCGTTAAGGCGACCGCGCAAAAAGTCACCAGCGCGACGCATACGAGCGCGAGTTGTTTCAATCGGATTGCTGCCATGGACATGATTTTTTCCTGCAGTTGCAGCCGCGGCGTTTCCGCTTTCATCGCTCAAGGAGTAGTAACCTTCCGACATATATCGGTATGCATAGGCATATTCAAACTTGTTGATTGCAAACTTAGACAGAGTTGCTCCAAAGACGTTGGCGCCCACACTCTTCAACCGTTTGAGGGCTGCTGCGGCACCTTTTCGCGTCACCTGATGGGCGGAAACGACCAACAGGGTCCCTTCCACCAGGCGCGCCAGAATCGGAGAATCCGAAATGCCGATGACGGGCGGACTGTCAAAGATAACGATGTCATACCGCTCGTTACAGGCCTGAAGCAGACGCGCCATCTTTGGCGACGAGAGCAGATCTGGGGGATTGGGCGGGATCGTGCCTGCACTGACAAATGTCACGTTGGGAAATCGTGTCGTTCGAAATATTTTTTTCAGATCGCCCTTCAGCACCGTATTTGTCAACAGATTGGAAAGGCCAACCACATTGTCGGTACCGAATTTTGCATGAAGATTGGGCTTGCGCATGTCCGCGTCAATCAGCAGAACCCGCAGGCCGAGCGAGGCAAAATCCTGGGCCAATTTGAAGGAAGTTGTCGATTTGCCCTCCGACGGCTCGGAACTTGTCACCAGCAGTGAGCGCGGATTGCCGTCAGTGCCGGTGAATTGCAGCGATGTGCGCAACGAGCGGTAGGCCTCCGACAGGGCCGATTGCTGCTCATTCAATTGTTGCTCCATATTGGCGTCTTCCACCAGAGGCAGGATGCCCAACACGGGCAGTTTCAATTCACTTTCGATCTGGTCCGGATTGGAGAACGTGTTGTTGAGCAATTCGAGCAGATAGATGATGGCAGCAGCAAGGACCATGGAAAGCATGAGTGCGATGGCCAGATTGGTCGACATGCGAGGGGAAAATGGCCCCCCTGGTGGAACAGCAGCATCGGTAATCACCGTGCTTTCGCGTTTCAACGCTGAACCGACCCCGACTTCGTTCAATTTACCGATAAGACTTTCATATTGCGAACGGTTGGAATCTACATCGCGTTTCAAGATCGTGTACTGAATATTCTTGTCTTGAAAAGCGGACTGATCGGCTTCGAGTTCGGCAAGTTTGGTCCGCAGGTCCGCCTCTTTGGCCTTTGCCTCTTCATGCGAGATGCGGATGGAGCTGGTGACCACTTTGACCGCCTCGCCAACCTGTTTTTCCAACTCCGTCATCTGGGCCTGAAGCTGCCTCATCTCGGGAAAATCGGGCTTTAGAAGCGAACGCTTTTGCTGATAGACGCCGCTTAATTCGGCGAGCCTCTCATTCAGTTTCTGGATGCCGGAACTCTCCAGAACCTGCGGCAGGCTGGCGCCTCGGCCCGCCTCGATCTGCTGAACCAGGCGGCCGGTATCCAGCCGCTCCTGTACGGCCTTGGACAGGGCATTGTTGATATCTTGAAGATTGGCTGCAATCAGCGACATTTCGCTGCCGGTGACGGTGATGCCTTCCTGCTTGGCATAATTGACCAGTGCTTTTTCAGAGTCCTGCAGCCGCTGCCTGATCTGTACAACCTGTTCCTGCATGAATTGGCGGGCAAGGTCCGAGGTTTCGCTGGTTTGATCAACACCCTGATCAATGTAACTTGCGGCAATCTGGTTGGCAATTTGACTGGCAAAGAGCGGGTTCTGATCGGTATAGGTAATGGCCAGGAGGCTGGTATTCCTGATCAGATCGACGGACAGGTTTCCAATCAAACGCCCCACGGCCATGCGCTCACGCTGTTCAGGCTCAAAATCCTCAAGGTTTTTACTGGTTTCATAGCCGAAGGCACGGGCGAATATGTTGGACAAGGCAAATTGCGGCGCCGGAAATATGAATTTCACATTGTCGGCAAGCCCCAGCTCGAAAACCACACGCTGCGCAAGAGAGCGGCTTTTCAGCTTCTCACGGGCTGTCTGATACAACCGCGAATCGGTGGATTGGGACATGAGTTCCAGATCCTGGAAGACCTTGGCCGCTGGCACCATGATTTCCATTTGGGCTGTTGCTCTGTATTGCGGTGTCTGCATCCAGGTGACCATGGTGCCGACCACAAGGCCAAGGCCAAGCAATATGGCGATCATCCAGCGGTATTTCAGCAGGTACAACAACAGCGCCAGTGGATTTATGCCGTCATCGTCCTCTTCGAACGGCGTGCCATAGCCTTGTGCGTTGTACCAGGGCGCATAGGGCGCCATCTCGCCATGGGAGGGGTGCATTTGACCGGGAACTGGTGGCCTGCCCTGATTGGGGTTATTGAGCATGATCACCCCATTTGCTCAGTTCTCTTCCAGCAGGCCTCAAGCTTGGTATGCGAATCTCTCCCCTCATGGTACGAAAACCATGGTCGCTGAGGCAACACGTGCAACATCAAGAAGGTTTCGCATAGCGACCCTGGTCGCGGACGGAAAGACGACGATGACGTCACCCCCGTAGATCAACGGATCTGGTTTTTTACCGGAACGAATGCTGCCGACGTGGTAATTTGCGACAAGTTGCTGCTCGCCATATTTGCGGTAGACATAGACTTTGGATTGATCGGCAATTCGCGTCAAACCACCGGCCTGGGAAACGACCGCGAGAAGCGAGGATTCTGCCGTGACCGGATAAATGCCTGTCTTGGCAACCTCGCCATTGACCACGACGCGCTGGCCTATGGATTCCTTGACGAAGACACTCACTTCCGGAGACTGAAGATATTTCTGGCCATATTTGGCTTCAATTTTCTTTGCCAGTTCGCTGACGGAATTTCCGGCAGCCTCGATCTGTCCGATCAATGGCAGAGCGATATAGCCAAGTGAATCCACCTGAACAACCCGGTCCAGTTCATCCACCTGAAAAACATCCACCTGGAGCACGTCATTCTTGGCAATTTGCTGGGATGCGCCGTCTTCGCCCGGCGGCGGCGGCGGCAGCTCCTTGACGACACGAAGTCCGCCGGCGCTGGCACCCGGGATTGCGGCCGTTTGCATACTGCTGGTCGTTTGCGATTGGCCAACGCCGGGACCACCATTGGTATCAACACAGGCACTGATGCCAAAACATAGCAACACAAGAAAAAACAACCGCCCGATCCTGTCAGCGAAATGGTGCGGGGACAAAAGCTGGGACAGGGGGTTCAAGACATGTCCTTTCGCATCAATTTCTTCCAAAGACTTTGGCTTTCCTTTTTTCGCGCTACGGTACCCATGCTCCGCTGGCCATGCGGCACAAGCGGTACATCGGCCAGAATCTGTGCCGGTCTGGTCGTGACCATGGCCATGGCCTGCGCTTCATCCAACCGTTCAGCGACCGAATCACGGGCGGCGGAAAGAATGGGGGGGCGCCCACTGACATTATGTGCATCGCTGGCAAGAATGTCTACACGGCCCTCATCCAGCAGCCTTTCGGCATAATAAAGCGCCGTCTTGCCAAATGCCCCCGTGACCGACCCTGCCGTGACCTGCAACAGACAACCGATCTGATTGAGCCGCTCGATCGTGTCATAATGATGTTCCAGCCAGGTCAGTCGTTCCGGGTGGGTTAGAATAGGCACATAGCCAGCATCAATCAGCTGTGTTGCCAGGTCTTCGATGCGCGGAGGAAGAACACGATGGGTTGGCTCAAACAGAAAATAGCGTGTGCCATTCAATGTGGGGATATGCCCAGAGTCAAGTGAGGAAAGAAGGTCGGGTGCGATATGCACGTCGGCGCCCAACACCAGGCGCAGTTCCAGTTTTTCCTCCTGAAACCTCGCCTGCAAAATGTGCATTGCGCTGCCGATGGATTGAGCGGTATTGGCCCACAGGCCGGGAATAATGTGGGGTGTGCAGGCCATGCAGGTTATTCCATCGCCCACTGCCATTCGCGCCATCTTCATGGATTCCCGAAGGTCTGCCGCACCGTCGTCAATTGCAGGAAGGATGTGGCTATGAAGATCGATCATGGTTCAAAAAACAATCATTAGCCTTGCTCCAGGCAAGGCCAATTGAAGACCGTCTGTGCGTCGGTAACAGCCACTTCAATCAGATACGGAGCTCTCTCCACCTGACAGGGCAAGCGCTACAATTCCACCCACACCAGCAAGACCCAGAACCACAAGTGCAACCGAGTTGCCGTCGTTATCTTCATTCTGCGCCGTGTTAGATTGCCCAGTGTTTGGCTGCCCGGCGTTTGGAGCAGCTCCAGTGTTGGCGGGCACAGGGTCGTTCGGAGCGGCATGAACAGCGCGAGCGGTATCCAATGTTGTTGCCGTAGTGGTCGGCGATTTGGGCACAGGAACATTGCCGTCTCTACGGACTGCTGTGGCAGGCACAGGCGGAGACACCACGACCCCCGACCGCGTCGCATCCTCTACAATAAAGGGATTGGCAAAGGCGGAGGTTGTTTTCATAGGAGCAAGTTCAACGTCGGCCGTCGTTGTCTGATCAAGGACACGGACACAAATCTTCGCGTTGACAGGATCAAGTGCAACATCCTGATTCGCGCTGACCTGCAGGGGGCACTTATCCCCAAGAGACAGAGAGGCGGATGACCGCGGACCCACGATAACGCGGCTTCCACCGCTCAGCATGGTTCCCACTTTCGAATCGGAAAAGCCGGTTGCACCGGAGACCTGCACACGACCATTAACGGCAACGATAGACCCGATCGGCTGCCCGGCAGCACCCGCAGGCACAAGGCAGCTGCAATCAGCCAAAGACTGTGACTGCGCAAAGGCATTCACGGGCATGAAATTCAACGCGGTAACCACGGCAAGACTATGTATTGACAGACTTCTCAACACATTCATGAACATTCTCCGATTTCGCCACCCAACATGCAGACCGACATCAAGTACAACGTTTCAATAAAGCCTGCATTCAAATCTCAAGCTGCAATTCATATCACTAAAAATTTTAATGACATATTCACCTTAAAGTAGCAACTGTAACTTAGTCTCTTAGATGCAACAAATTGGCAGGAAAAGCAACCCCCTGTATGGGGTATTGCCCCCAACGCAGACAGCGGTAAATTCTTTGTTAACCCCTATTGCTAAGGGTTTATGAACGGCAGAATTTGCCCATTTCTCCAATATGAGAACCAGTATTGCAGCTCGCTGCTGTCATGGCCTTGGCCCATGCAAATGCTGGCGTGTGCAAGATATATACTGCAAATATTTCCATGGAGCTTGAAACAAAACGCGCCGCATATCGACAAAGAATAACGTAAGGTTGTGACGGCAATATGGCGAGATCCAGTTTCCTTGGTTGACCAATACGCTGCGCTGCAGCCATTATCGGGGCTTGGCACTATCCAGAAACCTGATTGCGAGGCGGCGCATGAGCAACCCAGCCAAGGCGCCCGCCCCCGCCCCCAAAACATCGGCGTAAAAATCTGGCCATGCGCCCTGACGGCCAAAAACCGGCTGAATCATTTCGATGCCACCGCCAAACAGGACCGCCAAAGGAAGCAACCATTTCAATGCGCGCGGGTTGAGAAGGGCGCATGGCAGGGTCAAAGCAATAAAGCCGATCAGATGACCGGTCTTGTCCGTACCCGGCATGGCGATGAGAAGCTGTGTGTGGGACAAGGCCAGGCATGCAATAACAAGAGCCGCAATCGCAGTCGATGCGAATGCGATACCTTTCATGGTCCTGGTAGGCGCTCGAAGGTCGGCGATAGCAGCTCACTTTGCAGCGGATCGGTCTCAATAGCCTTCGGACAGATCCTTGAGATAACGACCGTAATCGTTTTTGTTGAAAAGGTCTGCCCTCAGCTTGAGTTGTTGTTTGGATATGAAACCCATGTGACAGGCAATTTCATCGGGCGAGCCAACCTGCTGGCCCTGACGCATGGTCAGAGTGCGCACGAAATTTGCAGCGTCAAGCATGCTGCTATGGGTGCCCGTATCAAGCCAGGCGTAACCGCGGCCCATTGTTTCGACATTGAGTGACCCCTCTTCGAGATACAACGAAAGCAGATCGGTGATCTCAAGCTCGCCGCGCGCCGACGGTTTGACCCGCGCCGCAAAATCCGGCGCGCGCCCGTCAAGGAAATAGAGCCCGGTCACGGCGTAGTTGGATGGCGGCGTGACCGGCTTCTCAATGAGTTCGCTCACCCGCCCCTGTTCATCGAAGCCAACAACGCCATAGCGTTCCGGGTCGGAAACACGATAACCGAACACGGTTCCGCCGACCTGCCTTGCATCGGCAATCGCCAGTTGTTCCGGCAGCCCGTGACCAAAGAAGATATTGTCGCCCAGGACCATTGCCGAGGGTGCGCCATCAAGAAATTCCCGCGCCAGCAGGTAGGCCTGGGCAAGGCCGTCAGGAGAGGGTTGAATGATGTAGTGGAACGAGACACCCCACTGACTTCCGTCTCCGAGAACGCGCACGAATTGCGGCTGATCTTCCACGGTGGTGATGATGGCGATTTCACGAATACCGGCATGCATCAGCACGCTCAGCGGATAATATATCATCGGTTTGTCGTAGACCGGCAGGAGCTGTTTCGACACACCGATTGTGATGGGGTAGAGGCGGGTGCCGGAACCGCCCGCAAGAATGATCCCTTTTCGCTTCATGGCATCGCATCCATTTCCTTGAGTACTTTGGTAATCCCGTTTTTCCAGTCTGGCCGTTGCAAACCGAAAACAGTCTCTGTCCGGCTGCAATCCAGCCGCGAATTCATGGGGCGGCGCGCCGGGGTCGGATAGTCCGCGGTGGCAATATCGGCGACTGTTGTCGGGCACCCTGCCTGCGCAAAGATTTTCCGGGCAAAATCAGCCCAACTGACGTCGGGAGCGGCTGAAAAATGATAGGTGCCTGACAGCTCCGGGTGCGCAACCAATTGCCTGCCTATTTCAAGAACCGCCCGGGCCAAATCAGACGCAGGTGTTGGCCCGCCGACCTGGTCGGCAACCACACGCAACGTTTCATGCGTTCCTGCCAGGCGCAGCATTGTCTTTAAAAAATTACTGCCGTGCGCCGAGAAAACCCATGAGGTGCGCAAAATGGCATAGGCGCCATCTGCGGCGCGCACGCCATCTTCGCCGGCCAGTTTGCTGCGCCCGTAGGCGCTGATCGGCCCGACAGGTGCATCCGCAGGCCAGGGCGTCTTGCCGGAGCCATCGAAGACATAGTCCGTCGAGATATGAACAAATGCCGCTCCGATCCGGCGCGCAGCCGCGGCCATTGCCGAAGGCGCCGCCCCGTTGATCAGCGTGGCAATGTCCTCTTCGCTCTCCGCACGATCGACTGCGGTGTAGGCTGCTGCGTTGATCACAATCTTCGCCCCACTTTCGGCGATCAGGCGGGCACAGGCAGCAGGCTGGGCAAGATCGGCTTCCTCGCGTCCGACGAAGCGTGCTTCCGGCGCGATCCGGGCAAGTTCCGATGCCACCTGCCCCGTCCTGCCGAAGACAAGAACATTCATGCTTTCGTTCCCAGCCGATGCCCGACGCCCTTGCGATCCAGCAGGGGCCGCCACCAATCCTCGTTTTCCAGATACCAGCGCACGGTGCGGGCGATGCCGTCGTCGATCGTCACCGATGGACGCCAGCCCAGCTCGGTTCGAATACGGGTCGGATCAATTGCATAGCGACGGTCGTGGCCCGGCCGGTCCGGCACAAAGGTGATCAATTGGTCGTGCGGCGCGCCATCGGCATGCAGGCGATCAAGTTCCGCGCAGATCGTGCGCACCAGATGGATATTGGTCGCCTCGTTCTCGCCGCCGATATTGTAGGTGCGCCCGGCTTTGCCGCCTTCGAGCACGGTGAGCAGGGCGTCGGCATGGTCTTCGACATAGAGCCAGTCGCGTACATTGCCGCCGTCGCCATAGACGGGGATGGCCTCGCCCGCCAGGGCCTTGATGATCACCACCGGGATCAGTTTTTCAGGAAAATGATAGGGTCCATAGTTGTTGGAGCAATTGGTGACAAGAACGGGCAGCCCGTAGGTCTCCGACCAGGCACGCACCAAGTGGTCTGATGATGCTTTCGATGCAGAATAGGGCGAACGCGGGTCATAGGGCGTATCCTCGCTGAACAGCCCTGTCTCGCCGAGACTGCCAAAGACTTCATCGGTGGAGATATGATGGAAGCGGAAGGCATCTGGCCGGCCCTGCCCGTCCCAAAAGGCCCGGGCCGCCTCCAGCATGTTGAATGTGCCCAGGACATTCGTCTCGATGAAATCAGCCGGGGCGTCGATGGACCGGTCAACGTGGCTCTCGGCGGCCAGATGCATCACTGCGTCCGGCGCATGACGGTCAAAAATGGCATCAAGCGCCGCCCGGTCGCGGATGTCGGCCTTCTCGAACTGATAGAGCGGACTGTCTGCAACACTGGCCAGATTGTCCAGGCAGGCGGCATAGGTGAGCGCATCCAGATTCACCACCGCGTGGTCGCGCGCCATGGCGAGGCGGATGACTGCTGAGCCGATAAAACCGGCGCCTCCGGTGATCAGAATTTTCATACCTTACGCTCCCACACAAATGGCGATGTCCAGTTGTCGAACGCGGGTGCGGCAGCATCCTTGGCGGAAAGCACGGGATCGCCGTCGGCCTGCCAGTCAATGGCCAGACTGTCCCAACGGACCGCCCCATCGCTTTCGGCCGCATAAAAATCGCTGCATTTGTATTGCACTTCGGTGTCTGCAACCCGCGTGATGAAACCGTGCAGGAACCCTTTGGGAACAAGCAGTTGCCGGCCATTTTCCGCCGTCAGTTCCATGGACAGCCAATCGCCATAGGTGGGAGACCCCTTGCGCGCATCGACCACCACATCGAGGATGGCGCCACGGGTACAGGAAATCAGCTTGTCCTGCGCATGGGGCGGCGCCTGATAGTGCAGCCCGCGCAGGGTATGCTGCTCAGCAGAGAATGAGTGATTGTCCTGGACAAAATCCAGCGCAATGCCCGCGCGTTGCATTGCGCGCCTGTTCCAGGTCTCCGAAAACCAGCCCCGGTTGTCACCAAATCTGCGGGGTGTCAGTACAAGGACACCTGCGAGCTTTGTCTTTTCAGTCTTCATGAATGTATCCCGGGTCCATTCGTTGCATGCACAAGGTTAGACAATGCCAATATATTTCGTCGGAAGTCCAGAACGCATGGCCTTTTAAAGGCGGGGTCCAACCAAACCCTGGTTGTAGACCTCAGAAGAGTTGCCCATGGCGCATACGATATAGCGGCGATGTTGCGGTCGGGCTGACAAATCACACTCCGACAATGAACGTCAGAGCCTGCCGTCAGAGTGATTTTTCTCGAATATGCCTTTGACATCAAAGAACACCGCGCCGGGCCGGCCCAATTGGCGAATGCGCTCAGCGCCCATGGCGATAAACTCCTGGTGACCAACGGTAAGAATGATCGCATCATATTGACCGGGTTCTGGTGGTTTATCGAGAAGGTCAATGCCATATTCCTGACTGGCTTCAGCTCTCAAAACCCAGGGATCATGAACGTCGACCTTGGCATTGAAGCCGTCCAGCTCCCGGATCACATCAATGACTTTGGAGTTTCTGAGGTCAGGGCAATCCTCCTTGAAAGAGAGCCCCATCACCAGAATGCGACTTCCGACCACGGGAAAGCCGTTCTTCATCATCAGGCGGCTGACCCGATTGGCCACATAGGGACCCATGCCATCATTGATCCGGCGGCCGGCGAGGATGACTTCTGGATGATAGCCGGCCTCCTGGGCGCGGTGCGTTAGATAATAGGGGTCAACACCTATGCAGTGACCGCCCACCAGTCCGGGTCGAAATGGCAGAAAATTCCATTTGGTACCTGCAGCCTCAAGCACATCATTTGTATCGATACCGAGCCGTTCAAATATGATGGCCAATTCGTTCATCAGGGCAATATTGAGATCGCGTTGGGTATTTTCGATGACCTTGGCAGCTTCGGCCACCTCGATGTTTGCTGCCTTGAAGGTGCCAGCCGTTATGATCCTGCCGTAAAGCGCATCGACGGCGTCGGCAACCTGTGTCGTGGAGCCGCTCGTTACCTTTTTTATCAGTGGAATGCGGTGCAGCTTGTCCCCGGGATTGACCCGTTCGGGGCTGTAGCCGGTATAAAATTCCTCGTTGAACCTCAGACCGGAAACGGCTTCGAGTATGGGAACACATACGTTTCGCGTGCACCCGGGGAAGACGGTGGATTCATAAATCACAACGCCGCCTTTCTTCAGAGCGCGGCCAACCGTCTCAGACGCTTTTTTCAAGGGCGTCAGATCGGGTCGCTTGGCACCGTCGATCGGTGTTGGAACAGTCACGATGAAGATCTGGCAATCTTCCAGATCGCGCTCGCTGGAGGTAAAACCGAGACGTCTTGATGCCAATAGCTCGTCGGAGGTTACCTCGCGCGTTTCGTCATGGCCATTTTTCAATTGCTCAATTCGTGCCGGCTTGATGTCGAAGCCAACGATGTCATGGAACTTTGCGAATTCCACCGCCAGCGGCAGGCCGACATAACCAAGCCCGATCACGGCAATCTTTTTTGTACTCAAATCCATGTCGGCTCCAAGCTTTGCTGGTTCATAAAGCGGGTTGATGACACACCAGACGTTCCGTCAGGCTGCACGATAGAAAGACAGGCACAATTGCCAACAGACCTTTGGTTCGAAAAACCCTCTTGCACCTGCCCAAAAACCTGTCAACGGGCACCAAATCCCGTGTAGATGATGGCGATCGTTCGCATTGTGATGAGGATATCCAGCCAGATGGAAAAGTTCTTGATGTAGTAGAAATCAAAGTGGAGTTTTGTCTGCACTTCGCCCACTTCGGCCACATGGCCCTGGTTGACCTGTGCCCAGCCGGTGATGCCGGGGCGCACGATATGGCGGTAACGGTAGAAAGGTATTTCCTTTTCATACCATTTCGACAGGGGCAAGGCCTCGGGCCTCGGACCTATCCAGCTCATTTCACCACGCAGCACGTTGAAGACCTGCGGCAATTCATCAAGCCGTGTCTTTCGCAGGAACCGCCCAATTTTCGTCACCCGGGGATCGCCGTTGGATGTCTTGGCGGCTTCAAGCTCCGAAACGGTGGTCTTTTGCACATGTTCCATCGTCCGGAATTTCCAGACCTCGAAGACATGGCCCTGAAAGCCCATTCGGGGCTGGCGGAAAAACACCGGTCCGGCACTGTCGCGCCGGATCAGCACGGCAATGACGGCGAAGAGTGGCAGCAAAAGGGGCATGAGAAACAGCGCACCCAGGATATCCAGCGATTTTTTGAAATGCAGGTAGATGAAACTGGGCAGCAAAGAGCCGAGATTGTTTTCCGACAGATGCTCGATTTCGACCTTGCCGGTCAGCGATTCACTGAGCTGCTTGTAATGATAGACCGGGACGCCGCGCACGGCGACATCGGCAATGAAAGCCTGCCATTGCGGCGAAAGATCGGCCCGCAGATCAACGGCAAGCCCCTGGATGGGAAAACCATTGAGGCGCGGTCGCTTCAGCACCTTCCAGTGGACGTCCTTGATGCGGCAAAGCCGGGTCGTATTGCCGACAGGCACGACGGCGAAACTGGGCTTGCCCACCCTGCTGGAGACATACCAGATGACATGAAAACAGATCTGTGCGCTGATGAAACTGAAGAGCAGGAAGAACCGCGAATAATCCGCGCGAAAAAACAGGATCACGACCAGCACCAGACTGTAGCTGAAGGTGAAACTGGGCAATATGTAGGAGATATTGGTAATGCCGGGATAGTGGTTCAGGCGGCGCAATCCGTAGTAGCCAATAAGGACAGCGCAAACAGTGGCCACCAGCGTATTGTATTGTGACGCCGACGTCAGTTTTTCCGCAAACAGGATGTCATAGCGCAGAAGCATCGGCATGAGGCAGGCGAAAAACAGGCCGGCCGCAAGCTGAAAACGGATGCGATTGAGCAAGGATGGTTGCGCCACGGCGGGTGTGCTGCTTTCAAAGGGTGTCATGTCGGAAACAGGGTCCCTTGATAATTTTTTATGGCCGTGGTTTGCAGGAATATGCGCCCACATACCGAAGCAGACGGACCACCAGCCTGCGTCACAGCAATTGCAATGCGTGTTAAAATGATTCTCGCCACAGGTTCTACCCTGACGCGCACCGCATTGTCGATATGACTGATGACAGATTGGGCCAAAATTGCATATCCCCTGAATGGGGTAGGCGATTTGCCCGGTGCATTTGGTGGCATGCTGTTTGGCCCGTTGCATGGATTGGGCTTCATGCGCAGCATCAGGGCCCCAGAATGTTGTAGCGCTCAAACAGCTGGAACAGCATCTTCTGGCTCTTCACATCCATTTTGGACATGGTCGATTTCAATTGTTTGCGCACGGTATCCGTTTTCACCCCGTTGGATTGCGCCAGATCACTCAGACTGCCGTGATTGAGCACCGCATGCAGGACCCGCATTTCTGCAGCGCTGAGACCGTAGGTATGGGAGAATTGCTCGACATCGCGGAGCAAAAGCGAGCGGGTGCTGCGGATGCGGGTGATGGAAACAATGTGGCTGCCGCTTTTTTGCAACCGGCCGCGGCTGAAATGCGGCTTTGGATCATGCAATCTGATCAAATATTCCGCCCTGTCAGCGTCATCACGCAAGAGCAAGGGGGGGCAGGAAAAAGGGTTGGCCTGTTGCAACCATGTCTGTAGCTCCCGGTCTGCAGCCGCATTTGAAAGGGCGATCTGGCCATTTCTGATAAGGAAAAAACCTTCATCGAGAAGCTGCTTTCCGGTATTGTTCACCTGAACGAGCTGTTGGTGAAAAAACAGGAAAATTGCCGAGTTGACGCCGTCAAGGGCCTCGAATGCAAGGAAGCGGGAGAACTGCAGATCCATATTCTGCTTTGTAATGCGCATGGATTGCAGAATATGCGGCAGCAACCGCTGAAAGGCCTGTCTCTGCCCGTCCGAAAATTCGTCGGCCCAATTGCGGGTGGTGACGCTGACCCCTGCCCGGCTTTCATCAATGCTCATATTGGCCATCAACAGTTGGTGCACGTTGTGCCTGGGGTAGAGTTCCTGATAAATCGGTGAGCGTTTGCGTTCTTCAGGAGAGGAAATCTGCCTTTCGTCAAAAGCCACACCAATGGGTTGCTTCTTGAACCTTTCCAACCTGAAATCCAGATCCACAAAATCCCGCAGATATTCGGCATTGAAATCCGGATCTTCGCGTGGCGCGACTTCTATATATTCAAAATTCGTCTCCGGATGGGCAAAGAGAAGATGCATGAAGCCGACATCCAGAAATTCGGCAATTGTGTCCAGCGTGGGAGACCAGAGCTCCGGCGTGCTGGCCGATTCGTAGATCTGGCGAAGAATCCTGTCATATGTTTCATCATTCCAGCCGCCCATCCATACCCTCGAAGCTGCCGAATTCCTGTTCGGCCCGGTTTGCCATTGCCGGCGCGCAGAGATATCCGGATCTGCCCCGTTTTGACCCTTTTGACCCGGCCCGCGCCCTGACAACTTATTTCGCAATTCCATATGCAGCCGCCCCTGAACGTTACCAAAGGTTGAAAATCATCACCGCACACAGGGTGAAGACCCTGCGCCTAACCCCTATCAATTTATTGAATCGCACATGTAATATTCTAGCCACAGGCCGCTTTGCCATCAATGCCGCCTGTCCTGTTGGTTTTACCCATAATCGGGCGAAGAAATAACAGGCCCGCACCAGAGGTCCTATCCCCCATATGGGGTATATCTATCGTTCACTCCCTTTTGCAAAGACCTGTCAAAAGAGGGACAACAAGCTTTAAGAATTCAATGATTTATCAAGCCAACGGCTTTGCCGACACCGATCATTGCATTTCAAATTCTCCCTACCACATGGTTTCACGCATGATAATAATAGCAGGACATTATCAATCTTATCGTGAATGGAACGTGAATTGGGCTGGTAAATTTATTGTGAAAACCATCCGGCAGGAGAAAGGCTTCAACAGTTCGGCAGACGCGCAGAGGCCGCTCCACCCGGCCCCGATGTTCGGGAACTGCCGGTTGAAGCGGCCTCACCGCAAAGTTTCATATAGACGCGCCGGCGTGGCCGGCAGCCCTATCAGAACTTGTATTTTACACCCATCCGCACCGTGTACATGCGGGGTGTGGCTTCAAGAAAACCGCCTGAGCCAAAATCTTCGGATTCATAATGCGAATAACGGTATTCGGTGAAACCGGTGATCTTCTGGCTGAAGGCCACTTCCAGACCGGTGCCGACCGTGAAGCCATTGGCATCCCAGTCATAGCTGAAGATCGCTGGCGATGTGCTGAGATCAAAATGCTGCCAGCTGTAACCACCGATGACATAGGCCAGGCTTCTGTCGCCGACCAGCATGCCGAGCCGTGCCAGCACATCAATGCCATAATCAGCCGTGATATCGCCGGAACCGCCAAAAACGTTCAGTTCCGTCTGCATGTTGCAGTAGCGACCGGCAATCTGGATACCGCCGACGAAGCGGTCGTTGAACTGATGATCATAACCGATATTGATATCGCCGAAGATACCTTCGCCACCAATGCCATTGAAATTGAAACCGCCGCCTGCGACATCAACATCATGCACCAATGCCCCTGCGCCCACGGATGCACCAACCTTGAAACCGGTCCAGTCGTAATTGACAGGCGCCATGGTCTGCGAGGATGGGCCGCCATTGAAACGATAGTTCAGGGTGGTCAGGAATGAATGGGTGGAGGGATCAACGAAAAGAAGACCGCCGCCCAGAACATCATGGCTGTTGTATTTGGCGTAACGGTATTCGGTTTTCAGCGTCAGATTGTTGCGCAGCGCCGTTTCCATGCCAACGCCCAGAACATAGCCCAGCACGTTGGGCGCCACGGAATAGCCAAGCCGGGCCACCGCATCAAAGCCGTATTCGGCCGTCAGATCGGCACTGAGGCCGCCCAGTGATGCCTTTGTTTTGACGTCACCATAACGACCGGACACTTCCGCACCCAGCAGGAAACCATTGTCGAAGACAAAATCATAGCCGGCGGAAACCTGACCGAACAATCCGTCGCCGCCAATGCCATTGAACGATGCACCACCAAAGGCGGGCGTACTCAGATCATGCACGGCAACGCTTGTGCCGCCACCGATCCCGACATGAAAACCGCTCCAGTCATAGATATTTGCGGGCGACAAAAATTCCCCAAATGGGGCTTCAGGAGCGGGTCAGATGTCCGAATATCAGTCGGTTGTGGCCATTTCACAACCCTCCGCCTGATTGAGAACCCCGACGTGATGCGGCATCGATGATTTCCGAATCAATGAAGCCATCACGCAGGGAAGTGGCCCTGAGCAAACCCAAGGCGGAGCGCGATATCGTGGAGCCCGTTCACAGGCTCCCTTTAACTGCGCCCAGTCATCAGGCCTCGCTCATCAGACCCGGTCATCCGGCCTCATAATATCAGGCGGCGGCGACGGTGCAGGTCATATCCTGGCCACAGCACATGGGCGATTTGATCTTGCCTTCGCATTTCGGGCAACGCGACACCTGCACCGAGGAGCCGTCGTCCCTTGTGATGGAATCATTGACAAGGGGCTCATTGCAATCGGTACAATTGAGCGTGACGCCCATGTTGCAGACATCGCAGCGGTAATTGGCCATGGTTGTTTCCTGTGTTGGCAGGCGCCCTCAATGCGGGACACGCATGCATCTGCCCGTCAATAACACAGTCGACCCGATTTGTAATGTGATCTTGACCAAACGGCATCGAGACCGCGCAGCAGCCTTGCAGCGGAAATCCGCATCATGTTTTCTTCAAAGGTTTCCATTCGAAACGGATGTGATCTAAACAGGCCGCAACTTTTTGCACAATGCTGGCGAGGCGCGACGATGCATATCATGATGACCGTGAATGCGGCCTGGAACATCTGGAACTTCCGCCGTGCGCTGGTCCAGGCGCTGCTGGCCGATGGCCACCGCGTCACTGTGCTGGCGCCGCCCGATGACAGTGTCCGCGAACTGGAACAGCTTGGTTGTGGTTTCATGCCGCTGGAGATGAGCGTCAAGGGTCTCAACCCCTTGCAGGATCTCAAGCTGATTCAGCGCACCAAGCGCATCTTTCGCGCCGAAAAACCCGACATCGTGCTGAGCTATACGATCAAGAACAATATTTTTGGCGCCATGGCCGCCCGGGCCTGCCAAATTCCATTCATCCCCAATGTCACCGGGCTTGGCACCGCCTTCCTTTCGGGCGGGCTGCTGCAGCGGGTCGCCGAAGCGCTTTATCGCCGGGCCTTCGGGCCTTTGCCCGTCGTCTTCTTCCAGAACGATGACGATCTGCAACTCTTTGTCGCGCGCCGGCTGGTGCAGCCGCAACAGGCACGCCGCCTGCCCGGCTCCGGCATCGGCCTCAGGCATTTTGCCGCCAGCGACCTGCCGCCGCAGAAGCAGCCACCAACCTTCCTGATGATCGCCCGGCTGCTGCGTGACAAGGGTGTGCTGGAATTCGTCGAGGCCGCGCGGCAGGTCAAGGCGCAATGGCCCGAAGCGCGATTTCAACTGTTGGGCGCCATCGGCTCGGAAAACCGCACCGCCATCAATGCCGACACGGTGCGCGGCTGGCAGGCCGAAGGCGTGATCGAACATCTGGGCACAGCGGACGATGTGCGCCCTTTCATTCGCGCTGCCCATTGCGTGGTGCTGCCCTCCTATCGCGAAGGCGCGCCGCGCACCCTGATCGAGGCCGCAGCCATGGCGCGACCGCTGATCGCCACGGATGTGGCGGGCTGCCGGTCGATCGTCGATGACGGCGTCTCCGGCCTGCTGTGCGAAGTGCGCAATGCCGAAAGCCTGGCGGCCGCCTGCCTGCAGTTTCTTGCCATGCCCCATGCGGAAAAAGCCGCCATGGGCCGCGCCGGGCGCGACAAGATGGAGCGGCAATTCGACGAGGCCATCATTGTCGAGGCCTATCAGGCCGCGATCAGCCAAATGACCAAAGCAGGGTAAGGCGCCATGGACACAGTCTTCTTCATCGCCTCCAAGCTGGTGGGCGCCCTGATCCGCGTCGACACATGGATGGTCATCGCCGTGGGTCTCATTGCCCTGGCCACGCTGTTCAAGCGGCAGGGCCTTGCCCGGTTCATGAGCCTGGTGACCTTTGTGGCCATGCTCGCCATCGCCATTCTGCCGCTCGGCGACCCGCTGCTGCAAATCGCCGAGCGGACCTATCCCACGGACCCGGCGCTGTCGCAGGTCGATGGTATCATCGTTCTGGGTGGCGGCGAGGATGCCGATGGCACGGCCTTTTGGCAGCAGACACAATTGGGCGAAGGGGCCGAACGCCTGACCACGGCCCTGGCGCTGGCCCGCCGGTTTCCGCAAGCGCGCCTGCTGTTTACCGGCGGCAGCGGGCGGCTGCGCCATCTGGGCGGCTCCTCGGCGCCGGAGGCCGGCGCGGCGGCGCAATTCTTTGTCGCACAGGGGCTTGCCCCGGACCGGCTGCTGCTGGAAGGCGCATCACGCAACACTGCGGAGAATGCCCGCCTCAGCCTGGCGCTGGCCCAGCCGCAAGACGGCGAGACCTGGCTGCTGGTGACCAGCGCCTTCCATATGCCGCGCGCCATGCGCAGCTTTGATTCCGCCGGCTGGGTGGGCCTTGTGCCCTACCCGGTCGATTACCGCACCGGCAGCTTCATGGATGGCATCGGCTGGAACCTCACCGGCAATCTCAATGTGCTGAATACAGCCGTGAAGGAAATTGTCGGGCAGATGGCCTATGCGCTGACGGGCCGTTAGCCGAAACCACGCCGGACACAACATCAGGCCAACCGAAGCGCTTCGGCTTCGACGGCAATCCTCGTTTGCCGCCCCATCAGGTCCAGCAGTACCCAGACCCTTTTGTCCGGCGCATATTGCTCCACCGTTGCGACAAATTCCGAAAAGGGTCCGGAGGTGAGTGACACCGCATCGCCTGATTTGAGAGCGCGCGGCGGCAACAGCTTGCCCGCCTCATCACACCGCAGCATCAGCTGTGAGACAATATCGGTAGGAACGGCAGCCGGCGCTTCGCCAAAGCGCACCAGCCGGGTGATGCCATAGGTGGAATTGATGGCGTTCCAGCCGCCCAAAGCCGCATCAAAGGCAACAAAGATATAGCCGGGAAACAGCGGTTTCAGCGCACTGTGAAACTTGCCCCTGTGCCGCCGTGTCTCTTCGCGCAGCGGCAGAAAGGTCTGGAACCCCTGCTGCGTCAGATTGCGCTGGGCTATACGCTGGCAATTGGGTTTCAACTGCGCCAGAAACCATCTGGTTGTGCCATCGTGACAGGTCATGAAACACCCATGGTTTGAAGAGACATGCAAAGTGCCCGTCAAATATCGCTCAAAACCGAACAATTGCAAGGGGCAATGGATGACTCGTTAGTGCACACGTGTTGAAGCGGCCAAAGTGGCGGCACAAACCATTGATAATATTTAATAATTGTCCACCGGAAAATCGGCTTGTCTACACGTGGAGAGTGCATCTTTTTTCACGCAAGCCCCCCAACCGCCCGGCAAATTGCAACCATATGCACCATTTGGGGGCTTCTCGCCGATGCAACCGCGTGATATCGCTCAATTCAGAACGATGTCGAATCACGCCTGCCAGATCAGAATAGACATTTACCCGAGGGGCCATCAAGGCAGTCCTTGTGCGGTAGCCTGCCCAGTCAATACATCGGTTGGCGCGCGCTGATGGCCGGTCAGCGCAGCAAGCTTCAGGAGGATGTGCGGTTTCGCGTCTTGCGCCTGCTGCAGGAAAACCCCGAAATGAGCCAGCGCGATCTCGCCGCCACAGTGGGCATCAGCGTCGGCAGCACCCATTACCTGCTGAGCGCCTTGGTGGAAAAGGGCCTTGTCAAATTTGGCAATTTTTCCGCCGCCGATGACAAGCGCCGCTACGCCTATATCCTGACCCCCAAGGGCGTCGCCGAAAAAGCCGCCCTCACCGGCCGGTTCCTACGGCGCAAGCTGGAGGAATTCGAGGCGCTGCAGGCGGAAATTCAGACGCTGCAGGAAGAAATGGACATGGCCGGCGAAATATCGCCCGCGCCGCGAAAATGAAACCTGGAAAAAAGAAACCGCATCCCATGAAACGCATTCTTATCACCGGCACAGCTGGTTTCATCGGCTTTCATCTAGCGAAACTCCTGCTGGCCGAGGGCTTCCGGGTGCATGGCTATGACGGCATGACCGATTATTACGATGTCCGGCTGAAACAACGCCGCCATGCGATGTTGCTGCAGGATCCAAACTTTTCGATGCATGAGGGCATGCTGGAAGACCAGGCGCTTTTTGACCGCATTGCCGATGAATTCGCACCGGAGGTGATTGTGCATCTGGCCGCCCAGGCGGGCGTG
This sequence comes from Rhizobiaceae bacterium, assembly GCA_029233925.1. Lineage (GTDB taxonomy): Bacteria > Pseudomonadota > Alphaproteobacteria > Rhizobiales > Rhizobiaceae > Hoeflea_A. The sequence goes on from JARGOX010000001.1 coordinate 55,214, forward strand.
CGCTACAGCCTTGAAAACCCGCGTGCCTATCTCGATGCCAATGTGATCGGCAGCTTCAACATCATGGAGGCAGCACGCCGTCTCGAAGTGAAGCACCTGCTGATGGCCTCTACCTCGTCGGTCTATGGCGCCAATGAAGATATGCCCTTCATCGAGACCGAAAAGGCCGACACACAACTAACGATCTATGCCGCGACGAAGAAGGCCAGTGAGAGCATGGGGCATGCCTATGCGCATCTCCACGATCTGCCGACCACGATGTTCCGGTTTTTCACCGTTTACGGCACCTGGGGACGGCCTGACCTGGCGCTTTACAAATTTGTCGACGCTATTCTCGATGACCGCCCCATTGATATTTATAACCACGGCGACATGTATCGTGATTTCACCTATGTGGATGATCTTGTGCGGGCCATCCGCCTGCTGATTGACGCCGTGCCCGAACGACCGGCTGATGGCGTCGTGCCCGAAGGTGACAGCCTGTCGCCCGTGGCGCCCTATCGCATTGTCAATATCGGCAATTCCGACAAGGTGCGCCTGCTGGATTTCATCGACGCGATCGAGGATTGCCTCGGCAAGAAAGCGACCCGCAATTACTTGGGCATGCAGACCGGCGACGTGCCCGCAACCTGGGCCAATGCAGACCTGTTGCAAAGCCTGACCGGCTATCGCCCGAAGACAGATTTCCGCGACGGGATCAGGCTGTTTGTGGAATGGTTCCGGGATTATTACGGGAAATGATGGGCGGTAGAGAGATAGGCCCCAATGCAGCAATATTATTGCGATTACCCGGAAGCTTGTCCTCTTAACCAGCGTCCAAATCAATTCCGATACATTTTTTTTAGTGAACATCCATGCCTTCAAGCTTGGTTGCAGGCTTTGCGATCAAATATTCGCAGCGCAGGCGGGCGAAAGCGACGTAAGGCTATGAAAGGAGAACTCAAATGACACGCTTTGCCCTCATCGGCGCAGCAGGTTACATTGCGCCGCGCCACATGGCTGCAATCCGCGACACAGGCAATGAGTTGGTATCGGCGCTAGACCCGAACGACTCGGTCGGTATCATGGATAGCTTCTTTCCAAATGCGCATTTTTTTACGGAGTTTGAGCGTTTTGATAGGCATATCGACAAGCTTGGCCGCAACAATGCGGGGGTCGAGTATATATCAATCACCTCCCCAAACTACCTGCATGACAGCCACATGCGTTTTGCCCTGCGCTCTGGTGCAAATACAATCTGTGAAAAACCACTTGTACTCAATCCATGGAACATTGATGGACTGAAAGAGATTGAGGCCGATACGGGAAACCATGTCAATACCATTCTGCAGTTGCGCATTCACCCATCGATCATAGCTCTACGCAGGAAGATACAGGCCACGAAGAGCGTTAGTAGACATGAAGTCGATCTCACATACATTACCTCCCGCGGGCGTTGGTATCTACAAAGCTGGAAGGGTGACGAAAAAAAATCAGGCGGCATCGCAACCAACATTGGCGTACATTTCTTTGACATGCTGCACTATCTTTTCGGTGGATTAAAAGAAAACTTGGTACATCTCCACACACCCACTAGGGCTGCGGGTTATCTCGAGTACGAGAAAGCTCGGGTGCGGTGGTTTCTCTCACTTGAAGTGGACGATGTGCCCAAGGGTTTGAGAGCAGCCGGGCAGCGCACTTATCGGTCTATCACGCTTGACAATGAACAAATCGAATTTTCGGGCGGTTTCAGCGACCTGCATACTCGCTCCTATGAGGAGATACTTGCCGGGCGCGGCTTTGGGCTGGAGGAAAACCGAGTTGCAATTGAAACCGTCGCAGAAATCCGCACGGCTACGGTGACCAATAGGGGCGAGAGACACCCTTTTGTTGCGCAGGTGGCGTGATGGGGTACGATGCTCATCCCAGCGCGATCATTGATGACGGTGCGGAGATCGGTGACGGAAGTCGGGTATGGCATTTCGTTCATATCTGCAGCGGCGCGCGTATTGGCGCTTGTGTATCCCTTGGACAAGGTGTGTTCATCGGCAATCTTGTGAAGATTGGGGATTACTGCAAGATTCAGAACAATGTCAGCATCTATGATAACGTGTCTCTTGAGGAAGGTGTATTCTGTGGCCCTTCAATGGTTTTTACAAATGTGTATAACCCCCGTGCTTTGGTCGAGAAAAAAAACGAATACCGCGACACCTTGGTACATCGTGGCGCCACTCTTGGCGCGAATTGCACCATTGTGTGTGGTTTATCGATCGGGCAATTCGCTTTCGTGGGGGCCGGAGCCGTTGTGACGCAAGACGTCCCCGATTTTGCGCTCGTTGTGGGTATTCCAGCCCGCCAGATTGGATGGGTTAGTGCCCATGGCCAACGGCTTGATCTGCCGCTCAAAGGTGACGGCCAAGCAACCTGCCCTGTCAAGGGTGATAGCTACGTACTTAAGGCGGGTCGCCTAACCAGGGATGAACTCGCCAAATGATCCCTTTCATAGATCTCCATGCTCAGCAGGACCGACTACGCATCGAAATCGAGGCTGGTATTACAAAAGTGCTGGCGCACGGACGGTACATATTAGGCCCAGAAGTGGCAGAACTCGAGGAGCGCCTCGCCGCCTACACGGGCGCGTCTCATTGCATCACATGCGCCAATGGCACCGACGCGCTCCAGATCGCGCTCATGGCGCTGGGTGTGTCAGAAGACGACGAGGTCATCAGCCCAAGTTTCTCCTATATCGCGACCGCAGGAACCGCCGCACTGCTCGGCGCTAGACTCGTCTATGTCGATATCGATCCGGTAAGCTACAATCTCGACCCGGCAAAGCTGGAAGCGGCGATCACGCCGCGCACGAAGGCAATCATAGCGGTGTCGCTCTACGGCCAGCCCGCCGATTTCGATTCGATCCTTTCGATCGCGGACAAACATTCGCTGCCGGTGATCGAAGATGGCGCGCAAAGCTTTGGCGCTAACTACCGGGGTAGCAAATCCTGCAACTTGACGACCATAGGCTGCACCAGTTTTTTCCCCTCAAAGCCGCTAGGCTGCTACGGAGATGGCGGCGCGATGTTCACCTCCGATCCGGAACTGGCAAAGGCGCTGCGCCAGATCGCCCGTCACGGGCAGGAACGTCGATATTATCATGTCCGCCTCGGTGTGAATTCGAGGCTTGACACGCTGCAGGCGGCCATTCTTCTGCCCAAGCTTACGATACTGGACAAGGAGATCGCCGCCCGGCGAGCGCTCGCCAATACATATGACGAGGCGTTTCGCAACAATGCGATTCGAACCCCCAGAATTTATGAGGACAGGAGCAGCGCTTGGGCACAGTACACGATTCGCGTCTATGAACGCGACCGCGTGCAAGAAAGGCTCAAGGAAGCCGGCGTTCCCACAGCCGTCCACTACCCGCTTGCGCTCAATCGCCAGCCCGCCGTCGCTGACGCCGAAGCCGACGTTCCCCATGGCGACCTGGCGGCCGAAGAGGTAATGAGCCTGCCGATGCATCCCTACATGGCCGCCGAGGACCGAAGCCTGATTATTGAGGCCGTGCTCGACGTCGTCGGCAAGTCTTATTAAAAGTGATAATTAGCAATGAAGCGCTTGACATCAAATCCCAACCGGATGTCGACCCAGAGGAGACACCGACATTGAAATCGCTCATCCGGAACATCACCCAGCTGCGTTTTATTCGGCCGGAACTCAAGCGACGCCTGCTTAACCTGACTTATCCGCTCAACACGGTCGGCCCTAAGCCCTTCACTGTCAGAATGAGGGGCCTAACTTACTCCGGTGACCTGTCGAACGCGCAGGACTATATCGTATACTTCTATGGATCATATGAGCCATATGAGCTCGACCTTATCGAACTGCTCACCGATCGCATCAACGATTGTGTGTGCTTCGACATAGGCTGCAACATGGGTCAGCATACATTGGTCATGTCAAAACGCGCGAAGAGCGTCTATGCTTTCGACCCATTGCACGCTGTAAGCGCGATCGCCGATCGACGTGCAAAGGCGAACGGCAAAACGAATATTCGCTTCTTCCCGTTTGGCCTAGGAGACGAAAATAGCAGCGAGGAATTTTTTTTTGATCCAAGTTCGCGAAACAATGCGATGGGCTCCTTTGTCAAGGGTCATGATCCATCAGCTCAATCGGTGGGCCGACTAGACATCCGCCAAGGCGACGACTTCATCCAGTCCGAAAAGCTGGACAAGCTCGATTTCATCAAGATCGACATCGAAGGTTTCGAAGGAGCCGCAATTAAGGGACTGGAAAACGGCATCGCGCGACTGCGACCATTCATCATGATGGAAATCTCTAACACAGCATTCGATCTTTTCGACAGATTTGGAACCTTCGAGTTCTTGGCAGGCGAAAACTACGACATCCTGGAAATCGAAAAGGTGCACCCTGTGCTCGGCTTGTTCGAACGCGGGAGACTTACGCTCAAACCCCTTGACCAAGTGCGGGCGAACCTTGGCGTATTCAACATCCTTTGCGCGCCGAAGGAAAAACGTAATTTGGTAGAAACTCATGTGTCTACCCGTTGGCCTGACGCCGAAAATTCCTGAAACACTCTGGGGGTCGCGGTATTGTTGAAGCTGCCTGAAAGAATGCACGTGCTTTTTATCCCCTCTTGGTACCCGTCAGACCCGGACGACCCATCCGGCAGTTTCTTTCGCGAACAAGCGCTCGCCATGAAGGACGCAGGGGTACGGTTGGCGTTATCGCGCCGCGGCTTGTATCGTTGGCGCAGCCACTCAAGTCAAGGCGCTGCGCCAGATCGCCTGTCAAGGTCAGGAACGCCGATTTTACCATGTCCGCGTCGGCGTGAATTCGCGGCTCGACACACTTCAGGCGGCTATTCTTCTGCCCAAGCTTACGGTACTGGACAAGGAGATCGCCGCACGGCGAGCGCTCGCCAACGCATACTACGGTGCCTTTCGCGACCATGGGATCCGAATTCGCAGAATCCATCAGGACAGGAGCAGCGCCTGGGCGCAGTACACGATACGCGTCGACGAACGCGACCGCGTGCAAGAAAGGCTCAAGGAAGCCGGCGTTCCCACTGCCTTCCAATACCCGCCGTCCCTGACGCCAAAGCCGACGTCCCCCATGGCGACCAGGCGGCCGAAGAGGTAATGAGCCTGCCGATGCACCCCTACTTGTCGGTCGAGGATCGCAACCGAGTTGTCGATGCAGTACGTGAAGTCATCGGTAAATCAGATTCGGACCGATAGTTAGCTACGTCGCCACGACATCGAAAGAAAACCGAGCGCCCCCCGGTGCTCGTAGTGAGAACTGGAAAAAGGGTGATGATTGGGTCAATATCGCAGGCAAGGCTTGAGACTGACATAGAAGCTCTCGGTGTACGTTCTGGTGACACAATACTCTTACGAGCGAGCCCCAAAAGGATCGGGACAGTTGAAGGAGGCGGAGAAGCTATTATCGAAGCATTCCTTAAGGTTCTCGGCACAAACGGAACGCTTGTCTCCCTGGCCTATACAGACTTCACGATAAGGCAGCCCGATCCCAAAACCGCCTTTCACCGTTATGCCAAAAGCTATGCCGGCGCTGTACCAAATAGATTGCTTTGCCGTGACGATTCTTTTCGAAGCGCTCACCCAACCAATTCGGTTGTCGCCGTTGGTATGCATGCAAGGCAAATAACCGAAGGTCACGACGAAAAATCCCCGGCCTATGAACCCATCAGGCGACTCATAGACCTTGACGCCAAATTCCTACTGGTCGGTTGCGTTAAGGACAGCCCAGGCTTCACCACGACCCATCTTGCTGAGTTCGATAATGGCCTACATAAACTTGTGATATTCCCAAAACTATCAAAGACATACTTTCGGACATCAGATGGCGCTCTCGAACTATTCAGACGTCCTGATCTTGGACTTTGCTCAAATTCTTACGTTAAGCTGTACTCTAGGTATGTCCTCAACGAATGTATTGAGACCGGTTATATCGGCAATGCTTACTCATTAATTGGACGAGGAAGATCCCTGTACGATTGCGACGTTGACGCTCTAAAAGAGAACCCACGAATAACAATTTGTGGCAATCCCACATGCCTTACATGCAATGCAAGGCGGTGGGATAACATCCACAAGCTTCCGTTCTTTTTAATGAGGCGACTCATAAGGGGCCAAAAAAATGAATCTGCATGACCGATCAGCAACGCCAAACGCGTTAGCTTGGGTGACTGAGATTTTCAGGCAGCGGGTCTCCACGCAAGCAAGTGTATCCTGCGATACGGGGCTCTGCTTGATATCTTTCGAAAAGTCAGATTTTGAAATTCGAATCGTTCGTGACAGAACGTTTGATCCCTATAACAAGAATCACTTAATCAAAGGGCAGGACGAATTCTTCGAAAACTATCGCCACCGTTCCTTACCAGGCCTTGGAAGTTCAGCTAAAAAGGGCTTAATACGCTGGAAATCGAGAAATCATCTGATTATTGAGTACGATCTGATACAGCTCATCTTTTTTATGCTCAACCGCATAGAAGAGGTTTATTGCTCTGATTTCGACGACGACGACCGCTTCCTATATTCAAATTCGGTTCTAAGTAAGTTTGAACTTATCGAACGCCCTATCGTCGATGAGTGGATGCAATTCATTCGCAGTGCTGTCAAGCGAGCAGACAAGTCCATTACGCTAACTCAAAAGTCATTTTGCATGGATCTGTCGCATGACGTAGATCATCCTAGCAGGTTTGCATTTGGCGGAGCTAAAAACTTGGCCAGTGGTATCGCTGCAGATGTCTTTCGCAGAAAAAGCTTTTCCAATATATTTTACGGTCCGCTGCAGAGATTAACCGGAGCTAGGCATTTTTTTGCCCATGATCCATTTAATACGTTTAGTTGGATCATGGATCGGTCAGAAGGTGCCGGTCATGTGAGTACATTCTACCTTTTTTCATTGCGCACGGGGCTCAACATAGACGCGGATTATCGCCTTTCGGATCCAGCAATTCGCAATTTGATAGCGGAGATTCTCGGCCGAGGCCATCGGATTGGCTTGCATCCAAGTTTCATGACTTATCGCGATATCGACGAGATCCGTAGGCAGTGGAATGGCTTGAAGGAATACTTGAACGTCGAATTCGGGCACGATGATTTGGATAGTGTCCGGATGCATTGCCTTAGATGGAGGCATCCTGAAACACTTCGCAACCTTTCTGCGATTGGAGTTCGTAGAGATCAGACGTTAGGTTTCGCGGATCGACCAGGCTTCAGATGCGGTACGTGCCACCAATATAGGGCATTTGATCCTATTCGCGATGAAGTATTAGATATCACCATCAGCCCTCTCATTGCAATGGAATGTTCGGTGACGGCGCCTCGATATATGGGCTTGGCTTGCGGATCGGACGCTTTAAACGAGTTTTTGAAGTTGAAACGGGAGTGCGAGGCGGTGGATGGGGATTTCACGCTGCTATGGCACAATACCGAACTCGCGGACAAAGACATGAGAGTGTTATACGAGGGCGTAATTAATGGCTAGCTCTTCAGACGATCCAGCGATCCATGTGCTGGTTGTCCCCTCCTGGTATCCGAAAAACCGTTCTGACCTTTTCGGGAATTTTTTCCGTGAGCAGGCATTGGCGATGCAGGCGTCTGGATGCCGAGTTGGCGTAATTGCTACCCGGCTTGTTTCGGTCGCGCAGCCCTTCCAATCTTTTGCCGTCGCAGGTCGCACGCGCTTCGAGCTTGACGAGGCCATGCCGACCTATCGCTTGGCCGCGCTCAATCTAACGCCGCGACTATGGCAAGCAAATGCGCGCCGCATTGGGCGTACGGGCTGGCACTTGTATCAGGACTATGTAGAGAATCACGGTCGCCCCGATCTCATTCATGTCCAATCAAGCCTAATGGCTGGAGCAATTGCCCGCATTATATTGAAACGAGACGGAATTCCGTTTGTCGTTAGCGAGCACAGTTCAGGCTTTTTAAGAAATTCCATTCCAAAGAAGGGTCTGTCCCTTGCCCGCGATGTTTTCAACCAAGCAGCAGGTGCGTTTGCAGTAAGCAGTTCGCTCTGTCGTAGATTAGAGAAGATTCTTGATTTTCCACCAGGAAAATTCGAGCTGATGCCGAATATGGTTCAGATGAGCTATTTAGATGAGCCCTTGCAAGAAGAAAAAAACGATCCTTCAATAAAATTCCTCCATGTTAGTACGCTTGATAAGAACAAGGACGTTGAAAATATAATTCGTGCTTTTGGGAGGTTTTGCAAAGACAATCCAACTTCAAGTCTGGTCATTGGAGGTGATGGACCTGAGCGTTCTGCCTTGGTCGCATTAACGACATCGCTCGGGGTACGTGATAAGGTTCGCTTTACCGGGTGGATGACGCGCGATCAGGTGCGCGAAGAAATGGGCCGCGCGGCGGCATTTCTCCTTTCGAGCCACCATGAGACATTCAGCATCGTGCTGATCGAAGCGATGGCGATGGGTCTGCCATCGGTCGCAACCCGTTGCGGAGGCCCCGAAGACATAGTGACGCCGGAAACGGGAATAATGGTGCCCCCGGGCGACGTTGAGGCTTTCGCCGGAGCAATGCGGAAAGTCGTTGAAACACGAGACGGGTACGATCCGCAAAAACTGCGTGCGCACTGCCGCGCAAAATATGGCCCAGAGACGATTAGCGCGCGATGGCTAGAAATCTATCGCGGGGTGATCGACAATGCGGCAGGCGCGCGATGAGCGCTCACGGTCTTCGAAGGTTTTCGGCCGATACGCTGCTGACTTTCGTGCGCCAACTCCTTGGCAGCCTGTGCCAGCTCGGCAGCACCCTGCTCGTCAGTCGCATTCTGGGCCCGGATGGGATCGGAGCATATGCGATCGTGCTGCTGCTACCCATGCTGCTCACGCTGGTCTTCAACCTTGGTCTGAACGGAGCCAACGTCTATTTCGTCGCATCGAAACAGGTCACCCTGACCCATGCGTGGGTCGCATCGCGAAATGCCAGCCTGCCCTTAATCGCCGTGGGGTTGCTGACCGGGGCCAGTGTCATCGTGCCGTTCGGCGACGCTCTGTTTCCCGGAGTGAGCCGGCAACTGCTCCTTCTGGCGATGTTGATCTTCCCCTCCAGCCTTATCTTCGCGAACATGCTGAGCCTAGTCCATGCGACCGAGGATTTCCGCTCTTACAACCTGATGGTTCTCGCACAGCCAGTCAGTGGGTTCTTGCTGCTGTTGGCGTTGTGGCTGGTCGGACAATTCACGCTGCTGCTTGCCATCGCAGCAACGACCGGGTCCTATTTGATCGGAGCGATCATTGCGTATCTCCTGCTCCTCAAGCGACTGGATCCGAACGATGCGGGGCAGAAGGCCAGCTATCTGCGCCTAGCCATTCGCTACGGTGTCAAAGCTTCGTCCAGCAACATCATCGGTTTCCTTATCTACCGGCTCGACATCTTCCTGATAAATCTGTTTCTCGGCCCCGTCGCCACGGGCCTCTATACCGTCGCGGTCCGACTGGTCGAGCAGCTTTGGATGATATCGACGGCGGCATCGACCGTGCTGCTGCCGCGTCTTTCCGCCATGGTCGGGGACGAAAAAGGGCGCGGCGCCCTTACTTCGCTTGTCTGCCGCGCCACGCTTTTTCTGACGCTGCTCGCTTCGGGCGTCCTCGCCGTAATAGCCGAACCGCTTATCGACATATTGTTCGGGCCTCAGTTTCAGGGCGCTTCGATGGCGCTCATCGTCCTATTGCCGGGCGCGGTTCTAGTTTCAGGCGGTCGCGTGATCGCGAACGATCTTGCCGCGCGAGGCAGGGTCAGCGCCAATCTTTATCTCGCGATACTAACGCTCATTCTTAACACGCTCGGAAACATATTGCTTATTCCCCCATTTGGCATCATCGGCGCAGCTGTAGCGACCACCCTCGCCTACACATCCGACTTCGTCGTGCGGATGATCATCATGAACCGGATTTCCCGTGTGCCCTGGTGGCACTTCATGCTTTCGGTCCGGTCCGACGTCCGGCGCGCGAAACTAATGTTCGACAAGAGGTGATCGACATGAAGCTGCTGACCTGCATTGGCGCCCGCCCCCAGTTTATCAAGGCTGCTACCGTGTCTCGTGCCGTATCAGCTTACAACGATGTGCACGAAGTTATTGTTCACACCGGCCAGCATTACGACGTTAACATGTCGGACGTGTTCTTCGAAGAGCTCTCGATCCCAAAACCCGATCATCATCTTGCCCTTGGAGGCGGTAATCATGGTGAGATGACCGGTCGTATGCTCGGTGCGCTTGAAGCTGTAATGATAGAAGAAAAGCCGGATATGGTATTGGTTTACGGGGACACAAACTCAACGCTGGCCGGCGCCCTCGCGGCGGTGAAGTTACATCTGCCGGTTGCCCATGTCGAAGCCGGATTACGCAGCTTCAACCGCCGGATGCCAGAGGAAATTAATCGTATCCTCACCGATCATGCGTCCGACATCCTTTTCGTACCGACTAAAACTGCCCTTAAAAATCTAGAGCAAGAAGGCTTGCCGGAAGACCGCGTGCACTTTGTTGGCGATGTCATGTACGATGCAGCGCTATTCTATCGGGCGCTCGCTCGCTCGCCCGCCTTCTTTAGCCAAAAAGGTGTTGAGGACGGCAACTTCATCCTCGCCACCATCCATCGCGCGGAAAACACCGACGATCCCAAGCGGCTGGCAGCGATTTTATGCGGGCTCGGCCGGGCCGGACGGTGTGTGGTTCTACCGCTGCATCCACGCACGCGCCAGCGAATAAAGGAGCTTGGCATTGCAATGCCTGCATCGATGCTCGTTACGGAGCCTGTCAGCTATCTCGAAATGGTCTGGCTCGAAGCGCATGCTGCCGTTATCGCAACCGATTCCGGCGGCGTTCAAAAGGAAGCTTTCTTCCACGAAACTCCGTGTGTGACAATGCGCGACGAAACGGAATGGGTGGAACTCGTCGAAGCTGGCTGGAACCGATTAGTCGGTGCCGACGAAAACCGCATTGTCGAGGCTCTGAATTCAAATGTGGAACAGCAACATAGAAGTGCGATTTACGGTGCCGGCGACGCTTCGAACCGGATCGTAGAACTGATTAGGCGCGGTGCTGCTAGCCGCCCAGATCGAGGACTGAAGGCATGAAAATACTTTACGTCGCCAGCATGGGTATCCCGTTGCGCGACATTCTTTCTGGCAAGAAAGTTGAGGAGGTTACACATTCACCCGGCTTCTTTCAGCCCTGGTACAGGATGGCATTGCGCGGCCACCAAGTCGATTTCGTTGTTACTTCAAATTTCGATGATTATCGCGAACTCAATGTCGATTGGTTTACGAAAGATAATCTGAAAGCCAATATATATGACCCTGCTGTGGAGTTGCCTTTCTGGCGACGGATCCCCCGCCGGCTGAGCCGGCTATTTCGATTAGTCTATCATGTCAACAAGGCGCTTCGCGAGGAAGACTACGACTTTGTTATATGCTGGGCCTTTTTCGAAGGTTTTGTCGCTAACATCCTCGCAAACTGGCATGGGGTGCCAAGCGGGATGCGCTCGATGGGAACGTTGCTTGTTCCAGAATTGCGCGAGCGCGGTGCCATCCGCACTGCTTTTCGCCATCCTATCGAATTTTTGTCGTTCAAGTTGCGAAAGAATTTTTTTCTGATGACTGATGACGGTACGAAAGGCGATGAACTCTTCCAAGCTTGGCGACCTTCTCGTAAGAAATATGACTATCTATTCTGGAGGACTGGCGTTGAGTTCAAGACAATAGACGACGTCTCGTCAAAAATAAACAAACCGGCACAACTATATCTGTTTTTCGCAGCCCGCTTAGACCCATGGAAACGTCATGACTTAGTTGTCGAAACCGTACGCATTTTACATGAAAGAGGCTTGCCAGTTAACTTATACTTTGCTGGTGCGATCCAGTCGGACTCCTATTTCCAGCAGGTCATGAAGCAAGCAGCGGATGCTGGAATCGCTAATTATGTCAGATACCTTGGTGGGATACCAAGCGATGACCTACGCCGTTATGCCTATTACGCAGTGGCCAACCTTTTCATGTACGATGTGTCGAACCTCGGAAACGTGTTTTTTGAGACCTACACAACTGGTGGCGTTATCATTGGCAGGAATGACGGAAGTCTTGATGAGTATATCGATGCGGGTCGCAATGGTTTTCTGATCGACAAGCCCGAACAGGCTGCTGATATCATTGAAGGTCTGCTTTCAGACCAGTACGATGTTGACGCAATTCGCCAAGCGGCTATGCAGGATTCTCGCCAACGATGTTTTTCTATGGATGAGCGTTTCAATGCCGAAGTAGCTATGATCGAACATGTTGTGAAAACGGGCAGTACTGGTTTAGAATCTGACGCTGATGGCATTTGTAGACTGAATAAAGTTACCATCATTAGTAGCTAATTTGATGTTAGCATGCTGATTTTTTATAAGCTATAAAGGCTAGTAAAAAGCAATGAAGCGAATATTACATTTTACACCAGGTTTCCGTTTAGGGGGGGTTGAAACGCTACTGCTGGGACTTTATCGAAACCTTGACCGTGATCGTTTCCAGTTTGATTTCGTGACTGACAATCTCGACACAATGGAAGAATTCGAAGAGATCCGTTCAATGGGCGGTCGCGTCTACCAATTCGGCCGTTATCTCGACAATCCTCTAGCCTATCAGCGTAAGTTCGTGAACGTCATCGCCAGTATGGACCCTGATAGCACTATCTTCCACAGTCATGATGTACTACGTTCAGCTCCTTTGCTGTTCGCGTGTCGGCGTAAAGGTATTAAACGGCGCGTTCTCCATTCCCACACAGATAGCTTTAAAGGGTCGCGACGGGAATATTTTGCCCCGACGATATTGTTTCTGACCAACGGTCTGGCTACTCACTATTTTGCCTGTTCGAACGAAGCTGGCCGTTTCATGTTCCCGGGCCGGGACTTCTCGATTTTTAACAACGCGGTCGACCTAACCCGATTTATCTTTGATCGCCCTGCGCGAGATGCCCTACGCGCAAAGCTAGGAATCAGCCCAGGTGCGGCGGTGATTGGGCACACCGGGCGTTTCACATTCCAAAAAAATCATGACTGGATCATTCGAGTCTTCGCTGAATTCGTAAAAAACCATTCGGACAGCCATTTGCTTCTGGTAGGAGCAGGCCCTCTTGAAAACGAGATGCGCCATCTTGCTAGCAAACTAGCGGTGAGCGACAGAGTAATATTCGCAGGTCGACAAAACGATGTGACAGCGTATCTCAGCGCGATGGATCTCTTCTGCCTACCATCTCATTTTGAAGGATTGCCACTCTCGCTGATAGAAGCGCAAGCCAATGGCTTACCGATACTAGTTTCCGACATCGTCACTGAGGAGGTTTGTCTGACGGACGCGATAAACAAGTTTAGCCTCAAGTCGACAGCAAGTGAATGGGCCTCAGTGTTGGTGGGCTTGCATAGAAAAGGCCGGCACAATAGCACCATCCAAGTTAATAAACTTAGAACTGATGGGTACGATATCCGCACTCAATGGAAAAAGCTAGTCAGTCTTTATGGCTTAGCGCCGTGATCCAATAGTCGAAATGTTGGCACTCCTTCGCATCCGATGTTCTCCACATAAACGCGCTAAAAGGTTAACTGCATGAGAATTGGGCTTAACGCGACTTGCTTCAATAATAGGCCGTCGGGTGCGAGGCAGCGTTTCCTCGGGCTTTACCTGCCCACAATCCTAGCGCTGCCAGATGTTCATTTTGTAGTATATTCAGCCGCGGATATCAATGCCGAGCACTGGTTCCGCAATGTACAGAATGTTTCGATCCGTCGTACTCCAGTGCCCAGCGAGGGCCGATGGAATAGAATCATCAGCGGTCTGGGATATTGGCCGACGACGCTACGCAAGGATAAACTTGACCTGCTTGAGGGTTTCCACCTACCTCCGGTTTCGAACCCGGCTGGAAGAACGGTTATGACTATTCACGACCTTCGTGGACTCCATCCGGATACTCAATATTCACGCAGATCAGTTTACCTTACTGCCCTCAACTATAGTATACGTCGATCTGACAGCATCATTACAGTCTCAAATAGCATGAAGCAGGAGATTGAAGCCTTCTTCCCAAACGCGAAAGTAACACGAATCTACAATGGCATCGACAGTAGAATATTCAAACAAATAGATGATAACGAAGCAAATAAATTTTTGCGGGAGAAGAAATTGCCATTCGACTTCTTACTCGCAGTCGGCCACTATGAAATCCGCAAAAATTACGTGCGACTCATATCTGCTGTTAAGTCTCTGAACGATCAAGGCCTTTCAATGCCGCTCGTGATTGCCGGCAATGACAGTGGTCAATTTGAAGAACTGAGACATAGAGTGACAATGGCCGGTCTCGAAAAGCAGGTCGTGCTGCTGCGAAACTTGGATGACGATCAGATTAGGTGGCTCTACCATAAGTGCCGCCTGGTTGTATTTCCCTCCTCTTACGAAGGGTTCGGTATTCCAGTGCTGGAAGCAATGGCCGCTAAGAAACCGTTCGTGCTGAGTGATATTGCAGTGTTTAAGGAGTTGAGTGAGGAACAGGGCGTGTATTTTGCGCATAACGACGTCAATGCGATGGCGAGTGCGATAGCTATCCTTGCTCGATCCAACGTTGAACAAAAGCGGCTAATCGACTACGGTGGTCGTCGAGTAAAAGATTTTAGCTTCAACAGGCTTTCGAAGGAGTTAGTATCTTTTTATCAAGCGCAAGCCTCGGCGCTTAACTAAAAAATGGCGGGGTGGATGTTTAATTTTCTTTTAGATTGGCTGGCAACACTCACGGTCAACGCGAGCATACGGATTAAGCGGCGCCATGTGCAGTGTTATGCCGCAACCTTCCCCAACATCGACCGTTCAGTATTCTTCGGGCCCAATGTAATCATTTTAGCGTCGCCTGGTAGTGTTTCAATTGGGGCTGGTACTTATATAAACGACGCCATTTTGTCAGCTTCCGACGAATGCCCGTTGCGCATCGGAGAACGGTGCGCAATCGGATACCGTGTTTCAATTAAGGCAGTTACCCATGACTCAAGCAATCCTGCTCCCGATGCCTCCGGCGCAATAGCGCACAAGTGCGCTCCTATAACCATCGGAGATCGTTGCTGGATTGGAGACAATGTATTCCTACGTGAAGGTGTCACCCTCGGCGACGATGTAGTGGTTGGTGCGAACTCAGTAGTAACAAAGTCCTTTTCGAGCGGTTCAATCATAGCAGGGGTGCCCGCAATGCTTATCCGGTAACCTTTCTTCTCTTCGCTTCGAGCTTGCTGAAAGCTTGAGTATAAAAACCCTAGCCTCCTCCGGGATTAAATTTTCATTAGTTGGCCATCTTCGGCAGTGTAAGCTCTGTTGGATTATCAACTGTAGACGGGTAAGAAAACATGGGAACTGACCTTCATTCACTTAACTTCCTACGCTTTTGTCACAAGAGTTACAGGGAATTCGGTGCTACTGTTACGTTGGCGCGTCAAGGGCTGCATGTAACAAAAGAGAACGCATACGATGACTATAATAAGAGCATCGTTAACAAAGCTGAAGCGGAAGGTGAGTATTTTATTGATGGGACGTTAAGGCGATCCTTTGGTAGTAGTTCGGTCGACTCAATAGATTACTCGAACTATGAGGGTGCCTCGATAATTCACGACTTGAATATACCGCTGGGTAAGGATATGCCTAAGTTCAACACTGTAATCGATGCTGGTACTACTGAGCATATTTTTTCTGTTACCACGGCACTTTCTAATGCACGCGAACTTTGTCGACCTGGAGGCATGATAATACATATTTTGCCAGCGAACAATTTTTGTGGCCATGGCTTCTGGCAATTTTCCCCCGAATTATTTCTGGGACTTTATTCAAAAAGCAACGGTTTTTGTGATACAGAAATCTATCTTGCCAAGCTTGACGATACAAAACGCTGGTACAGACTGAGCGCTCTTGCTCATGGTGGGCGTGGAAACTTTTTTTCAAGTTTCAGTCTATTAATTATGGTGAAAACGGTGAAGTCTGCGAGCTCAAAAGGTGAGTTTTTAACGCCGCAACAACTCGACTATACTGAAATTTGGACTGGCACTAAGAACAGTGAGGAGCAGAAACGGCACAGGAAAGATACTTTCCTGTCCAAGGTGCGCAGCCAAGTCAGCGTGAGTCCAACTCTGCGTAGCTGGCGCAACGCGATGTTTCGTAACCGGGCACCTTTCTCAATGCGTGTGAATCGCTTCAATCCCTGCCTTGAAATGATCCAGGTAAGTCAGGTGATAGGGCAGTAGCCCCAACCTAGCTATAGGTATCTCCATGTGCGGCATCTGCGGAATATATGACCTCGAACGCGTTAGTGATCTGTTAGCGCTCACTCATACAATGGCGGACAACATCCGTCACCGTGGCCCTGACGCCTCGGGCGTCTGGGGCGATCCGTCTGCAGGGATAGCACTCGGACACCGACGGCTTGCGATCCTCGATATCAGCGAAGCGGGCAGTCAACCGATGGTGTCGGCCTGTGGACGATGGCAGATCGTTTTTAATGGGGAGATATACAACCATCTGACACTGCGCAGCGAACTCGAAGAGATTGGCCAGGCCCCCGACTGGCGAGGCACATCCGATACTGAAACGCTACTCGCGTTGATTGCCACAAAGGGTGTGATCGAGAGCCTCCGCCGAGCACAAGGCATGTTTGCGCTTGCCCTATGGGATCGCAAGGAAACCTGCCTCTATCTGGCGCGCGACCGAATGGGCGAAAAACCTCTTTATCTAGCCAAATTTGGAGAGGCATGGTATTTTGCGTCGGAACTGCGCGCGTTGCTTGCTGTGCCCTCATTCAATCCCCGGCTGCGTCCAGATGCCATTAACGCTTATCTCACCTATGGCTACGTGCCTGAAGAGTTCTGTATACTCGAAGATGTGCAAAAGGTGCCGCCAGGTCATATCATAACACTTAGGCTAGACACGGCGGCTCCACATATCGCCCCCTACCAGACTTTCCAGTCCCTAGCCACTGCTGGCTTAGAGAGCCGGGCGTTTCATTCGGCCGGGACTGCGACAAAGCGGCTTGAAAGTACCCTTCTCACGGTGGTGAACGAGCAGATGCTTAGCGATGTGCCGTTAGGTTGTTTTCTTTCAGGCGGGGTAGATTCCTCGCTTGTGGCCGCATTGATGCAGTCTCAGCACGATACGCCTATCAGCACATTTACGATCGGCTTTGACGTACCTAGGTTCAACGAGGCACCGCACGCGGCGGCGGTAGCGGAGCACCTGCACACTTCCCACACAGAGTTCATTCTCTCGGAGGAGGATGCACTGGCTATCGTGCCGCAACTCGCAGAAATCTATGACGAACCGTTTGCCGATTCATCGCAAATTCCAATGGCATTGTTATGTCGAGAAGCGCGCAAATCTGTCACTGTTGCGCTGAGCGGCGACGGCGGAGACGAGCTGTTTGGGGGGTACAACCGTCATGTCATGGGGCCGAAGCTATTGCGGGAACTGCAGCGCATGCCGCGCATGCTACGCCGACCAGTTGCCAGTACAATCAAGACACTCGCACCAATGTTGATTAAAGAGAACAGCCTAGCCCGGAGAATGGTCGGGCGACTTAAGCTGCCACCCACAGCAATAGATAGGGCAGTTATGCTGGCACCGATGCTGGCAGAGATCGAAGGTCGCCAAGATCTTTATCGCCATTTCACACACATCATAGCAGAGCCATCCACTTTGTCGACCAAAGATGCCGCTAAACCAGTGCTGCCGGATCTGCCTCTTGCCTTAACGCAACTTGATGCGGCTGAATGGATGATGGCGATGGACAGCATCAGCTATTTGCCAGGCGACATCCTTGTGAAAGTGGACCGCGCGGCTATGGCAGCGTCGTTGGAAACACGAGCTCCTTTTCTTGATGCTCGCGTGGTAAAGGCGGCTTGGGCCCTACCGAAAGAACAGAAAATTGCTAGTGGTGGTGGCAAGCAGATATTGAGGCGGGTACTTGATCGCCATGTGCCGCGGGCGCTGATCGACCGCCCCAAACAAGGATTCGCAGTGCCGCTGGATTACTGGCTGCGCAACGAGCTTCGAGACTGGTGTGAAGCCCTGATTCATCGTGAGGACCTTCTGAAGGCAGTATGGCTAGATCATGCAAATATCCTGTCATTGTGGAATGCCCACCAGAAAAGGCACGCTAATCATGGTCAGAAACTCTGGACTGTAGTGATGCTTCTTTCCTGGGTGGAGCGCCATGTTGCACAAAAAGCGGCGAAGCCGAAACACCATGAAACTGGCCTGGCAGACGCCTGATGTGGCCTTACTGGTTCATGTTCCTTTACGCAGCCCTCCCATCCCTGCTTGTGCGGCCCAGACGGAAGTTGCGTGCAGATGGAAGCCGCTCTATCTCGCCGGACACCATCTGGCTTATGACGCTGTTTTTTCTAGCGTTGTTGGTCGGCCTCAGGTATCAGGTGGGTGGTGATTGGGGTGGTTATGAGCGCTACTATCTCCGAGCAACCTATTCCAGCTTCTGGGATGCACTCTATTCGCCGGACCCTGGCTATGAACTGATAAACCTTCTGTCCGCAAAGCTTGGCTTTGGCATTGCTGGCGTCAATTTGATTTCCGGAGCAATATTTTCCGCAGGCGTGCTCTTCTTTTGCAGGTCGTTGCCGCGTCCGTGGCTGGCATTGGCCGTCGCTGTTCCCTATCTTGTCATTGTTGTTGGCATGGGCTACACGCGTCAGGCCGTTGCACTAGGCCTTATCATGTTCGGATTTTTGGCAATATCGCGCAAGCGTTATATATCGTTCGTGCTTTGGGTCTGTGTCGCTGCGACATTTCACAAGACAGCTGTGCTGTTGATTCCAATTGCCGCACTGACGACGACAACCAACCGATACCTTATTGGTCTAATCGTTATCGTGATCGGCGGGCTTGCCTACAAGGTGCTGCTTGAAGATGCTTTAGATAATCTAATCGTCAATTACATCGATTCTGAATACCAATCTTCCGGAGCATTCATACGCCTGACGATGAACGTTGTTCCGGCTGGCATCTTCCTGGTGTTCAGGAAGAGATTCCCGATGCCCGTTTCAGAGATGAAACTCTGGAAGCTGATGTCGTGGATCGCCGTCGGCACATTTTTGGCCTTTTTTGTAACTTCGGCATCGACAGCGCTGGACCGGATCGCCCTTTATGTGATTCCGTTGCAACTGGTGGTCTTTGCACACCTACCCGATGTTCTCGGTCGCCGTGTCGGCTTGAACCGGGAAATCGTGGTTTCCATTGTCGCCTATTACACAGTCGTTCTTTTCGTATGGCTGAATTACGCGGTCCATTCCCGCTACTGGATACCCTACTCGATCAATTTTTGACTGTTGTTTCCGCTAGCACCATTCGACGAAGACCCGGCAAATCATGGACAGTGCCCCCGGATTCGACGAAGACCCTAGAACCATAGAATAATTGCTTGGAATTCTGGTTAGCTGAAACCCCACGCACCCGGGCCTGACAAACCGCCAGTGGCGGAGAGGAAGGGATTCGAACCCTCGAGACGGTTCCCCGTCTACTCCCTTAGCAGGGGAGCGCCTTCGACCACTCGGCCACCTCTCCGTCAGGGTCGGAATATCGGGAGTTGGTTTTTTGTGCAAGGGCTTTTCTCAAGGGAATTTGGTTTTTGCCGGACAAAGTGGCCTTTGGCCTTTTGCTCGGCCTCAACCGGCTGACTGAACGGGCATTGTAAACGGGCTGTAGGAACGGGTGGGCACTGATGGGCGGATGGCGGACGGATGGCGCGCTGTCTTGCCAGCCCATGGGGCCTGCTGTATCAGGGCCGTGACCCGCGTTTGCGGTGAAAGCCGGGTGCGAAACGGGTTTCGCGCGGTGCGGCAGCTTTGTTTTATGCAGTGATGATTGCATTGTTGATTGCGGGGGCACCAGCGGTGGGCATGCCGGCCGATGTTGGGGCTGCCGGTGTTGGGGCTGGCGATGTTGGGGCAAATGTGCGGCAGATGTTGCGCCGGATGGCGTGGCTGGTGCATTGGTGGGCGGACCGGAGAACGTTGGACATGACATTTTACTGCCTTTTGCACCTGCAGGAAAACGAGCACTCGGCGGTCAATTTCAAGGCCCTTGATTTCGATGATCAGATAAAGACCTATGTAAGATGTGCGGTGAACCTGTCGCGTTCCCTGGCCCTGGAAGACCAGCAGCTGGTGGTGCTGACCAACAGGCAAGACAAAGTGCGCGCCGTGGCCGAGGCGGTCGGCGGGCAACTGAGCGTGCAGGAAATTGTCTTCATCACAAAGGTGCCGCAAGGCACGCGGTTTTACTCGGCGCATTTCAAGCTCGATTGTTATCGCTATTTCGCCACGCTCTCATCACCCGATTCGGCGCCCTTTGCGGCGCTGATCGATATCGACACGATCTGCGCAAACCCCCTGCCCGCCTCCTTCATGACCAATGTGCGGCTGGGCCAGCCGATGGCCTATGACATTTCGGACCAGGCATTGCCGGCCTATGGGGAGGCGCCAATCCGCACGGATCTGAAACGAATCCACGGGATGGAATCCGAAGGGCGCTGGTATGGCGGCGAATTCATTTGCGCGCCGCCGGCCTTCTATGGGCAGCTGATGGAGGTGATTGACAGGATCTATGACAATTACATCGCCCATCTTGATGTTCTGCATCATGTCGGCGACGAGGCGGTCACCTCGGCTGCCTTCGAGGTTCTGGCGCGCCAGGGCGTGGCTGTGGCGGATGCGGGCACGCTGGGCATTGTGGGGCGCTACTGGAACTGCCGGCTGAGACATCCGCAACGCTCCTTTGACTATCTGGGAAAGGCCGCCATTCTGCATCTGCCGCATGACAAGCCGTTTCTGGCCGGCCTCGCCAGGCGGCCACAACTGAGCCACGCAGATTTTGCCCGGCTTTATGACGGATACCGCCGCGATGCCCTGGTGCGCAGGCTGGGCCGGATGGTCACGGCCGTGCAGAACGGCTTTCGCGGCTTTCGCACCCATGTTTCAAACCCGCTGCTCGAAAGGCTTGGCCTGCAAAGGCTGAAAACGCGGCTGCGACGCTGGCTGGCGGCCTGAGGGCGCTGGATGGGGACTGCCGGTGGGCCGGCAATGCCCTCGGTGCGGTGTATCTGATGGGCGCGGCGAATCTGATGGGCGAATCCCGTTTTGATTCTCAATGCGAATCTCCATTTGATTGCGCTGGTGAATCTGGCGAATCCGCCCGGCAGACAACGGTCCCGGCGGCGCCATTCTGGGAAAATCCAGCGCAATGGTTAACGAATTTTAACAGGTGTGCCCGGATCGTGGCGAAAATCGTGTCATTTGTGCAACAACCATGAAGCAACGGCACATGAGACCCCTGGCAAAGGCAGAATGCCTGTTGCGCGTCCCGAATCCATGCGTATCTTCAACCACAGAAGACGGACGGGTCACCGTTTAGCTTCTTTCGTTGGGGACTGGGACAGGGAACGCTGCCTGCAGCCAATTGCCCAGACCATTTAAAGAACATTGACTGGAGGTCAAAAAATGAACATCAAGAGCCTTCTCCTCGGCTCCGCTGCAGCTCTCTTTGCAGTATCTGGCGCTTCCGCTGCGGACGCAATCATCGCTGCTGAGCCAGAGCCCGTAGAATACGTTCGCGTCTGTGACGCTTTCGGTGCCGGTTATTTCTACATTCCTGGTACAGAAACCTGCCTGAAAATTTCGGGTTTCGTGCGTTTCCGCGTTGATTTCAACAGCAATTCAGACAGCTATTCGTCCACTACGCGTGGCCGTTTGAACATCCAGGCCAAGGAAGACACAGAATTGGGTCTTCTGCATGCATACTTGCGTATCCAGGCTGATGGCGGTCCAAGAGCCGAAGATGGCAACACTGCAGCCACCAGCAATGACTATGGTTATGACGGCAATGCTGTTTATGACCAGGCTTACCTGGAACTCGGCGGCCTGATCGCCGGTTACACAGAAAACACCTTCGTCAGCTCGAAGAATGGTGGCGCTTCCGGTTTTGGTTCGCACACAGATGGCGGCCTGTCCTACGGTTACTCGCAGTCTAACCAGATCGGTTACAACTTCTCCGGCGCCAACTGGTTCGCAGCAATCTCCGCCAATGATGATGGCGATGCTGCTTCCTACATGCCTGATTTCACAGGTCGTGTCGGTGGCGTCTTCGGTGGCATGACAATCTATGTTGCTGCCGGTTATGACCAGTCTGCAGAAAACTTCGGTGTGAAACTCGGCCTGAACACAGATATCGGTTCTGCCGGTAACCTGATCGTTCAGGGCTACTATGCTGACGGCCCAACACGCTACGGTGCGAACAATTCGCTCAATGGCAGCCCGTTCACACTGTTCACACCTGAATGGTCAATTCTGGGTTCTTACCAGCACACATTGTCTTCAACTTTGAAGGCTTCTATCGGTGGTCAGTACTCTGCTGATTACTACGCTGCTTCGGTCAATGGACAGGCTCCATTGGGTAGTGCAAGTTCAGGTGTAGACTCCTGGGCTGTTGAAGGCTCATTGATCTGGACACCCGTTGCCAACTTTGAAGTTCGCGGCGAAGTCAAATACACAGACTTCAACCAGAACGTTGGCGATGCAACAACAGGTATGGTCTGGCTGCAGCGCAGCTTCTAAGCTGACCTGAACCAATTATTACTAAAGAAGCCTGGCAGTCACCTGCCGGGCTTTTTCGTGTCCATTTTCTGTGCCAATGTTTACTTGTATGCGGTTGCCTGCGTGAGAATGGCTGGGGCGCCAACCACCGATCCACCGCTTTACCAGGTGTCCGGGAGATCATTCTGCCGGCCGCAGGGCGAGAATCACCCGACATTTAGCGAACCCACAACCCAACCACCGCACTGCCCCTGAATGGCCTGTCGAGGGGAAACTGGGGCCATTGGTTAATGGTTGGTAACAGATGCGCCGGGATCGTGGCGCAAATCGTGTCTTTTGTGCAACGGTAAGCCAGCAACGACACTTCCAACAGACGACAAAGGCAAAATTGGTTTTACCCGGTCCACATCCATGCGTATCTTCAATCATAGAAGAGCGACGGGTCACCGTTTAGATTCTTTCGTTGGGGACTGGGACAGGAACGCTGCCTGCAGTCAATTGCCCAGACCATTTGAAACTTTGACTGGAGGTCAACACATGAACATCAAGAGTCTTCTCCTCGGCTCCGCTGCAGCTCTCTTTGCAGTATCTGGCGCTTCTGCCGCAGACGCAATCATCGCTGCTGAGCCAGAGCCCGTAGAATACGTTCGCGTCTGTGACGCTTTCGGTGCCGGTTATTTCTACATTCCTGGTACAGAAACCTGCCTGAAAATTTCGGGTTTCGTGCGTTTCCGCGTTGATTTCAACAGCAATTCAGACAGCTATTCGTCCACTACGCGTGGCCGTTTGAACATCCAGGCCAAGGAAGACACAGAATTGGGTCTTCTGCATGCATACTTGCGTATCCAGGCTGATGGCGGTCCAAGAGCCGAAGATGGCAACACTGCAGCCACCAGCAATGACTATGGTTATGACGGCAATGCTGTTTATGACCAGGCTTACCTGGAACTCGGCGGCCTGATCGCCGGTTACACAGAAAACACCTTCGTCAGCTCGAAGAATGGTGGCGCTTCCGGTTTTGGTTCGCACACAGATGGCGGCCTGTCCTACGGTTACTCGCAGTCTAACCAGATCGGTTACAACTTCTCCGGCGCCAACTGGTTCGCAGCAATCTCCGCCAATGATGATGGCGATGCTGCTTCCTACATGCCTGATTTCACAGGTCGTGTCGGTGGCGTCTTCGGTGGCATGACAATCTATGTTGCTGCCGGTTATGACCAGTCTGCAGAAAACTTCGGTGTGAAACTCGGCCTGAACACAGATATCGGTTCTGCCGGTAACCTGATCGTTCAGGGCTACTATGCTGACGGCCCAACACGCTACGGTGCGAACAATTCGCTCAATGGCAGCCCGTTCACACTGTTCACACCTGAATGGTCAATTCTGGGTTCTTACCAGCACACATTGTCTTCAACTTTGAAGGCTTCTATCGGTGGTCAGTACTCTGCTGATTACTACGCTGCTTCGGTCAATGGACAGGCTCCATTGGGTAGTGCAAGTTCAGGTGTAGACTCCTGGGCTGTTGAAGGCTCATTGATCTGGACACCCGTTGCCAACTTTGAAGTTCGCGGCGAAGTCAAATACACAGACTTCAACCAGAACGTTGGCGATGCAACAACAGGTATGGTCTGGCTGCAGCGCAGCTTCTAAGCTGACCTGAACCAATTATTACTAAAGAAGCCTGGCAGTCACCTGCCGGGCTTTTTCGTGTCCAGTTTCCGGTAAGGCATCCTCAAGTGTGAAGCAGGTTTGCGATCCTGTACTTTGATAAAGCCGCCATCCGGGCGAAACCTGGTTCGGCAGCCGTCACCTACTCGAATTATTTGATCAACCAAGGCCGGCAAAGCCGTTTGTCTTTGATGCGGATCCGCGACCACAGGTTAACGACGTTGAGCAGATACGTCCGTATCGTGTCCAAATTCGTGTCGTTTGCGCAACATCCATCCGGCAACGGCACGAACGGGCCAAGGCGATGGCAGACAGCTGTTGTGTCTCTCCAAACCAGACCTATCTAGGATGCAGGAGGAGCGGCGGGTCACCGATTGGCTCAATTCATTGGCGATAGGACAGGAACGCTGCATACAGCCGATTGCCCAGACCATTTATAACTATGACTGGAGTTTGAAATGAATATCAAGAGCCTTCTCCTCGGCTCCGCTGCAGCTCTCTTTGCAGTATCGGGCGCTTCCGCTGCCGACGCCATCATCGCTGCCGAGCCAGAGCCTGTAGAATACGTTCGCGTCTGTGACGCTTTCGGTACTGGCTATTTCTATATTCCCGGTACGGAAACCTGCTTGAAAATCAGTGGTTTCGCGCGTTTCCGCGTTGATTTCGACAGCAATGATGACAGCTACAATTCAACGGCACGTGGCCGTTTGAACATTCAGGCCAAGGAAGACACAGAAATGGGTCTTCTGCATGCATATCTGCGTATTCAGGCTGACACCAGTCCCAATGCAGAAGACGGCAGCACTTCGTCCACCAGCAACACATATGGTTATGATGGCAATGCCGTGTTTGACCAGGCTTACCTGGAACTCGGTGGCCTGATCGCCGGTTACACCGAGAATAGCTTCGTCAACTCGAAGAATGGTGGCGCCTCCGGTTTTGGATCGCACACAGACGATGGTCTGGCTTACGGCGATGGACAGGCAAACCAGATTGGCTATAACTTCACCGGCGCCAACTGGTTCGCAGCCATCTCCGCCAATGATGATGGCGATGCTGCTTCCTACACGCCTGATTTCACAGGTCGTGTCGGTGGTGTCTGGGGCGGCATGACGGTTTATGTTGCTGCCGGTTATGACCAGTCTGCTGAAAACTTTGGTGTGAAAATCGGTCTGAACACCGATATCGGCACTGCCGGCAACCTGATCGTACAGGGATTTTATGCGGATGGCCCAACAGTTTATAGTGCAGCCACGTCCGCCCCTGCCTTTGGCGCCAGCATGTTCACGCCCGAATGGTCGGTTCTGGGTTCCTACCAGCACACAATGTCTTCGACTTTAACGGCTTCCATCGGTGGTCAGTATTCAGCCGATTACTACACTGCACCAATCACCGGATACCTGCCGCTCGGCAGTGCCAATTCCGGCATGGACTCCTGGGCTGTTGAAGGCTCATTGGTCTGGACACCTGTCGCCAACTTTGAAGTCCGCAGCGAAATCAAATATATCGATTTCAACCAGGGTGGTGGCGACGCCACAAGAGGTATGTTCTGGCTGCAGCGCAGCTTCTAAGCTGACCTGAAGCAACGCTCCAAAGAAGCCCGGCCGTCACCTGCCGGGCTTTTTCGCGTCCAGGCGTCTGCCTGGCAGTTTTTTGTCAAAGCCGGTTTGCCTGTCTGACGCCCTCAATGCATGGTCATCCATTCGCGTGCCGAACGCAGCGCTTCGGCCAGATCGCTCTTGCTCATGCTTTGCGCCAGATCGGCGCGCAATGCGGCTGCCCGGTCGGACCCCTTGATGGCAGCAATATTCAGCCATTTGTGGGCGGAAACAAAGTCCAGCGGACAATCGCGCCCGGCCGCATACATCAAACCCATTTCGCAGAATGTATCAGCTTCGGCGTTGCCGCCCATTGTTGCCAATTGATGATCCAGAATTTCAAATCGTGCCATTTTTCAATTCCCGTTCGATTGCCTGTTGTCTCAACTGTTAAGCTTCCAAGAGCCTTGTTTTCCACCGGCTATTCCGATGTTGTTTTGATGAGCCGAGTGTGCCCGTTTGGTTTGAATCCGAGGTTAAATTGCATGCTTAATTTCCCGCAAACAAAGTGCAAATGATTGGTAAACTTGAGCTTTTGTTAAACATCGAACCTGCTTCAAACCGGGCATTCAGGCGCAATTTTAATCAAATTTTAGCGTCTGAAATTCAACCATTTGATAACCACGGTGAGGGATGGGCAATTTTGTCGTGCCTTTTATCTGTTGCAAAATGTGCGCTTGCTCAAAGATTTCTGATGAAATATCGATTACCTTTACGTAAACTGCAAGTAACGGCACGCAATCGCGCCGGAGACAGGAGGAACCATGTTCAAACAGATCATCATGACGGGCGTTATCGCAACACTGCTGGCCAGCAACGCCCATGCGGCCGATCCCATCGTCGGCAATTGGCTGACAAAAGCCGGCGAAACCGCAGCCATTGCGCCCTGTGGGGGCAATAATTTCTGCATCACGCTGAAAACCGGCAAATATGCAGGCACAAGGATCGGCTCCATGGCCAACATCAAGGGCGCCTACAAGGGCAAGATCACCGACCCTGCGACCGACAAGACCTATTCAGGCAAGGCGAGCATTGCCGGAGCGGTCATGAAAATGAGCGGGTGTGTGCTCGGCGGCCTGTTCTGCAAGGCGCAGACCTGGAATCGTAAATAGAGCACAACCCATGCAAATCTGCGGCCCGTGTGTTGCGGGCCGCACACGCTTGCTGTGGCGCAGCTTAGGCCATACCCTTACAAGAGATGCCCCCTGGACAGTCACGCGCCCTCGCCCAGCCGCATGCGGATTTTGAAACGTTTTTCAGAAAATTTGACCAAAAGTCTTCACCATGACGGGCCTGCCGACTGTCATTCTGTCGGCCTGGCAACGCATGAGAGCGTGATAGATTCAGAATGTTGTGCCTGTCCGATTTGCAGCCAGGACAGTTTCTCCCGCGGAACCAGAATTGCCCAATTGGACCTTTGATTAACACTTGTGAACGCTGGATGAACGTCGCTCTCAGTGTGCATTCAGGATGGCCACGGCATAGTCAGCGTGCATCAAAAAGCGTGCGGCGTAACGGGGGCCTGAAAATGATAACTTTTGTGACACGGCGATTCTGCCTGATCAGCCTGATCGTGGCACTATTGGCTGCGACTGTGGCCATCGCCATTGGCAATCAGCCCCCCATCAGCCGTTCATGGACAAAGCCACAGGGCGTTTTGTGTCCCCCGGATGCAAAGGCTTGCCTTTCGCAGCAGATGGGGGAAAGTTGAAAATGCAGCGCCTTGCAATCCATTATCTTTGCGCCATTCTTCGCATCACCATCCTGGCATCCGTCTTCCTCGGTCCGATCGCCGCCATTGCGGCCAATCATGTCGGACAGGATCGCACAGGCTCGGGTGCAGTGGGGCTGGTTCTCTATTTCAGCCTGCGCTGAGCCCCGTGATGGGGCGCGTGTTAACCAGACCGCGCGGAAAAGTGGCTGTTACAGGCGTCATGGTCGTTTTCATGTCGCATGTGCGTGACTATATTGGTGCATGGACACACGAATCAGACACCAAAGACCAGCAACAATCATCACCCCGCCTGACGTGGCGGAGGAATCCTATTCCAGCGCCGCAGAGGCCTATGACGCCGTACTGCGGCTTTATCAGCGCAATACGGAATTTCTGCGCGACAAGCTCATTGCTGTGGGCAACGGTCAGGCCGAGACCAACAGCCGTTATCGTGCCTTCTATCCCGAAGTGCGCATTTCAACTTCCAGCTTTTCGCATATCGACAGCCGCTTGTCCTACGGGCATGTGACCTCACCGGGCACCTATACGGCCACCCTCACCCGGCCCGATCTTTTCGAGGATTACATCAAGCGCCAGTTGCACCTGTTGATCCAGAACCACGGGGTTCAGGTCGTCGTTGCGCAGTCGCAGACCCCGATTCCGCTGCATTTTGCGCTTGGGGATGATGCCAGCGTGGAGGCCAGCGCTGCCAAGGCCATCGCCGTGCCGCTGCGCGATGTCTTCGATACGCCAGATCTCAACATTACCGACGACATGATCGTCAACGGAACCTATGACACGGAATCGGGTGTGCCGTTGCCGCTGGCGACCTTTACCGCACAGCGCGTCGATTATTCGCTGGCCCGGCTTTCGCACTACACGGCCACGCTGCCGGGACATTTCCAGAATTTCGTCCTGTTCACAAACTATCAGTTCTATGTGGAAGAATTCTGCGTCTATGCGCGGGCGCTGATGGCGGAGGGCGGCGGCGGCTATGAGGCCTTCGTGGAACCGGGCAACAGGATCACCTATGCCGGTGAAAGCCATCCGCAGGATGACCCGGGCGCGATCAAACTGCCGCAGATGCCCGCCTACCATCTCAAGCACAAGGATCATACGGGCATCACGATGATCAATATTGGTGTCGGCCCGTCCAATGCCAAAACGATCACCGACCATGTCGCCGTGCTGCGGCCGCACGCCTGGCTGATGCTCGGCCATTGCGCCGGATTGCGCAACAGCCAGCAATTGGGTGACTATGTGCTTGCCCATGCCTATGTGCGCGAAGACCATGTTCTGGATGACGACCTGCCCATCTGGGTGCCCATTCCGGCGCTGGCCGAGGTCCAGGTGGCGCTGCAGGAGGCCGTTGCCGAGGTCACCGGCCTGCAAGGCTATGATCTCAAGCGCATCATGCGGACGGGAACCGTCGCGACCATTGACAACAGGAACTGGGAATTGCGCGACCAGAGCGGTCCGGTGCACCGGCTGTCGCAATCGCGGGCCATCGCGCTCGACATGGAATCGGCGACCATTGCCGCCAACGGCTTCCGGTTTCGTGTGCCCTACGGCACGCTTCTATGCGTATCGGACAAACCCTTGCATGGCGAGTTGAAACTTCCCGGCATGGCGACGGAATTCTACCGCACCCAGGTCAACCAGCATCTGAAGATCGGTCTTCTGGCACTGGAAAAACTGGCCGCCATGCCGCCGGAAAGACTGCATTCACGCAAATTGCGCAGTTTCTTCGAACCGGCCTTTCAATAGCACCCGAGCGTTAAATGTTCGGTCAGGTTTCTGTTGGGCCATTTACATGTTCGGGTAGACCGGTCCTTCGCCGCCCTGCGGCGGAACCCAATTGATATTCTGGTTGGGGTCCTTGATGTCGCAGGTTTTGCAATGGACGCAATTTTGCGCATTGATAACGAATGTCGGCGCCTTGCCCTCTTCCTCGATCCATTCATAAACGCCGGCCGGGCAATAGCGGGTCGACGGGCCGGCATAGACATCATGCTCCGAGGTTTTCTGCAGTTGCGGATCCAGCAATTGCAGATGAACCGGCTCGTCTTCCTCGTGGTTGGTGTTTGAAAGAAACACCGACGAAAGACGGTCAAAGGTCAGCACGCCATCGGGCCGCGGATAGTCGATCTTCTTGTGGCCCGCTGCCGGCTCCAGCGCTGCAGCGTCGGTCTTGCCGTGTTTCATGGTCGAAAACGGTGACCAGCCGCCCGTCACCGTATTGATCCACATGTCTACGCCACCGAGCATGACTCCACCGATCGTTCCAAGTCTGGACCACAGTGGTTTGACATTGCGGACCCGTTTCAGGTCCTTGCCGATCTCGCTGCTGCGCCATTCGGCTTCATAGCCGGCAATCTCGTCACCGGATCGGCCCTGGCCAATCGCTTCGGCCACATGTTGTGCGGCCATCATGCCGGAGAGGATGGCATTGTGCGAACCCTTGATGCGCGGAACATTGACGAAACCGGCCGAGCAGCCGATCAGCGCGCCGCCCGGGAATGTCAGCTTCGGCACCGATTGCCAACCACCCTCGGTAATCGCCCGGGCGCCATAGGAGATGCGCTTGGCGCCCTCGAAGGTCGGCGCAATGGAAGGATGTGTCTTGAAACGCTGGAATTCCTCGAAGGGCGACAGATAGGGATTTTTGTAATTGAGATGCAGCACGAAACCGACCGCGACCAGATTGTCTTCCAGATGGTAGAGGAATGACCCGCCGCCAGTCTTCCAGTCCAGCGGCCAGCCGAAGGAATGTTGCACCAGACCCTGCTGGTGGCAGGCAGGATCAACCTCCCACAATTCCTTGATGCCAAGTCCGAATTTCTGCGGATCGCTGTCCTTGTCCAGTTCGAAGCGGGAAATCAACTGCTTGGCAAGCGAACCGCGAACGCCTTCGCCGATCAGCACGTATTTTCCCAGCAGCGCCATGCCGCGGGCATAGTTCGGCCCGGGCGTGCCATCACGCCTCACGCCCATGTCGCCAGTGGAGACACCCACCACCGCGCCGGCGTCGTCATAAAGCATTTCACTGCCGGCAAAGCCTGGATAGATTTCCACGCCCAGTTCCTCGGCCTTTGCGCCCAGCCAGCGACACACATTTCCGAGCGACACGATGTAATTGCCGTGATTGTTCATCAGCGGTGGCATCATGAAATTCGGCAGCGTGATCGAGCCGGCCGGTCCCAGAACCAGAAAACGATCCTTTTTGACTTCCGTCTTGAAGGGGTGCTCTGGGTCATCGCGCCATTGCGGCAGCAGCTTGTCGATGCCGACGGGATCGACAACCGCGCCCGACAATATGTGGGCGCCAACCTCTGCGCCCTTCTCCAGCACCACGACCGTGAGTTCCGGATTGAGCTGCTTCAGACGAATGGCCGCCGACAGGCCGGCAGGACCGGCGCCAACAATGACCACGTCGAATTCCATGCTTTCGCGTTCGGGCACTTCGATTGTGTCGCTCATGATCCAACTCCTCTAAAAGTCGCGGTCAAAGGCCGCCGTTTCACAGTCATATCGCCAATAACCTCTCAGGAAAACAGGTGCAATGGCTTAGAATGGTTCTGTCCTGTTCCTTTTATTAACATTTACGTAAACGTCAATTAACCGGATTGGGTTCCTGTCGAAAAAAATTCGGTGCTGTGCACAGTGTATTTCAGCGCAAGCCGCTTCAATTCCGCCCATCTGTGCTCTATCATCAGCGCATGCAATTGGATGGTGACACGACCCAGCAGGACATGTCCGTCGGCGCGCTTGCCGCCGTGCTGCATTATTATGCCGATGCGGGTATCGACTGCGCCCTGGCGGACAATCCCATTGACCGCTTTGAAGAAAGCAGCAGGAAAAAGCCCGAACCTCAAAAGCAATCCAGCACTGCCGTTGCGCCACGGCCTGCTTTGAAGGCGGCTGGAACGTCGCAGGCCAGCGCGCCGCAAAAACCTTCCAATCCGGTTGCGGAGCGCACCACAATACCCGATGAGACCGCGCTGGCGACTGCTCGCGAGGCGGCGGGCACCGCCGGCACGCTGAAGGCATTGCAGGATGCTCTGTTGTCTTTTGAAGGCTGCAATCTGCGTTTTGGTGCACGCCAGACGGTTTTTGCCGACGGCAAACCGCAGGCCGACATCATGTTTATCGGCGAAGCGCCCGGCGGCGACGAGGACCGGCAGGGCATACCCTTCGTCGGCCGTGCCGGGCAGATGCTTGACAAGATGCTGGCAGCCATCCGTCTTGACCGGTCGCAGGTCTATATCACCAACATGATTCCCTGGCGCCCGCCAGGCAACCGCACGCCCACGCCGCTGGAAATCGAGCTGTGCCGACCATTCATCGAGCGGCATATTCAGCTGGTCAACCCGAAGGTTCTGGTCCTGCTGGGCAATGTGTCGACAAAGGCGCTGCTTGGGATAAACCGCGGCATCCTGTCTTTTCGCGGCACATGGAGCGAGTACAACCTTAATAGCGACACAATCATACCCTCCATGCCAACGCTTCATCCGGCCTATCTGCTGCGCAATCCGGCACAGAAGAAACAGTCATGGGCCGATTTTCTGAGCATCCGAAAACGGCTCGATGAACTCGGCCTGCCGAGCAAAACCGGGACCTGATCTGAAACATCGGGGTGTTGCTTCGCATTGGCGTTTCATCGCAGGAGTCGATGTCGCATCTGGAACCGCATTGCGGCCCTTCCTGTGGCATCAGTTGCTGACAATCAAACACATCACCCAGCGACACCCCAACCGGGTTTCCGGGGGATGTAACATCACAACACCACCAATGGGTGTACAGCCTGACAACGGCATCCCTTCCATGGGGCAACGTCGATTCTGTCGCAGGGAAATAATCAAATGACGAGCAGTATCGTGCCGATTGCCAGCCTGTTGATGTCAGCCTTCCTGATGCTGGTGGGTGGCGGGCTTTCCGGCTACCTCATCCCCTTGCGAGCGGTGCATGAAGGCTGGTCGACCTTCGATATTTCGCTGATCGCCACGGGTTATGCCGTTTGCTTTACCGTGGGTTGCCTGGTCACGCCCCGCCTGGTTCTGCGCGTCGGTCACGTGCGCGTCTTCGCGGTGCTGACAGCCCTGATGGCCGTCTCGCTGCTGATGCATGCGCTGGTGATCAACAGTCTTGCCTGGATCGTATTTCGCGGCATCGCCGGCTTTTCAATCGCCGGCGGCTACATGGTGATGGAAAGCTGGCTCAATGAGCGTGTGTCCAATGAAACGCGCGGCACCGTCTTTTCGGTCTATATGGTTGTCTCGATGGTCGCGCTGATGGCCGGACAGTTCATCGTGCCGCTGGGCGATACGCAGACGGCAACCCTGTTCATGGTCTGCGCCATCTTCTATGCGGTGGCCTTCATACCCACCGGGCTCTCAAGCGCTCAGTCGCCGCAACCGCTGACGGTGGTTTCCGTCAATCTGAAGGGGCTTTATCTCAAATCCCCTGCCGCTGCGGTCGGTTCGCTGCTGGCCGGGATCATTTCCGGTTCATGGAGCAATCTGGGCCCGGTCTTTGCACAGCGCAACGGCCTGTCGACCACGGAGGGCGCAACCATGCTGGCCCTTGCCATGATCGGCGGCGCCTTTTTTCAGATTCCGCTGGGGCGTCTTTCCGACCATTATGACCGTCGCCACATCATGGTTTTTGCCGGTGCTGTCGGGGCATCGATGTGTTTTGCGACGCTGCTCATCGGCATGGACAATATCTATATGTTCCTCGGCTCCATGTTCCTGCTGGGCTCGGTCTTGTTTCCGATTTATTCGCTCAATGTTGCCCATGCCAACGACTTTGCAGAAGCAGACGAATTCGTGGCGACCTCCAGCGGGTTGCTGATCATCTTTGGCGGCGGGACCATGCTGGGTCCCCTGTTGTCGGGCGCCCTGATGGACCAGTTCGGCAGCGCCGCATTGTTCATGGTCATCGGCGCTTCTTTCGTCATCTATGGCGGCTACGCCTATTACCGCACATTCCGCAGGCCCTATGTGGCCGAAGCCGAACGTGTCGATTTCCAGGCAATGCCATTGACACGAGCACTCACTCCTCAGACCTATGAACTGGACCCCCGCGGGGACCAGCCCCCTGCCGACAGCGAGAACCAGACTGAGAGCTCGATTTGAAACGTGTTGCGGGCGATTGTTCAAGACGTCCGCAGCCTGGTCTCGGTTTCTTGAAACTCTGCAATAAGCTCTATTCCTTCAGCCCAGGCGAATCTAAAAATTGCGGCTTTCTGAGCCTCCAAGCCAAGCCCAGACTTTCATTGTTGCGCTGTCGAAACCCGGATGTAAGCGACTGCTGTTTCCATCGCCATTGCTGTGTTCTTTCGCGTCGTGTAAGGACACCATACGATGGTAAGCATTATTTTGCGTTGAGGCATTGGCCTTTGGGGCGAAAGACAGTTCACGCAATCCAAAGGGGCACTGCCTATGCAAAAGATCATATTCACCGCTGTCGCCGGCCTGCTATTGATGGCATCCGGATCGTCGCTGGCCGCGGGCAAGTGCGCGCAGCTGACGATCACTGGCCATCCCGAATATGCCCCGATCGCCTACCGCAACGGCGATGAAATCGCCGGCGCAGCGCCAACTTTCGTCGCGCAGATCGCGGCGAAGCTCGGCGTGCCCGTCGTGTCGAAATATACCGGTTCGTGGGCAGACGCGCAGATGGCGGCCCGTGACGGGACCGCAGACATCATCTTCGGCATATATTTTAATGACGAGCGTGCGACGTATCTCGACTACGTCCAGCCCGCCTTCATGCTCGACCCGGTGGTCGCCATGGCGGCCACAGGCAAGAGCTTTCCGTTCAAGGGCCAAGACGACCTGATCGGCAAGAAGGGTGTGACCAACAAAGGCGAGAGCTACGGACCGGCGCTCGACGCCTTCATCGCCGACAAGCTCACCATGACCCGCACATCGGGCGTCGACAAGGCCTTCAATGCCGTGATCTCCGGCGAAGCGGACTATATGATCGCCGGTCTCTACCCGAGCATCACAGCCGCCGCGCAGTTCGGAGTGACCGGCCAGCTCGATCCACTCGATCCGCCGCTGCTGACGGCCGACATGTTCATCGCCTTCTCCAAGAAGTCGCCGTGCCTCGGGTTGATCGGGCCTTTTTCGAAGGCGATCACCGCGATGACCGCAGACGGGACCTATGCGACCGCGCTTAAGGAAGCAATCACGACCTGGACGACTTGGATCGCCAAGAACCAATGACCCAAGCCGAAGCGGCGTCCAGGAGCGCAATGTCGACGCATTGATCGAGATGCTTGGCCAGCGTCCGTTTGCAGCCATCGTCCGATGTGCCGATTCGCGCGTCACGGCCACGGTCGAAAACGCCAAGCTGAACGCCAGATTCATTCAGGGCGCGCCTCCGATCCTGAGCGATCTGCACAAGACTGCAAGCTGAGGACGGTCGCCGCCCTCTACCTCATCGCCACAGGCAAGGTCGACTTCAGCCAACGCCTTGAAGCGTCGCCGGAAGCGATCCGAACAGACCACCTGAGCGGTTCGTGTTCTCACCCCTGAGGGGTGGTGAACCGCCTGGCGCTTCTTCGCTCAAGGCCCAGGCGGTGTTCGCGAATAATGATGAAGACACCGGAGCCAACAACAATGGCGGTCCCAAAGAGCATCGACCATTGTGGCACGTCACCAAAGAACAGATAGCCAATCACCAGCCCCATGATGATGGAGGTATATTCAAAGGGCGCAATCACCGAGACATCCGCATGGCGGTAACTCTCGGTCAGGAAAATCTGTGCGATGCCGCCGCAAATTCCGGCAGCGACGAGCAGGCCCAATGTTGATGGGTCCAGAGCCACCCAGCCAAAGGGGATCGTCGCCAGGGATATCAGCGAGGCTGACAATGAGAAATACAGAACGATCGTCGGTGTCTTTTCGCTGAGAACCAGCTTCCTGACGAGGATCATTGCAAAGGCGCCCAGCACGGCAGAGGCGAGCACCGCAATGACGCCCTTCGTATGATCATTCTGCCAGGGCTGACCGTCAAAAATCGACAGCAGCGGCCAGGAAATGATCACAACGCCAATAAAACCAACAAGAACAGCAGTCCAGCGGTAAATGCGGATCGTCTCCCCCAGCAGGATGGAAGCCAGAACAACCATGATCAAAGGTTTGGCATAGCCAAGGGCAATCGCATCGGGCAGCGGCAGTCGGGTCAGGCCATAGAAACCGCTTGCCATGGCAGAAACACCCACCAGACCGCGCCAGAAATGGGACATCAGATTGCGGGTTTTGAAAGCCGTGTGCAATTGCCCCCGGACCGCTAGAAAGCAAAGCACTGGAATCATTGCCATGGAGGAGCGCAGGAAGACGATCTGCCCTGCCGGCACCCCATCCCCGGCCGCCTTGATGCAGGCTGCCATTGCGACAAAGATCAGAACAGATCCGATCTTGAAGGAGATTCCCAACAAGGCGCCGGAGCGACCATCGTTGTTGTCTGCATCACTCACCCGACACCTCATTCCTATTGATCGGCAGAACATGCGTCCTGCAAAGATTAACCTGTTGCACTGATTCAATAAAACCATACAAGCCGCTGGTTTCTCATGCACAAAAGCCAACAACCGTGCGGCGTCAGGCGACAGCCGCAATCGAATGGATCGCGGCTGGCTTTTTGCGTTGCGGGCAAAGACAGGGCTGAACAGCGTTAGTTCTTTGCTGCCTCTTGAATAGACGACCAGATGCGCTGGGGTGTCGTCGGCATGGCAATTTCACGGATGCCATAGGCACGGTCGAGTGCGTCGATAATGGCGTTCAAGATCGCCGGACAGGCACCGATTGTTCCCGCTTCGCCCGCACCCTTGATGCCCATGGCATTGGTTGTGGAGGGAACATTGCGTGTCTGGAAGTCAAACGAGGGCATATTGTCGGCCCGTGGCATGGCATAGTCCATGAAGCTGGCGGTCAGCAATTGTCCGTCCTCATCATAGGAAACGCCCTCAAGCAGACATTGCCCGATGCCCTGAACAACGCCACCGTGGACCTGACCCAGCAACAGAACCGGATTGACCACCACGCCAAAATCATCAACCATCGTGTAGGCAATAATATCGAGATGTCCGGTTTCGGGATCAATTTCGACCTCGCAGATATGCGTTCCATTGGGATAGGTCGCTTCATCCTGCTTGATTTCACCGACGGCCTTGAGTTGCTCCTTGTCGACCGCTGCGGCAGCCAGATCGGCATAGCTCAATGCCCTGTCGGTTCCCACGACACGCGCCTCACCGGCGACCAGTTCGATATCACCGACGGCTGCTTCCAGTTCACTGGAGGCGATCTGTTTCATCTGGGTTGCCAGAATATCGCCTGCCTTGTCGACCGAGACGCCGCCAAGCGGGATCGAACGCGAACCGCCCGTACCACCGCCGGCGGCAAGTTCATTGGTGTCACCCTGGCGCACGATGATCTTGTCGAAATCGATGCCGATCCGGTCGGCAATGAACTGGCTATAGGCCGTGGCGTGGCCCTGCCCGTTGGTCTGCGTTCCAATGAAAAGGGTCAGTGTGCCATCCTCATTGAGCTGCAGAAAGGCCGGTTCCGAACCGGCGAATGCACAGGCCTCCACATAGACCGACATGCCCTGCCCTCTGATCTTGCCACGCTGACGCGCCTCCTCGGCCCGCGCTGCGAATCCAGCCGTATCGGCTTTGACAAGCGCCTCGTCCATGTGACCTTCGAATTCGCCGACATCGTAGAGACGCCCGGAGGCTGTGCGATAGGGAAATTGCTCCGGCTTGATGAAATTGCGACGGCGCAATTCAGCCGGGTCCATGCCGATCTCGCGGGCGCAGGCGTCAACCAGACGCTCTATCAGCAAGGCGGCCTCCGGTCGTCCGGCACCGCGATAGGCGTCAATTGAGGTGGTGTTTGTGTAGACACCGGTTATCGACAGGTCGTGCAGTTGAATATCGTAAACACCCGTTGCCATCATGGCGCCCAAAGTGGGCACCATCGGTCCAAAGCCGCTCAGATAGGAGCCCATATTGGCCTTGATGTCGATCCTCAAAGCTTCAAAACGCCCGTCCTTGTCCATTGCCATGCTGGCGGTGACCAGATTGTCGCGGCCATGGGCATCAGCGACAAAATGTTCCGAACGGTCCGATACCCATTTGACCGGCCGATTGAGGCGGCGCGCGGCTTCAAGACTCAACGGGTATTCCCGGTAATTGTGAAAGCGTGTTCCAAAACCGCCGCCGGTATCACCCGAGATCACCCGGATTTTTTCTTTCGGCATGGAAAATATATGTTCGGCCAGCGTGTTGCGAATATGGTGCACGCCCTGTGAGCCGGTGGTCAGCGTGAACTGTCCGTTCTGCGCATCCCATTCGGCAAGCGCGGCACGCGGCTCCATGTAGTTGGAAACGAGCCGGTTGTTGACGAAGGAAATTTCGGTGATATGGCTTGCCTTGGCGAAGGCGGCATCCGTTGCATCCTTGTCTCCCTGGCCAAAAAGAAAGGCGCGATTTGTTCCCAGATCCGGCCAGATCAAAGGCGCATCGGCCCCCAAAGCGGCCTCCATGTCGACAATTGCCTCGGTCGCATCCCATTCTATATCAATCAGTTCCGCGGCATCCTGCGCCAGTTCGGTGCTGTCAGCGACGATAAAGGCAACGCCGTCACCAACATGACGAACCTCACCGTCACACAGCAAAGGCGCTTCACGCACCTCACAGGTACTTCCATCAACCTGCTGGACCGGCGTGAAACAATGCAATGTGCCAAGATCCGGAATATCCTTGGCGGTCAGCACGAGATGAACACCCTTGGCCTGCCTGGCGTCCTCAAGAGAATTGATCTTGAATGTCGCAGCGGCATGGGGAGAGCGCAACAGGTGGCCATAGACCACACCGTCGCGATGAGAATCATCGGAAAAGCGGCCTTTTCCCTGAATGAGAGCATCGTCTTCTTTTCTGAGCGCGGATGCGCCAACGCCGAATTTCGGTGTCGCAATATTCATGAAAATACCTGTACCTTGAAATTCCGAAATGGGCAGCGGATCCACCCAATGTCATTTATAGAGGCAATGGGCAGGCCTGTCATCCAAAACACCGCAAAATTTGTTTTCGGCCATCAGCAGGCAGCAAGAAAATCGGGGTTCAACCTTTTGCCAGTTGAAGAACGCACCATCAACCCTTTAGTGTGCGCGGATTCTTGCCATACAGATCAACATTGCAAACGCCTCACAGCACGTTAGAGCAGACAGAACAGGACAGACATGAGAACCGAAACCGGACACGTCGTTCGCCTCGAAAACTATAAACAAACCGATTTTGAAGTGACCCATGTTGATCTGACATTCCGCCTGGACCCGGACAGCACCATCGTCAAAAGCCGTCTGTCCCTGAAACGCCGTCCAGGCGCAAAGCCTGGCGCACCATTAGTGCTGGCTGGTGATGAACTGCGTTTCAAAGGGTTGAGGATCGATGATGTCGATGCAGATCCGAAGCGCTACAAGGTCACCGCGCAAAGACTGGAGATCCGCGACCTTCCGACACGTGATGCTTTCACTGTGGATATTACAACTGAAATTGCACCCAGCCAGAATACGAAACTGATGGGCCTTTACCGTTCCAACGCGGTCTATTGCACCCAATGTGAGGCGGAAGGCTTCAGACGCATCACCTATTTCCTTGATCGACCCGACGTGCTGGCGATCTATTCCACACGGATCGAAGCAAAACGGTCCGAAGCGCCGCTGCTGTTGTCCAATGGCAATCCCGGCGAACAGGGGGAATTGGGCGACGGATGCCATTATGCTGTGTGGCATGACCCACACCCCAAGCCCAGCTATCTGTTCGCTCTCGTGGCCGGTGATCTGGCCAGGGTATCGGACAGTTTCACCACACGCTCTGGAAAACCCGTTGAACTCGTCATTTATGTCGAACACGGCAAACAGGCACAGGCAACCTATGCAATGGATGCCCTGAAACGCTCGATGAAATGGGACGAGGACAGGTTCGGGTGCGAATATGATCTGGATATTTTCATGATCGTTGCGGTTTCCGACTTCAATATGGGCGCCATGGAGAACAAGGGCCTCAACGTCTTCAACGACAAATATGTTCTGGCAGATCCGGAGACCGCAACCGACGCCGATTATGCCAATATCGAGGCGATCATCGCCCATGAATATTTTCACAATTGGACCGGGAACCGCATCACCTGCCGCGACTGGTTCCAGCTGTGCCTCAAGGAAGGGCTGACAGTCTATCGCGATCACGAATTTTCTGCCGACATGCGCTCGCGGCCAGTCAAGCGCATTGCCGAGGTGCGCCTTTTGAAGGCTCACCAGTTCCCCGAGGACAGCGGGCCCCTTGCACATCCTGTACGGCCGGTGCGCTACAGTGAAATAAACAATTTCTATACGGCCACCGTCTATGAAAAAGGCTCCGAGGTCATCCGGATGCTGGCCACCATATTGGGTCCGCAGGACTTCAAAAAAGGCCTCGATCTGTATTTCCAACGCCACGACGGCCAAGCCGCAACGATAGAGGACTTTATTGTCTGTTTCGAAGATGCTGCCGAGATCTCGTTGGCGCAATTCTCCTTATGGTACCATCAGGCGGGAACGCCCGTGATCACGGTCGGCTCGACCTATGATGCCAAATTGCAAAAACTGACCGTACAGCTTGAACAATCTATTCCGCCGACACCCGGCCAGGCGAAGAAAAAGCCCATGCATATTCCCCTGCGCGTGGGATTGATCGGCGAGAATGGCAAGGAGATGGTGGCCTCTGCAATCAACGGCATTGAAAGCAGCGGTGATGTCTTGCATATCCGCAAGCGCAAACATCAGGTTGTGCTTGCGGGTATAAAATCCCGCCCTGTGCTGTCGCTCAACCGCAGTTTTTCCGCGCCAGTCAATATCCATCTTGAACAATCATCAGAAGACCTGGCCCATCTGGCACGTTTTGAAACCGACCCGTTTTCACGCTGGCAGGCACTCAATGATCTTGCAACCCGTGACCTGATTGCGGCAACCAACGCTGTCAGGGCAGGAGATGGCGTCCAGTGCAATCCTGCTCTTGTTGACAGCCTGCTTGCCACCCTTGGCGACGACAGGCTGGAACCGGCCCTCAAGGGCCAGGCTCTGACAATGCCTGGTGAGAGCGATATTGCCCGCGAGATCGGTTCAAACATCGACCCGGATGCCATTCATCTTGCCCGCGAACGGATCATTACCTTTATTGCCGAAGCGGGCGCCGACCTGTTTTCAGCCATACTGTCTGATACCCGAGCAACAGGACCATTCATGCCGGATGCCCAGGGTGCCGGCAGGCGCGCGCTTTATCTGGCATCGCTCGGCTATCTGTCCCATGGCAAGATGTCGGCAGAGGAGATTCTTGCGATCTACGATGCGGCGGACAACATGACCATCAGGAGCGGTGCCCTGCTCGTCCTTGCCCATGAATACCCGGAATCGGTGGCTGCCAAAAAGGCACTTGTCGATTTTGAATCGCGCTTCAGCGACAATCCATTGGTCATCGACAAATGGATGGCAATCCAGGCGACCATTCCCGGACCTCAGTCCCTGGATCGCGTGTTGCAGCTCATGGCGACCCCGCATTATTCGGTGGAGAATCCCAATCGTATCCGGGCATTGCTTGGCAGCTTCATTTCCGGCAACCCGACGGGGTTCAATCTGGCCGATGGAAGGGGCTACAGGTTCCTTTGCGAACAGATCATCGCGCTTGATCAGCGCAACCCACAGGTTGCAGCCCGTCTGTTGACTGCCATGCGCTCCTGGCGATCACTGGAACCGATACGCCGTGAGAATGCCAGAATGGCACTTGGCGAGATTTCAGCACAGACATCCCTGTCGCCTGATGTGAGGGATATCACCGAACGCATTTTGGCCTGACGCACCCTTTGATACAATCACAGGAACCAGACAGTCCTTTGGCAGCTTCAGCTGTCTGAGAGAACGTCGTCCCGTGGATGCGACAGGCGTGTGCACATCCGCCACAAAGGCATTTTTCGCAAGCTGCCGAGCAACGCAAAAGCCTGACAATCGGCGGCGTCGGCTTCATATGTTGCAACGCACACTGCACCCATTGCATGCATTTAAATAAAATGATCAACGATTATATATGGTTAATAAAGAATTAAATTTGGCTCTGGACAAGGCGAATCACCTTTGATTCATTAGGGCAGATTCGGACACGCGGCTTTCGAATCACCTGAAGTTCAAAGGTGGGACATATGGCAGAAGCGCAACACACACGCGCTGCTGGGGGGGAGACTCTATCCAGCATTCACGATGCCCATGATTGGCGTTCGGATCTCGCAGGACACGTGAAACTTATCGCCAAACCGGCCTACAGCAGATTGCTGAAAGTTGAACCCTACCTCAGGCGATCCATTCCGGCGCTGATTGTGGCGTTTCTGGTGGTGGTTGCTGCTGCCAGATTCATGGATCTTCTGGAAGAGCGCTCACAAATCGAAGCCAATGCAAAACAGGCAACAGCATTGACTGCGCTTGCCAGCGCCGCTGCGCTGGCCAGGGAAAAAGCGGCCTTTGCGGCGCAGCAACGCTGGAATGTCGAAGTGCGCATCGGCAATGCGCTCCCGGCGATGCTGGTGACAGACGGACGTTTCGTGCTGATTGCCAATCCAGAGGGCAGCATTTTTGCAGCGACCTCCATCGGCAATGATTTTGTCGGACGCAACCTGGAGCAGGTCCTGTCAGGTTCATCAGAACTTCGGCTGTTTGGATTGCGCGCCGGTGTTCAGAAGTTCCGATACAGAAATATCTCCTATTTTGGATCAAAAGCTGACCTTCCCGACGGCATAGGCAGCGTCACGGTGTTGACGCCTACCGCACAGGTCTTCAGCCCGTGGAGACAGGAAGTCTCACTCAATGTGACGCTGTTTGCAGCCACATCGAGCATTTTGCTGGTCATTCTCTACGCCTATTTCACCCAGGCTTCCCGCGCCCGGGATGCAGATGATATCTATCTTGAGGCGCACAATCGTGTCGACACTGCCCTTTCAAGGGGCCGATGCGGATTGTGGAACTGGGATTTGAATCTCGGACGCCTTTACTGGTCCCGCTCGATGTATGAAATCCTTGGCCAGCCGCCGCGCGACTGCGTCCTTTCCTTTGGTGATGTCAATCACCTCATGCACCCTGACGACAAAAGCCTTTTCGAGGTTGCCCGGTCAATCATGCGTGACAAGGTCAAGGAGGTCGACCACCTTTTTCGAATGCGTCATGCGGACGGTCACTATGTTTTGCTCAGGGCACGCGGTCAAATCACCAGTGATGCAGCGGACCAAAGCCATCTGATCGGCATAGCCATGGATGTAACGGAGCAGCATCGCCTGGCGCAACGCTCCGTCGAGGCCGATCAGCGTTTGCTGGATGCGGTGGAGAGCACCTCGGAAGCCTTTGTCCTTTGGGACAAGGATGACCGCCTTGTCATGTGCAATTCGAAATTCCAGCGCATTTTCGGCTTGCCGGACGATGTCACACAACCGGGCGTTCCGCGCGAAAAGGTGTTGGCTGAGGCCAAGCGTCCGATTGTCAAAACCCAGATGCCCGGTGGCAGCGGCAGCAATGATGCCAAGAGCATGGAAGTGCAATTGGCGGATGGGCGCTGGCTGCAGATCAATCAGCGCAATACACGCGATGGTGGGTCGGTCTCGGTGCATACGGATATCACCCAGTTGAAAAGACATCAGGATCGTTTGCGCGAATCCGAAAGGCGTCTGATGGCCAGCATTGGTGATCTCTCCGCTTCGCAGGGCACCCTGGAAAGGACTGCCGTGGAACTCAGCGAATTGAATGCCAAATATCTGGCGGAAAAAGATCGCGCCGAGGCTGCCAACAAGGCGAAATCAGAATTCCTTGCCAATATGTCTCATGAATTGCGAACACCTCTGAACGCCATCATCGGGTTTTCCGAAATCCTGCAGACCCGGATGTTCGGCCCTCTTGGCTCTGAAAAATACAGTGAATATGCCGACGATATCAACAGCAGCGGCAAACACCTGCTGGGTGTTATCAACGATATTCTCGACATGGCCAAAATCGAGGCCGGGCGACTGCAACTCGATTATGAAACCATCGACATCGCACCTTTGATCGAGGAGACCTTGCGGTTGATTGCAATTCCGGCTCGGGACAAATCAATTCTGCTGGAGGCAAAAATTTCTGCTGGATTGACTCTGTCGGCCGACCGGCGAGCCATCAAGCAGATCCTGCTTAACCTCTTGTCGAATGCCGTTAAGTTCACCGAGAATAACGGGCGTATTTCCGTGCGCGCCCGCAAGCATTCCGGTGCCGTTACACTGACGATCGAAGACACCGGAATCGGCATTTCCAAAGCCGCTCTCAAGACCATCGGCCAGCCCTTCGAGCAGGTTCAGAACCAGTTTTCCAAAAGCCGTGGCGGCTCCGGTCTGGGCCTGGCGATCTCACGCGCGCTTGTCACCATTCATGGCGGCGCCATGAAAATAAGATCAACCAAAGGTGTGGGAACAATCGTGGCGCTTCGCATGCCGGTCGCTCCAGCCACGGAGGTGGACCCCGAAAAAAGCTGAAGACGCTTAAGACCTTCGCACACAGGGTTCGTGCAGGGTTTCAATCAGCATGCAAACAGCCCGTTTGCACAGATGAAAAGCAGCTTTTCCGACGAATTCAAGAATGCCCTGCGGCAAACTCGGGCACAGGCCCACCCCGGATCTTTGTTGATCCGGGGATTTTTTTGACCGTTTTGCGCGTGCCGATCGGCTATCGGATCACGATGGCATTTCCTCTTCCTGCTGCAGAGTGCGTATCAAAATTTCACGAACAGATCCGGAAATCGCTTTCAAGTGGGCTTCCAGCGTTGACAGATCGGGAAAATCGACACGCCTGAGCATCAGGTCCACAAAGGCTTTGGGTGATTTTTGAGGATCGAATTTCCCATCGAGGCATAGGCGGGTGATCTGGGAAATACGCGTGTAGAGAGCCAGAGCTTCCAACAGTGTCTCGGTATCCCCTTCCCCGATTATCTTTGCGCCAAAGCACTCAATGACGCCCTTGGTCAAAGTGTTGCAATCATGGACAGGCAATTCCATGGCCGGCGCCTGCAAACGCATGAACTGGGCAATGAACTCGATATCTATGATACCGCCCGGTATCAACTTGAGATCCCAGATATTTGCCGGTGGTTTTTCCACTTCGATACGCTGACGCATGGCAGCCACTTCGCCAGCAAGTGTTGCAACATCGCGTTTGCGGCCCAGTACAGTGTCGAAAACCTCTTCAGCTTCCGCCTTCAACTGCGCATCCCCGGCAACGACACGCGCCCGGGTCAGGGCCATGTGCTCCC
This sequence comes from Rhizobiaceae bacterium, assembly GCA_029233925.1. Taxonomy (GTDB): domain Bacteria; phylum Pseudomonadota; class Alphaproteobacteria; order Rhizobiales; family Rhizobiaceae; genus Hoeflea_A. Next base: position 100,192 of record JARGOX010000001.1, read on the forward strand.
AGCTCCAGGCCTGTTCCATCTGGTATTTGCGGAAAGCACGAATATGCGTTGCCACCGGTCCTTTGTTGCCGGATGGCCGCAGGCGAAAGTCCACCTCATACAGAATGCCCTCGGCCATGGGTGCCGACAGGGCGGCAATCAAACGTTGGGTAAAGCGCGTATAGTATCGAACCGGATCGACGGGTCTTGCGCCATCCGACTGCACACAATCCGCATCATGGGTGTAGAGCAGGATAAGATCGACGTCGGATTCGGCCGTCATTTCAAGACTGCCGAGTTTGCCCAAACCGACAATGGCCACCCTGCCTCCGCAAATACGGCCATGGGCCTGTTCCATTTCACCCTGCACAGCCTGCGTTGCGGCCTGCAGAGCAAGATCCGCCAGATAGGTATAGGCGCGCCCTGCCCGTTCTGCATCAATGGCGCCGGTCAACAGCCGAACACCGATCAGGAACTTTTGCTCGGCTGCAAAAATCCGTAGCCGATCAAGGATTTCCTCATAGGCAAAATCACCCACCAGGAAGGCATTCAGCCGCTCGGCAAGATTGACCCGGTCCGGCAATTCGGCAAGCAAAGCCGGATCCAGCATTCCATCAAATACGTGGGGCTTGCGGCTGATGACCTCGGCCAATCTTGGTGCCGACGCCATGATGTTGATCAGAACGGACAGCAGACCCGGATTGTTGCCCAGCATTGAAAAAAGCTGGATGCCGGCCGGCAGACCGGACAAAAATGCATCAAATCGCAGCAACGTATCATCCGCTCGTTTGGTGTCGGAAAATGCCTGCAAGAGAACGGGCATGAGTTCGGTGAGGCGTTCGCGTGCGCTTGATGTCTGTGTTGCCCGATACCGGCCATAGTGCCAGGTGCGGATAATGCGAGACATGTCCGAGGGCCGTTCAAACCCCATCTTTGCCAAAGTGCCGATCGTATCGGGATCATCCCCGTCACCGGTGAACACCAGATTGCCTGATTCCGATGCCAGCACCCTCTCGTGTTCGAACAGCTGAGCATAATGATCTTCGACCAAAGCCCAGGTCGTCAGCAGTTGGCTGGAAAATTCCTCGGGCTTGTCATATCCCATCATCAGAGAGACCTGACGAAACTCCTCCTCGTCCTCGGGCAGGATATGGCTTTGCTCATCGCGGCGCATTTGAATGCGGTGTTCCACATCACGCAGGAACCAGTAGGCTTTGCGCAAGACCTCTTCGGCATCAGGATCTATCCACCGCGCCTCTGCCAGAGCCGCCAATGTCTCATCTGTCTGACGTGTTCTCAGCCACGGCATACGGCCGCCAGCGATCAATTGCTGGGTCTGCACAAAAAACTCGATTTCGCGAATTCCGCCGCGACCCAGTTTGACATTGTGGCCGCGCACCCTGATCTCACCATAGCCCTTGTGGGCATGGATCTGTCGCTTTATTGAATGAATGTCTGCAATGGCACCATAATCGAGGTATTTGCGGTAGACGAAAGGCGCCAGATCACGGCAATAGGATTCGCCCGTGACCATGTCTCCAGCAGCTGGGGAGGCCTTGATATAGGCCGCTCGCTCCCAATTCTGCCCCCTTGCTCCATAATAATGCATGGCTGCATCATAGGGCAGCGCCAAGGGTGTTGAGCCCGGGTCCGGACGCAGGCGCAGATCGGTCCTGAAAACATATCCGTCACCCGTCCTCTCCTGCAGAATGCGGATGAGCTTACGTACCAGACGGGAGAATACTTCTGTGCCTTCGTCCTCATCCGTCACGATTTCCGCTTGCGGATCATAAAGGACAACCAGATCGATATCGGAGGAATAGTTCAATTCGCCGGAACCCAGCTTGCCCATTCCGATAATGGCCAGGCCGGATCCCTTGCTGGGTTCTGCGACATCCTTCAGGCTGAGTTTGCCGGCCTTGTGGGCTGATAAAAGAAGATGGTCTGTTGCAGCACAGATGGCGGCTCGGGCAAAGGCGCTGAGCCAGCCGGTGATACGCGGTGTTTGGAAAACCCGTGCAAGATCATACAGAGCCAGAGAAAAGGCCAATTGACGCTTCAACTGGCGCAGACGGGTCATCAGGCCCGCTTCGGCAGGAAATTGTTTCCAGGCATCGCGCGCGTCGGACACCATCTCCTGCATCAGGATCTCCGGCTTGCTGTGCATGGTTCTCAAGACATCCGCCGGGTGCGTTCTGGCGATGTCGTTCAAATAGGGCGAAAGGGTCATGGCGGCCAACAGCAGTTGGCGTGCCGGCGTGTCGCTGTGGAGAAATGCGACCAGTTCCGGAAAATCTCTTGCCGCAGACAACAGGTCGCGAAGTGCCCGATCAAAGGCCTCCGGTGATGCAGCCCTGATCGGCATGCCACCGCTCATGACAGTTTGCGAAAATTCCACGTGTGCACTTTTCAAATTCCAACCCTGTCAGCCAAAGACCATCATTGCGTGCAGGCCTGTTTGCCCGCTTTCGCCATTGCTTTCAAGGACAAGTTGGCCCCCGTGCATGCCCATGATAGCTTCAACAAGACTGAGACCCAATCCGGTTCCCGGTTTTGAACGACTTTCATCCAGTCTGACAAAGCGCTTGATGACGTCCTGGCGTCTGTTTTCCGGTATCCCAGGGCCATTGTCTCTCACCGAGAGCACCTTCTTGCCATCCACATTCTCAAGGCAAATCACAACTTTTGCCTCTGCCTGGTTGTCCGCGGAATATTTTATCGCATTGTCGATCAGATTGCTGAAGGCCTGTCCGATCAGTTCCCTGTTGCCGGAAACATGGATACCATCCGCGATGGCAGATGACATCAAAACGCCCGCCTCTTCGGCCACTGGTTCATAAAGCTCTTCCGTGTCATGGGCAATTTGCGACAGGTCGACATCATTCATTTCTGCCACAGCTGAACCCGCTTCAACCCGGGAAATCGTCAGCAAGGCATTGAAGGTTCGGATCAACTGATCCGATTCCTCAATCATGTCCTCCATTGCCGAGCGATATTCGGCTGCATCATCGGCTCCCGACAGAGCGGCTTCGGCGCGATTGCGAAGCCTTGTCAGAGGCGTTTTCAAATCATGTGCAATATTGTCGGAGACCTGCCGCAACCCCTCATTGAGTTTCTCGATGCGACCAAGCATGGCATTCAAAGCGCCTGAAAGGCGGTCAAATTCGTCACCGGAACCACTGACAGGCAATCGCTGGCCAAGGTCGCCTGCCATGATCTTCTGGCTGGCCTGTGAAACCCGGTCGATCCGATGCAAGGCGCCGCGGCCAATGAAAAACCAGATCAGCAAAGCGCCCACGACCATGATACCGAGCGCTATGGCAAGAGAGCGTCTGATGGTGGTGCGAAATTGCGTCGGCTCCCCCAGATCTCTTCCGACGAGAACGCGCATGCCATTGGGCAGGAAGATGACCTCCGCCAGCGCCTGGTGTCCGGGCGCGCCTTCCGGTTGATAGAACCGCCGATAGGAGAAGGGTCTTTCCGTCCAGCCCTGCCGGTCAAGGATGCCCGGTTGCAGGCTGGCGACATTACCGGCGAGAATACTCCCGTTGGGAGCGGCGATCGTATAGAGATTGGCGCTGGGTTCCCGGGAGCGGCGGTCGATGTGGGTGATCAGCAGAGGAACACCGCCGCGACGATAAAAATTGCCAAGGACCTTGAGTTCATCCTGGACCACATGCTTGGTCTGATTGGTGAGCAGGCTTGTGGTCATGTCGGTCACATAGAAGACCAGCACAACGGCGCTGATGGCAAACAGGCCGAGATAAAGCGCCGACAACCGAACGGCTGTTGTGCGCAGAAGTGCCCTGAACCGGCTCATTTAACTGTCGGATTTCAGGATGTAGCCTGCACCCCTTACGGTGCGAAGCAATGCCTGATCATAGCCCTTTTCAATTTTTGATCTGAGCCTTGAGATATGGACGTCGATGACATTGGTCTGCGGATCAAAATGATAATCCCAGACATTTTCCAACAGCATGGTTCGCGTCACGACCTGTCCAGCATGTTTCATCAAATATTCAAGCAGCCTGAATTCGCGTGGCTGCAGGTTTATCTTCTGTCCCGCCCGGTGCACTTCATGGGCCAGACGGTCCAACTCCAGATCGGCGACCTTGTAAACCGTTTCATTGTCACGCATGCCCTTGCGGCGCCCCAGCACTTCGACACGGGCCAACAGTTCGGAAAATGAATAGGGCTTGGGAAGATAGTCATCACCGCCTGCACGCAGACCTGTAACCCGGTCGTCAACCTGACCAAGCGCCGACAGGATCAGGATGGGTGTCTCAATCGACTTTTTTCGCAGGTCACTGATGATGGAAAGGCCGTCGCGCTTGGGCAACATGCGATCAATGACCAGGACATCATAGATGTTTTCGGTCGCCAGATAAAAGCCAGTATCACCGTCGCTGGCATGATCTGTCACGATACCAGCTTCGTTGAACGCCTTGATCAGATAGGCCGCCGCCTCCAGATCGTCTTCAATAACCAGAATTTTCATGGCTGGCATATTAGCCAATTCTACAGGTGAAAAACAAATCATAAGATGTCTTGTCGGTGGGCACCGGCAATCTTCTGTTGAAATAGATGACAGCGGGCCGGTGGGGGCCCGCTGTCTGCAGACTCGGGTGGCCTGGTCGGGGCATGACCGCCTGCCCGTTCTGATCAGGATTTGGCAAGCGGCAGGGCGACGAACCGGTTGCTGTCTTGCGTGTTCAACTGGAACAGCACTGCCTTGCGGCCGGTTTCAGATGCTGCTTCCACTGCCGATGCGACATCCTTGGCCGATTGCACTGCGACATTGTTGACCGAGACAATGATATCGCCCTGGGTGAAACCCCGTTCCGCAGCCAGACTTTCCGGCTCCACCGAGACGATTTCCAGACCTTTGGCATCTTCTGCCGGTTTCACCATCAAGCCAAACTGCTTGAGCGATTCGCCGTCATTCGTGCTGGCTGGGCTGTCGTCCTCGACAGATGCTTTCTTGACGTCCTTCAGCGCTTCTATCGTCACCGAAATGCTACGGCTTTCTCCATCACGCCAGACCGTGAGGTCGACTTCCTTGCCGGGTTTGACATTGGCTATCCTGCGCGCCAGATCCCGCGGATCCTTGATCGTCTCCCCGTCCACTGCGGTGACCACATCGCCCGATTCCATGCCTGCCTTCCCGGCCGGTGAATCGTCCTGCGGTTCGGTGACCAGGGCGCCTTTGGACTCGGCAAGTCCGAGTGATTCGGCAATGTCATCCGTTACGGGCTGAATCTGAACACCCAGCCAGCCGCGTTCGATCGTGCCATCATCCATCAGATCGGCAACAACGGAGTCGGCAAGCGAGGCAGGAATTGCAAAGGCGATGCCGACATTGCCGCCCGAGGGCGAGAAGATCGCCGTATTGACGCCAATGACCTCACCTTGAAGATTGAAAGTCGGGCCGCCCGAGTTGCCACGGTTCACCGCCGCATCCACCTGAATAAAGTCATCATAGGGACCAGCGCCGATATCACGGCCACGGGCCGAAATGATACCAGCCGTTACCGTCCCGCCCAGACCGAAGGGATTGCCGACAGCAACAACCCAGTCGCCGATGCGGGTTTTGTCATCGCTGGCAAATTCCACATAGGTGAAGTCCTCATCGCTATCGACCTTGAGAACGGCAAGATCGGTGCGTGCATCCTTGCCAACGAGTGTCGCATCCAGCTCGGTGCCGTCATGGAGAATGACTGAGAACTCCGTACCATCATCGACGACATGGTTGTTTGTCACCAGATACCCGTCAGCCGTGATAAAGAAGCCCGATCCTTGCGAAACAGGTCGTGCGCGCCGTGGTTGGAGCGGTTCAGCCCCCCTGTCGTCACGTTCACTGAATTGATCCGGTTTGCCCATGCCTTTTCCAAAACCGAAGTCCTTGAACAGGCGGCGCATCGGATGATCTTTGGGCAGATTGTCCAACCCGGGAATTCCAAGGCTGAAACCATCGGATGAAACCGGTGTGATATTCGACTTGACGCGGACGGATACGACCGCCGGTGTGACGGCTTCCACGACATCGGCAAATCCAGGAACGGAAGGCGCCTCGACCCGAACGGCATCGGCGTAGGCTGACTGAACACGTGCAGGAATGCCGCTCGTCATCATAGCCGCTGCCAGACCCAGCACGGCTGTGGTGGTCAGCAATCCCTTGCGGGTAAAATGATCATATTTCTTGGGCATGAACATATCCTTTGGCTGTTGCATCAATTTGCATGACCATCAGATAGGCTCTGTGACCTTACCGCCGCCTATCCGGCAGATGAATATTTGGTAATGTTCGGGGTGGATTGTCTGAAGGGAAACGGTTCCCGGCGATGCTATAGCGTTTTGTCAAACTTCGCTGGAGAGATCCATTCCATCCTCGCCAGTGACCCTGGTGACAACCTTGGATGAGCTTTCCAAGGTCTTGTGCACCGGGCATTTGTTTGCAATCTGCTCGATCTTTCCGCGCAGGGCTTCCGGTACGATACCTTGTACGAGAATCACTCGTTCAAAGCGGTCGATCTTGCCGCTACCCTTTTTGCCAAAAGCCTGCAGTTCATCCTCCGTGCATTCCAGGCAGTCGGCCGCATGGATTTTGGAATGGGACACTTCGACACTGACACGTCCCAAATCAAGCTTTTTGAAATCCGCATACATGCGCAAGGTCATGGACGTGCAGGCGCCAAGGGCTGCCGACAGATAGTCATAAGGGGAAGGTCCGGAATCCAGACCGCCGACACTGACCGGTTCATCGGCAAACAGACGATGCCTGCCTGCATGAACGGTGTTTTGGAACTTGCCCTCTCCGGTTTCCGATACACGCACGGCTTCGCGTTCTCCCACCCCTTGCGGCACATCAGCTTCAATGTATCGCGATGCCCATCCGGCGATCATGGAAGCGGCGAAGGAGGCATCTTCCGAGCGACTGAGCAGATGATCGGCCTTGTCCAGCGATACGAAACTCTTTGGATGTTTTGCCGCCGTGAAGATCGTCGCGGCATTGTCGATGCCGACGGTGGCATCGATGGGAGAATGCAGGACCATGAGGGGTTTCCTCATGTTTGCAATATGCTGGGTCAGGGTTTTTTCACGCACATCATCGAGAAATTGCTTCTGGATTGTGAAGGTCCGCCCTGCGAGCTCGACCATGGCTTGCCCATCGCGTTCTATATCTTCGATCTTCGACCCGAAATTGCCTATGACATGCGCCACATCAGCAGGTGCACCGATCGTCGCAACGGCTCTGACTTCCGGTATGGATTGCGCAACAGCCAGAATGGCTGCTCCCCCCAGGGAGTGACCGATCAATATTTGCGGTGCGGCGAAATTTACCCGCAGATAGTCGGCTGCCGATTGCAGGTCAGCGACATTGGAAGAAAAATTGGTGGAAGCAAACTCGCCTTCGCTGGATCCGAGGCCCGTAAAATCAAACCGCAGAACAGCGATCCCGGCACGCGAAAGCTCGGCTGCGATGCGTTTGGCTGCCAGAATGTCCTTGCTGCAGGTGAAACAATGGGCAAAAAGCGCGTAGGCGCGTACATGGCCAGCCGGAATATCAAGCCGCGCCGCCAATCGCGCGCCGGAATGACCGGTGAACTCGGCCTTGATGGATGTGGCTGACATGGGGCACCTCCTGATTGGACTTACTCGGCAGGCAGCCGGTAAAATCATGTTACAGTTGATCGCCTTCACGCGAACCTAAAATCTTCTTGATGTCCGACTGTTCTTCGACAGAAAGCACGGTGGCTGACGCACTGGTTCTGCGACGCCGGGAGCCAAGCAGCACATAACCGAATCCGACCGCCAGCAAGATGACGGGCATTGCCCAAAGCACAATGGTTTTCGACGACAGTCTCGGTTTGAGCAGGACAAATTCGCCATAGCGAGAAACGATGTAGCCAATGACCTCATTGTCGCTGTCTCCAACGACCAATCGCTGCCGAACAAGCACCCTCAGGTCCTTTGCCAGTTCCGCATCGGAATCATCAATCGACTGATTCTGACAGACCAGGCAACGCAATCCCGCGGAGATGTCCCGGGCGCGTTGCTCAAGAACCGGGTCATCGAGAATTTCATCCGGAGTCACAGCACCCGCAGGAAGCGCAAAAAGCAGCGCCAAAAACGGCACAGCAAAAAGGGTGAGCGCCAATTTCCTCACGTTTCTTGTCCGACTGCAACTGCTGGCGCCCTGCTTTTGGCCGGAGCGCCGATACGCAGACGTCTGTCAAATAGCGATACGATGCCACCCAAAGACATGAAGATCGCACCAAACCAGATGAAGGTCACCCAGGGCTTCCACCAAACGCGCACGACCACGCCGCCACCCGGCAGCTCATCGCCAAGCGCCACGTAAAGCTGATTGGCTCCATTGGTGTAGATGCCAGCCTCGGTGGTCGGCATCTGACGGGCGGTAAAGACACGTTTGGCTGCCGTCAAATGCGACACCGGCTGGCCATCGCGCAAAATGATGAAACGCCCCTGCAACTCGGTATAATTGGGTCCGGTATTGGGTTTCAAACCTTCAAATTGCAGTGTGAACGGGCCACCGACCGTGGTTTCTCCGGGCTTCATGGTGACCACATTTTCAGTCGCGAAGGCGGTGACAGCAACGATGCCGATGACTGAAACGCCCAGCCCCATATGGGCCAGTGCGCCGCCAAAGGCGGAACGCGGAAGGCCCTTGAACCTTCGCCACATGATTGGCAAAGCAACCTTGCCAACGCCTGATCGCATGGCGATATCAGTCAGACTGCCGGCAATCAGCCATACGCCGAGACCTATTCCAAGCCCGGCCATCACAGGGGCACCAGTGGCAAAGTAGATGACGGCAAGTGAGACAAGCAGCGCTGCACCTGCAGCCATATAGAGACGTTGCGTTACGGCCCACAGGTCGCCGCGTTTCCAGGCCAGCAGGGGACCGAAGGGAACGGCAAGAAGCAACGGAATCATCAGCGGACCGAATGTCAGATTGAAAAATGGCGGTCCGACGGAAATCTTCGCACCGGTGATCGCTTCAAGCACCAGCGGGTAGAGCGTTCCCACAAGCACGGTCGCGGTCGCGGTGGTCAAAAACAGATTGTTGAGAACCAGTGCGCCCTCTCTCGATATGGGTGCAAACAGTCCACCCGGAGACAGGGTTTGTGCGCGCAATGCAAAAAGCGTAAAGGCGCCGCCGATGAACGCCACAAGAATGCACAGGATGAATATGCCGCGCGTCGGGTCTGTGGCAAAGGCGTGAACCGAGGTCAGGACTCCGGAGCGCACGAGAAATGTCCCTAGCAGGGAAAGGGAAAACGTCATGATCGCCAGGAGAATCGTCCAGATTTTCAGGGCTTCGCGTTTTTCCATCACAAGCGCGGAATGCAGCAGCGCCGTTCCGGCCAGCCAGGGCATGAAAGATGCATTTTCCACCGGATCCCAGAACCACCAGCCGCCCCAGCCAAGTTCATAATAGGCCCAGTAGGACCCCATCGCTATGCCGGCAGTCAGGGCCGTCCAGGCTGCCAATGTCCAGGGTCGCACCCAGCGCGCCCAGGCTGCATCAATGCGACCGTCGATCAGGGCAGCAACAGCAAAGGAGAAGCAGATGGAAAAACCCACATAGCCCAGATAGAGCATGGGCGGATGAATCGCCAAACCGATGTCCTGAAGGATCGGATTGAGGTCGCGCCCTTCAAGCGGGGCCGGGCTAAGCCGTTGAAACGGATTTGACGTCAACAGGACAAAGGTCAGAAAAGCCGAGGTGATCCATGCCTGGACCGCCAGTACGTTTGATTTCAAGGTTGCGGGCAGATTGCCCCCGAAGAATGCGACCAGCGCACTGAAAAACACCAGAATCAGGAGCCACAACATCATGGATCCTTCGTGGTTTCCCCAAACGCCGGAGAACTTGTAGATCATCGGCATCATCGAATGGGAATTCTCCCAGACATTCTTGACCGAGAAATCGGACGTGACATAGGACACTGTCAAGGCGACAAATGCGAACAGGATCAGCACAAATGAAGCGATCGCAGCGGCCGGGGCAACGCCCATCAGCCCTGCATCGCGGGTTCTGGCGCCGATAATTGGCAGCACCGATTGCAGCAGTGCTGTCGCAAGCGCCATGATCAGCGCATAGTGGCCAAGTTCAACAATCATCGCAATGCCTCACTTTTCCTCACCCTGCCACACGCCCTGTGCTTTCAGGCTTTCAGCGACTTCCTTGGGCATATAGTTTTCGTCGTGTTTGGCCAGAACCGAATCGGCGACAAAAACCGGATTGCCGGGCTCGAAGGCGCCTTCGACAATAACACCCTGCCCTTCACGGAACAAATCAGGCAGAATCCCGGTATAGGTTATGGCAACCTCGTTGGCCGTGTCCGTGACCACAAATTCCACTTTGGTACCCGTTCCCCTGACCACCGATTTTTCTGCAACAAGCCCACCCAGCCTGATGCGCGTATCGGGACCAATCTGCTTTTCGACAATGTCGGTGGGCGAATGGAAATAGACAATCTGGTCCTGCAGGGCAAAGAGCACCAGAAGAACCGCTGCACCGATCACGGCCACCCCACCGCTGATGATGGCCAGTCGTTTCTGCTTGCGTGTCATTGTTTCAGCTCCTTCGGCTCCAGACCCAATTGCGATGCCATGGCCAACAGGACCTGCCGGTCTGCATTGTCGGCACCAAAATGATCCAGGGCGCGGGACAGGGCGTCGCCTGCCTTGTCCCTCTGCCCCAGAACCATGTGGGAACGGATCAGCCGCAACCACCCGGCACTGTCGTCAGGGTTCTCGCGCAATTTGGCATCGAGTCCTGCCACCATGCCGGCAATCATGTCCAGCCGTTCTTCATTGGACATCTGCGAGGCAGCGGCAACGTCTTCAGCGCTGGGACCCGGAGCATCGGGACCCGGGGCATCGGAACCGGGGGCTGCAGAATCGGGAATTACCACAGCTGTTTGCCCTTGCGCCTGATCGGTGCCCATTCCCGCAACTGTTCCAAGCCTTTGGATATGTTCACGCACCAACGGCATCCAGGCGGCATCCGGCGGCGAATTCTCGGCCAATTTGACAAAATCCGCTCTCGCCTGTTCGTTCTTGCCTTCCTGAGCCAGTCCCAGCGCCAGAAAATAGGCCGAGAGTGGATTGTCCGGTTGCAGATCCTGAGCCTTCTGGAAGGCTTCCTGAACTTCGGCCGTCACAATGCCACCACTTTGAGAAAACAGCGACTGGCCTAGCCCCGCCTGACGCGCGGCAGTGGAACCAAGCAGACGAATGGCATTGCGGTAGGCTGTTTCTGAATCATGCATCCTGTTGAGGCCAAGATAGATCGGCGCCAGAACGTCCCACCCCTTGCCGTCCTGCGGATTGCTCGCCAGATGTCTTTCGGCCTGGGCCACAAGGGCCTGAATATTGCTGTTGCTATCAGGCACCGGTTCGACACGGGCGGCCAGAGGCTGCGCCGGCATTCCCGGTTGACCAACAGCCAGATACCCGGCAAGGGCCATGAAGGGTAGGAAAATGATTACGGCAAGACGGCCAAAACGTGTAAGGTCGGTTGACGCTGCCGCATGATCGGCCTCTGCCTTCGACGCCTTGATCAGCCTGCGACCGACCTCGGCGCGGGCATATTCGGCTTCCTGTCCTGAAAGGCTGCCAATGTTGATGTCACGCTCTATCTCGCGTAGCTGGTCAGAATAGACTTCCACGTCAAATTCGCGCGCGTCGATGTCCTTTTTCCGCGGTCGCATCAAGGGGACAAGCAAGCTGATTGTAACAGCCACCGTCATGACGGCAGCCAGGATCCAGAACATCATGTTATCTGTTATCTGACTTTTGAGTGCTCTTCAGTACACGAACGTTATTACCGCCATCGCGCGACCATCGATAATGTCTATTGGAATAGCAAAGGCTAGACAAGCGGTGTCCATCTGCCGTTCTGCTCGCGGCAGGCTGTTCCGCGCGTCGTAGTTGACTGCCCATCGTATTCAACTTTATGAATGTATTGCCTGCAGTTCTGGGATCCCACCTCATAGGGTTGGGCGGCATGCACCTCGCCGAAAGCGCCGGATCTGGGGCTCTTCCATGCGACAATCTGTCCGCTCGGAACAACCTCCAATGCGCGATATTCGGCCTCTAAGGCCAGCCGGCGGTCACCGGCACTCAGAGAAGCGGAAACGGAAGGGTCGATAATACCGCCGTTGAGCGCCTGGATCACGCTTGGCTCAGCTTGGGCCTGCGGGACAAAGGAATTCAACATGCCGGATTGAGTGGTCTTGCTGGAGCAACCGGCAAGAACCAACAGCATGGCAGCAACGAGATATGCGGATTTCATAAATTGCCTTCTCCGAAAACAGGCTGTCTTTAATACGAGCGGGATCGAGAAAATCGTTTCAGTGCATCAGTTTGCTCTATAGCATCTTTGTGGCAAGGTTTTGATCATCATCGCGTGATGTTCAAACTAGCGAACAGCAACCGGCAAGTTGACGATGGCGCATAGACCGCCCAGTGAACTCCGCTTGAGTTCAACCGAGCCGTGATATTCTTCGGTGATTTCCTTGATAATGGAAAGGCCAAGCCCCGTTCCGGGCTTGCTTTCATCCAGTCTGCGGCCGCGCTTCAAGGCCTCCTCCAGCTGATCATCAGGCATTCCGGGTCCATTGTCCTCCACCAGAATGGCCACGAACGGTTTGCTGTCCGCTCCGTCCGTCGCCCCTGCCCGGCTGCGCTGTACTGAAGCTGCCTTTATCTGAACCCGGATGGCCACACGGTCCGTTGTCCATTTGCTCGCATTTTCCAACATATTGCCGAGGATTTCCTCCACGTCATGCTGTTCCATTGCCAGTTCCGGTACGTCTGGCGGCAATTCCAGCTCAAACGCCATGTCCGGGTTCAACCGCTCCATGACCCTTACGAGGCGTTGCAGGACCATTTTTGTATCGGTGCGTACAAGGACGGAATTCTTCTGCGCGGCAATGCGCGCTCTGTCGAGATAGTGCTGGACCTGATTTTGCATTGCCATTGCCTGCTCATTGACCAGTTGTGCCTGTTCCGGCGCCATTGATCTGGTTTCGTTGAGCAAAACGGCTATAGGCGTTTTCAGGGAATGGGCAAGATTGCCCACCTGCATTCTGGCCCGTTCGACGACACGGCGATTGTTATCGATCAGCGCGTTGACCTCGGTGGTCAAGGGCGCAATTTCACGCGGGAAACGGCCCTCCAACGACTCGGTCTTGCCGGTTCGGATCTCTTCCAGTGAGCGCCTTATGCGATCAAGCGGGCGAAGACCAAGCAGGATTGCAAGCGCATTGACCACCAGGCTGCCAAGACCGAAAACCGTCAGGAACAATATCAGCTGGCGTGAAAAGACCCAGACATCCGCATCCACATCCGCCTGATTTCCGGTGACCCGGAAGCGGGCCACTTCGCCATTGTCACCCAGAACAACCTCCGTCTCGGCCACCAGAACATTGCGCCCGCCCGTATCGGTGGACGCATAGAAACGTTCATAGAGTTCATTGAATGGCGCCGTTTGTGTATCCGTAATGGCGACTTTCTGATTGCCCAGCGAGACGGATTCAATCCGGTCAGGCGGACCATTGTCCACAACATCGACAATCCAGTACCATCCCGAATCAGGCTGGCTGAACCTCAGATCACCAAGCTGCAGCGTTCCCAACAGCCTGCCATTGTTGCCAAGGGAGACAGAGTTAATGGCATTATAGAGTTGGGCGCGCAACAGATCGCGGAAGCCGCGCTCTGCGCTGTTTCTATAGGACGTCAGGATCAGCACACCGGTCACGAAAAGGGCAATCACCGCCCAAAGTGTGGCGACCGTCAGGACCCGTGCGGCAAGTGAACGCGGTTGAGCCGGTTTATCGGCCATCGCCGGATGCCTGGCTCGGCGATTGAATACGATAGCCAAGCCCGCGAATGGTTTCGATTACATCAAGACCCATTTTCTTGCGAAGCCGACCGACAAAAACTTCTATCGTATTGGAATCGCGGTCAAAATCCTGATCGTACATATGCTCGACCAGTTCAGTGCGCGAGACGACCTTGTCCATATGGTGCAACAGATAGGACAACAAACGGAATTCATGGGAGGTCAGCTTGAGCGCAACGCCATTGACAGTGGCCTTTGCCCCTCTTGTGTCCAGGCGCAGGGGACCACAGGTAATTTCAGAGGAGGAATGTCCGGCGGCGCGGCGAATAAGCGCTCTGACACGCGCCAGCACTTCCTCAACATGAAACGGCTTGGCAACATAATCGTCAGCACCGGCATCAATGCCCGCCACCTTGTCACTCCAGCGGTCACGGGCCGTCAGGATCAGAACAGGCAGGGACCGACCGGCCTCCCGCCACTCTTCCAGTACAGAAATTCCGTCCTTTTGCGGCAGACCAATGTCCAGAATTGCCGCATCATAGGGTTCGGTGTCGCCGAGAAAATGCCCCTCTTCCCCGTCAAAGGCCTTGTCGACAACATAGCCGGCCTCTTCCAGCGCCTCCACCAATTGCCTGTTCAGATCCGGATCGTCTTCAACAACAAGTATTCGCATTGGCTGTCTCCCATCGCCCTGCCGGTCGGAACCGGCAAATACACGCCCGTATCAGGGCCTGGCATTTACTGTCAGCTTACGCCTTCTTTTGCCGCTGGAATCATTGGCCAGAACGGTGATCTTGCAAACAGCCTGCCCGCCACTTTTGCCAACAGATACCGACAGCAGCTCACCTTGCGTCTGTGCCAGAACCCGTTGCACGGCAGCGGAACAATCAGCATTACTCTGGGCAGAGGCATCAATGGGTTTCAGGACCATCGACGGCAATGCCAACATCACGATCAGAAGTAATTTCGCGCAAATATTCATTGTGTTCCTCAAACCGGCCCTGTCTGGCCATTGGTTTCATGTTTGAGCGGATCTCCGGCCCAACATATAAGCGGTGCGTGTCATTCGTCAAAACGGATTTCACCACCTTGTGTGTTGTTCTTTCTAACGAAGCCAGACTGAACCAGATATGAACGGGATTGGCCGGGCAGCAAATCATGTTGCCCGATGCACCATGTCCCCAATGCACCATGTCCCCAATGCAACGTGTCCCCAATGCAACGTGTCAATTCCCTGCGCCCGCAAGCGGATCATCCGACAGCTGTTTTTGCCTCAAGGCGCGGCGTTCACTCATCCACCTCTTCGAATGGCCAGTCGACAATGTGATTTTCAAAGTCTTCAGGCTCCATCCCTTCCTCCGGCACGGTGCGGTCACGCACCGAAACACCTGCCTGATGCACGGTTTGCGGATCCAGCGATATCAGGGGATGCCACCAGTAAAGATCCCTGCCTTCCGCGACCAGACGGTAACCGCAACTTGGCGGCAGCCAGGCGATCGATCGAACGGCATCCGGTGTCAGCGAAATACATTCTGGCACTTTTGCCTGCCGGTTTTCATAGTCGCTGCAACGGCAACTCGACGAATTCAGCAATCTGCAGGCGACATTGGTCCAGGCGATCTCACCGGTATCCCAATCTTCCAGCTTGTTGAGGCAACATCGGCCACATCCGTCGCAAAGACTTTCCCACTGCTGTTGCGTCATGTCTTCAAGCGACGTTGTTTTCCAGAAAGGATCAGTGGTCATAGGGGCTCCGGTTAGGCTAAGCTGTCATCGGAAAGCATATTGGCGACTTTCGCAGACCTCTTGTCCTTTCGGTCAAAAATGGGCAATAGATGTGCGGACTGTTGCTCGAAAGCTCCGATCAGACCACGGACTTTTGAACGCAGACGCCAAGGTAGTCAAGGGACTGGAAAGCACAAGTGCAAGACCCATTCAGCCAGGCCAACAAACCCCGCAAGGGCAGGAAGCTTCTACTGCGTCTGGATTCCTGGATTGACTCTTCGATCTGGAATGCCGGTTCTGATCTGAGCGGAAAGTGGGAAGAGGCCAATATCTTTTTTCGCCGTTTTCGTGTTCGTGGCGGCAAGAAGGTCCTGTTCGAAATCATGGGCGAAGCCATGACGCTCGGTACCGCCGGTGCCATTGTCCTGTTGATGCTGGCCTTGCCGGCATTTGACGAGACCTATGGCAACTGGAAAGAGCAGAACGATTTTGCTGTTACCTTTCTCGACCGCTACGGCAATGAAATCGGACATCGCGGAATCATTCACGAGGATTCGGTCCCCATCGAAGACCTGCCCGATCATCTGGTGAAATCAGTCCTGGCCACCGAAGACCGGCGGTTTTTTGAGCATTTTGGCATTGATGTGCTGGGCCTGACCCGCGCCATGTCTGAAAATGTTCGCGCCAATTCGGTTGTTCAGGGCGGTTCGACGATCACCCAGCAGCTTGCCAAAAACCTGTTTTTAACCAATGAACGGACGATCGAGCGTAAAATCAAGGAGGCGTTTCTGGCACTTTGGCTGGAAGCCAATCTGTCGAAAAAGGAGATACTGCGTCTCTATCTCGATCGGGCCTATATGGGAGGCGGAACATTTGGAATTGCGGCGGCGTCGCAATTCTACTTCGGCAAGGATGTCACCAATGTGACGCTTGCGGAATCGGCCATGCTTGCAGGGCTGTTCAAGGCACCGGCACGCTATGCCCCGCATATCAATCTGCCTGCTGCGCGCGCCCGCGCCAATGAAGTGCTGACCAATCTCGTCCAGGGGCAATTGATGACCGAGGGACAGGTGATCGGTGCACGGCGCAATCCGGCCGATGTGGTTGACCGGGGTGGCAATGAAAGCCCGGACTTTTTTCTCGACTGGACATTTGAGGAAGTCAAACGTCTGGCAGGCAAATATCCGCAACATTCGTTGATTGTTCGCACGACCATCGACCCCAATTTGCAGGCCGCCGCCGAGGAGGCTGTTGAATCGAGCCTGAGACAATACAGCAAGCGCTACCGCGTGAAGCAGGGTGCCGTCGTGATGATTGAAAACGGTGGTGCTGTCAGGGCCATGGTGGGCGGGCGTGACTATGGTGAAAGCCAGTTCAACCGTGCGACCAAGGCGTTGCGCCAACCGGGTTCATCCTTCAAGGTTTACGTCTACACAACAGCAATGGAAAATGGCTTTACGCCGGAAACCTCTGTCCGGGACGGGCCAATCACCTGGAATGGCTGGTCCCCGAGGAATTACGGACGCGGCTATTCGGGACGCATGGATCTGACGCGCGCATTGGTCAAATCCGTCAATACGATACCGGTGCGGCTGGCACGCGATCACCTGGGCACAGAGGCGATTGCCGAAACGGCACGAAAAATGGGTGTGGAAACACCAATTCGAACCGACAAGACCATGGCATTGGGCACTTCCGAGGTCACCGTCATGGATATGGCGACAGCCTATGCGGTCTTTCCGGCCGGAGGATTTTCTTCCAATCGCCACGGCATCACGCAAATCATGAATTATTCCGGCGACGTGCTTTATGATCATGGCCGTGATGAACCAAAACCCGAACGCATCATTTCAGAACAGGCCGTTCGGTCAATGAACACGATCCTGACGCAAATCCCCGAATGGGGAACCGGACGCAGGGCAAAACTCGATGGCATCAAAACCGGTGGCAAAACCGGAACGACACAGGCCTATCGGGATGGCTGGTTTGTCGGTTTTACGGGCAATTATACGACCGCCGTATGGTTCGGCAATGACGATTATACATCGTCGGCGCGGATGACAGGCGGGTCCCTCCCCGCCATGACCTTCAAGCAATTGATGACCTATGCGCATCATGGAGTGGAACTGCGGTCGATTCCGGGACTGGATCTGCCAGACGACGGGCAGAATGCACAAGATGCAAATGTCGCTTCGTCCGGGCTGGTTGATGATGGTGGTGCACCCTTTGTGCGGCCGCGGATTTTGACGCGGGAGGTCACCGGTCTACTGCGCGACCTGGCCCGCAGTTTTGCAGAAGCGCCAAGGATTGGCTCCGAGCAAAGCAAATCCGCGCAATTGGCGCCACACCCGAGCATCGCGAAACCCTGAAGTCTGTCATCTTCACAGGGCGCTTTGCCGGTGACGAACCTTTCGTGTGCCTGGTATGCGGGTCCATCGGGAGCCTTGCGCCGCTTGTTCAATTCACCACATCGCGCTGCGCGATGTACCCAGTCAAATGAACAAGGCCGAATGAACTGCCTTTCCGACATCAAACGGTTTCATTTGATCGTGAAGCGCTCTATGTCTTGAAGTTCCTGTCGGTTGCTCTTGAGGTTTCTTTCCCTTGTTTCGCGTCCCCCTGACCATCGCGTTCATATTCCTCATCGCCTTTGGCGGTGCAACCGCCAGTGCCATTCTGGCATTGAGGGCGACAGTCGGGTTCGGTGCCATAGAAATCGGCCCCTGGACCGCCTGGCCAGAGGCACAAACGGAAGCCGCCGACCCCTATGCCAAAGCCCATCGCGCAAGAACCGGCGCATTGCTGCTGGGCGGCGCAGAAGGATTGCGCTTCATGGCAGGTTCGGATGATGAGGGCCATGCATTGGAGGCACGTTGCGATTATACGCTGAGCGGTGTGACACCGCCGGCCCGCTTCTGGACATTGCACGCCATTGACGAGACGGGGGCACTGCTGTTGGCCGGTGACGGATTGCCCTCAACCTACCACTCGCAAAATATCCTGAAGAACGAGGATGGTACATTCGTCATCACGGCAAGCGAGAAACCCAAGACGGGCAATTGGCTGGCAACCGGAAACAAGGCCGTTCCCTATCAATTGGTCCTGACTCTTTTTGATACCCCCACGGCCGGGAGTTCAAGGCTGGTTGATCTGCAGATGCCCCAAATCAAGCGCGGGACGTGTCACGATGGGTAGAGTTCTTTTCATCGCCCTCACCGGCATCTTCGGCGCTGCCTTGCTGCATATTGTCATTGTGCTGGCAATCCCCGCCTATGCCGACAGGGATGTCTGGACCAAAATTCAAGCACTTGGACCGACAGAATTTTTCCACAGACTTCCCACCGGCCGGCCCGGTGGTCTGACGTCGGCGAACCCATTTGTACGCTCTGCCGTTTGTCGTTTTGACATTGGCGAGGCGCCGGTAAGGATTACCGCTTCCGGCCTGACACACTACTGGTCGCTGGCGATTTTCGATCGCTATGCAAATGAAAAGTACAGCATGAACGACCGGACAGCGACGGACAGGAAGCTGGACATGGCTATCGTCACAACGCTGCAAATGATCAGCTATCGCAAGAATCTACCGGAGTTTCTGGAGGATGCGGTGCTGGTGGAATTTCCCGTGACGACCGGCTATCTGGTACTGAGTACCGTGGCGCCTGACGCAAGCTGGGATGGCATCGCCGGAGATTTTCTGAAAAGCGCCCAGTGCCAGTCGGTGGATTCATAGGGGCATTTTTCAGTGGACATGCCTGGTGCACTGAACTTTGACGGTTTCAAATCTGAGAACGCTCCAGCATTTTTACACTATTGGAGCTGTGGAATACCGAACACACATTTACCGGCCTGCAGCCTTACCGATTGACCTTTTGAGATTTTTTTCGCGCATGGGGCCAATTCTTCACGAGAAAGATATTCATATCGCACACCGGTGAAAAACAGAATACTTGCAGATCGGCATTGCGCTGCCACGCCGTCACCCGGCGGGCGTCGCTCAAACTGCCTGTCATTGAGTTGAATGATGTTGCCCATGGAATATGCCGCCTCCCGGTGTGCACAAATACGTTCAAACGCCATACAAGCACCGGATAGTTAACAGTTTGCTAAATGTTTCATTCTAGTTTGACGCAACACTGTGTTTTGCGTTGATTGGGTGGTGCATCTTGGATCGTTTCCGCGACCTCGAAAGAGCCGGAGAAACTGGGCGGAAAGACGCCGCCCTGCTGGCAACCATTGCCGGTTTCGAAAGCTTGAAACGTCCGACAGCCTACGAGCTGCGACAGTTTTCGACATTGTTCATCGCATTGTTCGATCTGGCGCATGTTGACACCAAACGAACCGCGGCGGCAGCGCTGTCCCGGTTCAACAATCTTCCTGAAAATGTTGCCACCATTGTTGCAGACCAGCCGATTGCCGTGGCCGCCCCGTTTCTGGCCTTTTGCCCCAGTCTTTGCGATCACACCCTGCTGCAGATCATTTCCTCACGCGGCATTTCTCATGCCCGGGCCATTGCGCGCCGCACCTGCCTTTCGCCTGTCGTGCTCAAAGTGCTGACAGACATGAATGATTCGATTGTTACGCGGTCATTGCGTGTTCGATATCATCTGCCTGACCTCGCGTATCAGGATGGCTCAGACGCCGGCGAGCAGTTGCACAGACGCAATGAAGACGCCCTGCGTGAGCAACTCAGAAAGATGGCGTTGGGTGTCGGCCGATTGCAACCTTCCCCACCGATTCAAAACGATAATATTGCCAGCCCGATAGGCGCTGCCCTGGTCGAAAGTGCCGAAGCATCACAACCGCAGCGCTTCGCGCAATTGCTGGCCGAGGCGCTGTCGGCAACGGTCAAACTGGCTGAGCGCATCATGCTCGATATTTCCGGCCGTCAGTTGGTCATGGCCCTTCACTACCTTGAAGTGATGGAAGATGAAGCCCTGCGTATTTTGATGGCAGTGTTTCCGCAGCTTGGCGCGACCCCGCAACACCGGCAGCAGGCGATGCAATTGCTGACGACCTGTGATCGCGGCGACAGCAAATGGCGGGTCGAGGCGTGGATCAGGGCCAACGCGATTTTTGCAGCAAAGACCAGAACAGCCCATCAGCCCTATTCCGTTGAGACGCCCGGACGCATTGATCGTTCTAGGCCTGATCAGCAGGACGGGACAGCGGCGCGTTCAACGGCACGGTCAGGCCAGCTTTCGAACCACACGATCAGGAAAGCATGATCGATATATAAATTTCCGGTCGGTCGGTTTCGATTTCCACCACCCAGAAATCCGGATCGAAATTCTTTTCCTTGAGCAACAAAGCATCGATGTCCTGGGCCTGGCATTTGTCAAGCCGTCGCTCGAACGTCCGATCCTGCGGTTTTGCCGCATCAAAAAAGCTTTGGGGAGCGGGTGCGAACAGGGTTTCCAGACCGGATCTGTCGCGGGCGCGAATGAATATGGAGCCCGCTTCGGCAGAGCCATGTTTTTCCACAACAGCAAATTCTCCGCAGCCAAAAATCCTGCGAATCAGTGCCTTCACCCAGAAATCGGAGGTTAACCGCATCGAACGCCGATCATATATAAAATCCGATTGGTGCGTGGCGCGATGACATCAATGATGCATCACAATGCGCCGATTTCCCGCAACTTTTCCAGCACTTCTGCATCGGGCCTGCCAGTCACCGGCAAACGATAGTGTTTCTGGAAATCGGCAATAGCAGTGCGTGTCTGCTGACCAATGACGCCGTCCACCTTCACGTCGGTATAGGCGATATTGCTCAGGCCCTTCTGGATCTTGATGATCAGGCCAGCCACCGGATCCGGTTCCTCATCCTGTACCACCATCGCAGGGGTCACCTGGACCGGATTCTGCGGGCTGGCCGACCGGCTATCGACAAGCTGAACGTCGGGTCTGGGATCGGGCACGGCAATCGTCTGCTGGTTGGAAATCAGCATATGCACAAGAAGATCGTCGGTCGGTTTGCCGGTAATTTCAAGTCCGCTGCTCTCCTGATAGGCACGCAGGGATTTCTCCGTCTGCGGACCCAGCACACCGTCCAGAGGTCCGGCGTAGAGATTACGTTCGTTCATTGCCTGTTGCAGATAATAGACCGTCTCGTCGCCTTCCGCCCGAGGCGTCCTGTCAGGAATGCTCGCTGTGCTCTGTGGATCGCTGCGCTCGATCTTGAAGGTCGTAACCCTGCTGGCAGGAATCGGAAGCGTACGCGACACGATGGCATTTTGCTGAACCGGCGCTGCGCGCGTATTGTATAGAGGTGCGGGATGCTTGCCTGGCTGGTACATCAATGCATTGATTGAAACAAAACCGAAGGCCACGGCAAATGCAGCCGTGCCACCCGCGATGGACGGGTGCCGTGATATGGTTTGGCCAACACCAGACAACATTGCGGAAAGGACCGGAATGCGGCGTTTTGTCGTCTCAGGCTGTTTTCGCCTGGCCATGCGCGGCCTCCAATTCGGGTTCACTATCGGTTTTCAGACGGGGTGGGAAGATAATGGTCTCGGGTACCTTCGCATCCAGTTCAACAACTGGCTGATCGGGACCATCGACTGGAAGCTCGACCGTCACGGTTGTACCAATTCCTGGTTTGCTTTCAATTTCAAAATGACCGCCATGCAATGCTACGAGACCCTTTACCAAGCTAAGACCAAGTCCGGTTCCTTCATACTGACGTGCATACTCGCTTTCAACCTGAACGAAGGGCGAGCCTATTTTTTCCAGGTCCGCCTCACTGATTCCAATTCCGGTATCGGAAACTGAAATGCGCATCACGTCGCCCTGTTTTGCAGCGTCAATCGTTACAATTCCACCCTCCTCAGTGAATTTTATCGCATTTGCAATCAAATTTATCAAAACCTGATTCACGGATCTATGGCAGGCCGTCAATTGCACAGGACCTCTGGCGACACGCGCATTGAGGACAATCTGCTTTTGCAAAGCCTGCTGGGCCAGCATGGCCTCGCAGTTTCCAATGGCTTCCCGGATATCAAAGGTCTCAAGATTCAAATCATATCTGCCAACTTCAATCCTGCTCAGATCCAGCATGGAATTGATGACCGAAAGCAGATGCTGCCCCGATTGATGGATAAGGCCAACATATTCGCGCTGCCCCGGCGCCAGTGGATTGCCCAGATATTCCCCATGCAGCAGGTCGGAAAATCCAATGATGGCGTTGAGAGGCGTTCTCAACTCATGGCTGACAGCGGCCAGAAACCGTGATTTGGCTTCATTTGCAGCTTCGGCCTCATCAACCTTGCGGGCATAGGCATCCTGCAATTCGACCTGCAGGGCAATATCTCGTGAATGGCTGACAAAACCGGTAAAGACACCCCGATCATCACGCAGTGCCGCCAATTGCATGGACAGATGTACAAATTGCTTGTCTGCAAGCTCCTGGTTTGTCTTGCGCATGCGCACCTGCAATGTCTGCGTATCGGCACCGGTTCGCATGCGGTCAATTGCCTGCAGGAACTCAACCCGATCGGAAACATGCATATGGTCAACAAATCCGTTCCCGGACAATTCACCGATGCCGGCCATCAAATCATGGGCCCCGACGCCATGAAACGCCTCGGTTGAGCCTCTCTGATTATGAAACGAGATCATGCCAGGCAACCGGTCAAGAACCGTTTCCCGAACGCCCTCGCCCGGCGCCTCAACGACCTTGGGCGCCATGACTGACAGAGTGACCATCAGACCATAGGCGCAAAGCCCGGCCAACAGGACAGCCGAGACAAGTCCAGTGTCCTGTGCTGTACCCAGTTCTGCGCCCAGTTCTGGCATATTCAGAAACGCCGGTCCCCACAGTTCAATCAGCGCAACTGCGGCCATAGCGGCCATAAAGCCGCTGAATCCAACGGCCAATCCGGATGGATCGCGTCTTATCCTGAACGCTTCTGCCGGCAACAGCAGTCCCAGCATCAAAAAGGGAGACGCCAACAAACCAGTGCCCGCGCTGACGGCAACAATGGCCAATGCGGCCAAGGCCAGTGAGAGGCCTTCAACCAGCGGCCGACGGGCCGTCTGTATCAAAATACCCGCAAGCACCAATGCGCCGCCTGAAAAGGCAAGAAGAAAGGCAGTCGCGTAAACATTGGTTGGGTAAAACGCCAACACAAATGGGAAAATCGATACCAGGATAAAAACACTCGCCAAAAGCAAGCCAAGGAGCCTGGCTTGCTGGTTGCGCTCCTGCTCGTCACAAACATCGCGATGAATCCAGCTGGCCATCACCCGGTTGAACCCCGGGATCCTGGCTACTGTCAGATTTCGCATCACTTCTAAAGCCACATTTATACTCATTACGCTTGTGTTCTGGCCCACACATCATTTCAGAGCCAACTTAAGGAATGAATAAACGGAAAGGCCGATTGATCGCATTTGAGTGAAATTTCGGGATCGTCAGGCCAATCATGCAGCCTGTCGATGAACATGGTTAATGCGAAGCAAACGCGCGCTGCAACACTATCTTCACGTATTTTGTTTCAAATAGGAATGAAAATGGAAAGCGGCCAGCCTGACACCCAGACCGGTTAAATCGGCAACCGCAAATCTCTACCGCCATCAGCCCTGTTTGGAGTATTTGATGCGATTTCTGCTCAAGGCCGCGTTCTGGTTTACAGTCGTCGTCCTGTTTCTTCCAAAGGATCCGGCCGATCTGACCGGCAGCCACAGAACGCCCCCGGCAGATGTTGACGTCAGCGAGGCCTACAATCTGCTGCTCAACATCCAGAATATGTGTGCCGAACAGCCGGAAATCTGCCAGGCAGGCGCAGACGGTCTTGCAGCATTGAAGAACGGCACACAGGGAAGTGCTGATGTCATTGCCAAAATTCTTGCGTTTCAATCCGGTTCGAACGGATCCGCGGATCGTGATCGCGACAGCAAATAGTTCTGTTTTTTGGCCGTGCTGTCTTGTAGGAAAACCGCCAGGCACTTTTCCGGAAGCACATTTTTCTGGTTGTGCTGTCTTATCGGAAAACCGCTAGGCACTTTTCCGGAAGCACATTTTGCAGGTCGTGCTGTCTTATCGGAAAACCGCTAGGCACTTTTCCGGAAGCACATTTGGCTGGTCGTGCTGTCTTGTCGGAAAACCGCTAGGCACTTTTCCGGAAGCACTCTATATCAAGGACAGATGGGCAGCACTTGTTTGATTGCGGCTGCAGACAAATATAGTCTGGTAGTCAGACTGAGCATGACCGGGTTGAAATCAAAAAAGCGGGCGACAGGATAGAATGGCATCATTGCAGCAGATCGTTGATGATTTTGAGTTTCTGGATGATTGGGAAGATCGCTACCGATATGTCATCGAACTTGGACGCACGCTTGATGAAATGCCGGACAGTGAAAAGACCGATGCAAACAAGGTACAGGGATGCGTCAGCCAGGTCTGGCTCACCACACAGGTCGATATTGCCGATGCCGCCAATCCCAGGCTCAATTTCCTCGGCGATTCAGACGCCCATATTGTGCGCGGGCTTGTTGCCATCGTGCTGGCGGCCTGTTCGGGGAAATCCGCATCGGACATTCTGGCCTTTGATGAAAATGCCCTCTTCAAAAAGCTTGGGCTTGTTGAACACCTGACACCGCAAAGGGCCAATGGGTTGCGCGCCATGGTTGCCCGCATCAAGAGCGAAGCCGTCTCGGCAACGCATGAAGCATCCATTTCCTAGAACTGCACCTACGCCATCCAACTTTACACTCCCGATGCCAACGGTTGCGCCAACCACCTTGACATCTGATCATGCCCGCTTGATTTTTATTTAACTTTTGTGTTAATTAATCCGTCTGACGAGATAGGACCAGCCAGGGAGGTGGAGACACAATGGGTGCGTTATTGGAAGGCGTAAACTGGATTGCAGTCGTGGTCGGGACGGTGGTTACATTTCTTGCCGGCTGGCTGTGGTATTCACCCATTCTTTTCGGCCCCCGATGGGCACAGGGCGTTGGCGTCAAGATGGGCACGGCGGATGACATGCCCTTGGGCGCGATGGCCGGCCAGGTCCTCGGCCTGTTTCTGATGAGCTGGCTTGTCGGCGTAACGGCAGCGTCGAATGCGCTGATGACAATCATTCTGGCCGTTCTGGCTTTCACGGTTCTTGGTTATTCGGGCGGGATGTTTCGCAAGAACAGCGCCTATGCCCGTGCAGCCGATGCCGGCTACTGGATCGTCAGCGCCCTCATCATGATTGCCTGCCAGGGCCTGTTGTAACGTGCCTGTTGTAGAGGCGGTAAGCTGCAAAAGGGCACTGAATGATCAGCGCCCTTCGTGTCTATTGTCAAAATTGCTGTTGCTGAAATATGATTTCAATATCGCAAAAGAATACGAGGTTGTCTATTTGCCGCCCTTGCGCTTTTGACCCAGCCCCATTTCCTTGGCGAGTTTGGAACGTGCTTCCGCATAGGCTGGTGCCACCATCGGGTAATCGGCCGGCAGGTTCCACTTCTCCCGGTACTCTTCAGGCGTCAGACCATGGTAGGTCATCAAGTGACGCTTCAGGGACTTGAACTTCATGCCATCCTCAAGACAGATGATATATTCCTGCTGTGTGGATTTACGCACCGACACCGCAGGCTTCTGCTTTTCGACTGGAGCCACAGCTTGTTTCGCTGTTGAACCCAGTGCGGAATGTACATTTGCTATCAGGCCCGGCAGATCGCTCGTCTGCACAACATTGTTGCTGACATAGGCAGCAACAACTTCTGCAGTCAGTTCTGCCAGCAGATCGGGTCGTGTATTTTCCAGTGTGTCATTCATTTTTCGCGCCTCAAATATTCGCTAAAGTCGATACACCAAAAACCCCACAATTCTAGTGTTTTCAAATATTGAGCTTCCCCCAAGGAAACCCAGTTTATTGTCACCCCAACTGCTGATACCATTAAATCATTATATTTTAAACTAGAAATTTCATCAATATAGACGCGCACTTGTAGTGCAGCGCAATCTGCCCGCCCATTCTAACTGATTTTCAAGTCTAGGGTAGCATAAACATATACCAACTTCATGGCACAAGTATTAACGCCCGGCATTATTATCCGGACCTGCGTCTTTTGGCATTTCATCCATCACAGACTGATCGGTTAACCGATAACCCATTGCATAGGATGCTTTGGCAAGCAGATGAGCTGAAATCGGTGCTGTCAAAAGAAAGAAAGCAACACCTGCAAGCGAACGCGTGAATATTCCGATGTCACCGGCCTGAATGCCAAGCGCGATCAGCAGAACGCCAGACCCCAATGTCCCGGCTTTCGATGCCGCATGCATGCGGGTGTATATGTCAGGCAATCGGATCAGACCCAAAGCCGCAATCAGATTGAATGCGGCGCCGATCACGATCATTGCGGCAACCAGAAGTGTGACGACGTTACCCACCAATTTTCTCCCCGGTTGCAGCTTTGTTCTGATCCAGGTGACCCTCGCTGACAAAGCCGCGGGCCATCACAAACCGCGCAAAAGCCACGGTTGCAAGGAATCCGACAAGCCCAAGTGCGATCGCAATATCCACATAGAGCGCAAAACCCGTCTTGATGCCGATCACCGCTATGAACCCGATGGCTGTTGCCACAAGCATGTCCAGAGCCAGAATACGATCGGGCAATGTCGGGCCGCGAATAACGCGGAACACGGTCAATGCCATCGCAAGAGACAAAAGAACCAGAGCAATAAACACTGCCCACTCCAAAATCATCTGGGCACTCATCATCGAAAGGCCTCCAATATTCGGCGTTCAAATCCGTCGGAGATATCCTTGCGCGTCGCGTCCGGGTCGGAGCAGTCGATGGCATGTATGTATAGATACTGACGGTCTTCGGACACATCCACAGACAGGGTTCCGGGCGTGAGCGTTATCAGATTTGCCAGCAGTGTGATCTCGAAATCACGATCAACCTTCAGCCTGTAGGCAAATATGCCGGGCTTCAGGTTCATGTTCGGAGAAAGAACCATGATGGCCACCCGAACCGCTGACAAGACAAGCTCGTACAGGAACAGCCAGAGCAGCCTGATGATCCGATAGGCTCTGGGCAGGTAGCCAACAGATCCGACCTGCTGGCGAATGAGATAGAGCGTAAACACGCCCAGTATGAATCCGAAGGTAAAATTGAGAAGCCCAAAATGCCCGGTTATGGCAGTCCAGGTCAGCGCCAGAAGGACGTTGATGAGGAACAGTTTCATTGTAATCCCCCCGTTGGAAATACCGATTTGATATATTCGGCAGGATTGAGCAATTGTTCAGAGGCGATCTGTGACAGTTCAAGCAATTTCTGCGGAAAAATACCGACCAGCACAACCAGCACCGTAAGCATCACCAGCGGCAGAAAATCGAGCAGCGGGCTCAGAGCAGGCGGCTGTGTGACCGCTGCGCCATTGCCACCCATGCTGGCCTCCTCTGGCGGCGCCGGGGCCGGCCGCCAATAGGCCAGCACCCACACCCGCCCAACGGCAATGGTGGTTAGAAAGCCTGTCAGCAAAATCGCCGCTGCAAGCCACCAGGCACCGACATCAAGTGATGCCTTCACCATGAGCGCCTTTGGCCAGAAACCGGAAAATGGCGGCAATCCGGATACGGCGAAAAACAAGGCAAGCGTGATTCCCGCAAGCACCACGTGGGATTGGTAGATACCGCCAGGTTCAGCTATGGAGAAACTGCCGCTGGCGCGCGCGGCCATGCCGGAAGCCAGATAGAGCGCCGTCATGACAATCATTGAATGAACGGCATAAAAGACCGTGGCCGCCACGCCTGCGGGGCTGGCCAGAGCGATGCCCGCGAGCATGACGCCAATCCCGGAAATCACCAGATAACCCAGCATTCGCCTGACATCAGTCTGCGCCAACGCACCCATTGCGCCCAGAACCATGGTCGCAGCTGCAATGAGAGCAATGACCCAGCCCAGCAGATCGCGTTCTGCGGGAAACAGCATCAGGAGGACCCGAATGAGGGCATAGACACCGACCTTGGTCAAAAGACCGCCAAACAGCGCTGAAACGACCACACGCGGTGTGTGATAGGATGCAGGAAGCCAGAAGTTTGCCGGAAAGGCCGCCGCCTTCATGCCGAAGGCCAGCAGATACATGCTGACCAAAGTCACCATGGGAGCCTTGTCATCCATGGTCTGCGCCTTCAGGGCGATGTCGGCCATATTGAGTGTTCCGAAAATCCCGTACAGATATCCTGTCGCAATCAGGAACAGCGTCGTTGCCACCAGATTGAGGAATGCGTATTTCGTCGCGCCGTCAATCTGCCCGCGTTCGGATCCCAAAATCAGCAACCCGAATGAGGAAATGAGCAAAACTTCGAACCAGACATAGAGGTTGAAAATGTCACCCGTCAGAAATGCGCCGCTGACGCCCACCATCATCAGAAACAAAAAAGGATAGAAGCCGTATCGCCTGCCGCTGTCATTGACATCGCCGGCACCGAAGATGCCGCCCGCCAGCGCTGCGATGCCGCCGGTCAGTGTCAGTAGCGCACCCAGAATGTCGACAGTGAAGGAAATGCCAAAAGGCGGCAGCCAGCGCCCCATGGTCATGGTCACAGTGCCGTTCATCCACACATGGGCAAGCAATGCGGCATCGACCAGAACCAGAGCAACAAGGCCCGGAATGGCAATGACCGGTTGAATTTGCGTATCCTTGCGCACCATCAGGAGCACGGCGCCAAGCACCATGCACAAGACCAGCGGAGCAACCACCAGCCAATCGGCCAAAGGCGAAGCTTGGGTGATCATTGCCGCGGACAGGTCAATCGTTGTCATTTCCGACGAGGCCATATTATGCGTATCTTTCGTTCAATATCCCAGAGGCGGCAGGTCCTGGTTTTCAGGTTCGGCGAATCTCATCTCAACCGTGTCATCGGTTCCCAGCTCCTGATAAGCCCGGTAGGACAGCACCAGCAGAAATGCGAAAAACGAAAACGAGATCACAATGGCAGTCAGGATCAGCGCCTGTGGAAGCGGATTGGCAGTGAGCATTCCCGTCGTGGTCTCGTAACCGGTCAAAATTGGCGGAATTTCAAGCGTCAGCCGCCCGGACGTGAAAATCAGCAGATTGACCGCGTTGCCCAGAACCGCTGCCCCAAGCAACATCCGGATGATATGCTGGGACAGGAAAAGATAGATGGCGACAGCGAAAAAGATGCCAACCAGCAATGTCATCAAGACTTCCATCAGCTGTTCGGCCTTTCTTCCAGAGCAAGCGCAATTGAGGTGATGGAGCCGACCACCACGAGATAGACCCCGATATCGAACAGCATGACCGTTGAAACGGCAATGGAATCGCCAAACAACGGGATATCAAGCCACAGCCCGGTCATGAAGGGGACCTTGAAAAAGATGGACAGCATTCCCGCCGCAGTCGATGCAAGCAGGCCCGTGCCGGAAATGGCCATCGGGTGAAAGTGCAGCGCCCGACGCACCGGCGAAACCCCGCAGGCGATGCCGTAGATGGCAAAGGCCGAAGCGGCAATCAATCCGCCGATAAAGCCGCCGCCTGGCTCATTGTGGCCACGCAGCAATACAAAGATCGAAAAGAGAATCATCAGGCTGGCCAGGTAGGGCGCCACTGTACGGAAAATCAGAGTGCGCATGATCTATAGCCTCTCATCTTCTTCGGCAGGATCATTGGCCGCAATGGCATTTGCCGGGCGGGTGCGAATCCTGATCAGCGACAGGATTGCCAATCCGGCAACCATCACCACGGCAATCTCTCCCCAGGTGTCTGTTCCGCGGAAGTCGACCAGAATGACGTTGACGATGTTCGCACCATGGGCAATCGACAGGGAATAACGTGTGAAGAAATCCGACAGTGTCGTATCAAATGGCAATTGTGTAACCTTGAGCAGCAACAGCACAAAAGCCGTTGCGCAGGCCAGGGAAATGATCGTGTCAAAGATCTTCTCTTTCAACGGACGGTGATCCGTCGGTGTCAATCGCAGGCGTGTCATGGCCAAGGCCAGAATGACCACGGATAATGTCTCCACCATGAACTGGGTAAAGGACAGATCCGGGGCGCCAAACAGCATGAAGAGAAGCGCCACTGCAAACCCCTGGATTCCGAGGGAAACAATCGCGGTAAGCCGATCCTTGGCGTAAAGCACGGAAAACAGCCCAACGGCGGCGATCGCCATGATCACAGCCTCATAGCGCGATATGGTGTCGGGCCATTGCGGCATGGCTGGCCATTCATCAAACAACGCCATCGGCAACAGGATAGAAACAGCCACAAGGATAAAGATTACCTTCATGTAGAATTCCATCCGACCGGGCTGAATGAAATTCGTTACCCGAAAGGACAGACGAACCGTGCCACGAATGAACTGGTCAAATCCCTTGTCGGGGCCCCAACCGATCTTGTAGAGCGCATAGATCATGAGGGCGCGCAGGCGCGCAACATTGATGTATGCAAAAACACCAATGGCAACCGTGATCAGCGAGAGTAAAAGCGGCATGCCGATATGCGGCACAAGCGAGATGTAAGCGGAAACAGGTTCACCCTCCACGGCACTGGCCATGGGGCTGGTGATCAGCCGATGGGTCATCGGTGAGAAGATAGCGGTCAGCAGGCTGGCTGTTGCCAAAAGCACCGGACCAAGCCACAGCAGCACCGGTCCTTCATGGACATTGCCCAATTTCAGTTTTCTGCGGCCAAGGAATGGTTTCAGGGCGACCACAAAACCAATGACGAACATCAAGGCATTGCCGACGATTGCCACAATCGTCAGCAGCCCTCCCCAGAAACTGACCTGCCACAGGCCGGCGTAAATCTCCTCCTTTGCCAAAAAGCCGAAGAATGGCGGCAATCCGGCCATGGAAATGGCCGAGGCCAGCGCCGCGGCAAAGGTGATGGGCATTGCGGTCATCAATCCGCCAAGTTTTGTGACGTCGCGGGTCCCGGCTTCGTGATCGATAATGCCCGCAACCATGAAAAGCGCACCCTTGAAAAGACAATGCGCCACCAGATAAAGCACAGCACCTTCGATTGCCTTTTCCGTCCCGAAACCGGTCAGCATCACCAGCAGCCCCAATGACGATACGGTTGTATAGGCGAGCATCAGTTTGAGGTCTGTCTGTCGTATCGCCAGCAAGGTTCCGACAATCAGTGTGGTGCCGCCAAACAAAGGCAGCACAATATGCCAGGCCATGGTGTCGCCCAATACCGGGTTGAGCCGCATCAGCAGATAGACACCGGCCTTTACCATGGTGGCGGAATGCAAATAGGCAGAAACCGGAGTTGGCGCCTCCATGGCGTTTGGCAGCCAGAAATGCATCGGAAACTGCGCAGATTTGGTAAAGGCACCGCCCAGAACAAGCACAAATATGGCAATGTAGTAGGGGCTGTCGGCCAGCAGACTGCCCGAACGAAGCAGCAGGGACATTTCGGAATAGCCGGTCACATTCCAGATCAACAGCAAACCGGCCAGGAGGAACAGGCCGCCGCCGCCTGTGACAACAAGCGCCTGAAGTGCCGCGCGCCGTGATGCTTCGCGCTTGTTGTCGAAACCAATCAACAGGAAGGAGGTGATGGAGGTCAATTCCCAGAAGATGAAGAACATCAGGAAACTGTCCGACATCACAAGGCCGAGCATGGAGCCCATGAACATCAGGATAAACGAGAAGAACCGACCCAATTGCGCATGGCCTTTGAGGTATCCGCCGGAATAAAGCACGATCAACGTGCCAATGCCGGTGATCAGCAGGGCGAATGTCAAAGACAGCCCGTCAATGTACCAGGAAAAGTTGACCTTGAGAGCGGGAACCCATTGGTAACCGCCGGTCACCACCTCACCAGCGGAGATTTCGGCAAGGAAACCGCTGAAATGCCAACAAATGGCAGCCGGAACGAGAGCCAGTATCCAGGCAGCATTGTGCTTGAGAAGCCGCGTCAGTGCTGGTGCGAACAATGCCGCAATAAACGGCAGCAGCAAGACAGCAAATGTCGTGCTGGGCATAAAGGAGTTCATACTCTCTCCCGGACGGAATTTCCTTGCAAGATTGAGTGCGAATTTAGGGGCACACATGCCCGACGGCAAGGCCTATCCAGTCCGATTTGGAGATGCATCGGTGTTTTACCCTGATTTGATCGCATGTTTATTGCACGACCGCCCCGTCGCGCTTACATATCGGACAATTACACCAACCTTGGCACCCGAGCCTTGGCACCTGAACCTTGGCACAGGGGCCATGGCACAAGACCCTTGGCAGGAGAGCATACGATGACTGACAGCAAAACATCAGCCAAACACAAGACCGATGCCGAATGGCGCGCACAACTGACGCCAGAACAGTATAACGTCATGCGGAAGGGCGGTACCGAGCGGGCTTTTACCGGCCCCAATTGGGATACCAAGGAAGCAGGTCTTTACCAATGTGCCGGCTGCGGAAAGCCGCTTTTCCGTTCCGAAACAAAATTTGATTCGGGCACCGGCTGGCCAAGCTTTTACGCGCCCGTTGATGCAGATGCGGTGACGGACCACAAGGATCGCAAATTGTTCATGACGCGCATTGAAACCCGATGCGCCGATTGTGAAGCCCATCTCGGCCACGTTTTCAATGACGGACCGCAGCCAACCGGACTGCGCTACTGCATGAACGGAACGGCCCTTTCCTTCATACCGGATGAAGAAAAAGACCAGAACTGAACCGGATTTTGCCTGTAGCCGTTCCCTGACACCAGATTTGACGCAATGGATGCGTCATTGCGGCGCGATATAGCGACCATAGACCCAGCCTGTCTGCCAATTGTTGGTGCCTGACGGATCGTGCCAGACTTCGCACCAGGTGTAGCGCACCTGGTTGACCTGCAAATGTTTGGGCAATCCGGCGATGTTTTTCAGGTCGACGCCGTTCATGCAGCGGCCTGTCATGGACAGCGGCGTGCCATTGGGGTAGCCCGCACGGATGGCTGAAGTTGATGATGGCCATGCACGCACGTTCAAGACATCATTCCAACTGACATTGGCAACCTCCCAGGCGGCAAATGTATTGGCAGAGACAGGCGCCACGGCGCAGGTGGATGCAATAATGATGGCTGCGAGAATACCACGGGACGTTGTCATTGATCTGTTCCTCTGTTGCGATCTGATGGTTCGACAATGACCGGTGGGTGCTGAACCTGATCTGATCGGTCAATTCATCCTGGGTTCATGCTTGACCTTGAACCATAGTGCCCGGTCCTTTATCTGCGGGTACACGCATAGCAGAAACCATGTCCCGCCACGAAAGGCAATCTGATGTTCAATGACCTGCCCCCTGCCCCGGTTGCCCGAAAACAAACCGTGAGCGATACGCGCCATGGGATTGAGCGTTCTGATGATTATGCCTGGCTGAGGGCCGACAATTGGCAGCAGGTTTTCCAGGACCCGTCCCTGCTGGACAAGGATATTCGTGACTATCTGGAAGCTGAAAATGCCTATCAGAAAACCGCTATGGCAGACACGGAGCCTTTGCAGAAGATTCTGTTTGAGGAGATGAAGGGGCGTATCAAGCAAGATGATTCATCCGTTCCATCGCCTGATGGCCCCTTTGCCTATGGCACAAGCTTTGTGACGGGCGGCGAGCAACCGAGGTTTTTCCGGGTACCGCGAAATGGCGGCAGGCAAGAGATTCTGCTCGATGGTGATGCGGAGGCCAGCAAGTTTTCCTATTTCCGCCTTTCTTCGGCAAACCACAGCCATGACCATGCTCGGATGATCTGGGGCTATGACGACAAGGGTTCTGAATATTTCAATCTGCGCATTCGCGATCTTGCCAGCGGTGAAGATCTGCCCGATGTGATCGAGAATACCGGTGGCGGTGGCGCTTGGGCGCCGGATGGCAACGGCTTTTTCTATACGATGCTCGATGAAAACCATCGTCCCTCGAAAGTTTTCTACCACGCGCTTGGCACGGATCAGAAGGACGACAGGCTTGTCTATGAAGAAACTGATCCGGGCTTCTTCATGGGCGTTGGCGGCAGCAAGCTGAATGATCTGATCTATATCAACATCCACGACCACGAAACGTCTGAATATCTGATCCTGGCGGCCGATGACCTGCAAGGGGCTCCAAAACTGGTGGCTGCCCGTGAAACCGGCATTGAATATGACATGCATGAAGCCGGGGACATCTTCTACATTCTGACCAACGCGGATGGTGCGGCCGACTACAAGATCGTCCAGGCCCCCAAGCAGACACCGCAGCGGGAAAACTGGCGTGATGTCGTGGCGCACAAGCCCGGCCGTATCATCCTCAGTCATACGGTGTTTGCCGACTTTCTCGTCTGGCTCGAGCGCGAAGACGGTCTGCCGCGCATTGTGGTGCACCAGCGCAGTTCCGGCGAAGAACACTCCATTGCCTTTGACGAGGATGCCTATTCTCTCGGCCTGCAGGGCTCCTTTGAATATGACACCGACGTCATCCGCTTTTCCTATTCGTCCATGACAACGCCTTCCCAGCAATATGACTACAACATGCGCACACGCGAGCGCACCCTGCTGAAAACACAGGAAGTGCCTTCAGGGCATGATGCAGGTGACTATGTCACACGGCGCGTCATGGCGCCGTCCCATGATGGAGCGCTGGTGCCCGTGACGCTGCTTTACCGCAAGGATACAGCTCTTGATGGTTCGGCTCCCTGCCTGCTTTACGGATATGGTTCCTACGGAATGACCATTCCGGCATCCTTCAACACCAATTGCCTGTCGCTGGCGGATCGCGGATTTGTCTATGCCATCGCCCATATCAGGGGTGGCAAGGACAAGGGTTTTGCCTGGTACGATGCCGGCAGGCGCCAGAACAAGCCCAATACATTTCTCGACTTCATCGCGGCAGCAGAATATCTGAACGCTGAAAACATCACGTCCTTTGACCGCATCATCGCCGAGGGCGGCTCTGCCGGCGGCATGCTGATGGGCGCCGTCGCCAATATGGCGCCGAACCATTTCGGGGCGATCATTGCTGCCGTGCCCTTTGTCGATGTGCTGAACACCATGCTGGACGACACTTTGCCGCTGACACCGCCGGAATGGCCGGAATGGGGCAATCCGATTACATCGATGAGCGACTATAAGGGCATTGCCGCCTACTCCCCCTATGACAATGTGGTACAGCAGGATTATCCCCCCATCCTGGCAATCGCCGGTCTCACCGATCCACGTGTCACCTATTGGGAGCCGGCAAAATGGGTGGCAAAGCTCAGGGAAATGAAAACCACAGACGCGCCAGTCTTCCTGAAAACCAATATGGATGCTGGCCACGGCGGCGCTTCGGGACGCTTTCAAAGGCTGGAAGAGATTGCCTACGAATATGCATTTGCCCTGAAGGTCGCCGGCAAAATCAGCTAAATGCGTTTGCAACGCCGGGCGGACAGCAAAAAACCGTCCGTCCGGCAATTTCGGGACTGGACCCGTCCGCCATGCCCGCTATAACAGGATTCAAATACTCAAGTTTATTGGCCCATCCGTCAGGAAGGTGCCCATCTGGAGCCTGTACATATGAATATGCCTGAAAAACCAGCGATCAAAACCGCTCGAAAAACCCGTATTCTGGAAGTCCTGCGCAGCACAAGGCTGACTCCTTCCATGCAACGGGTCACTTTGGGTGGCACCGACCTGTCGGGCTTTCCCCTCGGGCAGGAAGGCAATTATATCAAGTTGATGATACCACCGGCCGGTACATCCATGGTGAATTTCCGCACCGCGCTGGAAAACGGAGACAAGAACGCACCCCGGCGAACCTATACGGTGCGTCATCATCGTCCGGCCGACAATGAGCTGGATGTGGATTTTGTCGTGCATGAAGGCGGCGGCCCCGCCTGCAACTGGGCTTTGGCAGCGCAATCCGGTGATTGTGTCGGCGTTGGCGGTCCTGGTCCGATAAAATTCCCGGACCACAAGGCCGGATGGTTCCTGTTCGGCGCTGACATGAGCGCCCTACCGGCAGCGGCGGCAGCGCTTGAAGACCTGCCGAAAAATGCTGTTGGTCACGCCGTGTTCGAAATCACCTGCGAAGATGATATCCAGGAGGTGAACGCCCCTGATGGCATCGAGATTCACTGGCTCATCCATGACCACCCGCATACAAGCAGCACGCAGCAACTGGATTTTTTCAAGGCTCTGACCTGGCCCGATGCCGCACCAGGCGTGTTTGTCGCCGGCGAATTCACTGCCGTTGCCGGCTTGCGAGCCTACCTGCTGGATGAAAAGGGCCTGGACAAGCGGTCAATCTATGTCAGCTCCTACTGGAAAATCGGCCTTGTCGAAGATGAGCATCGTATTGCCAAGAATAGCTAGAGTATGTCGGGCTTCGCATGTTCCCACGGTCGCCCTGGCAGGGATTGTCAGGGCTGCCGCAACGCCGTCGGCGCAGCGATTTTCCCAACACAACTACTCAATTTGGAAAATATTTACACTTGATAATAAGATGAAAAATTACGAATACTACAAAAATAACAATATATTACAATATATACTTAAAATTTAAATCAAAAAAAGAAAAATTGTAAATGCAATTTATTTACGTGTATTTCGCATTGATACCGTCTATTGAACAGTGATATTTAATGCGGCCCTTGCCTTTTCAGACATAGCTGGTGCCATCGCTATCGCAGAA
This sequence comes from Rhizobiaceae bacterium, assembly GCA_029233925.1. Lineage (GTDB taxonomy): Bacteria > Pseudomonadota > Alphaproteobacteria > Rhizobiales > Rhizobiaceae > Hoeflea_A. The sequence goes on from JARGOX010000001.1 coordinate 137,369, forward strand.
AGGGTGATCCAATGACCAGAAAGAATGATTCCGGCAAGAAGCCGGATGACGCTCGGGCGCAACTCGAATCAAAAAAATCGGAACTGGAGGCACTGCGCCGTCAGGTCGAGGAGCTGGAACAGGCCGCGAATTCTGCCGAGCAGGGCGGGGACGGCAGCACCAGGCGCCATGTTCTTCAGGCTGTCTGGGCCGCACCGGTGATCATGTCCGTCAACCTGCCCAACGCCGTTTTCGCGCAAAACGCCGTGAGTCCTGTCAGTATGCCTGCTCCGACGGAAGCGGCGCCAACGGGCACACCCGCACCCACGCGGAGACCCAGAGCAGGCGCACCCACACGGCCTCCCTCACAGTTGCCCGCGCCCACGAATCCTTAAACTTGCGGATAAGGTTTCATCGACCGAAGCGATCCTGGTTGCAGGCAAAAGCGCATTGTCTTCGCTTGAAAAATGCGATGATTTGCACGGTTCCTGGTCTTTGCGTATGAACTTGCCGGAAAAGCTTTTGTGGCTTTCGAACACACGTTGGAACAGCCGGACCCATGCAGATCAATAACCGTTCGAATGGCCGGGAATGGCCTTGAGATAGGCGCTGATCGCCTCACGGTCTTCCGCCGGTATGCGGGCGATGTTCTGCTGGACATCGACCATTGATCCGCCGGCGGAATCATACTCCGGGGTAAAGCCGCTCTCCAGATAATAGGCGATATCGGTGGCGCTCCAGTCCTTGATGGAGCCAAGCGGCGTGATGTTGGGAATAATCCCCTTGCCGTCCGGGTTTTTTGCACCGGAAAGCCAGGCATCCAGTTGAAGACCACCAATCAACGTGCGCGGCGTATGACATTCACCGCAATGGCCCGGACCTTCCACCAGATATTGGCCGCGCAAAATCTGTTCATTGGAGGTATTCAGTTTCACCACCGAACCTTCCTTCAGATAAAGAAATTTCCACAGGCCGAGGGCCCGCCTGATGTTGAAGGGAAATCCCAATGCGTGTTGCGGAGCCACATTGCTGCTGGCTGGCAGCGTCTGCATGAAACCCCACAGGTCATTGATGTCAGCCATGCTGATGCGCGTGTAGGACGTATAGGGAAATGAGGGGTAAAGATGCTCGCCCTTCGGCCCCACGCCCCTTTTCATGGCATTGGCAAATTCACGGAGCGACCAGCCACCAATGCCGGCATTGGGGTCGGTTGATATGTTGGGCGGATAAAAATCGCCAAAATCGCTTTTCAGCGCCGCGCCGCCGGACAGCACCAGCTTATCATCACCCTTGGCCTCTGCCGGGCTGTGACAGGAAGCGCATCCCCCGGTCCAGAAGAGATCTTGACCACGGGCAAGATCGGGATCCTGCAATTTGTCAAAGGCGCTGTCGGCAAGCAGGGAAGGAGCAGACAGCCACCACAGGAAGACCGCGACAAAAGCGGCAAGGACCAATCCGGTGACAAATAATTTGCGAATCACGGCCAATACCTCATTAAAAATGCTGCTTGCAGCGCAGTAGAGCGGACAGTGCGCGTCTTTTCAACAAAATCAAAAGTGATGGAAGACATGTGCGCACAAAAAAGCCCCGGGCACGCCGAGGCTTTCTTGAATTTCATTGGAACGCAAGCTTAAGCAGCTTCGTACATTTCCAGCACGTAGTCCCAGTTGATCAGATTGTCGACAAAGGCTTCCAGATATTTTGGACGCGCATTGCGATAGTCTATGTAATAGGAATGTTCCCAGACATCGACGCCGAGGATCGGTGAGGCACCATGCACCAATGGATTTTCGCCATTGGGTGTCTTCATGATCTCCAGCTTGCCGCCCTTGACAGCCAGCCAGGCCCAACCGGAGCCGAATTGTGTCATGCCGGCATTGACAAAATCAGCCTTGAACTTGTCATAGCCGCCCAGATCGGAGTCAATTGCTGCGGACAGCTTGCCAGGTAGTGACGTGCCGCCACCGCCCTTTTTCATCCATTTCCAGAAGTGAACATGGTTGTAATGCTGAGCGGCATTGTTGAACAGACCGGCGTTCTTGCCAAAAGACTGGCGCACGACCTCTTCCAGCGAAAGGCCATCCATGCCCGCATCCGCTGCAAGCTTGTTGCCATTGTCGACATAGGCCTTGTGATGCTTGTCGTGGTGGTATTCGAGCGTCTCGCGCGACATATAGGGCGCAAGTGCTTCATAGTCGTAGGGCAGGTCTGGCAGTTGAAAAGCCATATCGCTCTCCTTTTCCGGTGTTCAGCCAATTAATCATGTGGTTCGGGTGGAACATATGCCTGACGTGTGTCGGCGGCAAGGCATCAAAGCGGTAATTTTTGGTCTCCTGGCGATTAGAGCCCCTCGCCTGCCAGGTGAATAATTGAAAGACAATGGGCTCAACAGGCAAAATCAGATGATTGGGCCGGAATGGGCCCACTCCCAATAGAGTTCACGCGCCTTGCGGGCAACGGGACCGGCCTGCAGATCGCGCTCCTCGATCTTGATGATCGGAACGACCTTGGAGTGATTGCCGGTTGAAAATATCTCGTCCGCGCTCATGAAATCGGACACGAGAAGCCGCTTTTCCACGACCTCCATTCCAGCCTCCCGCAGCAGATTCAAAATACGCGCGCGGGTAATGCCGGAAAGAAACGTGCCGTTTTCCGCTGGCGTGAACACCACCCCGTCCTTGACCATGAAGATATTGGAGGAACCGGTTTCAGCAACATTGCCGAGCATGTCGAGGACCAGGGCGTTGTCAAAACCGCGCGATTTTGCTTCCAGGATGGATCGGCCATTGTTCGGATAAAGACAGCCACTCTTGGCATTGGTCGGCATGGTTTCGGCCGTCGGCCTGCGGAAAGGCGATACCGTTACCGAAAAACCCTTGGACTCCAGCATCGGCGCCTCATAGAGGCAAAGGCAAAAACGTGTCGATTCCGGATCGGCCGGCACCGACATGTAGCCACCATGCTCAGCCCAATACATCGGCCGGATATAGACGGCTGTCTTGCCGTCGAATTTTTTCAGTCCCTCATGCGCCAGCTTGACGATGGCGTCGGCTGCCATGGTGGGTTTCAGACCGAGCGCGCGGGCCGAATCATTGACGCGGGTGCAATGGCGATCGAGATCCGGGGCAACGTTTTCAAACCAACGGGCACCGTCAAACACGGACGTACCAAGCCACATGGCGTGTGAACGGGGTCCCAGAAGCGGGACGTTGCCCTCGTGCCAATCACCCTCCACATAGGTCCAGGTGATGGTTTGCGCACTGGTATTCACGGTCATGACTGTTTCCTCAAAATGGATTGACCTCTCCGGGTTGCTCCAGAGATCAAAGCTGATCCATGCACTGAAAGTGATTGTCGATGCAAGGTCAAGGGACCAGGGATGGACCTGTTGTCTCAGGTGGCCTTTCAGCGGCACGTTCGCAGGCTACCATCTCTTGTCGGCGAACCGCGTCACCGGGTTGACACAGACAGGTCCCCATCTGTGTGTCTCAATGCTTTGCTACTGCCTGAAACATGCGCAGCATGCCCTTGACGCAGACGGCGCGCCAGAACATGCTGCAGTGCACGATGAAAGGACACATATCATGCCGCCCGCTACGCAACACGAGGCCTATGTTTTTGATGCCTATGGCACGCTCTTCGATGTTCATGCGGCTGTGCGCCGCCATGCCTCGGATATCGGACCGGATGGCCCGCTGCTGTCGGAAATATGGCGCAACAAACAACTGGAATATTCCTGGGTCCGCTCACTGATGGGTCCCTATGTGGATTTCTGGAAGCTGACCGAACAGGCGCTCGACTTTGCGCTTGAACGTGTCCCGTCCGTCGCCCCGTCGCACCGCGATACCCTGCTGGAAGCCTATTGGAAACTCGATTGCTATGAGGAGGTCCCGACTGTTCTCAAGGCTCTGAAGGATCAAGGCGCAAAACTTGCCATCCTGTCCAATGGTTCCAGGGAAATGCTCGAATCGGCCGTGCGCAATGCGGCACTGGATACTGTTCTTGACGATATTTTCTCTGTTGAAGATGTCGGAACATTCAAGCCGGCGCCTGGCGTCTACGAGATGGCCACCACGGCCTACCGGCTCTATCCCAACGCCATTTCATTTCAATCGTCCAATCGATGGGACATTGCCGGCGCCAGCAAATTCGGTTTCAGGACGGTGTGGATCAATCGCGCATCCAATCCGGACGAATATCTGGATTTTCCACCGGATGTTGTTCTTCCCAGTCTGCAGCAATTGTAATCGGCCACCCAGATCCCCGGCAGCACCATATCCGGGCATTGACTTCATCGCCCATCTCCATATGTTGACAAAAGCAACATATGGAGATTTGTCACAGTGAACGATCATACAGGCAGCATGGTTGGTGATGCGGATATTGCATCGGTGCGGCAATTCAACCGCTTTCATACACGCCTGGTAGGGGCATTGAATGACCGCATGCTGGCCTCGGACTACACGTTGCAACAGGTGCGTATCCTTTATGAGATTGCCAGCGCACGGCCTGATGCCCCACCTTCGGCGCGCGAGCTTGGTGTTATCCTGCGCATGGACACGGGCTATCTCAGCCGTCTGGTGTCCGGTCTGGAAAACGATGGTTTGATCACAAGAATGCCATCGCCCGACAATGCCAAACGGCTTGCCCTGACGCTGACCGAAAAGGGCCGCGCGGTATTCAGCGACCTGAATGCCGCTTCGGCTCAGGAGGTGGCCGCACTCCTTGCCCCCCTGTCGGACATCGAGCGCGGCAAGCTCACAGCCGCAATGGGCCGCATCCGACGGTTGCTTGGCGATGCTGGTCTCGGTGAGAGAAGCTACACGCTTCGCGATCCCGGACCCGGCGACATGGGCTGGATCGTGCACCAGCATGCCATCCTCTATCATCAGGAATATGGACTGGACTCGACTTTCGAGGCACTGGTGGCCGAGATCGTCGGGAATTTTGTCAACCATTTCATCCCGGAAAAGGAACGGTGCTGGGTGGCAGAGATGGAGGGTGAGGTTGTCGGTTCGGTCTTCGTCGTGCGTCAGGACGATGAGACGGCCAAGCTGCGCCTTCTCTATGTAGATGCGTCGGCGCGCGGCCTGGGACTGGGTTGGCGTCTGGTGGATGAAGCCGTGCGCTTTGCCCGGTCCAAAGGCTACAAGCGGATGGTTCTTTGGACAAATGATGTGCTGGTATCAGCCCGCCGGATTTATCAGGCGGCCGGATTTGAATTGCTGGAGGAAGAGCCGCATCACAGTTTCGGCAAGGATCTGGTCGGCCAGACCTGGGGCCGCGACCTGTGAATCCGGCACCTCTGCCCGCCACTGGGGGGACAGAGGTTTTTATGCAGACGGCTGGATCACAGCCCCTTCTTGAGGCTTCCCAGAATACCGCGCACCAGGGCACGCCCCAGAGAACTTGCCACGGAACGGGCGGCGGATTTCATCGCCGCCTCGGCAACCGACTGACGTCTGGCGCGTGGGCGCGCAGAGGTTGTCTTCTTGCGCTTGGATGACTTTTTCCGACCGCGATCATCATAGTCGTCGTCATCTTCTTCGTCGCCAAAACCGGGCAGAGTCCAGCGGCGGCTTTCCTGAATTTCCTCTTCGTCCTCTTCTTCGTGCCGGCGTTTTTCTTCTTCCGCCCTGGCCGCGTCTTCAGCACTTTTTTTCAGGATCTCATAGGCCGAGTTGCGATCAAGGTCTTCGTCATAGATATTGGCAACCGGGCTGACGGCCATCACCTTGCGGCGCTCGCTTTCATCCACCGGGCCAAGCCGGGAGGCCGGTGGCCTGATCAATGTACGCTGAACAATCGAGGGCACGCCCTTGGATTCAAGCGTTGAGACAAGCGCTTCGCCGACACCGAGCTGGGTGATGGCTTCAAAGCAATCGAAATCGGGATTGGGCCGAAATGTCGAGGCGGCGATCTTGACTGCCTTTTGCTCGCGCGGCGTATAGGCGCGCAGCGCATGCTGGATGCGGTTGCCCAGTTGCGAGAGAACTGTCTCCGGAACATCCAGCGGATTCTGCGTCACAAAATAGACGCCGACACCCTTGGATCGAATGAGGCGTACCACCTGTTCGACCCGATCGATCAATATCTTGGGGGCCTCATCAAACAGCAGATGGGCCTCGTCAAAAAAGAACACAAGGCGGGGTTTTTCCGGATCGCCGATTTCCGGCAGTTCTTCAAACAGTTCCGATAGCAGCCACAAAAGGAATGTGCCGTAGAGCCGCGGATTCATCATCAGCTGGTCTGCGGCCAGAACACTGATGGCGCCGCGACCATCGGGTGTCGTGCGCATGATGTCACTGATTTTCAGCGCCGGTTCGCCAAAGAAATTTTCCGCCCCCTGACGCTCCAGAACCAGCAGATCGCGCTGGATCGCGCCAACCGATTGTTTGGAAATATTGCCATAGATGCCGGAAAGTTCTTTGGAATGCTCGGCCAGATAGGCCAGCATGGCCTGCAGGTCCTTCATGTCCAGCAGCGCAAGGCCGTTTTCGTCGGCGATCTTGAAGGCAATATTGAGCACGCCCTCTTGTGCATCGGTCATGTCCATCAGTCGGGCGAGCAGCAGTGGTCCCATTTCTGTGAGCGTGGTGCGGACCCGGTGTCCCTTGTCGCCAAACAGATCCCAGAATATGACGGGGAATTCTTGAAAATCATAGGGATCAAGGCCAATCATATTGGCGCGTTTTTCCAGAAAATCCTTGTATTCGCCGATGGCGGCAATGCCTGAAAGGTCGCCTTTCACATCCGCACAAAACACCGGCACACCGGCATTGGAAAAGCTTTCTGCGAGAATTTGCAGGGTCACGGTTTTACCGGTTCCCGTCGCGCCCGTGATCAGCCCATGGCGATTGGCGTAGCCCAGGTCGAGATATTCACCCTTGTTGATGGAATCATCCGCATTGCGGCTGGTTCCCAGATAGATTTTTCCGTCCTGAAGCATGATCGCGCTTTGCCCTTTTCCATTCGATACGTCCATCTATAGAGGCGCAAAGGGCCGCAAACAATTGCCGATTGCAACTTATACCAAGGCAGGCAAGGGATTGATGCGGGAATTGTTCGGCGTTATCCTTCTTCGCGAGACTGTCAGACAGCAGAATGGATGCACGATGGAAAAAGTACTAGGCATCGGCGGCGTGTTTTTTCGCGCACGCGATCCGCGCGCATTGGCGCAATGGTATGACAGACATCTGGGCGTTGGCGAAGCACCGACAGACTACGATGCGCCGTGCTGGCAGCAAAACGCGGGCCCGACGGTCTTTGCCCCTTTCGAACAGGGCACCGACTATTTTGGCGCAACCTCACAACAATGGATGATCAATTTCCGGGTTCATAATCTGGATGCCATGGTCGCTCAACTGCGCTCGGCAGACATTACCGTGGAGATTGATGAGGAAACCTATCCAAATGGCCGTTTCGCCAGATTGTGCGATCCGGAAGGCAATCCGATCCAGCTGTGGGAGCCCAGTGGCGCCTGATGGTGACGGGCTCTGCGCGGATCACAATGTGAATCAACAGACCATGCTATCGGGTTGATATCAGAATCATTCTTGCTGCCTGAAGCGCATCCAATCGCAGCCCGATAAACCGGGTTCACAGCAAGGCGTCTGTTACCCGAATGGTTCCAACGTCCAGTCCGTTGCGGTTTTTCAGGGGCCTGTTGGCCTGCGCCATCAACGCTTCGTTTATCGCGGCATCCGATTTGCAATAACGCGTCAGCAGGGCCGCGACCATGGCTTCGGCCGCCCTATCAGCGCCATCATCGCATTTGAGCGCCATGGCAATGCCCTCGCGAGGCAGAGCAGCACAATAAACACCTTCAGCTCCAAATTTTGCAAATATCCTGCCCGGTGCTGTCTGCATCAAACGCGTACAGGCTCTTTTGCTGCCGGCGACATAGAAGGGTTCGGCCATGCAGGCATCCATGAGCTTTTTGGATGCGCCTGCCCGAATGGGCTCCAGACCGGTACCGCTGGCCATCTTTGCAAAGCCATGGGCAATGGCCTGAAGCGGCAAGGCAAATGTCGGAATGCCGCAACCGTCTATGCCACTGTTTTCGACACCAAGCGACACGCCGGACAGTTCTGCCATCGTCTCTTTGACCGTGGTCTGTATGGCATGGTCATATTGGATATAGCCCGCAGGATCGATGCCCCTGTGGCAGGCGGTGCAGAGGAATCCCGCATGTTTGCCGGAGCAATTGTTGTGCAATTGTGATGGTTTCGCACCGGTTCTGGCCAATTCAATGGTGGCCATCTCACCCAGAGGCCAATGGCAACCGCATTCCAGGGCAGTTTCAGACAGTCCGGCCTTGGCCAGCATGGCGGCGGCCAGTGCGGCATGTTCGGGCTCTCCGGAATGGGACGCGCAAGCAAGAGCCAGTTCCCGGTTGCCAAAACCGTAATGGTCTGCCGCGCCGCTTTCCACCAATGGCAAGGCCTGCATCGCCTTGACCGCGGAGCGCGGATAGACGGGCGTTTCAATGGCGCCCAGGCTGAACAGGCTCTTGCCGCGATCATCCACCACAATGGCGCAGCCTCGGTGCCGGCTTTCAACACGCCCTGCCCGGGTCACCTCCACCAATACGGGATTGCTCATGCTATCACCTCTAATTCCAACGTCTTTTTCTGCAGGTCCCAATTGTTTGACCAGCAAAGACAATACCCGTTTTCAGCTAAACTTCCGGTTTCCTGGCTATGATGAAGACAGATTTTGCCGAACCGGGTTGCCATTGATATTCGATATGAAAACCGGCCTTCTTCAGTTCGTCGGACAGCTGATGAGCGCGAAACATGTCGATACTGGGTATCAGACCCAAGAAGCCGCCCAGAGGCAACAGGCTGCGCACTACACTATTGAGTTCTCCGGCACATATGGTTGACGATACGAAGATCCCGCCTGGTTTCAGAAGGCGCATGACAGCCTGCAGCGCCGCCGTCTTGTCCGCCAGCAAATGCATCACATTAAGTCCGAGCACCGCGTCGAACTGGTTTTCCGATGACGTCAACTCTTCGATTGCCATGACCTTGAAATCAACATTTGTTATGCCCTGATCGATGGCCTTTTGCCGGGCGATGTCGATCATCTTTTCGGCAAAATCAATGGCCAGGATCGAGCCGACGTGGGGTGCATGGGCCAGCGCGGTCGAACCGGTTCCACAACCGAACTCAAGCACCTGCATGCCGCTGTCCAGAAATTCTTGGGTCTTGGCCAATTTGAGTTGATAGGATTTTTCATCGCCGACCGGTTGCCGGGCGTAACGGGCGGCAATCCAGTTCCAGAATCTCGGTGTATAGCCCATGACGTGCTCCCGGTATCGGTTTGAATTGCTTCTGGCGATGGGCTCAAAGACCGCATCGCCTTCCTGAAGATGTCAGGTTTTATTGTTGCGGCGCTCCAGTGCAGCCTCCCAGGCGAGCGCGTGTGTCACAATCTCCTGCAGGTTGTCATGGCCTGGCTGCCATCCAAGTTGGCTTTTGATCAGACTGGAATCGGCAACGACGCTGACGGCGTCTCCGGCGCGTCGATCCGACAGCACAACGTCAAAATCCAGACCGCTGACCTGTTTGACCATGTCAATGACCTCGAAAACCGAAAGACCATGCCCATAGCCGCAATTGGCGATGAGATTGCCACCCTCATTACGCAGGTGCTGAAGCGCCAGATAATGCGCCTCGATGAGGTCGGTTATATGGATATAATCGCGAATGCAGGTGCCGTCCGGTGTCGGATAGTCGGTGCCAAAGACCCGCATTTCCGGTCGTTTCGACAAGGCAGCCTCGCAGGCGGCCTTGATCAGATGGGTCGCCTTGGGCGTCGATTGACCGGTCCTGCCCAGAGGATCGGCACCAGCGACATTGAAATAGCGCAGACAGGCGTAGTGCAGCGGATGGGCCGCCGCGACATCGCGCAACATCAATTCGGTCATCAGCTTGGAGGTGCCATAGGGCGATTCCGGTCGAAGCTCGGCTTCTTCCTTGACCGGGATGGCTTCAGCCGGGGTGCCGTAGACAGCCGCTGTTGAGGAGAAAATGAACTCGCTGACACCCTGATGCACACATGCTTCGATCAGGGTGCGGGATTTGACCGTATTGTTGAGATAGTAGCTGAGCGGGTCACTGACGGAATCAGGCACGACCACCGAGCCAGCAAAGTGAAAGACTGATTTTATCTCATTTTCGCCAAGCAGTGTTTCCACCAGATCCTGATCGCCGATATCACCAACCACCAGTTTCGCCTCTGCGGGAACAGCCCAGTCAAAGCCGGTTGACAGACGGTCCAGCACGATGACGCGCTCGCCTGCATCCAGCAATTTCCAGACCATGTGACTGCCGATATAGCCGGCACCACCGGTCACCAATACGGTCATCTCGTTCCTCTCAAGGGGTTGCCGGGGCAAGGGTGCCCCTGTTCAACACATGTACAATCAGCAAAATTGGCACAATCAGCGAACACGTTCCATGATCGAAACATAATTGGCAACCGCCGCGCCGCCCATGTTAAAAATACCGCCCAGCTTGGCGCCGGGAACCTGAATATCACCTGCCTCGCCACACAGCTGCATGGATGTCAGGACATGCATTGATACGCCGGTTGCGCCGATCGGGTGTCCCTTGGCTTTCAGACCGCCCGATGGATTGACCGGCAGGCGTCCGTCCTTTGCGGTTTCACCGGACAGGGCGACGGCGCCACCCTGGCCGCGTTTTGCCAAGCCCATCGCCTCATATTCGATCAGTTCGGCAATGGTGAAGCAGTCATGGGTTTCCACAAAGGACAGATCATCCAAAGTGATACCGGCATTTTTCAATGCGCGCTGCCAGCCCAGTTCACAGCCTTCAAAAAGCAGGATATCGCGTTTGGACATGGGCAGGAAATCCTGAACATGTTCGGCGGCGCGGAACATGATTGCGCGCGGCGCATGCATGGCGGTTTCCAGGTCGGTGAGGACAATGGCCGCCGCCCCGTCGGAGACCAGCGAGCAGTCGGTCCGCTTCAGCGGGCCCGCAACAAAGGGGTTCTTTTCACTTTCGGTGCGGCAGAAATCGTACCCCAGGTCCTTGCGCATCTGCGCATAGGGATTGCCGACGCCGTTCTTGTGGTTTTTTGCAGCCAGCATGGCCAGAGCATCGGACTGGTCGCCATGGCGCTGGTAATAGGCATCGGCAATCTTGCCGAAGACGCCGGCAAAGCCACCGGGTATTGAATCGTCTTCCGGAAGGTAGGAGGCGCGTTTGAGGTTTTCGCCAATCTGCGGTCCGGGCGTTGTGGTCATCTGCTCGACACCCACGACAAGAACATTGCGCGCGCTGCCGGCGCGGATGGTCTTCAAACCCTGATGGATTGCCGCCGATCCGGTGGCGCAGGCATTTTCAACCCTTGTGGCCGGCTTGAAACGCAGGGCATCATCGGCCTGCAAAACAAGACTTGCGGTGAAATCCTGCCGACTGAAGCCAGCATTGAAGTGCCCGAGCACGATCTCATCCACATCGCCGGGCTCAAGCCCGGCATGTTTCATGGCCTGGGATGCAACACCGACCACCAGAGACTCAATGGTCTCGTCGGAATGTTTCCCGAATTTCGAGTGAGCCCAACCTGTTATCGCAGCAGTCATGCCTCAGCCTCCGCATTGCCCGGCAATGCGCGACCAGGCCCGTTGATTTGCGCCCGACCTGACGGGGGGCGGTGAAAACGGGCAAAGGGTTTGCCCGTCCATATCTGTTCAACCTTTAACAATACCCAAGGACTGATGCAATATCTCTGTTGCACCGCAACCTTGCAAAAATGTCTCAGTAACCGCTGATGGCTTTGACTTCGAGGAAATCCTCAAGACCCCAGCGACCGCCTTCACGGCCATTGCCGGACTGCTTGTAGCCACCAAACGGGCTTCCAGCCGGACGGCCGGCGCCATTGATCAATACCATGCCGGCTCTCAATTGGCGGGCAACACGGCGGGCCTTGGCCTGATCGCTGCTTTGCACATAGGCAGCCAGCCCGTAGGGCGTGTCGTTGGCAATGGCGATGGCCTCCTCTTCGGTATCAAAGGGAATCATCGCCAGTACCGGTCCGAAAACCTCTTCACGCGCAATGGTCATCTGATTGTCGACATCGGCAAAGACTGTCGGACGGACGAAATAACCGCGATTGAAACCGGCAGGACGTCCGGTGCCACCGGCAACCACACGGGCACCTTCGTCAATGGCAATCTGGATGAGTCCTTGAACCTTGTTGTACTGGGCCTCACTGACCAGCGGACCGATATGACGGCCTTCGACAGTCGGATCGCCCACCTGAACGCTTTCGGCTGCTTCACCGGCAAGCGTGACGGCATCTTCATAGACGGAGCGTTGCACCAGCATTCTGGTTGGCGCATTGCAGGATTGACCGGTATTGTTCATGCAGCTGCGAACGCCGCGTTTGATGGCGGCTGACAGGTCCACATCGTCAAAGATGATATTCGGCGATTTGCCGCCCAGTTCAAGGGTTACCCGCTTGACGGTTTCAGAGGCCGCACGGGTGACCGCCGTACCGGCGCGTGTCGATCCGGTGAAGGACATCATGTCAATATCGGGATGGCGCGACATGGCTTCGCCTACGACCGGGCCCTCGCCGTTGATCAGGTTGAAAACACCCTTTGGGAAGCCCGCTTCATCGATCATCTTGGCAAAAACCAGGGCCGACAGAGGTGCAATCTCGCTGGGTTTGAGCACACAGGTGCAACCAACCGCCAGAGCAGGCACGACTTTCAGCGCCATCTGGTTGACCGGCCAGTTCCAGGGGGTGATCAGACCGCAGACACCGATGGGCTCATGAACGATATGTTCGCCGCTATCGTTGTAGTCTTCCTCGAATTTGTATTCGGAAAGGGCTTTGATGAACCCGCCGACGTGGAACGGACCCGCTCCGGCCTGATCGTTCCTGGCAAGACTGATGGGCGCGCCCATTTCCTGTGAGACAGCCTGCGCCATCTCTTCATTGTATTTTTCCATGACGACCAGAAGTTTCTGGACAAGCGCCAGGCGTTCTTCCTGGCTTGTCTGACTGTAGGTCACAAATGCCTTTTTCGCAGCCGCCACCGCACGGTCGACATCCGCCTGGGACCCGAGGGAAATGGTGCCACAGGTTTCTTCAGTGGCCGGATTGATGACGTCAAAATCATTCGGCACTGCAGGTGCCACCCATGCGCCATCTATGTAAAAATCGGTTGTCTTGTGCACGTTTCACCTCAAAATCTATATTCATGATCTGTTACCAACGGCATAGCGGCTTTCCCGCCAAAATCAATCGATAAACGACCCTGTGGGCGGCATCAGCCTCCAAATGCAGTGAATTCCGCTCAGGCGTCATCGGAAGAATTCCGTTCTACAACACGTGGGCATGTACCCCGGCGCAATCAAGCCATGGGCGTCAGAGAAATTTTTCTTGAATGAACATTCAATTAAAAATAATAGATGGTATGTTGTCCCTGGCAGGACACGCACGCAACCGTGCAGCAAGCCTGAAAATGCCATTTCAAAGCCGCAATCGCCTAGCGACAACGCGCAAAACAAACCAAAGGCCGTGGATCTTGAGCACCAGCAATCCGAATATACTGATCATCATGGTTGATCAGCTCAATGGCACACTGTTTCCAGACGGGCCTGCCGACTGGCTGCATGCGCCGCATCTCAAGGCGCTGGCCGCACGCTCGGCCCGCTTTGCCAATAATTACACCGCCTCACCGCTCTGTGCCCCGGGCCGCGCCTCATTCATGTCCGGGCAATTGCCAAGCCGCACCCGCGTTTTTGACAATGCCGCCGAATTCGGCTCCGACATTCCAACCTATGCGCATCATCTGCGCAGGCACGGCTATTACACATGCCTGTCGGGCAAGATGCATTTTGTCGGCCCCGATCAGTTGCACGGCTTCGAGGAGCGGCTGACGACCGATATCTATCCGGCGGATTTTGGCTGGACGCCGGATTACCGCAAACCTGGTGAGCGCATTGACTGGTGGTATCACAATCTGGGCTCGGTGACGGGTGCCGGCATTGCGGAGACCTCCAACCAGATGGAATATGATGATGAAGTGGCCTTCTACGCCACCCAGAAACTCTATCATCTCGCCCGCCAATCCGATGATGACAAGGCCCGCCCCTGGTGTCTGACGGTCTCCTTTACCCATCCCCATGACCCCTACGTTACGCGCCGCAAATATTGGGACCTTTATGAAGATTGCCGGCATCTGGAGCCGGAGATCGGGCCGATCCCCTTTGATGAGCAGGACGCCCATTCGCAACGTCTTTATCTGGCCAATGATTACCGCAAGTTCGACATTACCCGCGAAGATGTGCCACGGGCGCGGCGCGGCTATTTCGCCAATATTTCCTATCTTGATGACAAGGTCGGCGAACTGATGGCGGTGCTCGAGGCCACCCGCATGCACGACGATACGGTGATCCTCTTTTGCTCGGATCATGGTGACATGCTGGGTGAGCGCGGCCTGTGGTTCAAGATGAGCTTTTTTGAAGGCTCGTCGCGGGTGCCTTTGATGATTTCGGGTCCGGGCATTACGCCTGCCCGCATCGACGCACCGGTGTCCAATCTGGATATCAATCCCACCCTTGCCGACATGGCCGGGGCCAGTCTGGAGGCCATCATGCCCTGGACCGATGGGGAGAGCCTCATGCCGCTGATCCAGGGTGAAGAGCGGCTATCGCCGGTGCTGATGGAATATGCGGCGGAAGGCTCCTATGCCCCGCTGGTGTGCATCCGGCAGAACCAGTTCAAATATGTCGCCTGCGCATTGGATCCGCCGCAGCTTTTTGATCTGCAAAAAGATCCGCTGGAACAGGTCAATCTGGCGGCATCGAGCGACCACGCAGACATTGCTGAAATATTTGCCGCCATGGCCAGGGCGCGCTGGGACCTCGATCAATTCGATCGCGCCGTGCGCGAAAGCCAGGCACGGCGCTGGGTCGTCTATGAAGCCCTGCGAAACGGCGCCTATTACCCCTGGGACTACCAGCCGCTGCAACAGGCGTCCGAACGTTTCATGCGCAACCACATGGACCTCAACATCCTGGAGGAAAGCAAACGCTTTCCCAGAGGAGAATAGATGCGGAGAATAATGATGACAGACCTTCGAGCACAACCCGAAGCCTCGCATTTCATCAATGGTGAATTTGTCGAGGATACGGATGGTCCATTGATCGAATGCATCTATCCGGCCACCGGCGAGGTGATTGCCAGATTTCACTCCGCCACACCATTCATCGTCGAGCAGGCCATCAGGGCTGCTGTCGAGGGCCAGAAGGTCTGGGCCAAAATGACCGGGACGGAGCGCGGCCGGGTGCTGCGCCGGGCCTGCGACATCATGCGCGAGCGCAACCGCGCCCTATCTGAACTGGAAACGCTGGACACCGGCAAGCCCATTCAGGAGACCCTGGTGGCCGATGCCACGTCGGGCGCCGATGCGCTGGAATATTTCGGCGGGCTGGCCGCAACGATCAACGGCGAATATATCGATCTGGGGGGTGATTTTGTCTATACGCGGCGCGAGCCGCTGGGAGTCTGTGTCGGCCTCGGCGCGTGGAATTACCCGACCCAGATTGCCTGCTGGAAGGGCGCACCGGCACTGGCCTGCGGCAATGCGATGATTTTCAAACCCTCGGAGATCACACCATTGTGCGCCCTGGAGGTCGCCAGGATCCTGCATGAGGCCGGTTTGCCTGCCGGGGTTTTCAATGTGATCCAGGGCTACGGCGATGTGGGCGCGGCGCTCAGCACCCATCCACAGGTCGACAAGGTCTCGCTGACCGGATCAGTGCCGACCGGCAAGAAGGTCATGGCGGCGGCCGCTGCCGGCATTCGCCATGTGACAATGGAGCTCGGCGGCAAGTCTCCGATCATAGTCTTTGAAGATGCTGATCTCGATGATGCCGTCGGCGGCGCTCTGCTGGGCAATTTCTATTCCAGCGGACAGGTCTGTTCCAATGGCACGCGGGTCTTTGTGCAAAAATCACGCCTCGATGAATTTCTGGACAAGGCCATTGCCCGCACGCAGTCCATTCGCATCGGCGATCCGGGCGACGAGGCCACCCAGATGGGACCGCTGGTCAGTGCCGCCCAGCGCGACAAGGTGATGGACTATGTTGCCATCGGCCGCGATGAGGGCGCCAAACTCGTCACAGGCGGCAATCGCCTCAATTTGCAAGGCATGGAAGAGGGTTTCTTCATGGAACCCACCATCTTTGCCGATGTCACCGATGACATGCGCATTGCCCGCGAAGAGATTTTCGGTCCGGTGATGAGCGTCCTGGTGTTTGAGGACGAAGACGAGGTGATCGCACGCGCCAATGATACGGAATTTGGCCTGTCGGCGGGTGTCTTTACCCGGGACCTTTCACGCGGCCACCGGGTCATTGCCCAACTCAAGGCCGGCAGTTGCTGGATCAACACCTATAATCTTGCACCCGTGGAAGCGCCCTTCGGGGGCTACAAACGCTCCGGTGTCGGGCGGGAGAATTCCCGCGCCGCGCTTGAATATTACAGTCAGATCAAAAGCGTCTACGTGGCGACCGGCCCGGTTGACAGCCCCTATTGAGCCAGACAGAAACGAGTTCAAACATGCAAGCGGATTTTGTCATTATCGGTTCCGGCTCTGCCGGATCAGCTATGGCCAGCCGGCTATCCGAGGACGGAAAAAACACTGTCATCGTGCTGGAATATGGCGGCACCGATGCTGGACCCTTCATCCAGATGCCGGCCGCCCTGTCCTATCCGATGAGTATGGGAATCTACGACTGGGGTTATGAAACCGAGCCGGAACCGCATCTGGGCGGGCGTCGGCTCGCCGCGCCGCGCGGCAAGGTCATCGGCGGCTCCTCCTCCATCAACGGCATGGTCTATGTGCGCGGCCACGCGGAAGATTTTGACGGCTGGGCCGAGGCCGGCGCCGACGGCTGGGCCTTTGCGGATGTGCTGCCCTATTTCCAGCGAATGGAACATTCCCATGGCGGACAGGAGGGCTGGCGCGGCATCAAAGGCCCGCTGCATATCCGCCATGGTGACCAGAATAACCCCCTCTACGAGAGCTTCATCAAGGCCGGACAACAGGCCGGGTTTGAGGTGACGCAAGACTATAACGGCGAGAAGCAGGAAGGCTTCGGGCCGATGGAACAGACGATCCATCGGGGACGGCGCTGGTCGGCGGCCAATGCCTATCTCAGGCCGGCTCTGAAGCGCTCCAACCTGCAGCTGGTCAAAGGCCTGGCGCGCAAGATCATCATCGAAAACGGCCAGGCCGTCGGTGTTGAAATCCAGCGTGGCGGCAAGATCGAGATAATCGGCGCAAACCGTGAGGTCATTGTCGCAGCCTCGTCCTTCAACTCGCCCAAATTGCTGATGCTGTCGGGCATCGGCCCGGCAGCGCATCTGCGTGACATGGGCATCGAGGTCATCGCCGACCGCCCCGGCGTCGGCGCCAATCTGCAGGACCATCTGGAGCTTTATGTCCAGCAGGAGAGCATCCAGCCGATCACGCTCTATTCGAAACTGAACCTCCTTTCCAAGGGGCTCATCGGCGCCGAATGGCTGTTTTTCAAGACAGGCCTTGGCACCTCCAATCATTTCGAGGTGGCGGCCTTCCTGCGCTCGCGCCCCGGCATCAAATACCCCGATATTCAGTACCACTTCATTCCGGTCGCCATTCGCTATGACGGCAAGGCCGCCGCCAAATCCCACGGCTTTCAGGCCCATGTGGGTCCGATGCGGTCGAAATCGCGCGGCAGTGTGACATTGCGCTCGGCAGAGGCGACAGACGCCCCCATCATCCGTTTCAACTATATGAGCGCGCCTGACGACTGGGCGGAGTTTCGCCACTGCATCCGGCTGACGCGCGACATCTTTCAGCAGAAGGCTTTTGATCCCTATCGGGGGGCGGAAATATCGCCGGGCGCCGATGTGCAAACGGACGATCAGCTTGATGCCTTTATCGCTGAACACGCAGAAAGCGCCTATCACCCCTGCGGCACCTGCAAAATGGGCCGGGCAGACGATGCGATGAGTGTGGTCGACGCACAATGCCGGGTAATCGGTGTGGATAGGCTGCGGGTCGCCGATTCGTCGATTTTTCCGGAGATCACCAACGGAAACCTCAACGGGCCATCCATCATGGTCGGCGAGAAGGCATCCGATCATATTCTCGGCAAATCGCCCCTGCCCCGTTCCAACCTGCAACCCTGGATCAATCCGCGCTGGGAGACGTCTGACCGTTAGCATGACCTTCAATAAAGCCCCGCGCGGCGTATAATCGGCCGTCTGGATACGAAGCGTTAACCATATTCGGCAAAGGTCGTGACACGCACGCCATTCCTGCAGGATTGCTGCTGAATGGACATGGGCAAGCGAAGGACTGACCAGAAGGCCATGGCGACGACAATTGCGGATCAGGACCTGGATCACAGACTTCCTGCGCTGGTCCATGAGAATGCCGGACGCATCGAGGAACTCAAGCGCGCCCTGGCAAGCCTGCTGGCCCTTTGCGCCTTCCTGCTGCTGATGCTCTCGCTGCGCCCCTTCAACGCCAGCAGTGTCATCGTGCTGGAACCGGTGCATGGGGACCTGCTCAACCAGGTCGGATTTGCCATCGCCGGCCTCGTCGTCGCCCTGGCATTGACGACGCTGATCAGCACCCGCCTGCTGGGTCTTTTTGCATCCCCGGCCTGGATCGGCATTGCTCTGGTGCTGAGTATTTCCATTGTCGTGGCGCCTGACCCCGGCGGCGCAGCCCGTTCCGTTATACTGACCCTCGTCGGCATGCTGATTGCAGCCAGCTTCGTGCTCTTGCCGCCGAACGAGCGGGCTTTCCAATATATATGCGCCACAGCCATTCTCATGCTGCTGGCAATCAACTATCTGGGGGTTTTCCTTCGCCCTGATCTGGCCATCCACGGCGCAGAAGGACGCGAAGCGCAGCATGCGGGCCTGTGGCGCGGCCATTTTGCCCACAAGAATCTGGCCGGTCCGGTGATGTCGGCCTATGTGATGTTCGGGATCTATCTGTGGCGGTCAAAATTTCGCTTTACGGGCGCTCTGATCGCCATCCTGGCGTTTTTCTTCCTGCTGCAAACGGGCTCCAAGACCACGACAGCCCTGCTGCCCATTGCCATCCTGATCGTCACCGCAGGCCGTCTTCTGGCGCTTCCGGCGCTGACGCTGGTGCTTTATATCGTGACGCTGCTGGGCATCGGACTGTTGACGGTGGGAACCCTCTATTCGCCGACGCTTGCCGATTTGACCGCCATGATCCTGGAGGATCCCACCTTTACCGGGCGCGTAACCCTTTGGGGTTTTGGCATCGAAAACATCACCCAGCATCTTTGGTTCGGCACAGGCTATGACAGTTTCTGGGGCACACCGACGGTCACCGGACTGGAATTTCCCTATGAAGCGGCCTGGGATTTTCGCGGCATCATCCATGGACATAACAATTATATCGACATGCTTTTGACCATGGGCGTCATCGGGGCGGGCGTGGTCTTCTGGGCGCTGATAGTCATGCCCTGCATCCATTATGTCCGCTCGGAGCGTTTCCCTTCCAACAGAAATCTGGCCGATCTGTTCATGATGATTCTGGTCTTCATGACCCTGCTTTCCTTTCTGGAGACCTTCTTCCTGCGGCGCATTGATCCCATGTGGCTGCTGATGGTCATCGCCATCGTCGGTCTGCAACTGACCGCACGGTTTCGCGTCACGTAACCGCGCAGGATCGTCCCATCCACGGTTGTTTGCCGATTGAATGAAAAAACCGTCCATTTTCAACACAGAGTGCTTGAAATATTATCGGGAGATGCTAAACGCTGGTTCCGGTCAGCCCAGCGGGTTTTGACTGATTGGGGCGTAGCCAAGTGGTAAGGCAGCGGTTTTTGGTATCGCCACCGCTGGTTCGAATCCAGCCGCCCCAGCCATTTTTTCTGCAAGACATTTTGTCGAACGATCTTCCTCATGATAATCGTTGCAAAATCTGTCGCTAATCTCCATTGCAGACATCCCGATATTCAACTGTCCTGAGGCAGCAGGTCGTAGCGCCCGAGCCCCATGGTGACGCCACGGCCCACATGGGCCTGTTCACCCATGACAAGCAGCGGCCACAGGGCCGTCAGATCACCCTCCAGCGTCAGGTCGAGACGACGCACGGTCTCGTTGAAACGCCGGGCCGTACGGGTCGATTTGCGCTCGATCACCTGCACCGTTGAATTGCTGACGGCAAGTTCGGCATCGCGCCAGGCGCCTGACAGCGCCGCCCAGTCCGCTGCGATGGAAACATCATGCCAGCGGGCCAGCAGGAAGAGGCGGCTGGCGAGCCGCGACAGAATGCTTTCGGGCCGGTCTGCGGGATCGGCATTCTTGCAGTCGACGGGTGTCGCAAATTGCATCACGGCCCGCGTCGGCGCAGGGTCTGTCCGGCAGGGCCGAACGCGCTGTACCATATCGATGCGCCGCTCAGCGGGCAGGAACCGGCCGTTTGCCAGCCGCTCCCAGTCAAGCCGTTCACGGGGAACCTGCGCCAGGGCTGCGCGAACCTCTCCCGCCCAGTCGCACGCAAAACCGAACAACAGCACGGTGAGAACGAGATCATCGCCCCGCACCCGCGTGTTCAGTACAAAGGGCTTGGGAATTTCATGGCTGTGGCGCGAGACCTTCAAGAGAGGTTTCGGACCAAACAGAACATCATTGGCGCAGGCCGGCTCCCAGTCGCAGACCTTTCCGGCCAGCGAGGCGGGAGATGCGCCCGCCATCAGCCCGCGTCCCAGCGCCCCGCGCAGATCGACAGCCAGGCGCGGATGATCGGCGGCGGCGGCGTGCCCGGCGACGATGGCCGATATTTCAAGGCAGCGCCATTGCCCGACAAGCGCATCGAAAGTCACCGCCCCGCCAGGCGCCAGCAGGCGTCGCCAAACCCCGTTGCCGTGCTCCGCCTCCGGTATCACATCAGCCAAAACGTTTCCTTCTCCGGCAGCGGCGCGCCGCCGCTCTGGCGGCTTTTCTCAAGCCCCGTCGCTGTCAGCACATACATGCGCAGACTGTCACCGGGATCGATCAATGCCTCGGTTTCCTCGAAAAGCCGATTGGCGGCAAAGGCCTTCAATCGTCCCTCGAACACCGACATTTGCACACGGCAGAGGGTCTCTTCCAGCCGTTTGGCGACGCGCCTGCGTGTCGCAGCCCGGCTGATGTCATAGCTCAACACGATGGTCAGATCCGCATGCGCCACGCTCAGTAATCCATCACATAGGGTTGATAGGTCTGGCCGCCTTCCACATGGGCGGCAAGCGCAAAGGCCTGTTCCACCATCAATTGCCGCCAGACCATCTTCTTTCCTGAACGCGGGCTCTTGACGGCCCGCGCCACCCGCGATTCATAGGCGCGGATCAAAGCCTCCGCCGCCTCCCGGCTCATGCGTACGCCACCATCCGGGCGCAGCGTGAAATCTTTCTCCGACACGAAACGCCGGTTTGCGCAATAGACACCGAGCCCGCCGATCAGCGGCGCACGAAACTCCTCCATCAGATCGTAGCAGCAGGCATCGCGCCTGTCATCGGCCACATGCAGGACGCCGAAGCCCGGATGCAGCCCGGCGCGCTGCACCGCCACCGTGATGTCGCGCAGCACCAGCCAGCCAAGGAAATTGAACATGGCATTGGCGCCGTCGGCCGTCTCGTTGCGCCGCGTGCGCTTTTCAAACCGCATCTGCGCCGGCATCAGCCGCGACAGCGCCCGCCACCAGCCTGCCGTCGCCTCGCCTTCCCTGCCGGTCAGTTGCGCCACCGAGGAAGCGTGGCGCAGGATCGTCTTGTCGCCGCGCCCGAGAATTCGGTTGAAGGTGACGAGGGCGTCCAGCACGGGCCGCGACTTGTCCCTGCGCGCCAGGCGGCGCAGCACCGCGCGCTGGTTGCGGATACGCCCCTCCACCAGCCTGCCGGCAAGATCGATCCGCGCCTGTTCGTCCAGCGAAAGACCCGCCTGGGCCAGGTGGCGTCTGGCGCGCGGCGCCATCTGCGCGCCGGTCCAGCCGAGTGTTTCACCATGACCGTTGACATAGGCGATCATCGTGTCCGAGGCCAGTGCAAGATCACGCGCCGCAGGGGTCAGCGTCGCCTTCGGCCCGATTTCGATACGATCAATGCGGTTGCTGTGCACGGCGATCAGTTCCCGCCAGGCGCCCGGCTCCTCATCGCCGGCCAGCGCACGTCGCTCCTCCACGGTAAAGGCCTGATTGCGGATCGCCAGCCGCCTGTCCGGCTGATAGAGATAAAGCACGCGAAAGCCCGGCGCATGGCCGGCCTTGCTGTGCCGCTCTTCCTCGGCCTCCCTTGCCATTTCGTCCTGCAGGCGCCCCGTGTCCTCGCGTGAGATGCGGCGCATCCAGGCCAACGCCTCATTGCCGCCGCCCTCATCGACCCGTTTCATGACCAGCGAGCGCACGAAAAGATGGCCGAGAAACTCAAGCCCGCGCGCGAAGTCCAGAACGCGGGTCTTGTCCGCATTGAGCACAAGGGCGTGTTCCTTCAGCAGAGCTTCCACCTTTGCCAGCGCGGCGTCTGCGCCGGCCTGTGTCTTCGTCATGACGACAAAATCATCGGCAAAGCGGATGAACCGGCTGCCGCGGCCATGAAAAGCCTCATCGACCCGGTCAAGATAGAGATTGGCCAGCAGCGGTGAAAGCGGCGAGCCCTGCGCCAGTCCGCGGCCACCCGGCGCGGCATGCGTCAGCCACAGCGTCACCAGCCCGGTCAGCGGCCCTTCGCTGACCGATTGCGCGAAACGCTCCAGCAGCGTGTCATGCGGCACGGATCCGAAATAATCCTCGATATCGGCATCGACAATCCATTCAAAACCGGCGCGTTGCGCAGCCGAAACCTGCGCCACGGCCTGTTTGACCGAGCGGCCCGGCCGGTAGGCAAAGCTTGATGGTTCGAATTCTTCGTCAAGCAGGGGCGACAGGGCCTGCGCCACGGATGATTGCACCACCCGGTCGGCTATACAGGGAATGTCAAGCCGCCGCAGCGAACGGCCGTCATCCTTGGGAATATCGACGCTGCGCAGCGGCCCCGGTCGGTATTCTCCTGAAAGCAGCGACCGCCTCAGCCGGCCGATCCAGCCATGGGCGTCGCGGGCGAACATGTCCACGCTGATGCCGTCGCCGCCGGCAGCGCCCTTGTTCTCCCACACTTTGGCCCAGCCGGCCGCAAGCCCGTCCATCGACACCGCCTGTTCGAAGATGACGGGATCGTCGATTTTTATGGCCCGCGGGCCATGGGTTTCGGGGCGTTGACCGACCATTTTGATATGGAACTCGTGTAATAATCTGTTAATATTATATTATTCGACAACAAATAGCAATTCGTTCTTCTTTTGTTCCAAAATTCGAAAGTCCAAAATCCGTTTGATATGGAAAATATGTCCAATTCATCATTTGACACAAGGGGTTGCAAAGGGCAGGTTAGGCAGCATTCCCTACGTCTCCAGGGATAGAAACAGATTTGAAACGCCGAGTGCAGAGCCTTGCAAGTTAGGCAGCATTCCCTACGTCTCCAGGGATAGAAACATGTCTATTGCGATTCTTGCAATAAACATGATTGGTTAGGCAGCATTCCCTACGTCTCCAGGGATAGAAACGATGCGCTTGCACAGGCAGCACTGGAACTTGTGTTAGGCAGCATTCCCTACGTCTCCAGGGATAGAAACGAGTTCGAAACGCGACTGGGGCAATTCCAGAAGGGTTAGGCAGCATTCCCTACGTCTCCAGGGATAGAAACCTGATCGTTTGAAGAACCAGGGAAAAAATTTCCCGTTAGGCAGCATTCCCTACGTCTCCAGGGATAGAAACCGATCTAACGGCTAGCTATTTGGGTAAAGTGAGTTAGGCAGCATTCCCTACGTCTCCAGGGATAGAAACATAACTTCGCGGCCAAGCCTGCGCATTCGTTCGGTTAGGCAGCATTCCCTACGTCTCCAGGGATAGAAACCCCGCCACAATAG
Source organism: Rhizobiaceae bacterium (assembly GCA_029233925.1). Lineage (GTDB taxonomy): Bacteria > Pseudomonadota > Alphaproteobacteria > Rhizobiales > Rhizobiaceae > Hoeflea_A. Next base: position 161,375 of record JARGOX010000001.1, read on the forward strand.
GCGTTCCATCTGGCAGCTTCGGTTAGGCAGCATTCCCTACGTCTCCAGGGATAGAAACTCAATGGCGTTTGCCGCGTCTGTGGCGGTGTAGGTTAAGCAGCCTTCCCTTCTTCACTGGAAACAGGTTTCCGATCTGCCCTGCGCGCTTGCTGCTTTGCGAATGCGTCCCATCCTGCCTGCATATTTTGGAAAGGCGTTTCTCCATAAGAGTCTCCACGGAGCTGCATGGTGATGGTGGTTCGTTCCGGAGCCAGCAGGGCATCGTCGCTGGCCTGATGTCTTTAAGCCTCCGGTCGTACCGAGACACGTGTGGAAGGCGCGCGAGGGCACGTTGCTGCTTCCGGCAGCGCGGCCTGGTTGGTCGGGCAAGCGACCCAACGCCATCAGACGGGCAGGCCGGCCCCCGGAAAACCTCCCGAACCGGTCAATGGGACATTTCATCGATCTTTGGTATGTCAGGGCGCGGGTGGACACTTTCGCAGCCTGCGGCCCGGGCAAAAAACCGACACAAATGGCCGTTTTGATATGGATAGCGAATAAATATCTGATATCATTCGTATATTGAAATTATTCTTCAATTATGTTCTTGTTTTGTTCTGTTTAAGGAAATTGTAGTTTGCTCTTGATATGGAAAACGTGCCCAATTCATCATTTGACTCAGGCGCTTGCAAAGGGCAGGTTAAGCAGCCTTCCCTTCTTCTCCAGGGATAGAAACTCGGCTCTGGTCTGGGCGGTGCCAAACAAATGAGTTAAGCAGCCTTCCCTTCTTCTCCAGGGATAGAAACTCAGCCATCCGTCAAGCTCGATGCCTGTGACGAGTTAAGCAGCCTTCCCTTCTTCTCCAGGGATAGAAACACAACGGATCAACAGTCATCGCACCGCCACGACGGGTTAAGCAGCCTTCCCTTCTTCTCCAGGGATAGAAACCCACGGCGACCGAGTTCATATCGATCACCTCGGTTAAGCAGCCTTCCCTTCTTCTCCAGGGATAGAAACGGGTCGTCCTCTTGGGTCTCGCCATGATCGTTCAGTTAGGAAGCCTTCCCTTATTCACCGGAAGCGGGTTTCCGATCTGCCCTGCGCGCTTGCTGCTTTGCGAACGCGTCCATTCCCGCATGCATCCTTTGAAAAGGCGTTTCTCCACGGAGCTACACTTGGTTTCGTTCTGAAGCCGGCGGGCATCGTCGCTGGCCTGATGTTTTGAAGACTCCGGTCGCTGACGAGACACTGGTGAAAAGCACGGCGGTGAATGTCATTGACTCAGCGCCAAGATCTTTGACCCGGTCATCTGTCTGATTGGTGACGCAAGGCGCGCGATGGCACGTCGCTGCTTCCGGCAGCACGGCCTGGTTGGCCGGGCAAGCAACGCGACACCCTCGGACGGGCAGGTCGGACCTCCCGGAAAACCTCCCGAACCGGTCAATGGGACATTTCATCGATCTTGGGCATTCCAAGGCATGGGTGGACACTTTCCCCGTCTGCGGCCCCGGCAAAACCGGTACCAAATGGCTGTTTTGATATGGATAAATTCCAAATATCTGATATTATTCGTATATTTCAATAATTTTACACTGGCGTTCCTGTTTTGTTCAAATTATTGGAATCAAAATATGCCCTTGGTATGGAAAACGTGTCCAATTCATCATTTGACTCAGGCGCTTGCAAAGGGCAGGTTAAGCAGCCTTCCCTTCTTCTCCAGGGATAGAAACTTCCCGGCAGAACGGCGCAAGCGTGGCGGTTATGTTAAGCAGCCTTCCCTTCTTCTCCAGGGATAGAAACACGACCCACGAACCGACTGCTCCAGTCTGACGAGTTCCAAGTTAAGCAGCCTTCCCTTCTTCTCCAGGGATAGAAACTCTCCCCACTGGGGACTAGAAAATTTAAACTGGTTAGGCAGCCTTCCCTTCTTCTCCAGGGATAGAAACATGGTTCCGAGGAACCCGCAGACAACGTTTCTGCCAGTTGGGCAGCATTCCCTACGTCTCCAGGGATAGAAACGGACTCCTTGCACTCAAGGAGAACCCACCCGAGTTAGGCAGCATTCCCTACGTCTCCAATATTTGCTGATCCCTCATATTGATTGGCGAGCACGCAATTTCCCGCAATCTGGAAGGGCGTTTCTCTATTGGGGTCACCACGGAGCTACACGGTGATGTCCTTTCTGGTTTGCCACATACGGCACATCATCGCTGGCCTGATGCCCTGAAGGCGCGGATCGTCGCCGAGATGCTGGCTGACGGTACGACGGCAAGTGATGTTGCGCAGCGCTATTTTCGGACCTACCATTTGTCGGATTGGAAACGACAGGCCCCTCGCCCCAGTCCGGAAATGCATGGTGGGCGACGGTTGCATTTCAGCACGGGCTGAAGACGCCAAAGGCAACCAGCCATCCACCGCTATCCAGTGATCAAAGCCGCCTGTTCGAAGCCGGCAGGACCATCAAATTCTCCCGCCCATGGGCCATGCGTTTTCGTGCGCCAATTGACCATTTTGATATGGAAATCGGGCAAAGATCTGATAAAATTGGATTATTCGAACAAAAACAATAATTCGTTCTATTTTTGCTCCAAAAGAGGAAGTCAAAATCATCTTGATATGGAAAATGTCGCCAATTGATTATTTGACTCAATGGCTTGCAAAGGGCAGGTTAGGCAGCATTCCCTACGTCTCCAGGGATAGAAACACCCCTGATTGTCTTTGTGAGGGCCGATTTTTTGTTAGGCGGCTTTCCCTACGTCTCCAGCCAGTTGGCGTGACGCCTCGAAGGCTTGCACCATCGCCGGGACGGCGAGTGATGTGGCACAGCACTATTTGCTGACCGATCATCCGTCGGATTGGAAACGATAGGGCCCTCGCCCCAGTCCGGAAGTGCAGGGTGGGCTGCGGCTCCATTCCGCCACGGGCTGAAGACGCCAAAGGCAACCGGCCATCCACCGCTATCCAGTGATCAAAGCCGCCTGTTCGAAGCCGGCAGGACCATCAAATTCTCCCGCCCATGGGCCATGCGTTTTCAAGCGCCAAAAGGCTATTTTGATATGGAAATCGGGCAAAGATCTGATAAAATTGGATTATTCTATAAAAGACAGAAAATTGTTCTTCTTTTGTTCTTCAATTCAAAAGACAAAAATCCACTTGATATGGAAAACGTGCCCAATTCATTATTTGACTCAGGCGCTTGCAAAGGGCAGGTTAAGCAGCCTTCCCTTCTTCTCCAGGGATAGAAACCTGACGCACGACACGCATCGAGTATTTCTGTATGTTAAGCAGCCTTCCCTTCTTCTCCAGGGATAGAAACGCGGCGCTGGCCGCATCGCCCTTGCCGAATTCGTTAGGCAGCCTTCCCTTCTTCTCCAGGGATAGAAACAGTTCGTCCCCTTCTGGGGCTCTGTAATCCAAGTTAGGCAGCCTTCCCTTCTTCTCCAGGGATGGGAAAACAGCGGGTGTCCTGGGGGGAGCGGCCATGCGGTATGCGCCGCTGCGGAGTGGCAACAGCGGCGGAATGCAGATGATCAGGCGGCGTGTCGGCTCCATGAAATGAAGGCGGCTATGTCGATTGTCGCATCGTAGACGCGCACCTCGCCGCCGCTTCAGGGGCAGATAACGACGATGGAAAGCCGCTCCAAGACAAGAATATGGCCGCGCAGGGCGCGCAGGTTCTGCACCCGGATGTGCCCGCCGGGGCTGGCCGACCGGTCAAGGCTTCCTTCCGGATCGAATTTGAGCAGGTCTGCCCCATCATGGCGGCCACCGGCGGCGGCGCCTTGTCAAATTTTCGCATCCCAGGTTAACCCCGCCTAATGAACCCTGCCAGGTTTACCCTGCAGAGGATCGCCATCATTTTCCCCAGCCCCTGCAAAGACCAGGAACGGCGTTTTGCCAACCTACGGGCCATGCGCTTTTCGACACCAAACAGATGCTTTTGATATGGATATCTGGTAACAATATGATATAATTGGGTTTTTAGACAAATTTAAACTCCTTGTTCTGTTTTTGTTCTAATTGTGAAACGCTTGAAATTGATTTGACATGGAAAACGTGCTCAATTCATCATTTGACTCAGGCGCTTGCAAAGGGCAGGTTAGGCAGCCTTCCCTTCTTCTTCAGGGATAGAAACCCAAGGTTGGTCAATGCCCATTCGACATATCCTGGTTAGGCAGCCTTCCCTTCTTCTTCAGGGATAGAAACTCCGCTTTCGTCACAACGCGGTTGAATAACCATGTTAGGCAGCCTTCCCTTCTTCTTCAGGGATAGAAACCCGATAGGGACTGCCACAAAATCATGACTGTCAGTTAGGCAGCCTTCCCTTCTTCTCCAGGGATAGAAACTTACACCCCCTACCCAGCCGCAATAGTAGTCACGTTAGGCAGCCTTCCCTTCTTCTCCAGGAATAGAAACGCGAGTGTGGCGCTCATGTCCTGCATCACGTAATGTTAACGACCATTCCCTACGTCTCCAGGGATAAAAACACGATCGTCGGTCAAATCCTTCATTTCAGCGAGTTAGGCAGCCTTCCCTTCTTCTCCAGGGATAGAAACCCACATTTTGGATTCTCGCGAGTTGGGAGAGTGAGTTAGGCAGCCTTCCCTTCTTCTCCAGGGATGGATAATCAACGTTTTTTGGGTGCAGCGGCCATGCGGAATACGCTGCTGCAGTTTCGCAACAGCGCATTCAATGCCGATGATCAGGTGGCGTGTCGGCTCAGGAAATGAAGGCGGCTATGTCGACTGTCGCATCGTAGATGCGCATTTCGCCGCCGCTTGGCAGCGTGCCCTTTCTCGGGTCGCCGTTGGTAAAGGATGTCACATAGCTGTAGACGAGATCGTGGTTCAGCGTGACGATGGCCGCCGCAATGGAGAAGGCCGCCGTGCCCGAAGTGGCGTCGATGCAGATATCCTCGTCAGAGATTCCCAGCTTCATGTCCGTCCGGCCCTTTTCGATACAGAGCTCTCGGGCCTGTTCCAAAGCGTTGCGCACGTCCTCGAATTCGCTATAGTCCGGGGCGAAATCATTGATGTAGATACGCACCCAATCCTTGCCTGCATCCAGCAGCATCCTTTCCAGAAAGGCCTTGAATTCCGGCGCGTGCAGCGCTGACTCCCTTGATGGGCAGATAACAACGACCGAAAGCCTGTCAGAGAGGATTATATGCTCGCGCAGGGCGCGCAGGTTCTGCACCCAGGTGTGCCCGCCGGGGCTGGCCGGCCGGTTCAGTCGCCCGTCCGCCCCGAACTGGAGCAATCCCATCTCGGCCATATCGGCCACCGGCAGCGACGCCTTGTCCAATCCTGCCCGGGCCAGAGCGCCAAGCAGGGGATCGGCATCTTCATCAAACCGTCCTTCCGCATCCGTCACTTTTTCAGCGAAAGACAAACCCATGATGACCGCCTTGCGCGCGCGTCCCTTGCCGCTGCGCCGCAACTCGGCGCGCAGGGACAGCAATTGTTTTCGCGCTGCGGCAACTGCCCAAAGGAGGCAAGCCGAGAAAACGAACCAGATAATCGCACTGACATACCAGGACGAACCCCTCGCTGCAGGCTGATCCTGAGGATCAGCGAATGGTATCTCCAACCAATAGGTAAGCTGATTGCCAACAGCGGACCCGAAATTGCCGATAGCAGCGCCGATCAGGATCGTGGCAAGAATGAGCATGGGCGCCCCGAAACGTCGTATCATTTTTTTCATCACACAACCCTCTCTGCGGTAAATTCCTCCAGCCTTGCGCCGAAGGCGTCCATGTCTTTGGCGGTCAGTTCACGGCCGCGATCTTCCGGCGGCATTTCCATCGTGAGGTGCAGATAGCGCCCGCCGCGCGCGCAGACCTCTGCCACCAGCGAGACAGGCAGCGTGCCCAGCACAATGTCACCGGGACGGATCTTCTCAACATCGAGATGGCAGACATGTTCCGCCGCGATCCCCCTGGCCTTTGCCCACGCAACTGCACCCTTGTGCCGGGTGACGAAGTAGCTGGTCATAATTCACCGTCTTCACCGCCGGGTCCGGCGATAAGCGAGGATTCGTCCTTGTCGGTCACGACCGGCTCCGTTCCGTCAGGCCAAGTCGCCTCGAAATCGCCATTCTCAAAAATCACGGAAATCACCCGCTCCTCCGAAACATCCCCCGCTGAGTAGAGGATCTTCTGGCCAATTGCGGGGATCCAGCGGTCTTTTGCCATTTCCACGGCAATCCTTTCCGCTTCAACACGCCTTTCCTCCTCTTCTGCCTGTCTTGCCGCCTCCTCGCGCGCCGTCCTTTTTGCTTCCGCTGCCTCGGATGCCATGGCGTCGGGCGTCCTGAACCGACCCATGCCTATGGCGGTCTTGGCTCCGAGTCCGATCCATTCGAGCGCTTCGCCGAGCAATTGATAGCCGCGCGCGACATCGGACGGATTTTCATCTGTGCCGTCCTGTGCGTTGCGGGTCGCGCCAAGCGCGAAACGAAAGGAAGCGCCCTGCTCCACCGCCAGATAGGAAACGGGCACCGGATCGTGCCAGTCGCCCGGCGTCAGCAGGGGCTGATCCCGCTCGCTGACCGGTCCTTTCAAACGCCAGCCGCCATCATGCGGCGTCAGGATTTCGGTCACCAGTTCCACCGGCTCCAGCGGCAGGGCGTCGAAGACAATCAGGGCGCCCATTTGCGCGTCATGGTCAGTCTCATTTCCGAACAGCCGGACAATGCACGCCGCGTCCTCCTCCCGCCATTGCCTGGCCCAGGCGCGGATCATCCCCTTGATGGATGAGCCCGGAATATAGGGAACGCCCAGCGTGTGGTGCCAGAGGAACCCGTTCTCGACCGGATGCGCCAGCCCCAGGCCGGTTGCGAACCGGCTGGTGGCGACGAAATCGCGCGGCCTCTCAACCGCGTCCGGGCGCTCATGGCCGAATTTTGTGCGCACGCTCTGTTCGGCCATGGCCGATAGACGGTCACAAGAGGATTTCAGGGCCGCCGCATCACCGGCCTTTGCCTTTGCGCCGCTGAAACAGTCGAGCCAGTCCTTCTTCTTGTCGTGAAGGTCGTATTTGTCTTCCCTGAATGCCCAGCGGTCGACGAACTTGTTGAAGACAAGGCCGCGATTGGCCGCCGGGTCCTGGGGCGCATTCCTTTTCTCACCCGGTTTGCGGTAGCCGGCATTTTCGGGCAGCGGAAGGTGTGGCGCGATCATGTCTTGCTCACTCATGGCGCGTCTTCCAACGTCCCTGTGGTATCCGCATCTTCATTGCCCTTGGGATCGCGCGATTCGATCAGCGCTTCGGCGAAGGTCTTCAGCCATTTCAGAAAGGCCATGGTCTCGATCTGGGCGCGCACGAGGTCGAAGTCGGATCCGGAGACAATCGCTGCGATCAGCTCCGGCTTGCGGTATTGTCCCTTTCGATCCGCTTTCGCCCCACCATGATAGGGACTGGAAACGCCCCAACCGCCTTTCGCCACCAGCCAGGCCGTGACATGGTCCAGCAGCAGGCCGTGGCCTTCGCTATCCTTCTGATTTCTTGCAGACTGGGCCAGTTCGAGCGCAATCGCCTGGCCAAGGCCGTTGACGATGATGGTCGAGGGCAGGTTGCGACTATAGGCGCGATAACCCCGGGCGACTGAGCGCTTGGCGTCGTCCTCGTCGCCATTGGCCGGCAGTGGAAAAGCGCTGTCCACCTGCTGCACGCAGGCCAGGGCGAATGCAGCGCGGCGCTGGTCGAGGGACAGGGCGACTGGCGCGCCGGCAGGCGTTTGCGCTGGCGTCTGCACAGGCGTTTGCTTGCCCGTATAGGCCGCTGCGGGCGACGCTGTCACAGTGCGCGCATTCCGGAGCGAAGAGGTTTCGTTCCCGTTGGACCTGCTGCGGTTTTTATTGTTCGATTTCTTTGACATGACAATCTCGCATTCAGCTGGATTCGAGAATATTCATGGAGAACCAGCCCTGGCCAATGGTCTCGTTGCCGCCCATCTGGACAAAGGGCGCGCCCTCCACTGCTTTCAGAACCAGAGCGAGTGCGCCGGAAATGCGCTCGTTCAATACCATCCACATGATTGTATCGGGGGCCAGCATCTCCTCGGACCACAGCGCTCCCGGCTTCACCACCTTGTTTTCATCCAGCGCATTGCGCGTCACCACGGGCAGGCCGAACTCGGCGAACCACTTGAAATCGGCGTCTGAAAGAAGAACGATCCGGTGGCCCAGGTCGGCTTGCGAAAAGGCGCCTTCAGCCAGCGGGGCAAACAGGGCTGCAAGCCCCTCCGGCAAGTCTCCGGCATGGGTGAATTCGCGCTCCTCGAGGCCGAGTGGCACATCGTGGTCCGGCCTCGCGCCGAGATATTTGCCGAAAGGCACCGACAGGGTCATCGCCGGTGGTTTTTCGCCAACCCTTTTCAGATCGCGCAGCAACCGGTTGACGATCATCGGGCAGGTGGCGAATTTATAGGCGTCCGATGTGCAGCGCACCGGCAGCAGCGCCAACCGCGCCTCGCCGCACAGGATCGTGCCGGCATGGCCGTCGCTGCCATCGTCCTCTCCCCCCGAAGCCTTACCAAACAGGGTATCAACATCCGCGGAAAGGGCCGTTCCGCCGCACCACACACGCAATGCGCCCTTGACGCCGGAACCGGGCACATGCGGAAAGCGTGTGACCGCCTCGCGGGCGACCGGCAGATCGAGCGCATCGGCCGCCTGGCCAATGCCGACATGAATATGACTTTCGGCCACAAGGCCGATCAGACGTCCCTTGTTCATTTCGCTTCCCACCTTGCAATCATTACCTGACCAAATCCCCATTCCGTCGCGCGCCCGATGCCGGTTCCATGGCAGGCAAGCGCCTTGTCCCGGTCATCGGTTTCCATGAAAAACACCGATCCGGCCGGCAGCACAGGACGCATCGGCAATGGCTTGCCCTGACGTTTTTTCCCTTGTCCTGAATCCCACCCGCCCAACATCTGCGGCTTGCCGAAGCAGGCGCTTTGCAGTGTCCCGGAAAGACCCGGAACGTTTGCTCCCGGCCCGGGCAGGTCATCAAAAAACACCGGTGCAATCGCCATTGCCGCGTAGAAAAAACGTCCCTGGTGCGATGCCAGCCCATCGGGGGCTTGTGGCAGTTGCGGAACCGCACAATCTGCAAGATGCGCCGTGCGATGCTCGCCGCCGAGGCGCTGATTGGCCGCGTCAAAACGACATTTGTCATCCAGACCCTCAACGGCCAGCACCATACGCACATGATCGGCAAGGCGGGTATGCGACGCCACATAGAATTCCCCGTCTTTTGCAACCCGCTTGTCACTATCGCGCCCGATCCCCACACGGCTTTCCGCCTGCCACAGGGTATCGCGCCTGACGATGGCACTCATGTCAGGCAGCTTGCCGTTGATCAGCGCCTGCATGCCGGCCATGGTGAGAAAATCGCCCTCCAGCGGGCGCACGCCCAGATGGCCGGGAGGAGCCGATACCAGAAACACGTGACCCAGATCCGTCTCGTATTGCGCACGCGGCAAGAGCAGCGTCAGAACATCGCTGCTGTTCTGCGTGGCCTGGGCCAGGTGAAGCGGCGCGGGAAACAATGGTTCGCTGCGACCTTGGTGATCCGCCCTCAGCAGCAGGGGCGCGGAAAACCGCAAGGGACCCAATTGTGTCGTGTCTGCCTGCCAGTTGACCCCATCTCCCAGCAGGGCGACCGGCCATGCGGGGGGATATCCGTTCTGCTGTGCGATCGCCAGGCGCAATGCGCCCACAAGCGTCGGCGGCGGCGGCGGAAACAGGCTTTCGGCGGCGCTGGCGCCCTCGTCGCCCTGGTTGAAGGGGCGACCGTCGCGAAACATCAGCGTGTCAAGAGGATCAAAGGAAAAGGCGCGCGCCGTCATTGCTTTTCCTCCTTCGGGGCAAGATCGAACCGGCCCTCTGCGCTGAGGAAACGCGCCACCATGCCGGCATCGAAGGAAACGCCGACCTGTAGCGCCGGTTTTCCATCGTTCCACAATTGCGGGCGCAACAGGCTCACGACCCGCCCAGCCGCTGCATTGGGATCGGCGATGGCAGTGCGCGTGTCCTGACGCCTGATATCAGCCGCCAGCAAAGGTTCCAGCAGCGTGTCGGGATCCATCACGTCGGAAGGTTCACCGCCCGCCCCGGCAAAGAGCGGTTCATATTTCTGGCGAAAACCGTGGAAAAAACCACCGGACAGACCGGATTCTCCCGCCGCGCCCAACCTGGCCTGCGCCAGGGAATCCATCGTCGCAATGCGGCCGTTCGCGCCGTCAAAGGCGGTCACCCATTGCGCGGCAATGCCGCCTGGTTTCAGGACGGCAATGGCCAGAGAGTTGCGGCCATTGGTCTCCTTGGCGATTTCATCGAGCTGATGCTCTGACTGGCGCAGAACGGCGGCAAGCGGATTCTTGGAATGCGCGTAGACAATCGAACCCGACAGGGTGAAGCCCGAGGCGTCAGACCGGACCTGTTTGCGCGCGTCCTCAAAGGCCGCATCGTATTCGTCACGCAGTTTCTGCGCCGCATCGATGGCCGTATCCACCGGCAGGAGGGCAAGAACGTCATCACCGCCGGCATAGACCAGCACACCCCTGTGGGCATTGCCGGGCGCAAGGGAGATTTTGACGCGATCAGTGAAACCGGCCAGCGCCGCCGTGATCAGAGCTTGATTATCTTTCAGGCGCCGGCCGATGCCGTCTCCATCCATCCGCAAAATGGCGTAGAATTCGGAGGCGTAGCGCGGCTTTCCACCGCCGATCCATTTGGCGGTCTCCTTGAGCGCCTCGGTGACGCTTGCGACTGCGGCTGCACTTTCGTCGCCGGTCAGCGTATCAGTCTTGACGCCCTCGCGGGCCATGGCCCTGATCCCGTCCTTGTGCAGCAAATGGCCGTCGAGCCTGAACAGGCCGTCCTGAGGGAATTTGAACAGTTTGGGTGTTTCATATTCCCCCATGAACCCGCCCTTGAACGCCATTTTCGCGCTGTCGAACAGGGTGCTCTGCGGGCGGTCCGCGTGGTCCAGGCGCGCCGCCGCAGCCAGCCATGGCAAGGCGGCGACATAGCTGGTCGAGGGCCAATGGCGGATATTGAGAGAAGCGCCACCGGGCCGAAAGGGCAGCGCCCCATCAATTTTGCCGTCGCGGCTTGCCAGAACCGGGAAAAACCGCTTGACGAGCGCGATGGCGCAAAGCCGCTCATCGGGTTGCAGGTCAAGGGAATTGTCCTGCGCCGCGCGCATGGCGTTCCAGAATTTCTCCTGGCCGGCTTTCTGGCCGATGCGATGGAAGCCGGAGATTTCCTGGTATTTGCCCATCATGCGGCAATGATCGCCATCTTCGGCGGCAGCCTTTCCGCCATAGTGACTGCGCCAGTTCTTGCGCAGGTCAAGCCACACGCCATCGTCGCCTTGTCCGGGATCTTCCCCGACAACCCAGGCCATGTCCCAGAAACCGCCGACCTGGCGCGTCCAGATATCTTTCGCGGCATTGCCTCCAGCGGCGCTCAGAGCGCTCTGATCCGCCACGGCGTATTTCCAGACGGCCTGCTCGATGGCGGTCCAGGCCTTTTCCACCGCCTGGCGGCACAGCAGGCCGGGATCGCCTGGAATGCCGGTCACATCGGCTTTGAACCGGTTGGGGAGCGAGCCGACATAGGGGCTGGCCTTCCCTGCGCCCAATGCTGCGAAGAGTTCGTCGCCGGACACATCGGGAAAGAGAATTTCACCCTGCGCATCCTTGATGGCTTTCATGGCATGGGCGGAAAGCAGGGACAGAATGAACGACCCGGCCCAGAAATCGCGCGTCCGCCGTGCATCGGCAATGAAGTCCTGCACCGGACCGAGCGTAAAATGCAGCAGGCGTTTGGGTGACGATGTTTTATTCACGGCGTGCCCCCCTTGCCTGGCAAGACCTTGCCCCCCTTGCCTGGCAAGACCTTGCAAGTGGCGAAGGGCGCCTGGTTTTTCTCCCCGTTTGATGTCGGACGCGCGGCTCCATCGAGGAAATCGCGCACCACCTGCGCGTCGGGTGTGAATGGCGCATTGTCGGTTATTGTTCGGGCTTTTTTGCCGGTCGTGTCAATCAGGCGCAAGCCGGGGTCTGGCAGGAAAATATTGTCAAAGAATATCGCCACCGGCAGATATCGACCACCAACAGCATGGATATGAAAAAACAGCGGGCTGCCGCGCCGATCAGTCCCGCCTGTGGGATCGATATTCAATTTGCCTCTGCGGCCGGCATTGTCGTCGCCGAAGTAATTGTGCGGCAGGCCGAAATTGGCCCGTTCCGGCAAGGCATCGCCAGCGGGGCCATGCCCATTGCGGCTGTTCCACCCGGCGCTTCCGCTCTTGAACCAGTCGTGATCGGGTTTGAAGTTTTCCCGGCGCGGTTGGCCCAGCACCTGTCCATCGCGTCCCCAGCTCCGGTAGAGTTGAAAGGCCTTGCCTGTGGCCTCCAGCGCATCCGTGCAATGTTCGAACTGTCCCGAACCGTCCGATTTCGGCGTATCGCTCCAACCGGCTGGGTTCCAGACACGCAATTCGGTTTCGCTGGCGAATGCCGACAGCGGGAACTGCGTGCCGGATACGCCCGGTGGATCGATCAGCCCGCTGAGCATTTCCTTGAAACTTTCAGCCGAATTGGGCGGATCGAACGTCGCCTCTATTCCGCCGCGGCCTTCCAGCTTGCGCAGGGCGAGCGAACCCCAGCCACGCCGCTTGCGCGAGCCAAGCCCGCCCATGAGCCCCATGACCTTGATTGTACGAACAAGATCGCTGCGCAATTCGCCATGCCGCCCGGAGTCGGCGCTGTCGTCACCGGCAGAACCGTGTTTCCGCTTGCGAAAAATGATCCTCAGATCGAATGTTCCGCCTGCCTCGAGACACGAACGGACAAGTTTGCCCTGGGTATCACCGAACGCGCCCATCAGGCCATAACCAAGATAACAGGTTCCCGGGCCGACCGGCCGGCCATTTGCATTCTTCAACGTTTGATCATGGTTGCCAGCAGGGCTTTTGGGAAATCGTGCAATATTCGCTGCCGTGACCGACAGGAGAAACAGGCCCTGTCGCTTGTCGCCACCGAACAGAATCAGTTCATCGGCATGCATGGCATCCAGCGCATTGCGCATGCTGCCGGTTTTCCCGACATAGCGCGCAAAATGCAACGCTCTCCACCAGAAGGCCAGTTCACCTTTGATGGATTGCGGTCGAATCGCGCCCGATTCCCGATCTGCCCCGCCGAGAAACATCGGCGTGACGATTTCGAATCGTGCCTGAATATGTTCCGGTTCGTACAATTCCCCAACTCCCCGTTAACAATCTTGCAAGAAAACCGCCGGTTGTAAAATGTTTTCTATCTCGCTTGTGCGAAGAGCGGAGATAGCCTCACGAACCGGGTAAGCCGTGCGTTCCTGGAATACACAGGGTCCGGTCGGCCACAGGGCCTGACTGATTGGGGCGTAGCCAAGTGGTTTTGTCATGTTTCGAAACGGACTGGCTGCATCGCGCCATTGCGGCGCCTCCAGGTTGTCAAACGTGATCGTTTCGAACGACCGCATTTCCAGTTTGAGCAAGGTCAGATCAATTCAGCAAACCACCTTTGGAAAACAGGTCAGCCAACACCCCGTTACGGGCGACAAACCCCAATGGTGGGGAGGCGCGCCTGGCGTCCTCGATCAATCGCGCAAAGACAACCTTGTTTCCGCCGCGTTCAGCCCAGCCGACGAACCATCCAAAAGCCCTGCCCTTGACAAATATTCCGTCGTCACCGATCGGGAACCCCGAGCCGGTTTTGCCGTGAATCCACCAGCCACTCGGCAGCACGCCTTGATCCATGATCCGCGCCGTGTTTTCCATCGCAGCCGCGCTGACCGGGAGCGTTCCAGCTGCAAGCCTTCGCAGAAACGCAACCTGTTCGCGCGGTGATATCTGCAGGGATGAGCTCAGCCAGGCGCGGGTCAAACCGTTGTCTTTGCCGGGGTCGCCGGTCAGGTCCTGATTGCCATAATCAAAGGCCTCCACATAGGCGGCATAGCGCTCAGGTCCGAGCTTGCGGGTCACCTGTTGCGAATACCAGATCACGGAGTCCCGCATCCAGCTCTTTGGCGTTGTTGCCTGACGCCATTGAGGCCGAGAGTCGATATATCCTTTTTTGAACGGCCAATTTGGCTCATCGACAGATCGCAGGATGCCCGCGTCGAACCCCATCAGGCTGATCGCCACCTTGAAAGTCGATGCGGGGGACATCTTCTGATCGCAATCGCCCTGCTCAATGATGGCATTACCCGTTTTTACAGAAACAACGATTGTGCAAATCGTGCGCGCCTCAGCCAGGGACGGATTGGCCGAAAGCCAAAGACATGCAGCGATGACACATACTAATAATTTCATTGCCCTGCCCCGCTGCCGTTGATGGTAACACGATAAAGTCCATCGAGTGGTCTACGATCAAATCTGGCTATTTCAGGACAATCCGCTGCAACCAGAGTCTCCGAGCGGTTCTCAAAAACAAGCCCTGCTTTCATGCATCCCGCCATGATCAAACCCATGACAAGGCGTCCGGCCAGGTATCGCTATTCCCGAACAGACTGGGAGTTTGCCTATTGGTTGGCCATTCAATCCCCGGTCTTTGCCCAGATCGATGGCACGACAAATGCCAGAACAAAAGCCACCAGCGTGACGGCCATTGCGCTGATTGACGTTGCGCCGAACAGGGCCGGAGCACAAGCAACGCCGAGGCTGATGCAGGCCAGCAGCAGACCGGCGATGCGGCTTGTGGCGGCACTGGCCAATGACAGGGCCTTTGGCTGCATCGAAAACAGCTTGATGGCGCTGAGCGTGGCGCAGGCAACGACCATGATAGACAGCCAGTCGGCGTCGAGCAGCAGCGCCGGTTCATAGCACCACAGGAAGGGCAGGACAAAGGCCACGGCGGAATAGCGCATGCCGGTCCAGCCCGTTTCCCACATGCCGGCCTTCGCCAGCCCTGCCGCCACGTAACTGGAGACGGCAACCGGCGGGGTCAGGAACGACATGACGCCGAAATAGAAGATGAAAAGATGCGCCGCCAGCGGCTCCACACCCATACGGGTCAGCGACGGACCGATCACCGTGGCAAGCACCACATAGATGGCGGTGGACGGCATGCCCATGCCGAGGATGATCGACAGGATGGCCGTCAGCGCCAGCATCGGAACCAGGCCGAGGGAATTGCCGGTCTGGGTGAGAATGAAGGACAGCGATTGGGCCAGTCCCGAAACATTCATGATGCCGACCACGACGCCCGCGCCGCCGGCAATCATCAGGATCGGCAACATGCCTTCGGCTCCCTTGAAGATCAGATCTGTCCAGTCCGACCGGTTCAGGAACCGCCGCTTCAGGACGGCCATGGCGATCAGCACCAGGGTCGCGCCCAGAGCCGAGAAGGCAGGCTGCATACCTTTCCAGAACAGCAGATACATCAGCACAGCCAGCGGCAGGACAAAGATCCAGCCGCTTTTCAGTACCGTCCATATATCGGGCAGTTCCGAGCGGTCCAGACCGTGCAGCCCTTCCCGGCGGGCAATGGCGTCCACCTGAAAATAGAGGCATGCATAATAGAGAATGGCAGGCAGCAGCGCCGCAATGACCACGTCCAGATAGGTGATCTGCAGGAACTCGGCCATCAGGAAGGCCGTTGCCCCCATGACCGGCGGGGCGATCTGGCCGCCGGTGGAGGCGACGGCCTCGATGGCGGCGGCCTGATGGGCGCGGAAGCCGGTCTTTTTCATCAGCGGTATGGTTACCACGCCGGTGGACATGATGTTGCCGACGGGAGAACTGGAGACACTTCCGAACAGGCTGGATGCCACCACGGCGACCTTGGCCGGTCCGCCCCGGCGGTGGCCCATCAAAGCCATGGCGAAATCGGTGAAAAAGCCGGTTGCTCCGCTCACTTCCATCATCCGGCCAAAAACCATGAAGGCCAGCACCAATGTGCTGACTATGGCGAGCACCAGACCCAGCACCGCATTGGTGTCGGTGTAGAGATACATGGTCAGGGATTTTGCATCAATATAATTGGCCTGCAGAGGTTGCGGCAGATTGTGGCCAAACAGGCCATAGGCAATCAGCGCCCAGACCAGAATGGTGATTGACGGACCGCAAGCCTTGCGCAGCCCTTCCATCATCAGGGCCAGCGCGATCAGGCCCGGCACCACTTTTTCGACCGTATTGCCCGACAGTGAAAACAGCCAGGCCTCGGAATTCAGCGCGCCCCAGATCCAGCAGCCGATCGCCGCAAAGCCGGCCAGAATTTCAAACGGAC
Source organism: Rhizobiaceae bacterium (assembly GCA_029233925.1). Classification (GTDB taxonomy): domain Bacteria; phylum Pseudomonadota; class Alphaproteobacteria; order Rhizobiales; family Rhizobiaceae; genus Hoeflea_A. The sequence continues at coordinate 177,635 of JARGOX010000001.1, forward strand.
CAGCATCCTTGCCATAGGGGTACTTCAGGTAAACGGCGGCAATCGCAACGCCAAGATAGGGCGCCAGCCATTCCATCTGGATCAGCGGAATGCCCAGGCGGGCCGGTATGTTCAGCACCCAGGCAATACCGCCGAGAAACAACCAGACGTAATAGATACGCAGAAGAATGCGGACAAAAAGCTGCATCTGTAAAGCATTCCTTCAGATCGCTTGATGTTTTGACGATATCAAAACCGCGATCTGTCCCTTGTTGATGCATACCCTGGTCCCAAAACCGGTGCCCACTTTTGGGGGATATGCATGAAATCGCTTGATGTTTTGACGATATCAAAACCGCGATCTTTTCCATTGTTGATGCATACCCTTTTCCCAAAACCGGTGCCCACTTTTGGGGGATATGCATGAGATCGCTTGATGTTTTGATGATATCAAGACCGCGATCTTTTCCATTGTTGTTGCGTGTTGACTGATTGAATCAAAACGGCGATCTACGTCCTTGTTTACGCGTAACTTTAGCACAAAGACGGTCCTTGTGTCCGGGACAAGGTTACGTGCAGGTCAGACTGCAAAACCCCCGGAACGGATCCGGGGGTTTTGATTGACGACAAGTCTGCTCAATTCAACAGGGCATCCTGCTGGGCCTGATGGGCGTCCGTCCACATGCCGGCTTCCTTGAAATACCGGATCGCGCCGTTGTGGAATGGATGGGACAGGTTGTCGGGCACCATGTTGGCAGCCTGCATGCCGCGCAGCGGTGGCAGCGCTTCCTGCACCTGGGCCCAGTTCGAATGAATGATTTTTGCCATTTCATAGGCATCTTCATCACTCATGGAGACACCCACATTGACGAAGGTGTTGAAATGAACCGAACGGACGGGCTCCATCACACCAACCATCGGCGGGCTGGGATTTGTGGTGCGAATGAACAGGCCGACCACATCAGTGACGGCCTTCTCGTTGGGACCCAGGGTCAGGACACGGATACCGCCGGAGATCGAGGCGTCGGCCTGCCGCAGGGGCGGAATGCCCAGCGCCGAGACGGCAGCATCGACACGGCCTTCCTGAACGCTGGTAATGCCGTCGATCACGCCGCCGACCGTTGTGGCTTCGACATCGCTGTCACCCAGGTTGGATGTGCCGAGAATGGCGTCAATCACCTGGTCAAACCCCTGAATGGCACGAAATCGTGTCACGACATTCTTGCCGCGCAAGTCGTCGACGCTGGTCAACCCGTCTTCGGCGCGGGAAAAGAACTGGAAACCGGGCTGGCTGACGACGACCAGCGCCCGCAGGTTCGCCATGGGCTCGGGGAAATTGTTCTCGCCCTTGTAGGCGTCACGCGATTCAAGGCCACCATGAATGCCCGCCTCGATATCACCGCGGTGGATCAGCGGCATGTAGTTGGTTGTGCCGGTGAAGGGCCGCGCCGTGCCTGGCGCTCCGGTTTTTTCCTGGTAGAGGCTCGACAATGTCGTGCCGATCTGGTGGTAGAGCGTGCCAGCCGGGCCGGTGCCGATGGTCAGGCGTTCGGCAGACATGACGGGTGTTGCGAGCATGGTGGCCAGCAAGGCTGCTGCCGCCATTGGTTTGAGAATAGGATGTAGCATGTATTCCTCCCTTTTTGTTTGCGCCTTTATGGCGCGTCCGGTTCCTCTAGTTCCTGCGATAATACGATGCGTCCCTTTACCCTGCCTTCCCTGAGGGCTGTCAGTGCTGCCGTGACCTGCGATTTGGGCTGGCATGTAATCGGGATTTCCGGCAGATCGGCGCTCTGTGCCAGATCGAGAAGTTCCCGCAGCTCCCCCGGGCTGCCGACATAATTGCCGAATATGGTCAGGCCCCGCGTGGGAAACACCATCAACGGCAAGGTCAATGTGCCGCCGAACAAACCGACCATGACATGCCGCCCGCCCTTTTGCAGAGCGCCAAATGCCAGTTTGGACGTATCGGAATTGTTGACGAAGTCGATGATGGATTTCACCGGCCCACCGGCTTTTTCCGCCAGCGCTGCGGCGATATCCTCGCGCCCGATATCGAGCGTCAGCCGCGCTCCCAGCGATGCCGCCGTCTCGCGGTTTTGCGCCGACAGGTCCAGCACCACGATGTTGCGGTGTCCAAGGGCGCGCAGGATGGCAATGGCGCTGAGCCCCAGCCCGCCCGCACCGATCAGCACGATCGGGTCACCGGGCGGCAGCGGCATCAGTTTGCGAATAGCCGAATAGGCGGTCAGGCCCGAACAGGCATAGGTGGACGCCAATGCCGGATCAAGCCTGCCGAAATCAAACAGGTAGCGCTCATGCGGCACAAAAACCCTGTCGCCAAAACCACCCGATGCACGCACGCCGATGCTGCGCGGAGAAGCACAAAGGTTGTCTTCGCCGCGCAGGCAATCGGTGCAGGTGCCGCAACCGATCCATGGATAGACCAGGCGCTGGTCACCGGGTTTGACTTGCCTCACGTCCGGTCCCGTTGCAACCACCCGGCCAACGATTTCATGGCCCAGCGTATAGGGCGTTGTCATGCCGAGCGCTGCAACAGGCACCATCCTGTCGCCCACATCAATCAACCCGTCCCAGAAATGGACATCGGAATGGCAGACGCCGCAATGGGTGACCTCGACCACCACTTCCGCACCCTTCGGCGCCGGGGGATCGGCCACGTCGATATGAGTCAGTGGCTGTCCCGGTTCCGTCACGGCCCAGGCACGCATCACGCAATCCTTCGATGTGTTGCAACAGGTGTCGTCACAGCTTGAAAATCCTGCGGGCATTGCCCTCGAAAAACAGCTTCTTGTCGGCGTCATTCATCGGCAGATCGTCCAGAATGCCAGTTTCCGACGGCTCATACTGCCAGGGATAGTCCATCGCATACATGATCCGCTCCGCACCGATCACGTCGTGCACATACATGATCGGCGGGGCATCGGCGACGCCGCTATTGGAATAGTGAAAATTCTCGCACAGGTAGTCCCGGGCCGGGCGCTTCAACGGTTTGACACCATCATAACGGCCGGTTTGCGAAATATGGGTGTGCATGTAGGTGATGCGGTAAAGCCAGAACGGCAGCGCCTCGCCACAATGGCCCAGGATGATCTGCAATTTCGGAAAGCGGTCAAACAGGCCAGCCACCAGCAGGCGCAGGGCATGCAGGCCCGTGTCACAGGAAAAACCGTAGACGGCGGCATCCAGCCCGCGTGACAGAAACGGCTGGACCATGTCCCTGGGCAGCATGTTGGGATGGAGATAGATCGGCACATCCAGGGCCTCGGCAGCCTCGAACACGTCCCACAGTTTTTCGTCATCCATATAGACGCCGCGCGTGTGGGAATTCAAAATGCCGCCCTTCAGGCCCAGTTTGGTGACGCTGCGTTCCAGTTCCTTTGCCGCATTGGCGGGATCCAGCGGGCTGAAGGCCGCCAGACCAGCAAAGCGGTCGGGATTTTTCGCAATTTCTTCGGCCAGTTCGTCGTTGAAGCGGGTGGCCAGCGCCGTTGCCGTTGCGGGGTCAAAGAGCTGCACACCGGGTCCCGTCAGGGAAAGCACCTGCATGTCGACGCCTGCCGCGTCCATATCGGCAATGCGTTCCTCGCCCAGGGTCTGAATGCGACGGGCAAGATTCTGTGCCCGCGGGTTCGTTCCGCCGAAAAACTTGTAGAGGCTGTGAAAGCCCGGCTCATCGATGTTCTTTTCTTCCAGCTCTTTCATGTAGAGCTGGAATAGCTCCGGTGACGCCCAGGCTTCTTCCGTGGCGATGCGTTTGTATGGTGGATTTGGATTGCGTTCAGGCATGGGCAGATCTCTCCCTTATCTGCAGGTTCGGCGATATTGCGCTGAATCGGCACATAAATAAATCGAATTGTTTTTGATGATTAATGCAGTTACTTTATGAATAAGGAGAGTCCATGTCTGTCGAGCAGCTGACGCTGAAACAAATACGCGCCTTTGCGGCGGTCTATCGCGCGGGACAATTGTCTGCCGCCGCGCGCGATCTCCATGTCACGCAGTCGGCCGTCAGCGTGCTGATACGACAGATCGAAACGGTGCTTGGCGCGCAGCTTTTCGACCGCACGACACGGTCACTGGTTCCCACCAGCGCCGGCGAACACGCGATCGGAATCGCTGAGCGGATCCTCAATGACATCAAGGCGCTGGACCACAGTATCAATGATCTGCAGCACCTGGAACGCGGCACCGTCCGACTGACGGCAACGCCTGCCACGGGCATGGCGCTGCTGCCGGAAACGGTACGCCGGTTCGGGCAAGACTTCCCGGCCGTTTCACTGCTCGTCGATGATTGCGCTCCGAACCAGTTCCTCAGCAATATTCGCGAGGAGAAGGTCGAGTTTGGCGTCGGCGCACCACCGCGAGAAACAGGCGAATTCACCTCACGCTTCATCCATGAGGACCAGCTCTGCCTGATCTGCCCGAATGCGCACCGCCTTGCAGGTAAGACGGAAGTCACCTGGAGCGATCTCGACAACGAACCGCTCATCCTGTCGCGGCGCGATTACGGCGTGCGCGATCTCGTCGAGGCAACGCTTCAAAGAGCCGGCGTCCAGCCCATGCTGGCTGCCGAGGTAGGATTCCTCAGCACGGCGACATGGCTGGCGGCCAGCGGCATTGGCGTCGGCATATTGCCGGAAAAACTTGCCCGGCTTTTTTTCACCGAAAAGATCGTCGTGCGGCGTCTGAATGCGCCCCGGATCCTGCGCCCGACCGCAGTGGTCGTCAAAAAAGGCCGTTCGCTTTCAGCCTCCAGCGAACGCTTCGTGCAGATGCTGGAAGAAGACCTCAAGGACCGCGAGCGCGATGGCAAATGGGAATTGCAGTGACGTGCAGACTAATAATGTCAATTACTAGCTACCACTTGTTGGAAGGTGGGGTCCTAGATATCCAATCTCTATAGTTTTGCTGGCCACATCAATACGCATATGTATCCTTGTGTTTCCGCCAATGCGCGCATGTTGTTCGAATATCTCGACAGCACCAGTTAAGCTGCTACGAAAGGCTCGAAGTTTGCGCAGTTTATCGTTGGACATTGTCGATTTGCTTTCCCCTGTCACTTTGCAAGGGAAAATAGGCCATTTCTCATCGCTACCCAACCACGAGCCAGCAGCATTATCCAGTTCTTTCAATCTTCTCAGTATTGGCAGAAATTCGCCCACCTGAACGTCCGCCATGTGTTGTTCAAGATCAGAAGAAAACAATAAAGACGGAAAAATTTTTTCTCTGTGCAACCATGCTTGTTCTGGTTGAACAATATCAGTGAACAGCCTTTGCTTTGAGTTCTCAATTAAGTGAATACTGTGTTCTTCACGAGAAAGGTGTTCAACTTGAACGGAATATGTAAGAAGTTCCTCGTCTGGGGTCAATAACTGCAGCTTAACCAAGAGGGAATTTGTTTCCCAAGCTGTAGCCGTGGGTAAGCTAACGGCGACTCCTTCTAAAAGTGCGCAAAGCACTAACGCATCACCGGACAGATCCTGCTCTGGCGCGTATTCCAACCCCCAAAACGCATCATTGATATCATTTGGCAGGCCATTTAATAGGGGGGCGCGAACAGTCATCTGAAGAAGCAATCTAGCTTCGTCGCGATACTCGTTTGACTTACTTAATGTCAAAATTAAATCATATAAACTCAAGCCGGAACCAGAAATAATCTGGTAGAATTCGCGGACAGAACGAATCTCCATAAGAATCACATCTTGGGAGAGCAGCGCAGCCAAACCACGTGCAATTGAGGCAAGAAACCGGCAAAGATCGCAAGACGGTTCCTGCGAATGCAAAAAGGATTCATCGTTGAATATGACCGCTTTTTGGTTCATGGGCGTGGAGGGGAAAGTAGTTCAATTAATGTTTGCTCATGCTGATCAAAAAAACCATCAGGCCATTGATCAAGTCGCCCTGCAGTATCCACAATTGGAGAAAGGACCTGGGCTCGAAGTCCGCTTCTCGAGAAATAGTGAAACTGCAGCATTTCAGCAGGCAGAGCGCCACTTCGAACCTGCACACGCATAGAATTCATCACGTGATCGCTGTGTGTCTCGACGATCACTTGCACTCCAGCTCTTACGGCACATCCTACCAATCTAGCCAACGCAGCCTGCCCTTTTGGATGCATATGTGCCTCGGGATTTTCCAATAAAAGGAGCCCACCTGGTGAAAGGGTGAGGCATGCAACAATTACAGGTAAGGCATAACTCAGGCCGAAGCCAACATTTGTAGCACGAAACGCCCTTGATCTTACATCTCCGGGCTGCTCAAATGAAAATGCTGCGTATGCAATATCCGCAGCACGGACCACATCTATTTGTAATTCGGACCCTGGACTTATCTCACCGAGCCAAGCTGAAGCCTGTTCAATCACGCCTCTACTTGACTGGCTTCTATGTAGACGGGGATCTTCTTCGTCTAATGTCTCCTGCCCACGCTCATTAAGAAAATGAAGCACATATTCCCCTTGGCTTCCTATGTTGCCACGCCGAATTTCCGCTGCATCCATGGGAAGTGTTTTTCTAGGACCGAAACGCTCAGCATTCAAATATATGAAGTCATCTCCAAATAAATTTGAAGAGTGAGAATCTTCGGAATTAATAATTCTTTTGAGTTCATCTGCTAGGGCGTCGTACTCGAAAGAATATTCGCTTCGAAGTAGGTCCTCCGTAATCGCGAACTCGATAATATCTACCTCAGCATTTTCAAACAGAACGTCACGGCCAGTTCCCAATGAAACCAAGTCACCATCCAGCAACAGAGTATTATGCAAACTGTCAGCAAGAGCCGTTTGGCGAATTAGGAGTAGAGCCTGAATGACGCTGCTCTTTCCCATACCATTGAGGCCAGCTAACAACGTGAGTTTTTTCAGTGGAAGATTAAGATTTTCGAAACACTTAAAGTTTGAAAGTTCAACTCTTTCAAGCATCTATCGTCTCCTGGACTATACGGTCAATTTCCTTGAAACGTGTTTCCACCGCTCTTCTTGAACCTGTGCCCTGACTAATCGATGCAAAAAACTCCTGATTTTGCATCAAGTCAATGAATTTCTGATTAAGCAGATTGTGATTTTCTTCGAGACGTTTGATCTCAGAGTCAGTCCGAGAAGACAATGATACGCTCCACGATTCGAAAAGTGCTTTGTTGATACGGCTACGAGAGGCGTTAGCGCTCATACGCTTCCTGAATGCATCATCTCCAAAGATTTTCTTTGCAGAATTCATAGCTCTCACGAAATTGTTACTAAGAATTACCCGCTCCTTATTGTCCATTGTGTTTAGCTTCCGCATTGCCATGCTCAGAAAGCCATCAAGCTCAGATTGCCCGTAATGTTGCCAAGGTGTAATTGAAAATGCCATAAAACGCAGTACGCACTCGCGATCAGCCATTCTCCCTGGGGGTAACGAATTGTCCGTTGCTTCCAAGAAGGCTGGCAATTTAGCAAGCTGAGTTAGAAATTTACGAGCGACGCCGGGTAACATCGCATGGCGTATTTCTTGTGAGTTTAATGGCTTACCACCCGTGTTTATCCGCTTGAAGATATTAAACATAGCTAGTTCAGGTGTGCCCGGTTGAATTACGTGCATTACCAATTCAGTTTCAAGTATCCTGCGCTGCAGTTGACGCGGCAAGTCGCTGAAGTGTTTTTCTCCAAGGCTGTGTAAATATTCCAATTGGATGAGTGAAAATTCATTTCTTACAAAAGCATTTATTGTCGATATACGCTGAAGCCCATCGACAACAGACCACAATTCGTCCTCATTTGCTGCCACATAAAAAACTGGCAGTGGAATTCTTAGCAAAATTGACTCAATTAGGCGGCTTCTATTTTTGGGTGGCCAAACGCCAGCCAATCTCTGGAATTCAGGCGCCAAATCCATTTCGTTGTGTTCGATCCTATCCACAACTTGGCCAATAGTTAAGTGCTTCGTGATAACCCGGATGTCATCTGGATTAAAAGGATCATGTATGTCACCGGGTTGCCCGCTTTCAATTTCCTCTTCTTCGATCAGTTTAGCATCATCGAGGAACTCTGTGTCATCGCGAGTAATTTCCGTTTCGGTTACCATTGATATTTCTCTTCTGTCGCTTCTATTATTGCTCTGAGCGCATTATAATTTGATCTATCATTTTACAATATTTTATAAATTTATGAGAGTGAGAAATTTATTGATTTTGACGCAATTTGCACTGGATCTACCGCTGACTAGAGGAACGGCAATTTACAGCAATTCAAAATGCAAAAAAAATTTTAATCCGCATAACAGAAAATTCTACATTCTTTTTGAGCTCAATCGTTATCAAACGATTTCCATGAAAATCAAATGAACCTCTGAAAATTACCATACGCTCTTAGTTTGCGCTATGTCTCGATATCTGAATCCTCAGAACCTTTGCGATAGTCATACTACCCCACATCGCACGGCAGCCGAACGGAATTACAGCGATAGCACAGAAATCCTCCGGCTTTGCAATTAGCCTTACAGGAGGTGCAAACATTCCAGTCGGAGGAAACGTTCGCAATTGTATGACCAGAATGCTGGCCTCAGATCAGCGGATGAGGTCCCGATGAAACAATAATCGGGGCGGATTTGGCAAAGTATATTTTTTTGAGTTAATGCGCTAATCGATATTATTAACCTTCGATCGAGGAACTGCGTTGCGCCTTTCCCCGTCACCCGTCAGACTTGGTAGATATTAAGATCTTCGATGATTTCGGCTGGCCCGTCAAAATGGTTCCCAAGGTCAGCATGGGCGCTGGCGTGCCCCTCTTCTGTATCCATGTGAATGCGAAAGTGCGTGAGCAGGAGCCTTTTCACACCGGTGGCCTGAGCCATTTTTGCCGTGTCTGCGGGTGTCGGCGACATGGCGCTGATGGCCGGGTGGATCGGGTCGATGGACAGGCGATAACACCAGTGCAGCAGCACATCGGCATTGCGGGCCAATTGTCTGAGCTGGTCGCAGATTGCGGCATCTCCGGAATAGACGAATTTTTTACCCCCGGCCTCCACCGAGAACGCCATGCAGTCAAAGGCCGGCTGGGCGTGCGGCACGGCGCAGGATTTCAACACCCAGCCATCGCCTTTATAGCCAAAACCCGGGGCGATCTCGGTGACGATCGGCGCGGGCCAGGCGCGCGGCAGGGTGCCGCCGCGCGAGACCCAGACCTCCTGACTGGGCTTGAGTTGCGTGCGGGCGATCAAATCGGGTGACAAAACGCCATTGCGGCCGAAATAGCCTTCGCTCTGACGGGCAATGGGCTTTGGTCCCCAGACCTTCAGCGGTGGCGCGCCTTCATCCCATGCGGCATGCACCAGACGGGCATAATCCATCATGTGATCGGAGTGCAGATGCGTGAAGAACAGATGGGTGATATCTTTCGGCAAGCGCCCTGATCGCAGCAGGTTGTCGAAGACACCGCCGCCGCAATCGAACAGAATCCTGTCCTCACCCACTTCCAGCAGATAGCCGCTGGAGGCCCGGCGCAGATAGGCTTCCGGCGATCCGGAGCCAAGGATCGTCAGTTTCATGTCATATCTCCGGTGGCGGTGTGGCGGCTTTGGGCCCAAGGCCCCTGACAATTTCAGGGCCACCGAGTTGTATGACGAGGGCTGCCTGATCGGCCAGCGCCTGCGCATTCGTGGCATCCGGATCGACAATAGTGCGCAGCACCCTTTCCATCGTGGCAAGGATTTGCCCATGGGCCGGATCTCCTGCCAGATCGATTCGTTCCTCGGGGTCGTTTTCAAGGTCGAACAGCTCGGGCGGGAAACCGACATAATGATGGTACTTCCATCGCCCCTTGCGCACCATATAGCCGCCAGAAACGGAGCCGATGGCGTGATATTCGCTGAAGGCGATCCGCTCGGGCAGGTCCGGTTGCCCGGCGATGGCATAAAGGGAAGCCAGTTGCGGGGCGCTCTCGATGTCGGCGCCGAAATGCATGGCGATGGTTTTTGACAGGTCGAGCAGCGAAACCGGCGTTTCGCAGACACCAACCGGAACGTCCGGTCCGGCCATGATCAGCGGTATATGAACGCTTTCCTGATAGAGATTGGATTTGCCCCAAAGACCGCGTGCACCGACATTGTCGCCGTGATCCGAGGTGTAGACAATCGTGGTGTCGTCCAGGTAACCGGTTTCCTCCAGCGCCGACAGAATCTCTCCGACATTGAAATCAAGCCACGAGCAGAGGCCGAAATAGGAAGATATGGCCCGAAGCCGCTCATCTTCGTCGACGAAATGTGACTCGGTGTCCATGACGGCGTTCTGTTTTTCGACCCATGGGTGGCGGCGATAGCCGTCTTTTGGGCGCAGTTTCGTCGCCGGCAGCTGCTCCGCCGGATAGAGATCAAAATATTCCTGCGGAACAACCAGCGGGAAATGCGGCGCCACAAGACCGACATAGAGGCACCATGGCCGCTCGTCGCCAGCGCCTGCACGTGTCTCCAGCCAGTCTCGCGTTTGGCGCGTGACCGCCGCATCATAGTCGGTATATTTGCTGCGGCCGGCGCCGATGTGGTCTCCCAGCATGCGCTGCCCCGGTTGCAGCCTTTGATCTTCAGCCCGGATCAGCGCCCAGGCCATGCCAATGCCGTCCTGCACCATCATCGGGATATGTTCGACATCGAAACCGGCCGGGTCCTCGGCGTCGCGATAATGCAGCTTGCCGATGGATTCAACCGGCACGCCCTTTTCCTGCAAGGCGTGGCCCCACCCTTTGATCTCGCCCGTATAGGGCATGGCGTTGTCCCACAGGCGGGTCTGGTGGACATAGCGCCCGGTGGCGAAACCGGCCCGCGCCGGAACGCAGATGGGGCTTGGCGTATAGGCGTTTTCAAAACGCATACCACGGCTGGCCAGCGCGTCCAGATGGGGTGTTCGCGCCAACGGATGGCCGGCGCAACCAAGCGCGCGCGCCTGGTGTTCATCGGACATGATGACCAGTAGGTTGGATGGTTTCATACCTCCTCCTCCAAGTGATCGACCGTACGCTCGAGCTTGTCCAGAACGGAATAAAAGCTTTGCCTTTCTGCTTCGCTCAGGCAATTGAGCAACGAGGCCTGCCGGCCCCGCATGGATGGCCTGGCCCTTTCGAAGGTCTCGCGCCCCAGGGACGTCAACCGCAACTCCTGTGTCCTTTGATCCACTTCACCGATTTCACCGGTCACCAGGCCGGCCCGCACCAGTTCCTTGACGCTGCGGCTCATCTGCCCTTTGTCAAATCCGGAAAAACGAACAAATTCAGCCATTGTGGCGTGTTGGCGTTGCTCCAGGAAGCTGAGTATGCGCCATTGGCTCAGGGAAAGGTCGGCGGTTTCCTTCAGAATTCTGGTGGCCTGAGCGGTCATTTTGGCGTTCAACCGGGCAAGCTTGTAGGTCACATGCTGATGCAGCGGAAGCGTGCCATCGGCAATATCGCGATTGAGAATTCGTGGCATCTGGTTCGTCTCCTTACCGGACAGACTGGCAGCTATTGGTTGATCCGTCAACGATTTTAGTTGACAGATCATCTATTATTGGCTTTCGTATGCCCATAGCAACCGGGAGAAGAACATGAAAAATTTCGGGAGAATTCTGGTCGCGGCCTTGGCCCTGACCATCAGTACCAGCGCAACGCTGGCCGCAGACTGGACGCCGCCAGGCCCCATCAAGCTGTTGATCGCCTTCCGCGCCGGCGGTGGCGCAGACACACAGGCGCGGCTGGTCGCCGAAGCGCTCGAGGCCAAAATGGGATGGAAATTCATTCCTGAGCAGGTGACCGGAAAGGGCGGCCTGAACATGGCTGTCGCCCTGAAGGGCGCCGCCAATGATGGAACGGTCATCGGCATGACGGTGACCGAAACCTTTGGATACAACATGGCGGCAGCGCCGAAAGCCGGAATGAAACCATCCGATTTCACCGGCCTGACAACAACGGCCGGCTTCCAGATGGGTATCGTGGCGCCGACCTCCAAAGGATGGACATCCTTCGACGATATGATCGCTGCCGGTACGGGCGGTCAGCAAATCCGTTTCGGTGTCATGAGCCCGAAACTGGCCGATCTCGCCTATCTGCTCGGCAAGGCGCAGGGCGTCACCTTGAATATCGTTTCGGTCAAGGGCGGCAAGGCCGTAATGGACGGCGTGAATGCCGGCGATCTTGACGTCGGCTTCATGGCCGGTATCCAGGCCAAAGGTGTCGCGGCCGGCGATCTGGTGAACCTGGCATCGGCGCTTTCCGAACCGCTGATCCAGACACCTGACGCACCGACATTGGCAGATCTGGGTGTGGCCTTCAATGCGGATGGCCAGTTCGTGTTCATGGGTCCTGCGGGCATGCCACAGGAGGCGCGTTCCGCGCTTACACAAGCCATTGCAGGCGCTGTTACAGACGACGCCACCAAGGCAGGCGGTTTCATCAAGAAGGCCTTTGGTGGCGCTGTTGTCATCAAGGGCACCGAATTGGACGCCATGCTTCAGTCGAATTACGATGCGGCAGGGGCACTGCTCAAAGCCGCGTCCGAATAATCCGAAGATCATATCGGACAGGCAAGTGGCCTGTCCGATCTGGGGTGCACCGCAAACTCCAGTTTCCGCGATACCTCTCTTAGCGAAACACCGGGCCGATGATCAAAAAACGCCTTTATCAAGACACCAATTTTGTGACAGGACTGGTTTTTTCAATCCTGGCGCTGTTGCTGCTGTTTGTCTGGATCCCGCTTGATTCCGACACCGGGCTGATCGAGAAAGTGCGCCGGCAGGTCGCCATCGGCGATGCGCTTGCACCGACCATTGCCGGTGTGTTTCTGCTGATCGGCGGCGGCCTATTGATGCTGCTGGAACGCAATGGCGACAATCAGCCCGCCATGGACAGCAACAGTGTAATATTCGTCGGACGGGTCTTTGCGATGCTTGTCCTGAGTTTTCTGGTCATGCGCTACGCAGGTCCCCTGGCCGTCGAATTGATGAACGCGCTGCAAGGCAGCGAACGCGAATACCGCCTGCTACGCGACACAGCGCCCTGGAAATGGATTGGCTATGTGCTGGGAGGCACGATAGCAATCTGCGGCACGATCAGCCTGACCGAGGGACGCTTCAGCCCGCGCGCACTTGTCGTGGCCCTGCTGGCAATCGCTGCGTTGATCGCCATTTTCGACCTGCCATTTGATGATCTTCTGTTGCCTCCGAACGGCGATTTCTGATGGCAACGCTCGACTATGTCTGGTTGGGCGTGCTGGCGGTCTTTCAGGGCCCCGAACTCTTTTCAATCCTCGGCCTGCCTATTCCGGTCACGCTGCTGATGATCCTTTGCGGATTCCTGCTCGGTATTGTCGTGGGCGCGACACCCGGGCTGGCCGGGCCTGTTGCCATGGCCATTTCCCTGCCAATCCTGATTTCCGTCTTCGGCTATACGCCGGATGCGCTGTTGCCGGTCATGGGCTGTCTGATCGGCATCATGAAAGGCGCGACGATCGGCGGCGCCGTTCCGGCGATCCTGTTCAACACGCCCGGCACGCCTGACGCTTTTATGACGACGCTTGATGGCTATCCCATGGCGCAGCAAGGCAATGCGAAAAAGGCATTGCGTGTGGCGCATTTCGCTTCCGTCAGCGGCGACACGTTTTCGGATATCGTGCTGGTCATTTGCGCGCCCTTTCTCGCCCTGCTGGTCGAAGGCTATCTGGATCTGCCGGAAAAAACCGCACTGTTGATCCTCTCGCTCTCCTTCATTGCGGCCGCCGTTGGCGGCTCGCCAGCCAAGGGACTGATCTCGACAGGACTCGGGCTGCTGGTCGCCTTTATCGGCACGGGCGCGGACTTCTATCCGCGGCTTTCCATGGGAACCGAAGCCCTGAGCCAGGGCATTGCGCTGGGGCCGGCCATCCTGGGCGTGCTTATCATTGGCGCCGTGTTTCACGAACTGGCGGGCCAATGGCGTCACAAGGAGGTTGTTTCTTGTGCGCAACCACAAAACGAAATCGGCAGCGACAGGCTCAGCCTTGGCGATATCCGGAAATTGCTGCCCTATATCGGCAGGTCAGCAATCGTCGGCACTGTTGTCGGCGCCCTGCCCGGCATCGGCTCGACTTTGGCGGCAACCATTGGCTACACAATGGGCCGACGGCGGCACCATAAAATCGGCAAGCCCGGCGATCCCGCCTTCGGCGAAGGGGCCATGGAGGGCATAGCCGCAACGGAAGCTGCCAATTCTTCCGTTTCGGGCGCAAATCTGATCCCGGTCCTGTCACTGGGCATCCCAGGCAACACCGCTGCCGTGTTTCTCATCCTGGCGGCAGACAGCATCGGCGGCTTCAATCCCGGTCCTTCGGTGTTCAAGTTCACAACGGACACGGTCAATCCGGAACTGGTCATCGCTTTCGGCCTGTTCACAGCCATGTTTGTCGCCAATTTCCTGAACTGGACGATTGGCGGCATATTCATGCGCTCCATGGGCATTATGGCAAGGGTGCCCAGGCAATTGCTGCTGCCCGTGGTGCTCATCCTGACGCTGACCGCCATTTACGTCCAGGAAACGCGCCTTGAGGTGATCTGGTTCACGCTGGCATTCGGGCTTCTTGGCTATGGCATGCGCCTGCTTTCCATCTCTCCCCTGCCCTTCGTCATCGCTTTCATCCTGGGCGGCAAGCTGGAGTCCACGGCGCGTCAGGCCTTTGATGCAACGGGCAGCGATCCGTTCTTCCTGTTCAACAACCCGATTGCGGCGGTCTTCATGCTTCTGTCCATTGCAATCATCTTCCTAGCGTCACACAGAAAACCGGAGCAAAAATGAAACAACCGAACATATTGCTCATCTCCGCGGACCAGCAGCGCGCCGATTGTTTTGGTTTCAAAGGCCGTGCGGTCAAGACGCCGCATCTCGACCTGCTTGCGGCGCAAGGCACACATTTTGACGCCTGCATAACACCCTGTGTGGTCTGCCAGCCGGCACGCGCCTCGATCCTGACCGGGCAGCTTTGCCGCACCCACGGCGTCCATGACAATGGCATCGACCTGGCCCCTGAGATCGGGTCAAAGGGATTTGCCGGCAGCCTTGGCGGCAATGGCTATGAGACATCCTTTTTCGGCAAGGCGCATTTTTCGACGTTCCACACATTCGAAAAAACCGGAACGCCGGAATGCCTGAAATCCTCCGCCGATTATCCCGATACCTGGTTCGGCCCCTATATGGGCTTCGAACATGTCGAACTGATGCTGGTCGGGCACAACTGGTTCCTGCCTGAAAAGCCGCCGGCGGGCCAGCATTACGAGCGCTGGTTCTATGCCGATGGCCGCGGAGACGAGAAGAACGACCAGTACCGGCGCAATGCGGGCGACACCAAGGGCGCCGCGCAGACCTGGCATTCGGAGCTTCCCGTTGCCTGGCACAATTCCACCTGGACGGCAGACAGGGCCATTGAATGGCTGAAACACGGGCGCGACGCGGATCAGCCGTTTTGCTCCTGGGTCAGCTTTCCCGACCCGCATCATCCCTTTGATGCGCCCGAACCCTGGTCACGGCTGCATGACCCGGCCGAGGTTGACCTGCCCGAACACCGAATCCGCACGTTCGAAAACCGTCCCTGGTGGCACGAGGCGGTTCTTTCGGCCGAGCCGACCGGACGAAAACAGGATGCAGAAATCCGCAAGGCCTACAGCCGTATACAGGAACAGTCCGACGAACAACTGCGCGAAATCATTGCCAATACCTATGGCCAGATTTCCCTGATCGACCACAATGTCGGGCGCATCCTGATGGCGCTGGACGATGCCGGCCTGGCAGACAATACGCTGGTTTTCTACATTTCCGACCATGGCGACTGGTTGGGCGACCACGGCCTGATCCTCAAGGGCCCGATGCATTATGAAGGCCTGCTGAAGGTGCCGATGATCGTCAAGGGGCCAGGCGTGCCGGCTGGCAAGCGTGTGGAAGAGCCGGTTTCAACATTGGACCTGGGTGCAACATTTGCCGATTATACGGGCTCTGCACCCCTGCTCGATCAACACGGTCAATCGCTGCGGCCTCTCATCGAAGGCGACGCCACACGCGACTTTGCCCTGAACGAATGGGAGTTGCTGCCGACGCGCGCCGGTGTGGCGCTCAGCCTGCGCACAGTGCGCACAAGGACCCACAAGATGACCGTCGATGTCAATTCCGGCGCCGGGGAATTATATGATCTGATGCAGGATCCGCACGAGTTGAACAATCTTTTTGATGACGATGCGAGCCAGGACATCCGCAAGACACTCGAAGCCGCCATCGCCAGTCGTCCCGATGATGCCGGTCCCATCCACGCCCAGGTCGGTCTTGCCTGACGGGTTTGCCGCAGCCGTCTTATACCTGAGATCGATGATTATGACCCATCTGATGAGCCAAGCCTGCCCGTCGGCCAGGCGCGCCGCGCGGCCAGGTTGACCGGGCAAGCGACGCAACGCCGTCCGACGGGCAGTGTCGGCGCTTCGATCGGGCACACGTCGGCCCAACCCAATTGACACTATGCAGATCACGCCAGCGATGCAGCGAGTATACATCGTGAACGAACGGCTTATACGTTTTGAAGGTTGGTGCAATGGCCAGAAGCCAAAACTCAGACAGTGCACATGCGAGCCTTCAAATTAAGATTCAATTAACCGTAAAACGCATTCTTTCCATGAATACCACAATATATCGAATTATTACAATAATTTACCTGAGCGACTATTAACAAATTAACCCGTTGTGCTTCACAAGACATGAAACAATTGGTGGCCCATGCAAAGTTTATTCAACTGCGTCGTCTATCAGCACGACCCTATCCTGTTGGTTTGGGCCGTCCTATCGCTGGTCATTGGCTCAGTCGTGACAATGCGGCTGTTTACGCGCGCTCAAGATACCAACAAGCAAATCCAGACACTGTGGCTGATACTCGCTGGCATGATCGGTGGCGGCACCATCTGGAGCACGCACTTTGTTTCAATGCTTGCCTATAAAAGCGATATCATTCTAGGCTATGAATTGACGCTGACGGTATCCTCCCTGATCATCGTCATTTGCACGACCATGCTGGGTTTCGCAATTGCAATCCGGAAAGCAAACACACTACGCATCGTGACTGGCGGCGCGATACTGGGTGTGGGTATCAGCCTGATGCACTACACGGGTATGGCCGCGATGAAAATTCAGGGCGGCATGCAGTGGGACGTTGCAAGCGTGATCGTCTCGTTCGTGCTTGGCACTGTCACTGGTGGTCTATCCGTCTCAATCACGGCCCGACGGCTCACCAAATATTTCAGCGCTCTGGGCGCTGCCCTTTTTGTTGCGGCGGTCGCTCTGATGCACTTCACCGGCATGAATGGCCTGACGTTGGTGCCAGCGCAGCTGGACGCTGAAGCCGTGAAGCTTATTTCCAATGCCACACTTGGCGCCGGCATTGTTGTTTTGATGGGATGTCTTTATCTGACGACATTCATCACCAGCCTCATTGACATGAAGAACGCGGACGAAACGTCGGCACACTACAAGTATCTCGCGTTGCATGATCAGCTCACAGGTATCCCCAATCGCTACGGCTGCGAGAAACACCTGAAAGACCTGATATCGGCGCCACTGCAGGATGGCACGGGAATCGCCGTTGTTGGGATAGATCTTGATCGCTTCAAACGCATCAACGACGTTTATGGGCACTTTGCCGGTGACCATCTCTTGAAAACAATCAGTTTCCACATTTCAAATATACTTGGAGAGGGGGAATTGATCGGACGTTTCGGGGGTGATGAATTCCTGGCGCTCAAAACCGGCATTCGTGGCAAAGACGATGCCAACGAATTTGCAGAGCGTATTTTGACAGCAATTCGGCAGCCTGTCCTGTGGAATGACGCCGACATTTCAACAAGGGCCAGCATCGGCTATTCATTGTTTCCCTGGGACAGCCTGGACCCGATCAAGCTGATGGAAAATGCTGATTTGGCAATGTACCATGCAAAGAGTAATGGCAAGGACAGTGTCGTTGGCTACGGTATAGCGATGAACAGAGCAAACAAGGAGCGCACGACCCTTGGCATGTTGCTCGCCTCTGCAATTGAAAACAATGAGCTTTCTGTCCACTATCAATTGCAAAATGATGCTCAGACCCGTAAAATTACCGGTGTGGAAGCCTTGGCGCGTTGGCATAGTTCGGCAAAAGGGCACGTAGCTCCAGACGTATTCATTCCGATTGCCGAGGAGACGGGCTTCATCAATGAATTGGGTGCGTGGGTGTTGCGCGAAGCCTGTTCGCAAGCTGCTCAGTGGACAGTTCCGGTAAAGGTTGCCGTCAATGTCTCGGCCAAGCAGCTTGCTGACCCCGGTTTTCCCGATCAGGTAAAACAGGTTCTGGAAGACACGGGACTTGCCCCATCGCGCCTTGAACTGGAGGTTACCGAGACCGGCATTATCAGCGTTGCCTCACTGGCGCTTAATGTCATCCGCAAACTCAAAGAGCTGGGTGTTCAAATCGCTATGGATGACTATGGCACCGGATACTCAACACTCGCGACACTGCACAATTTTCCTTTCGACAAGATCAAGATTGATCGCGAATTTATCAAGGACATCGATACGAATGCGCATTCTTCCGCAATCTTGAAGTCCACGATGATCCTGGGAAACAGCTTGAAGATTCCCGTTCTGGCTGAAGGTGTGGAAACCGAAGAACACTTGAATGTTCTCAACAAGGAAGGCTGTCAACTGGTTCAGGGCTTTTTGTTCGGAAAGCCAATGGCGAACGCGGTGCTTGTAGATTTGCTGGCCGCACAGATTGAAGCCGGTCTGTGGGAGGAGCAAATACCGCGGAAGGACAATAAAAATATGGCTATCAGGTTGGTGTCATAATCCCTACACTGAAATATTGTGAGCAGCCGATCGGGCTGGAGGTGTGTTGAATGCATACCTCCAGCGCACGCACGAATGGCAAAGGCCAAAAGGCCTTGATGGACCGGCTGCATGCACCCTTGATGTGCTTCCCCGCCTGCGGCACGCGCCAGTACCCTGAAATTTTCCTGAAATCCGATAGGCATCGACAGCCTTTCCACAAACCATGTCGGTGCGGTTTGGAAAAATGAAGATTCTCATCAAGAATGTGTTGATAGCGCAGGAAAGGCAAAAACCTGCGAATTGTCTTTCGGTTTCCTGTCGAACCGGAAATCAACGGAATTTTTACGCGCGCCTGTCGGACACCTATGTTCGAGCGCAATGGAAAGTTGGGCGCTACGAACCATGCCCTGTGGCTCAGGCATGAAGTCAAAAATTTTGCGGGCAGATGCCAAGGCTTCATTCGTGACGCTGTTTCAGCAAATCGAGCAGGTATGCCATTCCTGATAGGCGCAATGCTCGTCATGGCCCTGTTCGACCACTGGAGTCAGTTTAAACCTGTTCGCTCATCGCCATCTCTGATTGATGTGAACCAATTCTACCTTTCCGACGTATCTTATAACGATAGGTTTGATGAATCCCCTGCTTCATCAAACCGGAGACAGCAGGCGCGAAAGGAACAGGCATGTACAACTCCACAGTAAAACGACACGAAAGCAAGGGGCGAAGCGGTCTGACAAAAACCGCCGCCCATGATTCGCGCACACTGCTCTCGCGCTTTTTATTGACCAATCTCGCCCTTGCGCTTCTTCTGCTTATGACGCTGTTCAATGGTCCTGCACGAGCTGAATTGCGCGTTGCATCGCTGCATGTGCCTGCGGCAGAATTGGTCGGTAAAGCTCGGTTGAAATATCTGGTCTGGAACGTCTTCGACGCCCGGCTCTATGCGCCATCCGGCCGCTGGAGCGCCGATGCACCCTATGCCTTGACGCTCTCCTACCTTCGCAAAATATCCGGGACGCAAATTGCCGAGCTGTCGGTGTCGGAAATGCGCAAACAGGGTTTCAACAACGAGGGTGCGCTCAATAGATGGCAACGGCAAATGGATGCCATCTTTCCAAATGTGTCGCCGGGCATCAGCATCACCGGTGTCCGGGACGAGAAGGGACACGCGATCTTCTATCAGAATGGCGAGAAAATCGGTCAGATCAACGACAAGGAATTTTCCAGGCGCTTTTTCAATATCTGGCTCGGTCAGGCTGCATTTGATCCCGGGTTTCGAAGAAGGCTGCTTGGGACAAATTCTTGACACCAGCACCGAAGATCGGCCTGACAAGGGCGGCGCTGCTCATGTATGGCGCGCTTGCCTTTCCATTGGCTTTTGCCGGTATACCGATCTATCTGCACGCGCCTGACTTCTATGCCAGCGAATTGGGCGTTCCGCTCACCACCCTGGGTGCGACGCTCTTGCTGTTGCGGATCATTGATGCGGTTCAGGATCCGTGGATCGGGCGCACCAGCGATCTATTCAGCCGCTGGCGCAGACAAATCATGGCGCTTGGCATCGCCATGCTCGGCGGCGGGTTCTGGATGATCTTCCACCCCATCGCGACTTGGCCGCTGATCTGGTTTGCTCTTGGCGTTTTCATTTGCACGACCGGGTTCAGCATCGTCAGCATCAATTTCCAGGCGCTTGGCGGGCTGTGGCATGCAACTCAAAACGAGCGCACCAGCATAACAGCCTGGCGCGAAGCGCTCGGGCTGGTCGGCCTTCTGGCCGCTGCCATTGCGCCCACCCTTCTGGGAAGCCTGGTCGACGCGCCGGCCGCCTTTCACACGTTGAGCGTGATCTACATCCCGATTCTTGCCCTGACCTCATGGCTGTTCCTGCGGTGGATGGGAAAAGCCATCATTGACGCGCCGGCAAGGGCAGTGAAACCCGTCGCGATGCTATCGCTGCTGAAATCCGCCTGGATACGGCATTTTTTCGGAATCACATTCCTCAACGGCTTCGCCAGCGCGGTGCCTGCAGTGCTGGTGATTTTTTACATCCGCGACTGGTTGCAGGCCGAAGGCGATACGGGCCTCTTCCTGCTTCTGTATTTTCTCAGCGGCGCACTCGCCATGCCCCTGTGGCAGCGGGTTTCGCGGGCAGTCGGCAAGTATCGCTGCTGGATCTTCAGCATCACGCTGGCCATAGCAACCTTCAGTTGGGCCGCCTTGCTTGGGCCGGGCGACCGGGAAGCCTACGCCGCCATCTGCATTCTGTCTGGTATCGCGCTTGGCGCGGACTTGTCCCTGCCACCATCGATGATGGCCGATTACATTGCACACCGCGGCGACCAGGCATCCGCTTCCAGCCATTTCTCCATCCTGACATTCCTGTCAAAAGCCGCACTGGCGTTGGCCACCGGTCTGATGCTGCCGCTGCTGGGACTGCTCGGCTATCAGCCCGGCAGCCTTGGCGGCGACGGCGTGACGGCCACGCTTGGTCTGTCCTATGCCCTGGTTCCCTGCCTGGTGAAAATGGTCGTTGTCTTCTGGCTGTGGCGCAAATTGCCACTGCTCCAGACGCTTGGCGAAGCAAGAGCGCCATCATGATAGGTTCGGCCTTGGTATCATGAGGCCATCGCGGTGGCACATCAACCAATGCCACCACGCACAGAGGCCGGGATGCCTGATCAGGCATCCCGCACATATCCTAGTATTTGACCGCAACGCGACCCTTGAGAGAACCGCCGAGCGTGCTGTCGCCATATATACCATTTGCCGAAAAACCGATTTCCAGACTGTCGCTTGAAACCAGATCCAGAGCAAAGCCGGCATAGGCAGATGATGTATTGTCAAACAGGAACGAAACGTTCTGGGTCTGCCCGATCATGCCCACATTGACGCCATTGTCACCCAGATTGGCCAGATAGCGATAGCCGATCCGGCTCGAAAGGATCGCATTGCCGAGATGTTTGCTGCTTGCCAGTTCTGCCTTGATCTCTCCCACGGAAACATTCCTGCTGCCCACCTGGGCATTTGCGTTGGTTCCGGTTTCGTCATAGCCATCGATGAATTGTGACGAATACATCGCCTGAACGCTCGGCATTATTGAAATATCGCCATCCATGGCATAGGCGCGGGCAACTTTCAGCTTGTGGCTGAACCACCAACTGTCATAGTCGGCTGTGCCGTAGGACTGCCCCAATGTCTGTCCGTTGTTGTCCGCCAGATTGTCGTTGACGAAGCGTGAGTCCTCATGGGCCAGATAACCGCCGGAAAGCGATGCATCGATGATCCATCCGTCAAATACCCTGGTGCCGTGGACGCCGCCGAAAAGCCCCTTTGCCTCGTTCGAATAGGAGGATGCGATGTCTGACGATACATCCAGCCTCTGCCAGCCATAACCGATCATTGCGCCCAGCGTTCTGTCGTCTTCCGAGATCAGGTTTGCGCCGAGCACCAGGGCTGTCGTATCCACATCCTGATCCAGTGTCCCAGAGCCGTCACCATCGTAGTTCATCAATGCGCCATAGGTGCTGAACCAGACATTGCGGGCCCTTGCATTGTCTGACATCAGCGCCGCTGACATGCCGGAAAAATCCGCCAGCATGTTTGGGGCGGCCGCAAAGGCACTCGGATCGATCGTTGCAAATTGCATCGATGCGTTGAAGAAATAGGGAACGTCGCCACTGACATCTGGAACAACGCTCCCAGGCATGCTGGAGAAATCCCACAGTGCCGATTGGCTGGGACCTGTCGTGATGTTCAAGACGTCGAGAAAGGTCAGGTCCATGGCGCCGCCAATGTAGGATGGCGCAAACAGATTGAGCGTATTCAAGTCGCTATCGTCGAACTTGATGGCGAAGGATTGCGTGCTGATGACACGGCCATAATTGTTAATCGTATTTGTTCCGGTCGTGGGCGGATCGGCATAGATGCCGAAAGCATCGACGCCATGGACAAGCACCAACCCGTTGTTGGTAATGGTGTTGCTGCCGGTGTTGAACTGCGCATAAACGCCATGCGCTCCCTCACCGCTGGTCGTTACGGTGCCGTTTACGGTGACATTGTTTTCGCCGTCATTTGCCACTGCCCAAATGCCATGGGCGCCTTCGCCCAGGGTTTCGATCCGTCCGGAAGCATAAACAATATTGTCACCATCATTGACCCAGCCATAAAAACCCTGTGCGCCATCGCCGCTGGTGTGAATGTCCTGGAGATAGGCCACAGTCTGTCCCGTTCCACTGACATACGCATAGATGGCATCGGCTCCATTCTCCAATGTCACGGCGCTGTTGACGCGAATGGTATTGACGCCATTGTTCACCTGAGAATAGACACCTTCCGCGCCGAGCCCTGTCGTCCTGACACTGCCCACGGTGACTGTGTTGTCACCGGTACCGGAGATGATGGAGTCAACACCGCGCGCGCCCCTACCTTCCGTTTCAATGGCATTGACGACGATGGCGCTGTTGCCGCTCGCGACCCTTACATAAACCGCCTCCGAACCCTGTCCCTGCGTTTGAATGGTGTTGGCTGTCACAGAACTGTTGCCAGTCGTATTGATTTCGGACTTGATGCCTTCCGCCCCGTCACCCTTTGTCGAAACATTATGGACAGTGATCTGGCTTGCCCCCGCCTTCACATAGGAATCAACGCCGGCAACACCCGAGCCGGACGTTTGAATGTCGTTTGCCACGATTGTAATATTGCCGCTCGTATTGACGCGATTGTAGATGCCATAAGCCCCTTCTTCGAGCGTTGTGACATCATTGACCGTGGTGTTGATGTCCCCGGTATTGACAGTCGCATACACGCCCCGAGCGCCCTCACCTGCTGTATGGATGTCGTTGACCGTAATGTTGATGTTGCCAGTACTGGCTGTCAGGTAAATTGCATCGGCATTCTGGTGGGTCGCGACATTTCCGGCGATCAGGGTGATGTAACCATTGGAAACGGAGGCTTTGACCGCCTTGGCTCCTGCGCCATAGGTTGTTACGTCCCCAGCCACGATTTCCGCACTGCCGGCCCCCGAAATAATGACCTGAATGGCCTCGGCTCCATTGCCCAAAGTAGTTACATTACCCGCCGAAATCCAGCTGGAGCCTGCCCCTGTTATGTTGGTATATATCGCTTCGGCCCCACCACCCTGGGTTTCAACATCGCCCACTGTGACACGGCTGTCGCCATTGGTGATCTGCGTATAAACCCCCTTCGACCCGCCGCCCGTGGCGGCTACATTGCCTGCATTGAATATGGAATTGCCGTTGACAAGCAGCAGTTCCACGGCTGTCGAGTTTCCACCGGACGTTACAATATCGCCGCTTCCAAGAATGGTGACGTCTCCGGCGCCCCCCACCTTGACGTAAATGCCCCTTGAGGCACCTTTCGTGGTGGAGATTCCCCCGTCGTGGACGATGACATTGGAGGCGCCTGTGGCGTTGATGGCGTCCTGACCGCCCGATGTCTGGTTGATCGCACCATCGCTGGTGATGGTCAGCGTGTCCCCGCCATCCAGGTTGAAACCGCCATTGGTGGTCGATACAGGCTCGGAGATCGTAAATTCGTCGGCCAAAGCGGCCGGTGCAGCCATCAGACAAGACAAGGCCACACAGGACAGCAACATGTTGGTACGAAGCCTGAAAACCGACATTAAAAATTCCCCTCACAATGCATGCAAATCTAAAATTGTTTTTTCCGATACCAGCCACACTGATTCGTTAGCAACGGCCAATACTTCCGAATCGCATGCCGGTAAATTCATCACAAGTGGAAAAAAGTGTTCTCTTTCCAATAATACTGAGATGATGTGCTTTTCCCACACAAATTATTCCGTCAGTTCCTATCACCACTTTGCAGGAACTTTCGGTTGCCTCATAAATCTGGTTTTTTTCGAACTTTTTGTGATTGAAAACTATTAACCGAGCGCATCCTTGGGCAAAGCGGATAATTCATGATGCAAACCATTTTAGGTTTTGAAGCAGCGTCGCTCCATCAGGGCTCTGTTTTGTTGCAGCCAGTAAGGAGGCCGCCTTGCCGTCTCAGCCAGGGTCCTGCCCCATTTCTGTCACGGGGATTCCCCTCACCACGTCAGGGAATATCCGCCTGGCGCAATTCATGGATCAAATCCTTTAGCGTCTTGATGAAATCAGCCCGGCGCTCAGGGCCGATGGCATTGCCGAGGGCGGTGAGATGGGCCAGAGACTTCTCCTCCATCTTCTTTTGCATTTTGACGCCCTTGGGCGTTGCAACGCACATATGGGTGCGCCTGTCCTGCGCCGACGGATACCGCGTGATCAGCCCGTTGTCCTCCATCCAGCGCAGCGCGATGGTGACGCTGGACTTGTCCCTTTCAGAGGCCATCCCGATCTGTGTCTGGCTGATGCGCGGATTGCAGACGATCAGGGTCAGGATGGTGAAATAGCCGGGCCGCAAGGCTTCTGCACCCAGACGTTTGGTGAAATCTTCGTAGGCCACCTCATAGGCGACGCGCAGATACATGCCGACGAATTCGTGCAAAATGCCGTGATCAAGCGTTTCGAATGGCGGCGGACGGTCGGCTTCGTGATCCGTAGCAGAGTTTTCCGCCATGGTGCCTCCTACCTGGCCATCAACGGCACGACCATGACCAGCCAGGGGAATGCGATGATAATGACGATCCGTATGAGGTCGGCAATCACGAAGGGCACGATGCTGCGATAAACCGCACTGATGGAAAGATCCTCGATCACCGATTTGATGACGAAAAGATTGAGCCCGACAGGCGGGGTAATCAGCGACAGCTCCGTGACCATGACTGCGAAAATACCAAACCAGATGGCGTCGAAGCCCAGATGGGTGACAATCGGAAAGAATATAGGGATCGTCAGCAGGATCATCGACAGGCTTTCCATGAACATGCCGAGCACAAGATAGATCCCCAGGATAACGAAGATCACAGCCATGGGGCCAAGATCAAGCGTTGTAATGAGATCGGAAATTGCACCGGGCAAGCCGATGAGATTCATGAAGTTGGAGAAAACCAGCGCACCGATCAGCACGAGAAACAGGCTCGCGGTGGTTTGCACGGTTTCCAGCAACGAGCCGACGAACCCCTGCCAGGACAGCGTGCGCCGCCAAAGGGCGAAGGCCAAGGCACCGGTGGCCCCGACACCGCCCGCCTCGGTCGGCGTGAAGACACCCTGATAGAGGCCCAGAATGATTCCCAGGAACAACAAAAGGATCGGCCCGACGCTGCGGATATAACGCAGCCGTGTCGCCCAGTCGACGCGCGGTGCGGCGGGCGCGCTGGCTGGATTGATCTGCGCGACCACACGAACGGCGGCAAGGTAGAGCGCGATGGCAAGCAGGCCCGGCAGGATGCCGGCAAGAAACAAAGCGCCGATGTCGGTTCCGGTGGCGATGCCGTAGAGCACCAGGATCACCGAAGGCGGAATGAGGATGCCCAATGTGCCGCCGGCGGCGACGGAGGACGCAGCAAAACCGTCGGAATAGCCGTAGCGGCGCATTTCGGGCACGGCAACCTTGGCCATTGTCGCGGCGGTTGCCAGGGACGACCCGCTGAGCGCGGAAAAGCCGCCGCAGGCAAGAATGGTCGCCGCAGCCAGTCCGCCGCGCATGTGGCCGACGAAACCGTGGCAGAGCCGATAAAGATCCTCCGACATGCGCGCCCGCGTCACGAAGACCCCCATCAGGATGAACATCGGCAGGACCGACAGCTCATAGGACATGGTCGCATTGATCGGCAATTGGCCGATCATCCCCATCGCGGTACGCTCGGAGATATTGAGCCATATGCCGCCAAGGCCGACCAGCAGCATCGCCAGCGCAATCGGCAGGCCGCCCATCATCAGGATGAAAATGCCGCCGAAAGACAGCGCTGCGATTTCCCAGACACCCATCAGATTGATCCCGTAGCGGCAGAGGCGCGGGTCTGCGCACGGCGCAATGCCTCGAGGGCGCAAAAGATGAAAGCCACCGCTGTGACCATCAGCAGCACGGCCATGCTCTGGGCGATCAGCCCCTTGGGCACACGCAACTCCATCGTCACCTCATTGTAGGTCAGCAGGCGTTCGCCCTGCAGCCAGACGCGCCAGGAAATAAATGCCATCAGCACTGCGCCGGCAGTTTGTGAAAGGAATGTCGTGATGCGTGACCACAGCGGCGAGAAGCGGTCGGAAAGCACTGTCACGCAAATATTGCCGCCGTTGCGCACCATCAGGGGCAGTGCCGTGAAGACGATCAGGCCCATGCCGATTTCGATCATTTCGAAGCCGCCCATCAGCGGGCTGCGCAGCAGATAGCGCATGACCACGCCGGTAAAGGTCACGGCCATGACGAAGGCCGCGATGAAACCGGACAACCATCCAAGGACCAGACAGAGGCGGTCGAAAAGGGCAATGACTTGGTTCATGGGGGTCCTGCCTGGATGGGCAATTGCATTGTGGGTCTGGCGGCACCACTTCGAAGCGGTGCCGCCAGCATGTTGCTATACGAGTGATTACTGGGCGACGTTCACGACCTTGTCGGCGCGGTAATGCTGAACCATGTCGCGTGCGTAGGTCAGGATCGCTTCACCGTCGAAGCCCTTTTCCTTTGCCTGGGCAAGCCATTCGGCCTCCAGCGGCTTCAGCGTTTCGCGCGCCTCTGCGACATCCTCATCGGACAATGTCAGGAATTCAACACCCTGCTCTACGAGCTTCTTTTCGCCATAGGTGTCGCCGTTCGTCCAGGCAAACCCGGCCAGCAGTGCGATGGCCATACCGGAATGCTTTTCAACGGCAGCACGCTGCTCATCGCTCAGGCTGTCCCAGCTGTCCTGATTGAACGCCACCCAGAACGTGTCGGTATACAGACCGCCGGGAATGCGTGTGATCGACTTGATGACCGGCGTGATTCCAAAGAAATCGATGGATTCGGATGGAAAGGTGATGCCATCCGCAACGCCGCGGGACATGGCTGTCTGCGCCTCGGTGGGGGGCAGTTGCACGGGCGAAGCGCCGAGTTCCGTCATCATGCGGCCGGTCACATTGCCGCCCACGCGGATGGTTTTTCCCTTGAGGTCCGACAATTTTTCCACGCGGCCATTGGCCATGTTGATGTTCGGATTGGAATGGGTGAAGAGCCCGACCACATGGGCGCCTTCATGTTCGCCGTACTCTGCGCCGTATTTTTCATAGGTCTGCCAGGAGGCGGCTGATCCACCCCATGGATCCGGCGACATGAACGGCAGATCCATCACCTGCGTCATGGTGAAACGACCGGCATTGTGGCCGCTGACGCCGTAACCCACATCAAAGGCCTGATCGAGCAGCAGGTCGAATTGCGCAGGTGGCGGTCCAAGCGCCGATGTCATGAATTCGAACTTCAGGGAACCGCCTGTCTCGTCTTCAATCGCTGCGGCCCAGGGCTTCAGGATACCCGAAATGATCAGGTGATGGGGGGGCAGCCAGCTGCCGACGCGCACGGTTTTTACGTCCTGCGCCAGTGCCGGCAGGCTGATCGCGGCAATCGCCGCGGATATGATAAGGGTCTTGAAATGTTTCATGTGTTTCTCCCTGTTGGGTTGGTTTTATGCATCGTATTTCGGTTGTTACAATGCGCTCGGCGCACTCAGTTTGTAAATCTCCAACGCATCGGCCTCCTCGCCGCCGCGCACCGTGAGCAAGCGGAATTGTTCGGCGGCCATCGCGGTGAAAGGAACAGGCGATGTACAGGAGCGGGCCAGGTCGCAGACTGAATCCAGATCCTTGAGCATTGTATAGACATGGCCCAGCGGTGGATTGTGCTGCGCATTGACCATGCGCGGCACAAACAGCTGCAGGGGTTTGCTGTCTGCAAAACCACCCGCAAGGGCTTCGGGCAAACGGCTGGCATCCACCCCTGCATTGGTG
The DNA here is from genome assembly GCA_029233925.1 of Rhizobiaceae bacterium. Classification (GTDB taxonomy): domain Bacteria; phylum Pseudomonadota; class Alphaproteobacteria; order Rhizobiales; family Rhizobiaceae; genus Hoeflea_A. The sequence continues at coordinate 206,321 of JARGOX010000001.1, forward strand.
GCGAGCCGCGTCGCCTCGGCCAGCACGGCCATGGTGCAGCCGACGATCACCTGATTGCACAGCTTGGTTGTCTGGCCGGCGCCGATGGGCCCCATCAGCGTGAACCGCGCCGCCATTTGCAACACAAAGGGCTCGGCCCGGGTGAAGACCTCTTCATCGCCGCCCGCCATGATCGCCAGCGTGCCGGCTTCCGCGCCGGGCACACCGCCGGAGACCGGCGCATCAATCCAGTGCATCCCCGTCAATTCCATCAGCCGCGCCGACATCTGCCGTGTGGCCTCCGGCTGGATCGACGAAAAGTCGACGAGAATGGCGCCCTTGCGCGCGCCTTCGGCGATACCACCCGGACCAAAAACCGCCGCCTCGACAGCCTTTGTATCGGTCAGACACATGAACACAATGTCGGCCTGGCGGGCCACATCAGCGGCGCTTTCGCCCATGATCGCACCCTGATCGACCAGCGGCTGCGCCTTTTTTGCCGTGCGGTTCCAGACCACAAGCTTGTTTCCGGCGGCGAGCAGACGGCCCGCCATCGGGGTTCCCATCAGGCCGGTGCCGATATAGCCAAGTGTCGGATTCTGGGTCATCAACTATTCCTGTTCAATCTGGTTTTCCGGCCGTCACCGGCGAGGCGTTGGCCACTGGGCATTGCCGGCATGGGTGACGGCACCCTCATGGGCCTGGCCGACCGTGGCCGCATATTTAGACAGAAGCCCCCCCTTGTGCCGGGTTTCCGGTTTTGTCCAGCCGGCGCGACGGCGCTCCAGTTCCTCATCCGAGACATTCAGCGTGATGGTGGCCTGCTTGCCGTCAATGGTGATCGAGTCGCCGTCCAGAACCAGTCCCAGCGGGCCGCCAATGGCCGCTTCCGGTGCGGCATGGCCGATACACATGCCGCGTGTTGCGCCGGAGAACCGCCCATCAGTCAAAAGCGCCACTTTTTCGCCCATGCCCTGGCCGTAGATCAGGGCTGTCAGGCCCAGCATTTCCCGCATGCCCGGCCCGCCGACCGGGCCTTCGTTGCGCACGATGAGGACCTGTCCCTCCTGGTAATCGCGCGAATGAACCGCCTCGACAGCATCATCTTCGCTTTCAAAAACGCGGGCCGTGCCGGTGAAGGTCAGCGATTTCAGCCCGGCGACCTTGAGCAGCGCGCCATCCGGGCACAGGTTGCCCTTGAGCACCACAACACCGCCCGATGACATGATCGCATTTTCGACAGTCCTTATGACCTCGCCGTCCGGCGCCGGGGCGTCTGCCACCTCTTCGGCCAATGTGCGGCCGGTGACCGTCATCGTGTCGCCATGCATGAACCCATGGGCGATCAGTTCCTTGATGACCACATGCGCGCCGCCGATCTCATAGACATCCTTGGCGTGATATTTGCCGCCGGGACGCAGGTTGCCGATGAAGGGGGTGCGTTGCAGCACCTCGGCGACCTCGTCCGCGGTGAACTTGATTCCGGCTTCATGGGCGATGGCCGGAATGTGCAGCGCGGTATTGGTCGAGCCGCCCGTCGCCGCGACAATGGCGCAGGCATTTTCCAGCGCCTTGCGTGTGACGATCTCGCGCGGCAGCGGGCCGCCCCGTTCGATCATCTCCATCACCAGCGCGCCGGCCTTGTGTCCGACGCCCTTGCGCTGTGAATACACACCCGGGATCATTGCTGAATTGGGAACGGTCAGGCCCAGAGCCTCTGACACCATGGCCATCGTATTGGCGGTGAATTGCCCGGCGCAGGCGCCAATGGTCGGTTTGCAGGCCTCTTCGAGTTGGGTCAGCTCATCTTCACTCATGGTCCCGGCCTGAACCGCGCCTACGGCCTCATAGGCGTCGAGAACCGATACATCGCGGCCGTCAAATCGGCCGGGCAGAGCAGAGCCGCCATAGACAAAGACGGAGGGCACATTACAGCGCACCATGCCCATGATGACGCCGGGAAGCGTCTTGTCACAGCCGCCATAGCCCACCAGCCCGTCATAGGCGTGGCCGTGAATGACCGCCTCGATACTGTCGGCGATGATCTCGCGGCTGACCAGTGAAAACTTCATGCCCTCGTGGTTCATGCCGACGCCGTCGGAAACGGAAATGGTGGTGAATTCGCGCGGCGTGCCGCCGGCCATGGCCACGCCTTCCTTGGCATAGTCCACCTGAGCGTAGTGGGTCATGTTGCAGGGCGTGACTTCGCCCTTCTGGCTGACCACACCGACCATCGGCTTGGCAATCGCCGCATCGTCGAGCCCCATCGCCCGCATGAAAGCCCGGTGCGGAGTTCTGTCGATGCCGTCGGTGGTGATCCGAGACCTCAGTTTTTTGCCATTCGGTCCGGACATGATCTTATCCCCAATATGTTCTTTCCATAGAATATTTATGCTTGAAATAGATCACTGAATCGCGCTTGCTGTCAACATCAGAATTTGAGGACCTGCCGATGCGATTGATCGCCAATATTTCGATGCTGTTCACGCAATTGCCGCTGGCGGAACGGCTGGCGGCGGCGCGGGCAGCCGGGTTTGAAGCCGTTGAAATTCAGTTTCCACAGGCGGACGATATCGCCGCCCTGCAGGACGCTGCAGGCAACACGGGGATGGCGATCACGCTCATCAATGTTCCGCGTGGGCAGGGCGATGCGGTCGGGCTGGCGGCACTGCCGGAACAGCAAGAGGCCTTTCGCGCGGCGGTTGCAACCTGCGCCGGGCATGCCCGGGCCCTGGGGGTGCGCAAGGTCAATGTCCTTTCCGGGCGCCCTGCCCCGGGCGCAGATCCGGCGCTTTGCAGACAGGTGCTGAAGGACAATCTCCAGCATACGGCGGCGGTGATGGAAAAGATCGGCGTGCAGGTGATGGTGGAACCGGTCAATCCCGTCGATGTGCCGGGTTTCTTTTTAACCGGATTGCGCCCGGCACTGGACCTGCTGGCAGAACTCTCGCACCCCAACCTTGCGCTGCAATTCGACTTCTATCACATGGCCCGCACCGAGCCTGACCTTTGCGCAGCCATTGCGCAGGCGGGACCGCATATCGGTCACGTCCAGTTCGCCGATACCGGGGGCAGGCATGAGCCGGGTACGGGCAGCATTGATTTTTCAGCGGCCTTCGCCGCACTGCGCCACACAGGCTATGATGATGATGTGTCAGCCGAATACAACCCGGCCGGGCGGACCATGGATGGATTGGGCTGGATAACCGACGTCAAAAGGATGATCACATGAGCGCGCACAAAGACATCACCGGGCAGATCATGCGGGACACGCTCGAGGGCGCGCCCTATCAGGCTTACGCGACGAACCCGCCTCGCCGGACAGAGGAAGCCTATGAGATTCAGGACGCCCTGGCCGATGCGCTGATCAGCAGCGGCAACCGCGCGCCCGTCGCAGGATGGAAGATCGCCGCCAATTCCCCGGCGCTGCTGGCGCGGTTCAAACTGGAGGATCCGGTCAGCGGTCGGATTTTCGGCGACCAGAGCCATGACAGTCCGGCTGCGCTGAACGTCTCCGACTACACCGAATTTGCCTTTGAGCCTGAGATCGCCGCCGTGATGGGATCGACCCTGTCGCCGCAGAATGCGCCGTTCGACAGAACACAGGTCATGCGCGCCATTGATCGCTTCGTGCCGGCTCTGGAGCTGCTCGACATGCGCAACACCGACATGCAATCGGTCCATATAGCCGATGCGATCGCGCAGAACATTTCAAACGTGGGCGCCGTGCGGGGCGGACCAGGCGCCTCCCCCGATCAACTGGATGCAGACGCGATCCACACCGTGGTGTCGATCGATGGCACGGTCGTCCACGACGTGACAGGCGCGGCCCCGCAGCCACCAGTCGAGGCCGTCCTGTGGCTGGCAAACCACCTCGCCGCCCGCGGCCTGACGCTTGAGGCAGGCCAGACTGTCCTGTGCGGAACGCACAGCCCGATCTGGTATCACAAGGGGCCCGGGGAGATACGGGTGGAGATGTCAGGACTTGGAACGGTGATTGCGACGCTTGGGTGAATGTGAGGGTAGAGGATCTGCCGCCAAAACTGGACGTTTTTTATTGTTTAAGGTTACCGGGCAAACCGCAGCGGAACGCTTACATTGAACGTTAAAACTGCATGGTCAGCAAAGAACGGCGCGGGCAGTATATCTTCCTGACAATTCAAGAGGTGCCGGAATATGCCGCGAAGTGGCTATAGGCATGCAACAACGAACGGCCGAATATGGCCATTGGCGGCATCACGCCGGCTATGAAACTTAACCAGGCTGCCTGAAGCCCAGTTATCGATCCCTTTGAAAATGGGATGATTACCAAGTCATCGCAAGAAATTGACAATAAACAAGAGAAAATAATTCGTTGAGTTCGCATTTTGCAGAACAGGCATTTCGAAAGAGAACCGGGATCCAACTCGCCCGGCTTCATTCATCCGGTACGAGATCCCAGAAATGAGGATTTCGATCAATCAGAGCTTCTTTGTCCATCGGTACTAGTCCTGACATATCAACCGTGAACCGAACGTCAGAGACGCTTGGCGGGAGTGGCCCCCTCAAAGCGGGTATTTCACGTAAGTCGAAAAACTCGAGAGAGGTTGCCGCAAGGCGCGGATCAAAGGAAACTTGCAATGACTCGGAGAGACTTGAACCAAGAGTTGAAGCGACAACCTGATGAAGTTTGAGAACAAGGTCTTCGACTCCTGCGATCCGTTCCTCGATCGAACCAATCAGACTGTCTAAAGAGATCCCGCTAGGAATGCGCTCCACCATAATTGACGCAACGACAGCTTCGGTGCCTGGCGGCGGATTGCACTGATCGTACGAAAATGTGTGCTTACGGATCCTCACGGCACTGCTTTTGACATCTATCCGAACGTCCCCGGAGGCGAAGTCGTAGCGCGACGCTTGGTCGATGCGCCAAGCCGCAACCGCCCTTGTCGAACTTCGACTCTGCAAAATCATGAAAAGTTCGCCGAACAGTCCGTTTAACGAGCGAACAGGCGGCTTTTTAATGCTTTGAAATATCGACGCAATACGACGTACAGCCTCAGCAATTGAGGCCCGCGAAGGAGCATTCCCCAAGTGCCGCATGATGATCCGGCATACTGATAGGAAATACCGGATGGTTTCAGCCTCCAGGGAACGGCACCTGACTACAGTAAACAGACCTTCCCTTACCTTACCTGTGGGGTCCTTAATTACACAAGCGAGCTCGAATTGCGCGTCTAGGCTCTCAAGTCGGATGGGTGGGGGTTTACGTCCAAACTCATTCGCAGTTGCTATGAGCAGGCACGCTCGTGCGGAAGCGTCTTTGCCTACGAAGTAGGTGCTATGCTCGGCGACCGGCCTAACCGCAAAAAACGGTGTGCCGGCACTTGCACTATCGGGCACAGCTATGCCCTCATAGATGGCGAAAAGCCCAGGTTCTTTCACGTATTCTGCCCTGGTTGATTTTGGTTTATCCAGCCCACCGCGAGCTGAGAAGGAACCCAAACCGCTAGAACAGGCACGTTCTGTTGAACAACTGCTCCATCTCGTGTCAGGTCAAGCGTGTGTATCTGCACCGATACATGCCCTTCTTGCCGAACAGCCCGGTCGCCAGGATAGACCTCTCCTCTCCTTGCGGGTGGATTAACGGGCGCTTGACCCTGGAAGAGGTTGGTAACCTCACCGCTACCATCAACGCCGCGCTCGCGTCCAGTTCGTGGACTCATGCGGTAGACTGCGCAAAGTTCGTCCGGGTCATTTTCAAGCGCCCGACTAAGCTGCAGCAGTAGTCCTGTTATCTGCTGTGAGTCGCGGGAACTGGTAATGCGCATCGGAATGAGCAGTCGCTCCAACACATCGCGCAACGACAAGCCCGTTGCGACTTCATGGCGCTGAGTGTCTGTCCTATCTTGGTGACCTTCGTCATCTACGAACTGAGTAGCCGCAAGAAAATCCGCAATGGTCTGCCGATTGGCTTGAAGCACGCTGTCCGTTGCCAAAACGACACGTGGTGCAACCCAGTCGTCAGAAAAACGTCCACGGATATAATCAAACTCCAGCACATTTTGACGACAGGGTCGAAGAGCGTTGTCCAAAACAAAGGCGCGCTTCCAATCATTTAGGGAACGTCCGCTGTCCCGAATGTCTTCGAGTTGAACGCGCATGTCTTCCTCATGCTCAACATAGCGCTGGAACGCACGATGAGTGCCTTGCTCAAGGTAAACACGACAATAACCGAGGTAGCCTCGCTTGTAGCCAAAGAAACGCGCCCGCTGCTGTACTGTGTCCGCGTTGCCAACGCCAATCCCGCGCGGCATATAGGTCACGGTCAAACCTTCTACCGTGAAGCCGCGGTCCATGGCTTGCCCGCCCACGAGAATCCAGCCGTATGCACTGCCCCAGTCCACCTCAGGTGTCCGACCAGCGCGCGCGTTGACTTCGAGGAGGCGGGTTCGTCGAAAGGCAAATCGAAAGGTCGGTGCCAATTGATCGAAGGACGGCAAACCTTCCGACACGGTTTGCGCAAGATCACCATACGCCACGCGCAGTTCCTCGACCAGTTCCTGCTTGTCAGGATCCGTATCTGGCAAGCCAAGAACACGCTTCCATTCTTCAAATATATCGCGAACCCAATTGTAGTACTCTTGATGCTGCGCGGTCAGGTGCGACGGATGGACGAGCATCGAACGATTGCCACGATTCCCAGCTTCCATTAGGCCGGCGGCAACGCCAACCATGAATATTCGCAGAGCCTCGAGTAGCGAATCCGGGGGTTCGGGAAGCGGATTGGCATTGGTTGGCACGTCGGCCGGCGGAATTGTGCGAACATATTGATGATTGCCGTCAAAGAAATCTCTTCCCCCGACATAGGCGTCGCCTGGCGTCAGGACTTCTACAAAATTGGGAGACAGTGCGTCCACGATACTGACCAGAAGCGGGGCCTGTGGAGTTGCAGTGTACTGCAGATAACTGTGCAGCGGTAGCGCGTCGCGGAGTGCCATCAGGCGGCGGTAAGTGGTGCTTTCTTCACCCTGGGCAACTTCCGTATTGAGGCTCGCTTGATCTGCCTCGTCATCGATGATGAGAACAGGCACGCCCTCCATACCGACAGTTTGCAGTAGCTGAGTTAGAGTCCCTAGTCGACGGTGATGTTTGAGTACTGTGACGAGCACAGTCATCTTGTACTCGTCTGGGGTGCCTTCATCTCGCCAGTCGTCGAAGACATCTCGCATGGTTTGGACGATGGCGTCTTCTTGTTCGGGGTTCTGGAAATGAATCCAACTCCTCGCACGGCTTGAGTCATCGAGGCGAAGATCCCGGCGCACTCGCCCCGTCGATTGTTCAAGCAAAGGATTTGACATTCCAGCGACAATGATAACCATCTGGAAGCCGTTATCACGGGCAAGAGCCGCCGTGGTTTCAAACGACATAGTCTTGCCGCTTTGAACATAACCAACGACCAGACCGGTTTCCTGTCCGGCCGGATCATTGGGCGAGATGCCTCGTCCCAGAATTGAGGCGGCGGCATCTCGCACAATATCACGACTACCGTCCGGTACGACATGCTCAAGGAAATCGTGAGTTTCCGGCCCGACCAAAGGCTGCCAGCGCCCGCCCTGCACTTCGTGGTCTATCGGCTGAACAACAAAGGGAGCATCATCTGTCATGGATCACCTGTGAAATATTACGCATCCGAAAGCGCGTGACGAATAATGTCGTTTAAGTTGCGGCGGATCGTTCCGGCATGGCGCACGCCAGAGTCACGAGCCAATACTTCAGCAAGAGCAAGCGCAGCAGCTACTCGCAAGAGCGCCTCCACATCTTCGCTATCAGTTTGTGCAAATCGGACCATGAACGGGTGCACCATCGAAACCCTAATATCGAGACAACGCGGCTGCTCTGTTGAGGCGGCCACATCGCTGAAAACCAACCAGAGGCTTTCTGACGGATCCTCGGTCAACTCTATATTGATACGCCATTCTTTGTCACGGAAGCGGATATCAAATTGCTTCCGTGCGAGAGTCCCCGCATGCGGGGATTCCTCGTCAGGCGCGTCGACTGGAGGTGCATCGGATATAGCTGGCAATGCCTCAGGTAGTCGCGCTGCGATCGCTCTTGCCGTATTATCGACCGCTTGTATCGCGGTACGGGTCATCTGAGCCCTCGCGATTCGCACTCGGTAGCCTTCTGCTTGTTTGAGCAAGGGCAAGTCTTCACTATCGAGGTGTTCACGCAAAAGCTCCAGGAACGGCTGTTCGTTTTCGTCCCAACGAAAACCATCTTTTGTATGACTGACCTCGAAACCATCAAGGTGAAGTTCACCAAACAGCCGCTGATACCGGTAGCTATTCGAACTGCCGAAGATGAAGGACGGTCGATATCCTTCGTCACCACTTCCTTCGATCACACGACCACGTCGGAAAAGCGAAAAGCCAGCCTTGGCTGTGTTCGCCGTCTCGCGCAGAGCGGCAAAACCTTGGACCGACAACCCATCTCCTAGGTCAAATGCGATGTCCTTTCGCCATAACTTTGGTGGGCTCTCCATCTCGCGGAAGTATGGAGCTGACAGAATCGGTGGTTCTTGCGGCGCGAGGGTTTCGCCATTGAAGCGGAGTTCCAAAGCTCCCTCGCGGATAAAGACACGGTAAATGTCCGTCAGGTGTTCCTTGAGTTTCCCGACCGTGCGCCCGACAGGGACGTGAAAGGTGTTTTCCAACACGATCTCGGTATAATGAAAATCGGCTTCTTCCTGCTCTTCCTCAATATCTAGTTCTTCGATCTCATCATTGACAATGTTGGCGATATCAAAACGCACGGTACGGGCCACCGGGTCGCCGAAAGCAGACGTCCGAACATACCACTGCGGTGCGAACCAGCAGGCGGCGCTTTTCATGCCCATTCCGAACTCAGCAAGACCAGTCCGGTCGGGTGGGATCGCGGCTGGGCGAAACGCTCGACTAAAATCCGCGATAGCGATTCCAGCGGCATTGTCACGAATGGAGATGCGAGCAGGAGATGTTGTGTCGATGTCGACGCTCACGACGAGTTTGAAGTCGTCGCCATGGTGCGCCCGCAACTGGCTCTCATTTCGAGAGAAACTCTCAACCGCATTGTCCACGAATTCTGCAATGGCGTACCAAGGCTTATAATTCAGATGCCTTAATACTGCGAGTACACTCACGCCAGGACGAATATCAACCTTTTGTGCCGCCAATTTGCGGTCCTTCCTATGCGAGCCAAATACTTACGCAGCCGTTTCAAATGCGGCATTGGGCTGTTTTTTCTCCCTCGAGGGGGATAAAAAAACCTCTTTTCTAGTATTTTTTTCATCAGTAAACGATAGGAGCTCTTGTGCAATAGCGTGAACCACATCAACATTCACAGCATTACCAAGAGCCTTAAAGGCCGCTGTCTGAGCCTCCGGCAAGTGCTCCAAATTACCCATACTTTGGAGGCGACTGCATTCTCGCGTGGTCATATAGCGCCGCTCCCATGCGATCACTGGCACTTGGCTAATAGTCATCGCGACCAACGAGGGTGCAGTTACTGGACGCTTGATGCGGATTCCTGATGCACGAAACTGGATGACGTAGTCCCAGATTAAACGCTTCTCGCCTTTGCAATTCCATTCGAATTTCTGGAAGCTTGGCGCAAAATCGCGAATTCGTGGTAGCCAGCCGTCAATCCAACTTTTATGCCTCTCATAAAATTCGCGGTTCTGTCGGATGAAATCGATTTTCCACTTAGGAAATCCGTCTACGTTGCCACGTGCGTAGGCCGGCAACGCCGAAATAACATCTTCTTCCTTCAGATCACAAAGGTGAGTTCCAAAGCTTCCCTTAAAGGAACCGAGTTCTTCAACGCCAATTCCGCATGCAGAGCGATCGAGGAAAGGATAAGTTGCGCCAAATTCCATCGCCCAAATCGGAAATGACGGCAACTGTTCATCTAATGGAAAACGATCAAGAAAATCCTGCCATGCCTCGAGATAGGCTACGAAATTCTTCGGTAAAGGCTTGGCGTCTGGTGGGTTCGTGTCGAGCACATTGTAGATTGAAAGATCTGCTTCCAAGCGAGGCACCGGCCAAGAAAAGTCACCGAGTCCACCGCGTCGACCAACAATAAACGCACGTTCGCGAACTTGTGGGACACCAAGTTGGTGGGGCGAAAGTTTTCCGTCATCTACACTGTAGCCAGCGAGGCGCAGCTTGTGCATTATCTTCCGCCAAGTCTGACCCTGCCTGTGGCGAACAAGATTAGGAACGTTCTCAATAATGAAGAATTCGGGCTTTTTTTGCCGCAGGATACGGACGACATAATCGATCAAGTCTCCCCATTGCGGGCATTCAAATCCTTGCTGACCTCCTGCCTTCGAGAATGGTTGGCAAGGGAAGCCTGCGCAGAGAATGTCGTGGTCTGGAACGGAGGGCAGGTCGAGTGTGCGAATGTCACCGTGAGGGATAATTCCAAAATTCTTTTCATATAGGCTCGCCAAATTTTCATCACGTTCGCAAGCAAACACGCATTTATGGCCAAGTGACTGAAGTGCAAGGTGAAATCCACCGAGCCCAGCAAACAAATCAATGAATTTTAGAGTTCGCATTTTATTCGATGTCCAGCTTGAGTTGCTGATCTCGATTCTCGTCAAGAAAGCGCAAAAGAGCGTATCTGATCACATATTGCAGAGACAATGGTGGGCGGTGTGAAATGGCGATTTGCTTTAATTCGTCGTGCGCTAAAGTCTCCAATGAGATAGTGAACCGGCGCATCTCGGTGGTTTCGATGTCTAGCATGACCGCTCCTTGTGCCTCCTCGTGCCGCATTGCACCAGATTACACATGAAAGCACCATAATGCACCAGCTTAATCTTATAGTCTCAACTTTCAGCCACCGATTGGCCTCGAACTGGTCGTTCTGATCCTCCCATTTGAAATACGGTAGTTGTTAAGAACGCCCCCAACGAATTCAAATTGAGCCATACTGTGTTGTGTCGAAGCAAATCAGTCGAGGGCACGTCCATGACCAAAATTACAACAATCGGGTTGGATTTGGCAAAGTCGGTTTTTCAGGTTCATTATGCTGATCGGGATGGCCAGCCCTTGATGCGCAAGAAGTTGCGGCGCGCTCAGGTGGTTGAATTCTTTAGAACGTTGCCGCCGTGGCTTGTTGCCATGGAGGCACTTTTCCAGTGCTCATCACTGGGCATGTGCCTTACAGGATCTCGGCCACGAGGTGCGGTTGATCCCGCCGCAATATGTCAAACATTTCGTCAAGACCAACAAGAACGATGCCACGGATGCCGAGGCGATCTGTGAAGCCGCGATTCGGCCAACCATGCGGTTTGCTCCGATCAAAAGCGCCGAGCAGCAGGCGGTCTTGAGTCTGCATTGCATTTGAAAGGCCTGAATGCATCAAAGCTTCCCAATTCCAAGCCATCTTCAAGTGTCACATATTCAAACATCGTCGGATCACCACCAATTACCGATCAAAAACATAATGGAACATAACGGATAGCGTTGAACAGGTGCGTTCATCCATCACTATGGCGCCATAACGACCAGCCCATCGATGCCCCGTGGTCCGCGCCCTTGCATTGACGTAGCCGGCACAGCGCCGGTGCGGGCTGCAAAGGTCCGGCGCTGGCCATCCCCTTAGACGGAACCAGAATGAAAGGAACATGGTCGCCATGAGGCAATGAGCCGAGATCTCGTATCAGTCGCGCTCTGCACGCTCGACCGGCATGGCAAGGCAAGGCACAGCGCCTGGTCGGCTTCCCCGACACCCGCACGGGTCTTTTGGCGTGCCGGGTGACCTGTTGCGGCGGACGGGAAACGAGATTGCAAATGCCCCTGCCCCTTCGTTCAACCAATCCCGTCACAATATCGTCTTTCGATCTGGCGCATTTGGCAAATGCTCAAACAGCAGATCGCAGAAGTTTGTGATTGGCAATTTCAGCCGCAACACGGTTCAAAGTGCTCAGTTTCATTGCTGGATCTGATTCCTGTTCAGCGGCGTGCAACTGATCGACATAATTCTTGAAGTTCAGGAATTCGCTGTCTGCCAGGTTGCTCAACAAGGGTTGATCGTCATAGGCGTCGACAAACCGATTGGCAGCAATTTTCAGCAGGTAATAGGAGGCAGCATCCTCCGGTTTTTCATTGATGCGCTCCTGGCATATGCGGGCGCACTCAATATAGGAGCGCACACCTTTGCCTTGATTTTCGATGATATCCAGAAGATCCGAAATACGCATTGAACTAGTCCTTCTTGTTTAGAGCAGATATTTGTGTCGCCCCGCCATTCGCACCGGACCAGGCAAGAGGATCATCCAGGAAACTCTCAACCTGTTTCAGCGTTTCAGGGTCGAAGTATTCCTGCTTCTTGCAAACGGCGAGAACGTCGCGCCATGTTGCAAGATAATGCAGGTTCAGGCCGATCTTTTCGAGGTTCTCACGCGATTGCGGAAAGATGTCGTAGTAGAAAACCACGACCGTATCGGTGATCTCCGCACCGGCCGCACGGATGGCTTCGCAGAATTTGATCTTGCTACCGCCGTCTGTCGTCAGATCCTCAACAAGCAAAACCCGTTTGCCTTCAATGGAATTGCCCTCAATCTGCGCATCACGTCCAAAACCTTTTGGTTTCTTGCGCACATAATGCATGGGCAGGTTCAGCTTCTCGGCAAGCCAGGCTGCAAATGGAATGCCCGCCGTTTCACCGCCGGTGACGCTGTCGATCTGTTCGAAACCGATGTCGCGCATGACGATACCTGCCGTAAAATCCATCAGGGTATTGCGAATGCGCGGATAGGAAATCAGCTTGCGGCAATCGATATAGACGGGGCTTGCGAGACCCGAGGTAAACATGAACGGCTTTTCCGTGCGAAAATGAACCGCATCGATTTCAAGCAACATTTTGGCAGTCAGTTCCGCAATCAATTCACGGTTGGGGAAGGAACTGGGAATCATGGCGATATCCTTTTGGAAGATCTATTGGCTCAAACCTCCAGAGCGTTAGTAGGTTCGTGCTGCCAAAACAATGGAAACCCCGGATCAAACACGGTTACGTGGTCATTTTGAACGGAAATCTGTTCGGGAAATGAAACCGGCTCATCGGACCGGCTGAATTTGAGCCGTTCCTCGTTCACGGGCAGTCGGTAAAAGGCAGGACCATTGAGCGATGCAAAGCACTCGAGATTGTCGAGCGCATCATTGTCTTCAAAGACGTGCGCCAGACAGTTCAGCGTATTGATTGAGGTGTAAATGCCGGCGCAGCCGCAGGCGGAAATTTTTGCGCCATCCAAGTGAGGCGCTGAATCCGTGCCAAGGAAAAATTTTGAATTTCCGGATGTGGCAGCGGCGACGAGTGCCAGGCGATGCTCTTCGCGTTTGGCGACGGGCAAACAATAATAGTGGGGTTTGACACCGCCCACCAGGTAGGCGTTGCGATTGATGATCAGATGATGGGTCGTAATCGTTGCCGCAATATTGTCACCCTGTGACAAAACATAGTCGACCCCATCCGATGTGGTCACATGCTCCATGACGACACGCAGGTCCGGGACCCTGTTGCGGATCGGATGAAGAACGCGCTCAATGAAGACGGCTTCCCTGTCGAAGATATCAATATCGGAATCCGTGACTTCACCGTGGACCAGGAGTGGCAGGCCGATCTCAGCCATGGATTCCAGCAGGGGAATGACATTGTCGAAATCTGTTACACCGCTGTCCGAATTGGTGGTCGCCCCGGCAGGATAAAGTTTCAGCGCTTTGATCAGACCCGATTGCGCCCCTGCTTTCACATCCTCGATCCGGGTCTCTTCGGTCAGATAGAGGGTCATCAGAGGCTCGAATTCATGTCCCGCCGGAATGCGCGATATAATCCGCTGCTTGTATTGGGCGGCCTGCTCAGTTGTCACCACGGGCGGAACGAGATTGGGCATGATGATGGCGCGGGCAAAGTTCGCGCTTGAATGGCCGATCACAGCACCCAGCATGTGACCGTCACGCAGATGCAAATGCCAATCATCCGGGCGCCGCATGACGAATTGTGAAACACTCATTGCGCCACCTCCGTCAGGTAATTGAAGATGATATCCGTGCCTGCAATGAGATCGGCAATTTCCATCGCTTCATCCGGATTGTGAGAACCGTTTCTGTTGCGAACAAAAATCATTGCTGAAGGGATGCCGGCATTGGCAAAGACTGCCGCATCGTGACCACCGCCCGAAGGCATGGTGAAGGGCTTCTGGTTGACGCGCGCCATCGATTCCGAGAGACCATCAATCATCTGATTGTCACAAAGTGCCGGCGCAGTACACATTTCCCCGTCGCGTTCGAATGTCACGCCGCGCTCTTTTTCAACCGTTCTGATTTCCTGCATCAGCAGCGTGCGTATGTCATCCAGTGCCTCGGCGCTTTGGCTGCGCAAATCCAGACTGAAATCCACCAGATCGGGAATGCGCGTGAGCGCATGACGCTGGGGATCTGTTGCCACCATGCCGCAGGTGATGACGAGGTCCTCACCCTTTTGCAAAATGGTCAGCCAGCTCTCATCCAGACGCGTCAGAAGATCCGCCATCGCCAGCACCGGGTCTTTTCGGTAGGCTCTCGGGACAGCACCTGAATGGCCTGGTTCGCCGATGCATCTGATGTTCCTGTAACGAATATTGCCGCGAATGCCCGAGACCACAGCGGCCGGCATGTCTTTTTCAATCAGAAGCGGCCCCTGCTCAATATGCAGTTCGATATAGGAGTCGATTGTCTTGGGATCCATCAGCGGCAGGTGCTGGCGCACGCGGTTCATGTTGATCCCGATTTCGGACATATGCGTCCCGAGATCCCGTCCGTCACCCTTGTGCGTGGCGTTGATTTCTTCCTCTTCAAGTTTGCCCAGCAGCGCCTTGGAGGCGATATAACAGGGGCCGAACCAGGCGCTTTCTTCGCCGCGCATGGCGATAACCTTGACCGGTTTGGCAAAGCGAATGCCTTCGTATCTGGCGCGCGCCAGACACAACAGTCCGGCGATGACACCGGCCAGGCCGTCGAAATTGCCGCCGTTGGGCACGCTGTCCACATGAGATCCTACCAGAATGAACTTTTTTGCTTCAGCATCTTCCGGCAATGAAAAAACAGCGTTTTGCCCGGCATCATAGTGGACGGCCAGCCCTTGCCCATGGGCATAGTCTTCAAGATATTTCAACGTTCTGGTTTCCATTGCCGAGAATGCCGGGCGACTGACCCCTGCCGTGTCTGCCGAGAAGGCCGCGACATCCTCAAACAGCCGGGCAGCTGCCCCTTCGGCATCAAATTTCCCCATGAGGCTTTCGGCGCGAATTTCTCTATTGATGTTGTTCATGGCGCTGCCTCCATAAAGACCAAACCGTCAGACACTTCTCCATCTTCCACAGACCCAACCAATTGGCTGACGCTGTGCAGACCCTGGGACTTCAGATAGGCCTCAATGCCATCAACCATGTTCACCATGATTTTCGGGTCTATAAATGTGGCCGTTCCAACCTGGACCGCCACTGCGCCGGCAATCAGATATTCAATCACATCCTCAAGGTTTGAAATGCCGCCACAGCCAATGACCGGAATGTCGACCGATTTGGCACATTGATAGGCCATGCGCAATGCAATGGGTTTGAAGGCAGGCCCGGACAGGCCACCCATCAGGTTTCCAAGTTTTGGGCGACGCGTATGGATATCGATGGCCATCGCCAGCAATGTGTTGGAGACAACAAGAGCGTCCGCACCGGCAGCTTCCGCCGCTTTTGCAACTTCCGTCGTCTCACCGGTATTGGGGGTGAGCTTTGCCCAAAGTGGCAGGTCCGTTGCATTTCGCAGTTTTCTCATGACCGCTTCCGTCGTCGAAGGGCGCATGGCAAATGCTTTTCCATCTTCTTCAATATTCGGGCAGGAGATATTCACTTCAATGGCGGCGACACCGGGAACGCTGACCTCTTCACACAAAGAGGCAAATTCATCGGCGCTGCCTGCCGAGATACTGACGATCAATGGCGCATCATATTGCGCATAGAACGGAATGACGTTTGCAAGGAATGCCTCGACGCCCTTGCTGGGAATGCCAATCGAATTGAGCATGGAACCGCGCACTTCGCACACACGCGGTGTAGGGTTTCCACTGCGCTTTTCCCGGGTAATCGTCTTGGTGACATGCGCTCCGATGAGGTCGAGATCAAAGACCCGGGCGAGATCTTCGGAGAATGTGCCAGAGGCAGGCATGATCGGATTTTTAAGCTTCAATGTGCCGATTTGCGTTGTCAGATCTAACATCCGATGGCCTCCTGCAAATCAAACACCGGACCTTCTGTGCACACCCGCTCGTTGACGATGATGCCCTCTCTGTGAAAAGCCCTGACGCAGCACTGGCACATGCCAAACCCGCAGGCCATTTGCTGTTCAAGCGCAATCTGTCCCGGGATTTTGTGCGATTTGCCGACGTCCTGCAGCAATTTCAAGATTCGGTTTGACCCACAGGTATACATGGCATCGACGCCCTCATCGGCGATCAGGGCTTCAATGATCCTGCGCATGTTTTCGACGCTCGACGTGGCGTCTTCATCGGTTAGAGCAATGACATTCACGCCAAGGTCCCGAAAATAGTCGAGAGACATGAGAACGCTCTTCGAGCGCGCACTGCAGATCGCAGTGAGATTCCTGTTCAGGCGACGTGCTTCCAGAGCGAGCGGCGCCAGGGTCGCAAGCCCAACGCCACGCGCGACAAGCAGCAGATTTTTCCAATTGGGCAAGATGTCAAAGCCCTTGCCGAGTGGCCCCAGAACATTGAACGTGTCACCCATCTTCATGGTGGCCATCGCGGCGGTGCCCTCACCCGTCACCTTGTACAGGAAATGCAATTCGCCCTTGTCCGGATAATAGCCGTAGATGCTCATTGGCCGGCGCAGATAGGGCTGCAAATTGCCTGATATCGGGCAGAGCAAATGAAAGAACTGCCCGGGCTCACAGTCGAGAATTTTCAGCGGTGCGTCGAGAACCAGCAGACGATATTCGTCATTGACCCTGTCATTGCTTTTAACAACACAATCGACCTCGTGGATTGGTTTGACCTCATCCCCAGTGTCAGGCGTTTCAAGAGCCATAGTGCGCATGACTGCCTCCTATTGACCAAAAATCAGGTTCGGGATGAATAGAGATATCGACGGGACATAGGTGATGATCATCAATACGACGATGTTGGCGACGACGAACGGCCAGACACCTTTGATGATGCTCATGACCGGCTTGTTCAGCGTTGATGACGCAACAAATATATCCAGGCCAAATGGCGGGGTGATCATCCCCATGCCGATATTCAGTGTCACGATCATACCAAAATGGATCGGATCTATGCCAAGCGCGACAGCGACCGGATACAAAGGTGGGACGAGAATGAGCAGGGCCGAGTTGGGATCAATGAACATGCCCGCGATCAGAAAGCAGACATTGACCGCCAGCAGGAATGTGATTGGTCCGGCATCGATTGCCGTCAGGAAGTCGGTGATCTGGGCCGGCACCTGTGCCAGCGTGATGAAGAATGCCAGGACGGCGCCCATTGCCAGCAGAATGAAGATTGTGGCGGTTGAAATGGCTGCCCGTTCGGTCAGTTCAACCAGTTTTGAAAATCCGAGATTCTTGTAGACAAAGGCTTCAATCAGGATTGCGTAGACAACACTGACGGCGGCTGCTTCCGTCGGCGTAAAGAACCCGGCATAAATACCGCCGAGAATGATGGCAGGCATTCCGAGCGACCAACCGGCCTCACGCAGGGCCTGCAGCTTTTCCCGGCCAGAGGTTTTTTCAAAGGATTGAACACCGGACCGTTTGGCTTCCAGTTTGACAAGGACGGCAAAGGCCAGGCCAAGAACCAGGCCAACGGCAAGGCCTCCGGCAAACAGCCGTGAGATGGAAGAACCGGTCATCCATCCGTAAATGATGAAGGTGATCGAAGGTGGAATCAGCAAAGCGGTTTCAGCACTTGCCACCAAAAGACCCAGGCTGAATTTGTCAGAAAAACCGACGGAGCGCATTTGCGGATAGACCATGCGACCCATGGCGGCGACCGTTGCCGGCGCGGATCCGGAAACCGAACCAAATGCCATCGAACCGCCAATCACCGTGTAGCCCATACCACCACGCTTGTGGCCGACGAGTGCCTTGACCAATCCGGTCAAACGGCTGGCGATCTGGCCTGAACCCATCAATTGGGCGGCAAATATGAAGAATGGAATGGCCAGCAAGGTGGTGTGGTTGATGCCGCCCAATGTCTTCTGAATGAAGGCAAGGTCAGGCATGGAACCGTAGAAGATTGCCTTTGTGGCAAGCGCCGGAACCCCAAGCACCAGAAACATTTCAAAGCCGGCGATGAGCATGACGACAGCAAGGAGAATAACGAGAAAAATCATGGCTTCGCTCCTTCAACCGAGGGCGTTTCATCGTCATCTTTTGTCGAAGCGAAGCGATCGATGGTCGAAAGAAAACTGAGTAGATAGCGGAACGAGAGGAGACCAAAACCGATGACTGGCGCCACATAGATCCAGCCCATCGGGACGTCCAGGGTCGGGCTTCTCTGCCCGGTATTCAAAACGAATATTACGAGTTGATAGGCCAGATATGCCATGTAAGCACAGAATATGCAGCCGACTGCATCAATGATCTTGCGGATCGACTTTCTTGCAAATTGTGGAAGTGCTTCTCTCAGCGTGTCGATACCAACGTGACGGCCCCTTTCCAAAGCAAGGCCAAGGGCGCCGAACACCAGGAAGATGTTCATCAACCGCACAGCCTCATCGACCCAGGCCAATTGGCTTGCGAAAGTGCCCCCTATTTCACGTGCAAGCACGTTTACTGCGAACAGGGCCACCATGGAAAGAAAGATGGAAACGAGGAACACTCGCTCCAATCGACGTAGATATCGCATTTTCACCAGCTATGTATGAGCGCGACCAGGGCGACCCTTTTTGGGAAACGAGAGGCGATCGCAATGGACCGCCTCTCGCCTGTGGCTTGAACTATTGGAGTTCCGAATAGGCCTTTTCATAGACAGCGATCAGGTTCTTGCCGGCATCGCCAGCGCGTTCGACATAGGCAGCCTTGGCTTTTTCATACATCTTGTCGCGAAGCGCCGCCTTTTCATCATCGGAAGCAACACGAACATTGATGTCACCCTCCTTGATTGCAGCAAGAGCAGCTTCGACAGCCGCCGCCTTATGGGCCCGAAGCTCGGGAACGACTTCGTTGAAAGCATCGGTGATGATCGTGCGATATTCCTCCGGCAGGCTGTTCCACCAGGCCGGGTTGAACATGGCCACATCTTCCATGGCGCCATGCTCGGAAACCACCAGGTACTTTTGCACTTCGTCAAATTTCATCCGCTGAATGGTATCGAGCGGGTTTTCCTGTCCATCGACAACGCCTGTTTGCAGCGATGTGTAAAGCTCGCCAAACGGCAATGCGATCGCAGATGCGCCCAGGGCATCGAACTGCTCGATCAGAATCTTGGAATCCATCGTGCGGAACTTTTGGCCTTTGAACGAGTCGACATCTTCAAGCGGCTTGTTTGATGTGAAGTTTTTCAGGCCATTTGGCCAAAGCGCAACGGCGACAACACCCTTCGTGGAAAACGAATCCAGAAGAGCAGTCCCGAATTCTCCTTCGCGCAAGGCCTGGGCCTTGTCAGCGTCAGCCGGGAGCAGGAAAGGAATATCAAGAATTGAGACAACCGGATTGAAACCGCCAATAAAGGCGGCGGGGGAAACGGTTGCTTCCAATGTGCCCAACTGGACACCTTCGGTCATCTCACGCTGATTGCCCAGTTGCGCAGATGGAAATATCTGGAACTCAACGGCCCCGTTGGTGCGATCCTTCACCAGTTCAGCAACCTTCAAAAGATGAACGTGGCGTGACTGTTGGTCAGACTCAAGATGCCCGATTTTTGCAGTAAAATCCGCTGCCCAGACTGTAGATGACGTCAAAGCAAGCGTGCTGACGACGAGCAAAGCGCGCCGTGTTAAATGGGAAGGCGTGAACAACATTTTCATTAATTCCTCGGTTGTGAACGATGAAGCGGAAAACCTATAAAGCACACCTGATGTTGTCAAGAATAATCTAATTCTAAAGAAAATTCTCATTTTTGAGAATTTTCTGATAATACTTTTCTTTTTGCGACTGGTGTGCCATTTCCCCTTGCCAATGCCGAGGACTGGTACGGCAGGAGGAGACAGCAGGATACTGGCAAATGAACCATGGCATCTCAGTGGAAGAAATCGGCGAGCGCATGAAGGCGTTTCGCCTGGGAGCAGGCATGTCGCCGGAGGAACTGGCCAAGAGGGCCGGTGTATCACGCGCCGCGATCTACAGATATGAATCGGGACAATCGGCAAAAATCGATACGCTGGTCAAGATTGCCGACCTGCTGGATGTCTCACTTCCAACACTCTTGGGCGCAGGTGTGGAATACATTGCGTCTGCCATCAGCTTCTTTGAACGGATGCGCCAACTCGAAGAAAATGTGGATCAGATCACCGTTCTTTTCGGGCCGATCTCCTATCTTCTGACAACCGATCTATACGACAGATTTCTGCCAGACGTTCTGACGGAAAGCATTCCCAAAGACGTCGAGGATTATGCGCAGGCAATCAGGGAGATTGACGTATTGATTGATGTGCTATCGCGCAGAAAAGAAAACTACAAAAGGAAATCACCCAGTATCATCAGTCTGGTATCCGCTGCGGAACTGACACAATTCGTACGCCTCGGTTTCGTGGGCACGCACAATCCGGACGGAGTCGATCTGGGCAAAAGGCGGGAAGCCGCACGTATTGAAGTGCAAAATATCATCACCCTTTTGCGCGAACAGCCCATCGGTGTTCAAGTGGGCGTCATAGTCGATTCCCTGCCCGGTGCCAGTCTTCAGATTTTTCGCCAGGCCACCAAAAAATCCGTTGCTGTCAGCCCGTTCAGATTGGGTGCATTTGCCAATGTGAGACTTGGCGTGGCAACCATTACCGCCGCGCCCGATGCGACGGAATTGTACAACAGCGTGATCAATCAACTGTGGACCAGGGCGCTGAAAAGCCATCAAGCCGCAGATTACATCGAAAAGCACGTGATGGTTTGACAGCGACTGTCCGCGCAGCGCGTTCATACGAAATGGGGTGGCATTTGCGGTCGCCGGTATGGACGCCCCCAACGACTTCAAAATAAGCCACACTGGGTTGTGTCAAAGCAAATCAGGAGAGGTGACGTCCATGACCAATGATACAGCAATAGGTCTGGATCTGGCAAAGTCGGCTTTTCAGATTCATTGTGCTGATCGAGATGGCCAGCCGCTCTGCGCAAAAAGTTGCGGCGCGCTCAGGTGGTTAAATTCTTCATAAAGTTGCCGCCGTGCCTGGTTGCCATGGAGGCCTGTTCGAGTGCGCATCATTGGGCACGTTCATTACAGGATCTCCCTACAATAGACAATGGGCCACGAGGTGCGGTTGATCCCACCGCAATATGTCAAACCCTTCGTCAAGACCGACAAGAACGATGCCACGGATGCCGAGGCGATCTGTGAAGCCGCGATGCGGCCCACCATGCGATTTGCGCCGATCAAAAGCGCCGAGCAGCAGGCGGTCTTAAGTCTGCACAGGGCACGTGATCTTATGGTTCGTCGGCGCACCATGCTGATCAACGCTTTGCGTGGCCATTGCGGCGCGTTTGGCATCATCACTTCAGTTGGTGCCTGCAACATCGGCAAGCTGATAGACATCATTGAAGATCATGAAGACAAACCTATTCCGGAGCTGGCCAGATCTGGAATGGGAAACGCTTCTGCTTTTGATTGAGCAGATGCGCGCCGTTGAGGTTCGCATTGGTGCTCTTGAAAAGAAGCTGAAGGCCTGGCATCGCATGCATGAAGCAAATTGCCGGCTGGGGCGTATGTCAAAGCGCGGAGACAGGCATTTACTGGTCCACGGTGCGCGTGCTGTTCTGCGTTGGACCAGAGCCCGCCAGCAGGAGCTGTCGGGTTGGGTGCAGGCCTTGCTTGCTCGCAGACCGACAGGATGGTCGCCACATGGCGGGCAGGCAGCGGCTTTGCATAAGCGGCGCTGGTGATCTGGGTGACGAAACTACGGTGCTTGCCAAGTGCATCGGCCAGCCGCTGGCGCGTGCGGGAAAGCGGCCGGTCCACCCGGGAAGCAGCAAAGTGGACTTTCTTGATGCCTGCGCCAGGCAGCAGCCGCAGGGCCTGATTTTCGCTGGTTGCATCGCCGCAAAGGCTGACATCAACTTGCATGCCCGCGCTCGCACAGATGACATCTACCACCAGCCAAGCAATGCATGATCCTCAATTTATGCCAGCTCGAAAAGATGGGGATCGTCACGCGAGGCCTCCAGCAGATAATGCCGCAGGCCATTGAACCCGACGGAGATAAGCGCTTCAGGCAGATGGCGACGGACGGCACTTCCACCATGATGCCGATCGTCGGCTTGGCGTGGAAGTGGGTTTGAAGGACCAGTATGCACCCGGATAACGAAAACCGCTCGAGAATATCGCTGCAGACAAGGCAAATCAACTGACCCTTTTCTACTATAAATAGTAGTAATTCGTTAACTACAAGTATTAGTTGACTGTGATCAGCAGCCAGCATAACTTGACTTAAAAGGGGCAGTTCTATGATTCACCGCACAACCGCAATAGCCGCAATCGCAATTTCCGTACTCGCTGTTTCTACAATTACAAGGGCCAGCGCTCAGGCGCTGGATACCTTCGCGGTTCTGGCCGGATCGACAATCACCAATGTCCCCTCGTCCGGGACAACCATCAACGGAAACGTAGGCCTGAGCCCAGGTTCAGCGATCACGGGTTTTGAAATCAACACGGTAACTTCACCATATGATATTTTTCAGACCGACGCCGTCGCGGCACAGGCTCAACTCGATCTGACGACCGCCTACAATATTCTTGCCGGCCAACCAGGCACCCCAATAGCGGAACAATTGTCGGGCCAAACTCTCGTCGGAGGCGTGTACAGTTTTACCGACACAGCCCTGTTGACAGCGGGGCCTCTCACTCTTGACGGTGGAAGCGACCCGCGCTCGGTCTTTATCTTCAACATTCCGAGCCAATTGACGACCGCTGCAGGTGGGTCGTTCGTCTTTATCAATGGCGCTAATCCCAGCAATGTGTTCTTCAGGGTCGGCAGTTCGGCGATCATTGGAACGGGTACTGCGTTTCAGGGAACAATTCTTGCTCTGACAAGCATCTCGCTGCTTAACGGAGCCACAATAACCTGCGGCGCCGCCCTGGCACGCAATGGCCAGGTGTCCCTGGATGCAAATGTTATCGATGTCAATACTTGCGGGCTTCTCCCCGCTCCGGTCGTTTTCGCGGACGAATTGGACGACTCGGCAACGGACAATGCGTCCAATGTCGCTGATGCGATCGACGCCTACATAGACGTTAGTGGCTCGCTACCTCTGGCATTCCAGGTCCTTGGCTTTTTGTCACCGGCAGATTTGGCAGATGCATTGGCGCAGATTGCCGGGGAAGTCTCTACCGGCGTAGCACCAACCGGCACCCAGGCCATGAATTCATTTCTCGACACGCTCACCAATCAGGGCTTCAGCGGCGATAGCGGTTTGGACGTGCCCGGCGACCAGACTGGTCCTGGCAGAGGCACCGTCAGCGTCCTGGGCTATGCGCGTGATCGTTCGGAAGACACCAGCGCCGATTGGCCTCAGGTCTTCGGAAACCAATTTACAGCTCCGGATCCGCGTCGCTTCTGGGCTGCAGTTTATGGCAGCGACACCAATGTCGACGGTGACGCATCAGCAGGAACGCACGACCGTTCATCTGACAATTACGGTATCGTTTTCGGCATGGATTATCAGATTACAGCGGACACCAGGATCGGGCTGGCATTGTCTGGCGGCGCCACCAGCTTCAATCTCGCGGACGGTTTTGGCAGCGGCAGCAGCAATATGTTCCAGGGTGCCATTTACAGCCAAACCGTTTTCGACGCAGCTTATATCTCCGCTGCGATTGCTTATGCCTACCATGACCAATCAATCCACCGCGCGACGACATTCGACGGAGCCAGCTATGCGGCAAATTTCGATGCCTATAACATCGCAGGAAACCTTGAGGCAGGGTATCAGATTGGATGGTTCACCCCCTATGGTGCCTTGCGGGTGCAGTCCTTCCACACGCCGGACTACAGCGAGACCAGCGACACTGGCGGGTTTGCGCTGGACTACGAAGAGAATACGACAACATCGACCCGCATGGAACTCGGCACGCGGCTCCGCCACACCTTCGCGCTCAATGACGGTGCGTCGCTGACGATGCGTATCAGGGCCGCTTGGGCGCACGATTTCACTTCTCAATCGAGCACGAATGCCACGTTCCAGAGGCTTCCCGGATCGCAAAGTTTCAGCGTGAGCGGTGCCGCAGCAGAACGTGATTCCGTGCTGCTGTCCACTGGGGCTCTGTTGATGCTGGTGAACGGCTTCTCGCTTTCCGGATCGATAGACAGTCAGCTTGCCCAGGACTCGCAAACCTATGCCTTCAGTACAGGGGTTCGTTTCGAATGGTAAAGCGCCTTAGTCCCGACGCAATCCCACTGTTATCAACTGCGCTCGTTGCGGCAGCTGCCGGACTTTTTTTCGCCACCAGTGCTTTCGCTGGAAAGGTGGTCGCATTCAAAAGCGACGTCGCACGCGGCTCGATCGTAGTACGAACAAACGAACGCCAGCTCTATCTTGTGATTGGTGGGGAGCGTGCCATTCGCTATCCTGTCGGGGTTGGTCGTGCTGGACGGCAATGGGTCGGCACTTCCCTCATCAAAGGCAAATACCTCAGTCCAAATTGGGCTCCCCCGCCAGCCATCAGACGTGACCGACCCGACCTTCCGGACATAATCGCGGGAGGGGCTCCCAACAACCCGATGGGTGTCGCTGCATTGACACTGTCCGGTGGTAACTACGCCATACACGGGACCAATGCACCGAATTCGATCGGACGGTTCGTATCTTACGGCTGCATCCGAATGTCGAATGAAGACATCACCGACTTGTACAAACGAATCCGCGTTGGAACGCGCGTGGTGGTTGAGCGCTGAGCCACATTGATCGCTGCGCCTTGCTATCCTGCCTGATGGATTTAATGCCGCTCATTCACAGCTGGTCATGGAGAAACACAATCAAACGGAACGATGAAGATTCAGAGTGCCGGCTTACCTTACGAATGCAAAACTTCGGAACCAAAGCGGCTTGACCTTCTTGTGGACCATTTGCTGGCAGAAAATCAGTCGAGTGGGTCCCGCTCACTTTGCTGGCGGCGTCTTGGTTCATGGGGCAAGCGATGCATCGACGCCTTGCCAGTTGAACAATGACGCCCGATTTCCCACACCGATAATACGCATTAAATCATTGATATTATCATGAATAAATTCTCGGAACACATCAGAAATATTCTGCCAACCCGAGTCGAACTGCGTTACCACGCATGCCGGACGAACCAGCCACGGCAGCATAATTTGCGCCGCAACTTATCCCAGCTCATGCTTCCAGGGCGGGTTTGCACCGGCACGTGACACTGTGATCGCAGCGACGGATGCTACCAGGTGCAGGGCGGCCTGCAGTTCGTCTGCCGAGATGGCGCGCAGACCGGTCTTGCTCAAACGGCCGGCCTGTCTGACGCCAGCCAGAAACCCGGCGTCAAAACTGTCGCCGGCACCGACCGTGTCGACGACCTCAATGCGCTGCGAAGGCACATCAATCGTGCCGGACATTGTGGTGGCGCTGGCACCCTGCGCCCCGCGTGTCACGACAATGATCGCGGCACCGCCGGCAATCCAGTCTTCAATCGCTGCATCGGCATCGCGGTCCGGCTCCAGCCAGGCCAGATCTTCATCGGACACCTTGATGATATCGCTTTTTGCGATCATCCGGTGCATGCGTTGTCTGTGGCTGTTCGCATCCGGGATAAAATTCGCGCGGATATTCGGATCAAGAGAAATGATGCGCCGATCCGCCTCACGGACAAGCAAAGCCTCATAGGCTGACCCGCAGGGTTCCTGGGATCAGGCTGATCGCACCGAAATGCAATGCCTCAACATCATCGCCCAGTTGCGGCAGATCAGTTGAGGCGAGCATTCGCCCGGCAGTCTGCTCATCGTAAAAAACATATTTTGCCTGGCCGTGCGTCAGTTCGACAAAAGCCAGGGTTGTGGGACGGCTGGAGCGTACACAAACTGCTGTCGACATTGCTGCGTTCCAGGCCCTTCTGCAACTGACGGCCGAACATGTCGGTCGAAAGGCCAGAGAAAAAACCCGTCTCGATACCCAGACGTCCAAGGACAATGGCTGTATTGTAAACAGCACCGCCGGCCACAGGCAGAAGCACGCTTTCGCCTTCCGGCAATTGTCGCGGCAGCATATCGATCAGGGCCTCTCCGCAACAGATAATCATGAAAGCCAGCTTTCGTAGTCGGAAACCAGAAGATGGATCGGGTAGGCATCTTCCTCGATGGTCGAAAACCGCCCGATCGGTTCACGGAAAATATTGTCGGTGAGGTCGTCATTGACGGTCGAGACCTCGCCGATCAGCACATCGCCACCCTCGCCCCAGAAAGCATGCCAGTTGCCAGGGTGAAGGGTGACACTTTCGCCCGGCTCCAGGATCAGGGTCTGACCAGCGGCAAAGGTGCGGGCCATGCCGTCGCAGACGACCGGAACGGCGGCCCCCTCATCCGGCCTGCCATCGGTGCCGGATTCATACATCTGGATGGCGAGCTTCGCCCCGCCGCGATTGATGATGTCTTCGGTTTTCAGCAGGTGGCGGTGCATTGGCGACAATTGGTCCTGCCGCGAAATCATGATCTTTTCCGCGTAGCACATGCCGCCACCGCTTTTCAGATCAGCCAGCGACTCGTTGCGCGTGGTAAACAGAAACAGCCCCATTTCGTCAAATCGGCCATCGCCGTAATCGGTAATGTCCCAGCCCAGTCTCGCATCAATAATGGCATCCAGTTCGTCGCGGCGGCGCTGCATGTCAGCGGGGGACAGATACGCAAATGGCGGCAGCCGGAATCCAAAAAGATCGGATGAATTCATCGGCCTGCCGCACAATGTCATTGACCCTTGAGCGCTTCATGTCCTGTCCGTCCTTGCTGCAGTCTTCAAATCGGGGTTATCCCTTGAATTGTCCATCGCTGTGAAATCAGTCCCAAGCCCCATACACCCTATCCAGCTTGGCGCATGGCACACCAGCACATTGCGTTCCTGATTGTGGATTTTTTTGGCATCCCGGATACGTTGGATTGCAGCACCCATTTCGCACCGTCACGGTCCTGAACATCAGCGCCATGAATGACAAAACCGACCAACAAGCCAATCGTGTCGATGATGATGTGACGCTTGTGGCATTTTATCTTCTTGCCAGCAACATGTCCTGAAATCCCGCCACTCTCGGTGGTTTTGACCGACTGGCTTCCCGCCATTGGTGAAGCTTCGCGCCCGCCAGTTCCCGTGCCACCATTACCCTGTGCCACCATTACTGGGGCGTGGTTGATACGGTGAAGCAGGCCGCTGTAACGTCAGTTGTAGAAATACCGTTACACCGTTGACGGCCGCGGGAAATCATTGGGGATCATCGACCATTGGCAACCGGCGGAGGCCATGTATTGGATGCCATCGCAAACATCGCGTAATATGGTCGATCACGGGCGACCCGTTACCTTCCTCGCTGGCATGAAAGGTTCAATCAACACCCAATCAATATCATTGCAATCACTTGCATAGCGACCGATAATGCGCTCATATCGTCCAAACCATAGTGACCACCTTCGAATCTCTGACAATCCGAATGAAGCATAAAGGACTGATATCACTCAATTCATTTCGGGTTGGACACTGAGACCTTAATATACAGATTTTTAATGATTCGCGCATAAACAAAAATATTGGGCATCTCTTATGTATCCTTTGACTCTTATGTATCCTTTGACATTCGGTCGACGCATATCTGCTGTAGTTTCATTGCTTTTCCTGTTGGCACTGGGAGTTAATGTCAGTGCCCAGACTTCCGATGGCAAGTTGAGATCACCAGCCCATCAGTTGGCCAGTGAAGCCTATAAGGCCTTTGCTTCCGGCGATTATATAAGTGCAGGTGACTTGGCTCGCCGTGCAGTGGCACTTGAGCCGACGAATGGCGACTATCTGCTGCTTTTGGCTGACTCATCCGCGAATACAGGTGACATGGAAATGACCCGGTCGGCGCTTACGCGCTATTCCAGTCTTCCGGCAACTATCGCATCTCCACCCTCGCTGGATGTAGCCTATCGGGCAATTCGCGCTCATGATGATGATCTGGCGCTGCGTTACTTCGCTGAGGCACGTGAAAGGGGAGAACTCACACCCGTGGCCGCTCTGGATGCAGCCTATGCGGCAAGGCGCCAATATCGTGACGCGGACACGCTTGATTGGCTGGATCGGTATCTTACCATGGACAACGGGGCAAGCCAACTCGATCCCGAGCAGCAAAAAAATGCACGCGCATTGCAAAACCGGATGACCCAGCGCTGGCACGGGCAGCACTATATGTATGGCGGCCCTGCAGGATGGGGTGTTGGAGGCGTGTCACCTTCCGGTCAGCGTAATATGATCCAAACCGGCGTTGAACTGTCCTATTCACCAAACATCCATTTGCTCCGCACCGACGGAGGTATCGCCTTCTTTGGCCGCTATTTTATGACACTTTATGATGCCGACGGAGCCGCAACTGGCCGTGAGACCGGACAACCGGCCCTTGGGGTTCGCTGGCGTCCAATGCGCGATAAGAATTTGGTGCTGGAATATGCTCGTTATTTTGAATTGGGCGAAGCCACTCGCGACGACAATATGTTTCGCGTCGCGTATTCGACCGGTTCGGATCCAGATGGTTCGACAGCATGGAAACTCTTTGCTGAAGCTAACCATTTTGTAGATTCCGAGCAAACCATGGGAACTTTCTATCTCAGTTATGGATGGAATATTTTCTATGGAGCAAATAGCAATCCGATCTCATTGAATATTGCCCTGATCTCGACATATGACTCTTCCATGGACCAGCCCGATGCAACTTCAATAGCACCAGAAATCTCTCATCGCTTTTCGTTAAATGAGAGATGGGGAACGAACTTCGATCTGACGCTTCAATACCGTATTCCAATAGCGGGTGACATGGAAAGAGCGCGCGGTCCTGCGGTGATTACTGCATTCAGCTTCTGAAAATGCAACATCCTGCAGATTCAATTTCCGTAGACTGCAGATTGCGTATTATGATCGTGGTAGGCACGAGACCGGAAGCCATCAAATTGATGCCTCTTATTCGTGCCTTGCAACGTCAAAGTTGGTCGTCACTTCGAGTGGTCACGACCGGACAGCAAAATGAACTCCTCGATGATACGCTGCGAGAACTGAATATCACTCCGGACATCCGTATCCCACACGAAAGCTCATCTCGACAGCTCTCTCATTTCCTGGGCGATATTTTGAGATCGCTGGATGTTCAGATTGAAACGTGGAATCCCGATATCGTGATGGCTCAGGGCGATACGACGACGACCCTTGCTGCCGCCATGTGCGCCTTTTATCGGACCGTGGCATTCATCCATATCGAAGCAGGCTTACGGTCGGCCAATATACAATCCCCCTTCCCGGAGGAATATAACCGCCGCGCGATAGCACTGGCCACAAATCTCCACTGTGCACCCACCACGACGGCGCGCGACAATTTACTGGCGGAAGGCATCCCTCATGGAAACATCATGGTAAGCGGAAACACCGTGATCGACAGCCTTCTTGTCACAGCAGCAGAAGAAACCGTTCTGCCAGGCGATTTTCCGAGTGAACCTCGGGTCATTCTGGTAACGCTGCACCGCAGAGAAAACTTTGGCAACAAGATGCGTGGAGCACTCGTTGCTCTGCGCGATTTTATCGACAAACGACCGGATGTAGCCATTTTTTTCTCATTACATCCGAACCCTGCTTCGCGGATTGAAGTTGAGGCGCAATTGGGCGGACATCCACGCATTAACCTAACCGAGCCGCTTTCCTACCGTCAGTTGGTCTCGGTCATGAAAGCCTGTTGGTGCGTCGTGACTGACAGTGGAGGCTTGCAGGAGGAAGCCCCTGCACTTGGTAAACCGGTTCTCATCCTGCGGGATACGACGGAAAGACCTGAAGTCGTGGAAGCTGGCGTGGCGCAGTTGGTTGGCACCAACAGGGCTGCAGTCTACATGGCTCTTGACCAGCTCTATCAAGATCAGATTGTCTACGCACGAATGTCCAAGGGGGCAATGCCCTACGGCGACGGCACTGCTGCAGACCGGATCGTCTCGGAGATTCAAAAGCGTTGGGACCAGTACGAATCCCCTTCGCAGCCCGTGAAAGGGCCACGATGGCCGATCTGACACTGGCTATACTGGGATATGCTCTCCTCGCCGTTACGTGCATCATGATTCTGCTCAGCATCGACGATATCATTATTGATTTGTCCTATTGGTGCCTCCGCGCAACCGGTGGGTTTACCCGGATGAGAGCTCAGCAGGTTAGAGACAAAAGCCTTGAGAAACAGCCCTCAAGGAGGCTTGCGATAATGGTTCCGGCTTGGCAGGAAAGCGATGTTATTTTGTCTATGCTGCGCAGCAACCTCGAAGTGCTTGACTACGGTAGGGTAGAGTTTTTTGTCGGTGTCTACCAGAATGATCCCGACACCCTGGCCGAGGTGAATAAGGCGCGGGACCTGTCAGCCCGCGTTCATGTCGTTATCGTTCCGCACGACGGGCCAACATGTAAAGCCGACTGCCTGAACGAAATCATCCGAAAGATCAGAACGCTAGACACCGCTCTTTGCGACGATGAAAAATTTGGCGGGTTCATTCTCCACGATGCGGAGGATTTGATTCATCCTCTGGAACTGAGTCTGTTTAACACGGCCCTTGTGGATTATGATTTCATCCAACTCCCCGTCTATTCCTTTACGCGCCGTACATTCGACTGGTTTGGCGCGGCATATATGGACGAATTTGCGGAAAGTCATGGCAAGGATCTGTTGGTGAGGACCTGGGCCAGTGATTTCACCCCCTGTGCAGGTGTCGGTGCCTGTTTCAGCAGGAAAACCATAGAAGCCCTTGGAGCCAGCACCCCAAATGGCGATATTTTCAAGCCCGGGTCTCTCACAGAAGATTATAACGTGGCATTTCGGATCGCCGCGCTCGGGCTGAAATCAACATTTCTGCATTGGCAGGTGCCATTTTTTCTTGATACTCTGGGTGGTCGCGGTGCGCCGCGGCGAATCAAAAAACCGATGGTGATTTCCACGCGCGAGAACTTTCCATCGAGCTTTCGGGCCGCCTATCGCCAACGGGCTCGTTGGGTCCTTGGAATCGCAGTGGTCGGCACCCAGGAATTCGGCTGGCAGGGCAATCTCAGCACTCGCTTTTTTTTGTTGCGGGACCGCAAAGGCCTCCTGGCAGGTCCCCTTATCATTATCGGCTACATCCTGTTTTGCGCCAGTCTCATCGTCGCCGGCCTTGCCGATAACAATGCGCTTGACGCTCTTTTCAACCATGTTCCTTTTTCCAGCCCGGGATTATTTGTAATAGTCAGCTTGATCATGCTGTGGCGCATCCTGCAGAGATACTATTTTACGAAAACACTTTACGGCTGGCGCCACGGCTGTCTTGCCATCCCTCGTGTTCTCATTTCCAATCTGATCAATTTTTTTGCGGTTGGCCGAGCGCTGCGACTGTTCCTGATCCATTATTTAACTGGAAAGCCTTTGGCGTGGGACAAGACCCCTCATACCTATCCTGAGGTTTTCCCTACACGTCAGACCGCCCCGGTGCCCGCTGCTCACACTAAAGCGGATAAAAGGCCGCAAAACGCCTGCACCCTTCTGGGAGTCCCTTCACGCGAAGATTGATCTGCAGGTATCGGGAGGATGTCGTTGAAGGATTGGGTCCCAAACTCCAATGAAGGTCGGAGTCATTATCGGCCAGATGGGCATGGGCGCTTGACTACATCCAGACGTCGGCTCGTCTGGCCGCACGAAAATTAATCCGACATAACAGTCGGCGTGTAATCGATGCACTCGATTCATAATTTCCTGCTTCAGTTGCAAACAAATCCACTCGGCAAACTGCATAGTAAATTCAGAGTTGGAAACGGAAGCCGAGATTAGAACCAGGAAAAGACGGATAGGATAATATTCATTCAGAAATCCTGTATTCCCACCTGAGCAAAATTGAATTTCTGAGAGCCCAACCAAAAGTCTGGTTGTTTTGGCTTGTTGCTGTAATGAAAAGTCATGGGCTGCGGTCTTTTGCGCTTTCAGACAGGAGCTCGCCTTCAGGTGTCAGACCACCCGACTGGCGCGCTTTTCAGGGTTGATGTGTAAGCGCAAGATTTTGCATTAACCGCGATACCGGGCCACTCCCGCCACAACCTATCCCAGCTCACTCTTCCACGGCGGGTTTGCGCCGGCGCGTGAGACGGTGACCGCAGCGACGGATGCCGCCAGGTGCAGGGCGGCTTCCAGTTCATCTGCCGTGATGGCGCGCAGGCCGGCCTTGCTCAAACGGCCTGCCTGTTTGATGCCAGCCAGAAATCCCGCGTCAAAGCTGTCACCGGCGCCCACCGTGTCGACAACCTCAATGCGCTGCGATGGCACATCGATCTTGCCGGCTCTGGTCGTGGAACTTGCGCCTTTGGCCCCGCGTGTCACCACAACGATTGCGGCACCGCCGGCCAGCCAGCCTTCAATGGCCGCGTCGGCATCGCGATCCGGCTCCAGCCAGGCCAGATCCTCGTCCGAGACTTTGATGATGTCGCTTTTTGCGATCATCCGGTGCATGCGTTGCCTGTGGCTGTCGGCATCCGGAATGAAATTCGCGCGAATATTGGGATCAAGAGAAATGACGCGCCGATCCGCCTCACGCAGCAGCAAGGCCTCATAGGTCGACCCGCAGGGTTCCGAGATCAGGCTGATGGCGCCGAAATGCAATGCCTCGACGTCATCATCCAGTTGCGGAAGGTCCGTTGCGGCAAGCATCCGCAAAGCGGTCTGTTCATCGTAGAACACATATTTGGCGTGGCCCTCCGTCAGTTCGACGAAGGCCAGTGTCGTGGGGCGGTCGGAGCGCACGCAAAAGCTGCTGTCGACATGGCTGCGTTCCAGTTCCTGCAGCAACTGACGACCAAACATGTCGGTTGACAGGCCGGAGAAAAAGCCGGTCTCGACGCCCAGACGGCCAAGGGCAATCGCCGTGTTGTAGACAGCACCACCGGCAACCGGCAGCAGAACGCTTTCACCATCCGGCAGTTTTCGAGGCAGCATGTCGATCAGGGCTTCACCGCAGCAGATAATCATGAAAGCCAGCTTTCGTAGTCGGAGACCAGAAGATGGATCGGGTCCACATCTTCTTCTATGTTGGAAAACCGCCCGATCGGTTCACGGAAAAGATTGTCGGTCAGGTCATCATTGACAGTCGAGACTTCGCCGATGAGCACATCGCCACCCTCCCCCCAGAAGGCGTGCCAATTGCCAGGGTGCAGCGTGACGCTTTCGCCCGGCTCCAGGATCAGGGTCTCACCACCGCCAAGCGTGCGGGCCATGCCATCACAGACGACCGGGACCAAAGCCCCTTCATCCGGCCTTCCAGCAGCATCCGATTCAAACATCTGGATGGCAAGTTTTGCGCCGCCGCGATTGATGATGTCTTCGGTTTTCAGCAGGTGGCGGTGCATCGGTGACAATTGGTCCTGCCGCGAAATCATGATTTTTTCCGCATAACACATGCCCCGACCGCTCTTCAGATCAGCCAGTGAACCGTTGCGCGTGGTAAAGAGAAACAGCCCCATTTCGTCAAACCGGCCCTCACCATAATCAGTAATGTCCCACCCCAGCCGTGCATTGATGATAGTGCCTAATTGGTCGCGGCGGCGCTGCATGTCAGCGGGGGAAAGATACGCAAATGGCGGCAGCCGGAATCCAAAAGATCGGATGAATTCATCGGCCTGCCGCACAATGTCATTGACCCTTGAGCGCTTCATGTCCTGTCCGTCCTTGCTGCAGAAGTCGTCTTCAAGCCATTTTCCGATATGCCGCAGGGGTGATCAAATGGGAGAGCGGATATGCGCTCTGACCTTCTCATCATAGAAGGCTTTCAGTTCGCTGTGAACCGATTGCGACAGGGCCGGCAATTGGGAGACGAGCGCATTGGCCGCGACCTGCTGCGGACGTGAGCAACCGGCAATCACGCTGCTGACGGCCGGATGATCCAGGATCCAGCGCAAACTGAAATCGGCGAGCGTCCAGCCTTCCGGCACAAAGGCCTGAAGTTCCTGTGTCAGTTCGACGCCCTTGGCCAATGCAATACCGGAGAAGGTTTCGCCGACGGAAAAGGCTGCGCCGTCGCGATTGTAATTGCGGTGATCGGAGGCCTCGAACAGATGATCTGCGGCGAACTTGCCGGTCAGCAGGCCACTGGCCAACGGCAGTCGAACAATGATCCCGACATTGGCAGCCATTGCTTCGGCAAAGAGCTCCGTACCTGCATCCTGGCGAAACAGATTGAAAATGATCTGCAGCGAGGTGATGTTTTCCTGCTGCAGACAAATTTTAGCTTCCTCGATGGTTTCGACGCTGGCGCCCCAATTGGCGCACAGACCTTCGGCCTTCAGACGGTCCATGGTGGCGAACAGGTCACCGTGGCGCAGAACATTGATCGGAACACAATGCAACTGTATGAGATCCAGCGTCTCGACACCCAGCCGCTTTGCAGAGGCTGTCAGATGTGCCCTGATATTCTGATAATCATATTTGTCTGGATAGGCCTTTGCGGACCTGCCAACCTTGGTTGCGACCACCGGTGTGGCGCCACTTTGCCCTACATACCGGCCAATCAGTTCTTCACTGCGCCCGTCCCCATAGACATCGGCCGTATCGAAAAAACTGACCCCTGCCCGTGTTGCCTCCTCCAGAGTGGCCATGGCCCTTGAATCATCAATCGCTCCAAAATCCCCACCAAGCTGCCAGCAGCCCAACCCGATTTCCGAAACTTGCAATCCCGATTTTCCCAATGTTCTGCGCTTCATCAATTCCAGGCCTCTTTCATCGTTTTTATATCGCCCGCACAACACCCGCGCTTTGGGAAACCAGGTTGCGCAAATTCAACCGATGGCTGCCCACAATCGCGCATTGGGTTCCGGCTCATGAATTAATTCTCTACCCGAGTGGGTAAGCGGCCAGAATAGTGCAATTTCAATCGATTACAATAGCGTAAAAGCGCTCATTGTGACTGAGTTGACATTTTGTGTTTGCCGCGTTTCGTGGCTGGATATGCGGCTTGACGAAGATTATTTTCCCGATTATCAGAGTCCGGGATGGTCATTAACCGGACCCTCGGGCCAAGTCTGCGGAAGATCGGTGACAAATCCATCATTGTCGGAGTGTAGCGCAGCCTGGTAGCGCACCTCGTTCGGGACAAATGAGTTCAAACACGGATTCCCGTATTTCCAGTGTTTTCGCTAATAGTTGATCCTCTTTTGTTCACCATAAATCGGAGCGAACCGTTGAATAGCTGAGCGGTAACTGAGCGCATTATACAGGGTAGTGGCTAGGAACGGCGTATGAAGTCATACGGGAGTTTTCCAATTGTTCCGGAATGCCTTCGCCGCATCGAATCCGCCTAGCAATCGCGGCAAAGACGGAGAACAATCGTTGTATGCAACAGTTAATTATATTCTTCACATTCGTTTGTCTTTGCCACCCCGTGAAAGCACAGCCCGAATCCGGACCTACGGAACCGGCCTATCTATACAAGGCGACCGTTGTGCGCTTTGTTGTTGGTGACACGATTGATGTCGATAACGATACGGGTTTCTATATCTGGATTAAACAGCAGCATTTCAGGCTGATTGATATTGATGCGTCGGGGATGCGCGACGTTGAGCGACCGCCGGGTTTGGATTCAGTGGAGTATCTCACCGACCTGATCGGTGGCAAAAAAATCATCATCCAGACAATCAAGGGCAGGGATGGTGGCGATAGTCGCGGCAAGTACGGGCGTTGGCTTGGGCGGATCTATCTGAATGGAATGGACGTCAACCAGCATATGATTGATGTCGGGTATGAGATTGAGTATGCCAACTGAATGGCTCCAGGCCGCCGAACCAATTGTCACCCAAAATCTGGCAATTACGCCTCCACTTTGCAATTGCACCAGTTCGCGCGCCTGAAAAAGACAGCCCCATCCATTGTTCTGAATCAGCGCCGGGCCGATTCTGCTTTGCCCGGCGTGCTCCCACCAGCAGCTTTGGGCGGGAAGCTGACGTTCGCTGCGGCTGGTACGAACGACGGCTATGCGCGTCTTGCGACGGGCGTCCTTCACCGTGCGATCTGCTGCATC
This sequence comes from Rhizobiaceae bacterium, assembly GCA_029233925.1. Taxonomy (GTDB): domain Bacteria; phylum Pseudomonadota; class Alphaproteobacteria; order Rhizobiales; family Rhizobiaceae; genus Hoeflea_A. Next base: position 242,745 of record JARGOX010000001.1, read on the forward strand.
CTGGTGGCGTGCGAGCTTCTGTCTAATTCTTCACTCCCGAGTGTTGAAGATGAGCCAAATTCTCTCTCTTTGAGCCTCTGTGGTTGCCTCCCAGGCGGCAACCACAGAGGCTCTTAGGCAATCAGCCTATTTTGTCCCATAAGCGCTGACGGGGAAAGGGTCATATGTGCGGTCATTGGGAGTTTTCCAAGCTGACAACACACGATCATTTGAAAACCTGCTTCGAAGCAATTTACAATACTCCATCCATCATATTTAATCATAATCCGCTGATGCAATTGTTTTGAAGGATTATGTTAGATGTTGAGAGCTCTTATATTAATCACAGTGAAAATGATTATCTGCGCTTTCATTAGCTTTCCGGCTTTTTCCCAAGAATTCTCTGTCAATCCGAATACTGGAAGCATATCAATAAGCCCAAAATGTTCAAACTGTGCTTACACAGGTTTTTTGTATGAAGCTGCAATTGGCATTGAAGTGCAAAATGTGACCGACACCGACCTCGAGGTTGGGCTAGTCGCAAACTCTGTTGTGGTAGGTAATTGCGGTGGAGAAAATTATAAGACGAGAGGCCTTGTTCCTATTGAGAATCCAGATTTGGCAAAGGATTATGATTGGACAAATTTTGCACCAAACATGTCCGTCTTGGTGCAATCATTTATAAATGAGAGATGCTTGGAACAATTCTTTTCTCGAGAAGAAGCGCGGGTGTCATTGACGCTGTGGGTTCGACTGAACGGAACAATTAAAAGGCTACCAATTCAGGCAGCCAATGTTCCAGTGGCATATAAGAAAAAGTAGATGTCTCGAGGCATGAAGTTGAACGATAATCGCATAGTATCTATTTCAACTGCAATCATGGCGGTTACAGCCTGCGTATCAACCTTTTTAGCGGTGGCGATATATATTTGGGGTGGCAAGGAAAGCCAAGGATTTCCGGGATTGGAGGCATCAGTAAAATCAGTAGCTGGCCCCATTTCTGTAGAACAAGGCATCGAAAGACCAACCGATTTTGAGACGGCTCGCAAAACAGTTGATGAAAACGGCGATCAAAAATTGTCTTCTATTGAAATAACTGGCGGAAATGCGAGCGCCACTAATACTCCAAAGCTAATATCACCCAAATATTTACCTTTTGAAAAATCTGAAATTGTTTTGGAAGGTGGAAGCCTCTCCACACCAGTTGATTTTCCCTCAATTACAGTGTCCGCTATAAACTGGGGAGGATCGATTCATGTTGCGTTTTCTGGCAAAAATCGAGTCGCCAGAACTTCAGATTTGCTGTTATTTCAGAGCGGCACAATGGTCTGCAGCGTAACATTTGGCAGAGTAAATGGAGGGGCATCAACGGTCAAAGTTGCGACGTCTTGCGAGTAGGGTTTAGTTTCTCTCAACTTCGCGATCAATCAGAATAACTCATCGACAACAACGGTCCATTCTCGGAATCAAAATGACAAATTTGGTATCCTCCAAAACAGCATAATTTGAATGACCGCTTATGCAGCTTTGTATTACCCAACCGTTGGTTGCTCGACTACAGCTTCGGGCCGTGAACGCCAATGATGATTTGGGAACTTCGGGCGGAAAGCGGACGTTCGCTGGGGTGAAGACAAATGCCTGGACGGGAGCAGGAAGGCGACAAACCGCTTGTTGCTTAGCAGGAGCGATGGTGGAAGTTCGAATTCGCTAACGGCCAGGCCTAGTTAACGAAAACACTGCGCTCGTTTGTAATCGAGACTCGCCAAGAACACCCGTTGCCTACATACTGTTAACGATGCCTTCGGCGGATTGCGAAGGTGGACCTAGGAAACTTCAATTTGAGCTTCAAGGTGCTCGAAAAGATATTAGAATCTCCAGGTTGGAAGACGCTATTTGGCGTAGTAGTTCCAATCATCGCCGGGGTTTTGTCTGGAACATTCGTAGCAGAAGTATCATCTTCTGGAGATTTTCTGTGGGCGGAATTTTATGAATCGAAAAGCTTTTACGGGCTTCTGTTCTTGGCCGCAATAACATTCATATATCATCGTGCCCTTTACTTCCATGAGCACAAAATTGAGATGTTTCTGAATGACGACTATTGCCGCGCGTACATGAGGAGCAAGTGTCTTCCTGAGGCAGCTGATAGATACAAGGAGCTTATTCGAAGTGGAAATGTCGGCGAACTCACGAGCGCTATGGAAGAATTCGAGAGGATCATGAAGTGAGGTTTATTGTAACCCCCGAGTTCACCACGAAGCTAAATCAAGTTTCCGCCAGTGGGCTTCGGGAGATCGGAGCTATAATAAATCTCATTGAGACAAAAGATAAATCGGACATTATTATCGGATCTGATAGCGTAAAGGTTCGCTCCCTAAGTGAAAGATTTGTAACATTCGAAGTGGGTGAGTATACCGTTTTCACAAGCCTCGAAAGCGACGAGCAAGGTGAATACCTTCTGCTGCTCGACCTTTCTTCAGATGAATCAGATTCCAGTGGAACAACAGTCTTCCAAAGCACAAACGATCCACGACGAAACGCGATGCTCGACCCCAACCGGAACATGATGATCGATCCCAACCGGAACATGATGATCGATCCCAACCGGAACATGATGATCGATCCCA
>JARGOX010000001.1:245447-460319 GCA_029233925.1 Rhizobiaceae bacterium
CCCAACCGGAACATGATGATCGATCCCAACCGGAACATGATGATCGATCCCAACCGGAACATGATGATTGATCCCAACCGGAACATGATGATCGATCCCAACCGGAACATGATGATCGATCCCAACCGGAACATGATGATCGATCCTCGTAGAAACACGATGATCGATCCGAGACGAAATCGTTACTATGGTGGTCCGTATGTATATAACTTGAATTTAACGCAAGAAGGGTTTGTTGTACGTGCCAATGAAGAGGTGTCACTGATATTCGATATGTCAGGAAAATTTGTAAAGTTTATCGTCAAAAATGGCGGTGACGGAGCAAACGTTTTCGATACAAGTCGGAAATGGGTGGAGTTCCTAGTCAAGCCAGACGCGGATATTTTCCTGAGATTTGACGTGAACAGAAGATGGTTGGGGATAGTCGTGTGAACCCACCCCATTCTTTGGATGCAACGCTGGGTATAGGGTCTATTGGCGTCGAACGACCGGAGCGCAATTATCCGATGGCAAAGCTCTCACGACGCCCACACTCGGGGCAACCATAGGCTAGCGATCCCGTCGGCTCTAGCAGACTGCCTGCACTCGCATCACGATAAAATTTTCCTGAACGGCTGGAATGAGGGCGCGGAGAAGTCGCTTATTTCGGACAACCCGAAGGGCAGCTTTGGGCCGGAATCGACTTTCCTCCGCCTCATGCCAACGGCAATTTCGTCCGCCTTGAGGATGTCCAATTGATGCAGAAACGAAGGTTTTTGCAACGGTTTTTCACATCCCATAACTTCAGTGGCTGAAGTCTCGCAAAATATTGTCGCAAAAAGAATGGCAGATTTTCGATGTGCTCGGTGAAATTTTCATCACCCAGGAATGTATTATTTATTACTCTCGTTCTTGCGCGTGCATCTTTTTCTCTGCCCGCAAATAATCGCGGGACATATACGAACTCACATGATGATAGACTGACTTACAGTTGGGGCATGTATGTTCGATATGCCCTTTTGACCTCGTCAGTTGGAAATACTTGCCATCATTACGCTCGCAAACTTGGCAGAATGGTTCACCGCTTGGCCCGCCATCGTCACTTGGATAATACTTATATCCATCCTTCTCAACAAGCTTTTCACCAAAAGCCCATTGCTCCTTGAGGTTCTTTATCTGCAAAACAAGGTCCGAGATTTCCTCATTGGCATCAATGAGAGTTATTTTTGCGTCTGCCAAACTGGACGTTAGTTCGGAAATAACTAGTTTGAATTGGGCTTTGTCGAAATCCTTGTCGATATCCCGAATAGATTTCACGGCCTTTAGCGCGGCGTTAATGGCCGCAAATCCCATCACTACATCCATGAAGCAATCCACCTATTTTGGCAGTTAATATTTATTGACCTGCTAGACACTCAGAACACTATGACTTTTTCACCACTAGACAATCAATTAATATTCGACTGGGCAAACAATCGTTGCACAAAGATCGATTCTGCAATCTGTAATTTTCTGTCGCCCCTCACCGCCTCGCTAATTCCGCCCTTCCCGGTGCGCTGATTGTGAGTGAGCCGCCCTTGTGGCCACATCGGCCACATACCAGCAGCGGTGGAATTCTCACATCATTGATGAACACATGACCCGGACCAAATCGGTCGATCAATTTCGCCAAGTCCATCTTCCGCCCGTTGCCGCAATAGCGGCCCTGGCAATGGGCCGTCAGTTGCCAGCCTTCACGTTGCAGGTCTGATAGAGTGGTGACAGTCGTCATGGTGCGGCCCTCGTTAGGTTGATCCGCCGCACGCGGAATTGGGCTTTACCAGAAAAACCGGCATCAAAAAAGGCCGCCCGTTACCAGGCGGCTTTATCAACGCAAGCATCCCGTGGCACAGAATGGGCTCCCCTGCTACGTGCGAATGGACCTAAACATTTCCAGTTTCATATCAAGATCGTAATCCAATTTTGCGCTGGAAGTGCCGTGTGCGCCTATTCCTCAAATTCATTTTTGTTCGCGCGATTAGTTGACTATAAACGTCTCGTGTAAGCTTCAAAGTTGTTTGGCGGTACAATGAATGGCGCTTTGCTCTAACGGGTCAACTTGGAGATTGTTATGTCGAACGGCGAAAGTGAATTTGGAAGTCCGGAATGGAAATACAATCAAGAATTGCGCTACGCGGACCGGGCGCATGAACAGTACGCAAGGTTTTATGACGATACCAACAAGAACACGATTCAAACCGGCACTTTAGCGGCCCGTACAGCGTTGATAATTAACAGTGGCGCGTGCATCGCGCTGCTTGCCTTTATCGGAAATCTCCTAACCGCGTCAGACCGGCACCTTGAATCCATGTTGACCGCATTGACCGCACCGCTCCTTATGTTTGCCTGCGGCGTTTTCCTATCTGCGGTTGGCATCGCGATTGTCTTCCTGGCCGCCCGCCTTATGCTCATATCCCACGACGCAAAAAAAAGAGACTTCGATTCCCCATATGTGCACGAAACAAAAGACTCTAAGTTTTGGCTGCGTTTTACTTATGTTGTTCAGCTATTTGCAATTGCCGCAGTTGCTGCATCTCTTGCATATTTTGCCAGCGGAATCTGGGCCATGAGTTCCATCATACCTTTGCTTGGCCAGTCGATGCCATAAGGCTCGATCGTCAGGCACATCACCGCAGATCTTTCCTTGGGGTGATTTTCATCTTCACGCGGCACTCGTTTCTTATAATTGATTCGCCGCTCACGGTTTCGGTCTCAATCAAAAGGCTGACAATAAAAGTATTCAGTTTTTTGGAGCGGGCCTCGTGATAGCCCGCAGTCTGAATGTAGACCACCGAGGCCTTATCCCGTCTTTCGCTTTGAAAAAGACGCATCAAGTATATCGCCTATGCCCTTGATCTGTTGGGATTTAAGCTACACATATGAGGGTTATTCTTATGTTGTCACAGAGCTGTAAGAAGTATCCTGCGGCCACCATTTGGCCTTCGACCTGTATTTTACTCGTGTCTAATCTGCTGACGTATTGTCGCTATACGTGTGTGACTGGACAGCTATCAACCAAAATTGCTATCTTGAATTTGTTAGTGCTTGGGGGACTTATGTGGAATTTCTGGAAGACCTGCTTTTTGCGGCTGGTCACGTCCATAACCGGACTACAAGCATTCTCTTGGTTGTTCGGATTCTTCGACGAGGTTTCCGCATTTGTACGAGTTCACACACTGCCGGTTGTGTCAGTCGTAATTATTTACCTTTTCATAGAGTATGTAGCCTATGATAGTACGAAGCGTCTTAAAAGGAGCTACACGAACCGTCTCAAAGGGGCGTCGATTCGCAATCTCCACAAAGATGCACTACGTATTAGGCCGCCAACTCTTCGCAGGAGCGATAAAAAATGAGCGATCTACCAACAGCATTTTGGGTAGTTGCAGGAGTTGTCCTTGCCTACCCAGTCCTGTGTTCCGTTGTTTTGCGCATGGCAGAGGACACACGCCTTGAGCTTGCCGATACTGGCCGAGCGTTACTTCAAAGCCCAAAGGTAACAGAAGAGCAAAAATACCTTATCACAGACATGCTTGCCGACGTCTTTGATTGGAAATTCATGGCTATGGCCTCGATTGCATTGCCAATGTCAATTCTTACAAGTAGCTACACGCGGGACTTCAGTGAGAAGGAAAAACAGTTTTTGTACCGAGATGATGTGAAGAAGTTTTATCGCCTTCATTTTAGATCGGTGATGGCAGCATCTCCCTTTTTTACGGTAATATTTTTCATCGTCGCAGCTATTCTTTTCTTGTTCGTGATAGCGTTCATTGGCTGGTCTATGATTAATCTACTTTGGGCAGATACTGTCAAGCATGCGACACCGTCAGCTGGCAGCAACATCTCGCTCAAGGCTACGGATTAAAGGCCTGCGTACACGTTAACGCTTACTGAATGTCGTTAGCCGCCATTCAGGCACCGCAGATGATGGTGTCTGTCAGATGCAATGACACTTTCAACAGAATGAACGGTTCATTGTCGCGTAGACATACATCCAAATCTGTAACCTTGTATCTGCCAATCTGTTCACGCCGCCTTTCGAATTTCTATGGGTATTGGCGGTAGCCCGTTTCAGTTTCGAAAGTCGATCCACAATTATCCTGATAACCTTTAAAAGCGCGGTCCGTCGCCAGGCACGGCATCATGTAAAAGCCGGAATTCATTTCCCCTTGCGACCGATCCAATTCATCAACAGCACCTCAGCCCCGCGCGGCCCGAGATAGGCCAGCGCGGCGATCAGCCCGGTGGAAACGGTGGGCGGCAGGTCTAAATAGGCCGCAGCGCCTTCGCCGATGATCGCCATGCCGATGGCAATGGGCAGCTCCCACACCAGCTCGCGCCCGAAAAACCGACGCTTGCCCCGTTTCACTTCCGTCGCGTGAAACATCAGCCGCCCGGCAAAAGCGCCCAGCAGTGTGGTTGCCGCTCCGCCGACCCACAGATCCAGCACTTCAACCAGGGTTGGAATATCCTGCGTGCGCGCCGGATCCGCCGCCCCCACTGGGCGCACGAGGATCGGCCAGGCAATGAGCGATGCCACCGCGACGGCCAGAGCCGCAAGCAGCACAAACACCAGCCAATCAAACACTTTGAGAAATCGCATTATTGTGGTCCTTCGATCTGCTTTTCAAGAATGGCCGTGGCCTCTGCCAGCGCCCTGTGCCGGCGGCCGCACTCGCCCAGCGCCGAGCGATCCGCCGCCCAGCCTTCCACCACCTGCCCGGCCGTCGGGCCGTCAGGCACCGCCGACACGCCCCTGCAGGGCTGTTTCAGTGATGGTGCAATGATTGCCAGTTCCGGCTGGTCAGTCGCGACCGATGGCATCGAGACGCCGAGACAGCCGCTCAGAAAGAACGGGACCGCTGCAAAGAATATCCGCATCGTTGATCTCCTGGTTGAATTGACTTTCAAGCGTGGCCGCGCGCGCTTCGATTTGCAGGTAGGCACCGGCAAGATGATCGAGGTCGGCCTGCGCCCGCCGGCGCTGCACCTGCCATTCGGTCTGCTGTTTCACCGCTCGCCATTGCCAGGCAAGCGCCTCGACCGCGGCCCCCTGCAGGCGTGCCTGCCCGACCCGGCCCATGGCCAGGTCACCCAGAACCGGAACGCGGTCGACAAAGGGAATGCGGCTGACAATCGGCAGGCCTTCATAGAAGACAATCACGACCATGCCGGCGATCAGGGGCAACAGCAATCGCGCCGGCACAAGCGCAAGAATCCTATTCAGGAAAATGAACATAGTCCGGGTCTCCTGTCGGAAGGTCAGGCTTGAAGGGCGGTTTGCCGAAGCCAAGCTGTTTGGAGGCCGCGTCGAGCCCGTAGGCCGCCATGGCGAAAAGGATGATGGGAAAGGCCAGCACACCGACAAGCGCCGTGCGTGCCTCGATCACGGCGGGGTCCGTGCCCCAGCCGGCATGAACGGCCAGCCCGCACAGAAACACCATCATGAAGGCCGCCAGCTCGCGCTTGTAGGTGCGCTCACGCTTCATTGGTGCTGGATGCGTCATGGGAGACAATCCTGTTCAGCCCGGAATTGTCAGGCAAAGGAAAGCCTTTCGGCCAGAAATAGCCGACCACCCGGGCACGATCGAAGGGTTTGACGTTGACCGCATTGCCCTGGTTGCCGCCCAGCACCATCAATCGGCCTTGCTGGTCGATGGCGTCGACAAAGCCGACATGACCGCTCCAGCTGGCCCTCTTGCCACGCCAGAACACCACAATGCAGCCGGCCACCGGTTTGCGCAGCCTGACACCATAGGCCCAGCGCTCATAGGACCGGGCGGCGGCAGAGCGCGTCGAGCGGAAGCCGGCCTGCTCCAGACAGGCGCCGACGAAGCCGGCACACCAGGGTGTTTCATCGTCAGTGAACGGCAGCCTGGCCCTTTTCCACATAGCCAGAATTTTCGGATTGTGCCTGCGGCCGGCAATTTCCCGCGTGCCCTCCAGCGAGCGGGCGATCACCATCCATGGCGGCGATTTGCCATTGCGGGTCGATACGTTTTTGACGCCCGTATTGAACAGAAGGTTCTCGGTTACCGGGCCAACATAGGCACGCGGACGCAGGCCCCGGCTTTTCTTGAAGGCAATAATCGCCGCTTCGGTCTTTGCACCCAGAACCCCGTCCAGCGGCCCTGGGTTATAGCCACGCGAAAGCAGCTGCCGCTGGAGTTCCAGCACAGTATATTTCATGAGAATGTCTCCGGTTGAACAATTGAAGGAATGCCCGGCCAGCGCGAAACACATTGGACAGGGATAGGTGCCGCCCCTAAGCTCGATAGCTCATATGAATTTGTGGGGTGGCTATGCGCAGACGGGTTTTGATGCCCGGTATTTCCACGGCTCTGGCTGGCTGCCAGACTTCATTCGACGAAATGTCGCCTGAAGAAAAGAACGCGTTGATTCAGCAAAAGGGCGATGACTGCAAAGCTTTTGGCTACAAGCCTGGCACCACAGCTTTCGCAAATTGTATCCAGACGTCGGTTATTGAGCGCGACCGAAAAATTAGCCAACAGCAAGCTGCAGCCGCCGCATCGAGACCGCGTTATTGCAACGACTATGGTGGCTCGATTGTGTGTTTTTAGGCTCCGAAGGCATTGATCTGGAACCTCTGAACGGCAGCTAAGAGCCCTTAACGACAGCTATCGTGCAAATATCGAATGGCTGGAAATTTAAGTGAATTAAGATATGCTGCAACTTTCCGGTCAGTAAATTGGGTAGCGATAAAATCTATGCCTTTCGAAAAATTTGGTCGTCAAGTGGTTTTTATTAAAGACCATCAGCAATATGATTACATGGAAATACTTCTACCATCTGCCAAAAGAGATTTTCTGGAAGAATTTTCCGCATGGTTCGACGGTCTGAAGTTATCTGATGATGGCCCAAGCGAGGAGAATTTCCTTTCAACGGAAGCATTGCATTTTGCCAATATGATTGCCGATAAAATTGATTCAGGCATGTTAGATGATAGGTTGAAAATAGATTGTGGTGCAGATTGGTATAAGGCCCATGATAAAGATAAAGCACTTTCAAATTTGCGATTGGCCTATAAGACGACGACCCAAGCCACAGTTGCTTCTTTCCTTGGTGTTATTCACCGCTACACCATTGAACAACCAGACAGTTTGAAAGCTCTTATAGAATTTTCATGCAATGAAGTTGGCGAAACGCTGAGCTCAAAGCAGGGGCAAGTTCTCAACGAGTCTCCGAGTTTTTTGACAAACGATTTAATTTTCAATCTCAACTATTTGCGCCAATATTTAGGACAATTTCACGGGTCGGATGTCGGAGCGTCAGAGAACCGAAATACGCAGGAGATTGGCATTCCACAATCTGAGTTAGACAACATCAATTCGATGATTGAAATTAGCTTCTTCCTTGCAAACAATACTGAATCAGGCGCCAAAGAGCAGCGGAACGCTCTGGAGCAGATGAGAGGCGTTCTGAGCAATTATTATCTAAAAATAACTGCAATATTAGCGGCTGGCGCAGTTGGATCTACAGCTCTTGCCAAGATAGCAGAGAACATTCGGAAAATCATTGTTGAGATTGATCGACTACTTAACATCCTGTGACAGGAGGGACAAAACGGTCATTCGTCCGTGTTATACCGATGGTAGGTTTGTCCGCATTGCTGCCATTTGGCACCTTCAGATTTATGTGCTCTGCCCCCGCTAAACCTATGACTTGCTCGCGGGCTAAGCCAAACTGCACTTGATCGGTCACTCGAAACGACCGTCTCATTTGATAAAAATGGCAATACCTGCAAAGTCATTGGCCCCAGGCGCTTGTCAGCGGTCATCCTTTCCAGCCCCCTCTTTCGGTTGTTTGAGCTGCAACGATGTGCGCGCGCCACTCGAGCGGCTTGCCGTGTGCGTCCGCCCGGCGATGCGATATATGCCATCCACGCCGGAGCGTGCGCCCGTCAGCACGAAAAGGGCTTCGGCCTGGGCATGCGGTGCGATGTCGATCGCTACGCTGCCGCCGCCGGCCTGATCGTCGGCCTCGTTTTTTCGAGATTGCGCCACCTGTTTCGCCTGGTCCCTGTCTGTTGCGATGGTGCGGATCCGGTTGACTGATGCCGGCAAGTCGCGATCATTGTCCAGGCTCACCGATTCCATTTCGATGCGGCCGGTTTGCCTGTCCAGGTAACGCACCTCAATTTCCGTAAAGTCATTGCGCCCGGTCGCGGGCGATATGGCCCAGCTGATGACGTTGCCGCCATTGGCATTGCCCAACACAGGCGGCAGGCCCAGATCCTTGCCGCGCGGCACAAACACCGCCCTGTCCTGCCGGATCTTGAATGTCGCATAGACCTCGCGCGCCAGGCGCTGGCCCAGATGCAGAAAGCTCTCATTGTCCGCCGCCCAATAGTCCCGCGTGATGGACGCCAGATCCGCGTCGACACTTATGCCGGAAAGCCCGGCTTTTTTGGCCGCCGCGCCCAGAAACGCCTCAAGCGATGCATCGTCCATGTGAAACTGCTGCGGCTCCTTCACCTTGCCGCGGTCATCAAAACCCTTTGCGCTGACTTTCAGCACCCGCCCGCCTGACCGGCTGCCCGATGATGTCACGCCGCTGATCGTGCCGTTGAACACCGATACGCCCTGCAGCGACAGACCCAGCAAAGCGCCGCGATCCGGCAGGCGCAGCTGGCCGTCGGTATCGCTGAATGTCAGGTCGCATGTGTCCGACTGCGTGCCTTCCTTGTCGCTCGCCGAGAGCGATGTGAGATAGGGCCGCATGGACTGCGAAACATCGCCGCCATTGATGAACACCTGCCAGTCAACATTCCAGACCATCGCTCAGGTCGCTCCAAAGAGGGTTATGACGGGCGTGCGCGTGATCTCTGTCTGTGCCGGCAGTTCCGGCACGATAACGCAACGGCCATGCGGAATGATCGGCCCGAGCGCGGCAAGCCCCGGATTGATCTCCAGCGTCCGCTCGACCAGGCTGCGGCCGCGCACGCCGTATTCGCGCCAGAGAAGCAGGTCGACACTGATGCCGTCGCCTTGGATGACAATGGTTTTCGACATGGTTCAGATCCCGTCAAACAGGGACAGCAGGGCATGAATGATCTGCTGACCGGCGCCGCTGTCCGGCTGTACTTTTTTCATGGTGATGCGATGACGGACGATAAAGCCGACACCGCTGCGCAACAGGTCATGATGGCTTTCGGAAAGGCCGGTGATCGCATACCAGCCAAACCGGTGACCATCGCCGCGCAACACCGGAAAACGCGTTCCGGCACGGCGCATCTCGTCAACGGTTTCAAGCTCGCTCAAGCCCCCGATTTTTGATGGCAGCAGTTGGCCGGACAGGGTCATGATGTCCCTGCCCTCGCCGGTAAATTCAGACGGATCAAAACCGCCCATGACGCCCTTGGACGGCATGTCCGCCGATGCGCGGCGGCTCATCCGGTCCGCGTTGAAGGGGCGTGTATCCAGCGTCAGCGTTCCAAGCATGTACAGCATCAGCCCACCGCCCATTCCACATCGGCCTGTATGCCCTGCATGGCATCGCGCAACCGGCTCTCCAGCTCGGCAACGATACTGTCCACATCCTGCGCGCCATGGATATGAATATCGCCAAAGCGGATGGATGGCGCTTGCCGCTGGCTGGCCTCGGCCGCATTTGCGGCAAGCGCATCATTGGGCACGATGCGGCCTGTCTGCGGCGGCGTGAAAAGCTCCGGCCCGCGTTCACCGACAAGATAGGTGCGGCCACCTGCGACAGGCCCGCCTGCCGCCCTGGTGCCCGCCAGCGCCGGTTCTGCAGCTGCAGGCACATCAACAGCGCCACCGGTTAGCCTTCGCCACCAGTTGGGCGGCTGTGGCCAACGAATGAGGCTGCTGAGATCAATACTGCCGATCGCCGCGAGGATCTTGCCCGGCAGGCCCGCAAACCAGTCGATGAGATTATCAACCGCAGCCTTGACCGCATTGGCCAGCGCCTCCCCCGCTCGCCGGCCGGCATCGCGGAAATCTGCCTCCGCCTGGCTGGAATAGTCCTTCATCGTAAATATGTCGGATATCCAGTCTCCGATGCGGCCAGGAATGGATTTGACCAGCGCAACGATGTTTGCCGCCGATTCCGAGATCAGTTTGATCGCATTATCGAGACCGGCGCGGATCACCTCCGGATCAAAGCCGAGGACCTCACCGATATCGACAACACGGTCTGCAACGAAGTTGCCAATCGCGGTTGCAATGCGGCTTGCTGCTTGCGTGAGGAACGAAATCAATGGCTCAATGGCGCCATATATGCCTTGCGCAAACCCGGCGACAAAATTGCTGATCGGCTCCCAATGGCGATAGACGGCAAAGCCCACCGCAGCAATTGCTGCAACAAGACCCCAGACCGGCGCCGTGATGCCGGCGATGGCGGTGCCGATAGCCGCTGCTGCAGGCACAATGGCGCTGACCGCCGACCCTATGCCAGCCGCCATGCCGGAAAACATGCCCGCCCCGCCAACGCTCGACAGCATCGAAGCGCCCAGAACAGCAAGACGTATGCGTTTGGTTGCCGCCACGACAAGGGTGGCGGAGCGCCCGGCGGCGATACCGACATCCAGCAATCCGCCCTTGAGAAACGCAAAGGCATAACGCGCCGCAATGGTCGTGATGCGCAAGGCAGCAAGCCCGGCCACAACGCCAGCGATTCCGGCAACCAGTTGCGGATTGGCTGCGGCCCATGTGGCCATGGCGTCAACCAGGGGTCCGAGCACCTGCGTGATGGCGGCAATCGCCGGCAACAGGGCATCGCCCAGCGATATCGCCAGCGCGTCCGCCTTGTTCCTGAACAGCTGAAGCTTGTTTTCTGCCGTCTGCGAGCGCACCGCAAATTCCTCAGTCGCAGATCCTGCATAGCGCGTCTGATCTGCAACCAGCGCCAATGCCTTTTCCAGCAAGCCTGCATTTTCCAGCAGCGGCGCAATGGCCCGCGCCTCATCGCCAAACAGCTTTGACAGATTCGACGCCTGCAAATGTCTCGGCAAGGCGCGGATCCGCGTAAGCACGTCGTTTAGCGTGCCGACAGCATCCGTTTGCAGGCGTTTCGCCACGTCGGTCGCGCTGAGGCCGAGTTCCACAAAGGCTTTCTTCTGGCCCTTGGTTGCCGAAGCGCCGCGTGCCAGAGCGCGCCCGACATTGCGAAAGGACGTCGCCGCCACTTCAGCCGGGGCACCCGCGGCAATCATTGCAGCACCGATGGCTGCCGTCTGATCGGCGGTAAACCCGAACTGTTTGCCGACCGAAGCAACCCGCCGCATATAGTTGATGATATCCGGCGCCGACGATGCTGTGTTGTTGGACAGATGGTTGAAAGCATCTGCTAGCAATCCGGTTTCCTCGACCGTCATCCCCAGGGCCGTCTTGATCTTGGCAAGGCTTTCACCTGCGCCATAGGCGGAAATATCGAAGGCGACGGCAGCCTTCGCCGCCAGTTCGGTGAATTTCAGCAGTTCGTCGCCCGCCATGCCGGCCTGCCCGGCGGCAGCAGTAATCGCCGCGAGGCTGGTGGCCGACAGGGCGATGCTTTTCGACATCTCGAGAATGTCGTTCGACATTTCCTTGAAAGCTGCCGGTGTCGGGAAATCCACCACCTTGCGCACATCGGCCATGGCGCTTTGAAACCGCATGGAGGCCTGGATCGGCGCAGAGATTGCCCGGGCGAGCACATAACCAACACCCACCGCATCCAGCATCTTGCCGCGCATGGCATTCATCTGCTGGGCATTTTGTGCAGCAGCCTGGCGCATGCCCGCCATTGACCGGGTGACCGCCCGCGCAGGCGCACTCACGCGGTCCAGCAGCGAGATAATCAGCTGTGCTGTCAGTCGGCTCATGATGTGGTTGTTTTTCCGGATGATGTTTCGGCGCGCATGACGCGGCCAAGAGAGTCAGAATAGGAAATGAACTTGTCGATATCCCAGCCTTCAACCCGGTCGATCGGGGTTGAAGTGTTTCGGCTGACCTGGGTGATCAGGTCGCGCCATCGAACGCTTGTGCCGGTTCCTCCAGTTCCTTCAGAATCTGCACGCCGGACTTTCCCATCAGGGGGACAACCTTCTCGCCAATGGTTTCAAGGTCCGCCAGATCAAGCTCTTCAATCACCGCGACATCCACCCCGGCGAGCGCGGCGAACATGAGAAATCCCGCGCGCGCCTGGTTGCTTTCGTCTTCCGCCAGCAAGGTGTCACGGGCTTTCATGCGCCGGAAAGTCAGCTGGTCATATTCCCGACCTTCGACAACCACCGGGTAGTCAAGCGGCACAGTGACAGAGGTGATTTTCTTCGACATTTCGATATCCATTCATGGGTGCGTTGCTCAGTGTTTTCGGGCGGCCCTGATCAGGCGCCCAGGGCCGCCCGGTCATCGGTAAACAGATCGATGCCGTTGCGCCGGAATATCCGTTCGAAAAAGTCGATATAGACAAGCTCCTTGCCATCCAGGATGAATTCGAAATGGGTCACTTCCGCCCATTTGTGGCTGCATCCCTGGAACTCCGACGGATCGCTTTCATCCGGCTCCCATTCGACGACAGCGCCCTCGATAATGCCGCGCGCCGCAACGGCTTTGGATCCGGCTGACTTCTGACGGTAGGCTCCGGCAAAGGTCCACCGCTCGCGCACGCCCATGCCGGTGAATATCTCCGTATCAACGCCCTTGACGGACATGGCCGGCTCGAGCGCCTCAATGCGTGGTAAAGTGAAGTCGACCGCCATCACGCCGCCGCCCGGATTGTGCCCGCCGGTGGCGAATTTGATCGAAGGAATGGTGAGTTTTTCGATGATCAGCGGCCGGGTCGTGTCGGGGTTTTCAGCCCGGCGCAGGTCGACGGCCGTCAGCATGTAAAGTGGTGTCATGGGGTTGCCTTTCTGAACAGGATGATGTGGCCTGAATTAAACCGCAGTGGAAAGCCGGGCGATGATGTCGGCGACCAGCCCCTCAACGGCCGGCCGGTAGCGGCGGATTTCGTGGTTCGCCAGCTTGAAGCTTGGCGCCGGCTCAATCCCCAGATTGACGGTCAGCTGGCCGAGCCTGATATTTTCCGGGCTGTTCTTGTCGGCCAGGAACATTTCACCGCGCGGCGAATAGCCGAGAATATCGTTATCGGCCTGGTGATCGCGCAGCATGAAGGCAATGGAGCTGATCCAGCTTTCCACCAGGCTGGGCGACATCTTGCGACCCAGAAACTGCCGGGTGATCTGCATGATCTTGACCGTCAGATAGTCGGCGCCGCGCACCTGGTGGATCTGGCTCCACAAATCGCCGGTCACGGTGTTGTCCGTGCCGATGAACACAAACCCGCCATCGGCAATCGAGCCGTCCACGCCGGTCTCGCCCTCCGCCACGATCGACACATCCGCCTCCAGCATCTGCTGGCCTTCGGTCGAGCCATCCAGCAGGCTGAAGGGAATTTTCCGCGACAGCGCCGCCAATCCATGAAGCGGCAGGTTGGCGATGGGATGAAACGACTTGCCGTCATGCGCATTGTCATTGCGCACAAAGAGGCCGGCGACCCGCGAGCCCATGGGGCGCGTCACGAGAACCGCGTCTTCATAGACACGGGCAGCAACACCAATCGGCATGAGCCGTTCGGAATTCATCGTCTCGCGCGCATCAATCGCATTGGCCGCCGATGTGTCGTCCACATCGACCGGTGCGATGGCCAGCAATTTGCCGCAGGCCGCCGGCAGGGCCGCAACGACCGGATTGGTCGTATCGAGATCCGCGCGCCAGGCGGTGCGCCCGGCGCGAATGATACGCGGTGTGGCGTTGACCGCAGACGGGATATCCGAAACCGATGCCAGGACCGCTGCAATGGCAGCTGCCGTTGCCGCCGTATCCACGCCCTCCGCAACACGAAAGATTGTCACATCAGCGCCGGCATTCAATCCATCAAGCTGCGAATGGATGCCGGCAACCTCATCGGCGAGCAGGCCCGTACCAAGCGCGGCGACTGCCTCGCTATCGGATGACGAGATGCGGACCGGCGTATCCAGCGGATACTCGGCGGCGGACGCGTCTTCCGAAGTTTCGATGACAAGAACCTTGGAAAAATCAGCCCCGATGACCGGTACCGGTTCGTCCGCAGGTCGCGAAAATTGCATTCCGAAAGTCGGTGACGACATCGGCTACTCCTGTTTTCATGTGTTGCAGTGCCCTGCCCAGGGGCGAATTCAGGCAATAAAAAACCCGCATTCGCGGGCATTGTTGTTTAAATTGCATCCCATCTGGACTGGATGTGCAGCGCCAAGAAAATGCGATATTTTGATGCAAAAAAGGCGTCAGAGGGGCCTTAGTGGATCTTTTTTGGCTTCCAGCCCAGCCACGTCTGTTAGTAAATATATTTTTTTCTGCAGAGGTTTATTCCGTCACAATCAATTTGCGCCACTTGGACAAAGGCTTGTGCCAAAATGGTCCATAGTAGACCGTACCAAGGCTAAGCAATGCTGCGATGTAGCTGAACGAACTTTTGGCAGTGATCAGACAATCGGCTGAGGCCAGACCCAAAATTGTCTCTAGGATGTCTGCGTTCAATTCAAATTCACAATTGTCAGGAAGCCCATTGAAATCAGACACATTGCCCTCTGAAAACACCCTGACCCGAGCGTCCGGATGACGTCTTTGAACGTAATTAATCTTGGCCGCAATGATCTCGTTGGTCTCAAAACGTTCAACGTGCTGCAATTGGGAGACGTCGCCTCTTCGTATATGCACCGCTATCACAGGTCCATCATATGTCCGGGTAGGAAGATTCAGATTCGACCTCACTCTATCGAGAATTTGTAAATACCGGTCTGGATTTCTGTCACCGAACCTGTGGAAATTTGGCTGCTCTACTATGGCAGGTTGATCTTGGTAATCATCATAGATTGTCATACCATCAATAATCGGAACATCTTCTGGTCGAACGGCAAAACCAGCTCCGAGATTAAAACCCATCTCCCATGCATTCAGATCCTTTCCAAAGCGTGTATGAAAATAGGGTATGCCGGTAGCGTGACTAAACAGAAGGGCCGATAGGACGGCATGCACCTGCGCGCCACCACGATCATTTTTTTTGGAACAAGTTATACCGACAATCTTTTTTCGATATTTTCTATTTCCAAGAATCAGCGAAAAATCTCCCCCCTGCTGATATTTGCGTAGTCTTTTCTTGGATACAAATGTAAACAAGACCGCACCTTTCCTGACAAATATCTAGACCAATCCTCAATTCACCGTAGAGAGGATGAGGGCACCTTTAGCGGAGGTCCTTAGCCTGCATCCACGCCTCATCTATTTGAGTATCTGTAATGTTAACTATCGGACCCAAAACGGTAAAGAGGTCATTTTCACGCCGGTACACTGTCGCTTTGCGGACCTTGGCCTTGGCGAAGGCGTTCTGAGTTGGATCATTGATCGCTGTATCGATAGCCACGTCGATTTGTTCCACAGTGATACCCAGCAATGCCAGGATTGCATCAAACTGCGCCGGGTTCAGAGGAAAATCCAGCGGCGAAGGCAGCGGGATATCTTCAAGCGTATTTTGCCATTGAAAACAGGTTCCATTGAACACGATCTCGCTGCCGACAATCTGCTTGCCCACCGGAACCGGTTCAGCTTCAATCAATCGGAATAGACCGATTGCCGCCAGTTCCGCATCGCTCCATTTTGTCGCGATCGATGCGGCATATTGGATGCCGTCAATCCTTTCACGCGGCGTCCACCGAGCACCAAGGGTGTTGTCCGGGTTCCTGGTGTAGAGTTGATCCATTCTTCTGTCTTTCTTCAAAAGACGCTGACCGCGCCACCAATCATCATGAGCGCGCCGCCGGCATCATTCATGTCGACGCTGATATCGACGGGACTGCCGTTCTGGATGGCCCAGTAAGTGTTGCAATTGTTTCCGGTTTTGGTTGTATTTCCTGAGACAGGGCTGAACGTAATGATGGGCGATGCCGTATGATAGAAAAGGGCCATCCCGATACTGGCTGGGTCCAGTGACGCTGCCGATATTACCCGAGGATCTGGATCGCTGTTTGTGCCTTGTCCAGGAAAAGTTGTCGTGTTGATGCCACTGATTGCTGCGCTGGGACGGGACACGATCATGAAGTTCTGCGACTGGTGCTGAGAGTTCATTCCTGCGATTGTGGCATTGGCTTCACTTCCATCAGCAATCTTGAAGCTGATGATTCCACGGGTGTTGCCGATGCCGGCAAAATTCACCAAGGAAACGAAGGTTGAAGGTATCACTGAGGAAGGCGTGCTCCCGGTCCAGTATCTCCATTGCAGGTGAATGAGAAGATCACCGGCCAGGATCGAGGCAGGGCCAGTGATATTCTTTGAGTTGAACCTCTCTGCAAAGTCCAGATAGCTTAGCTCGATACCAGCGCCATTCTTCCCGAACCCGGTCATCTGAGGCATTGTACCGGGTACCGACATATCAAGCGCCCTTCCAGAATGACAGCAGGACGATACCGGACGGGCTAACCGTGCCAAACCAATAGTCTTTCTTCCCAGCTCCCGTCTGGTGATCCGGCACGCCCGCGTCGCCAAATGTTGCCGTTCCGTCAACGGCAGGCTGGCGGTTTCCCGCGCCATCCTGCGCAAACTCAATCATGAAGTTCTTTTTCAAGCCGGTATTGGTGAACGAGATGGTGCGGTTGGCAACCAATGTCAGCGTGAAGTTTGTCCCTGCATTCAGGTCAACTATCACTGTGGCAGTATCGGCCAACGCAACCGGCTCAACCGCATCCCAAACACCATCGGCCGGCAATAGCTTTCCAGCGGCTCCAGCCAGGAACTGCGCCGCTGTCGCTATGCTTGATGTCTGGACATAACCGGAGCCTTGAACACCATCCAGCAAGTCCGCATCGACCCCGGAGCCACCGCCATCAACCGTTTTCAGTTTGCTCATAACATCGGCGGCGGTATAGACGCTGGCGGCAAGTTTGGCGTCAAGGCTTGTCTGCAGGCTTGTAATATCTGCGATCGTGTGACCGTGCCCGGCATTGGTTTTGCCATCAAGCGCCGTTTGAAGGCCGGCGACATCTGCGATGGCATGGCCATGACCATTCGTGGACTTTGTCGCCAGTGTTGACACGATACTTGCAATCGCGCTGCCATTGTTTGTGAGCTCTGCGCCTAGCTCAAGGATCGTATCAAGGGCAGCCGCCGGCGCGCCACCAAGCAGATCCGACTTGACCTGGTCGACATAGGCAATGGTCGCCTTCAGCCCAAGGAAACCATCCAGTTCGGTCTTTGTATAGGCATCGCTGATGGCGTAGCCGGCAATGGTGGTTGGCTTGGCGGTTAGTTCCGCAAAACCATGCGTGTGGTCACCGTCCGACTTGCCGTCAAGGGCTGCCTGCAGGTCGGTGATTTCCGCCATTTCATGGTCATGATTGTCGAGCGCGTTCTTGATCTCTTCCAGACCGGCTTGCACATCAACCGAGAGCAGACCGAAAGCAGGCGTCATGGTAATTTTCGCGGCGGAATAGTCGCCAACCTGCGCCACCACATTGCCGGTCCGGCCAAAGATCGAGGTTACTTCGGATCCGACGGGCACATGCGAAACGGTCCAGCCGACGCCGTCATATATTTTCTTTTGTCCGTCTACGCTGTTCCAGTATTCAGCGCCTACAACAAGTGGGTTGCCCAGCAGGTCGGCGACCGGATCAGCGTTTGATGCTCCGAGATAAATCTGCGATTGATTGGCGTAAATGGCGTTCAGTTCGACAATGGACAATTGCGCACGATCAGCACTGTCATTGGCAGAACCCGATGATGCGTTGGCTTCCGATGCTTTCTGTATCGCAATAGCTGCAGCATCCGCTGCAAGGCCCTTCAATGCCCCAATATCAATCTCGGCCTGGACAACAACACTGACAGCCGACAATACGCTGGCTATGGCATCGGCTACATCGGACGGTGACGCCGGCGTGATGGTCCACCCACCGTGTTGCCCCTCTCCGGAAACCCGGTCGATATCGACGACCAACTCACCGGTGCCGCTGTCATAGGACACGACCTGGCCGAGCATGACGACCTGCGGGCTTTCCATTCTGTAGACTGCCACATAGGCAGGTGGCGCATAGCGCAACCTTTCGCCTTCGTTGACCGTGAAGGTCTTGCCTCCGATTTCGACATTGTGTTCAGTATCCGAGCGAACGCGGAGCATGACGCCGATATTGGCGATTTCGGAGACTTCCTGAATCAGCGGCAACAGCACATCATTGGCCTTGTCGCGAAAAATGGCCCGGCCCTCTTCAATGACAGCCTCCAGGTCTCCGCGCACATCTTCATTGGACGCAATGCGCGCATCGATATCCTTCAGGCGCCGGTTCCAGTAGGACGGCTCTCCAATGGGATGACCGTGCTTGACCTGGTATCGGGAGAAAAAACTGGGCAATATTGCGCTCCGTCAGGCTGCTATCGGGTTGCCGCGATCGGCACGGCGGACAGGATGACGCCGCTGTCTATCCCGTTCAAAATCCTGCCTTTCACCCTGTATTGGTTTTTCGGGCGCAATTTCACCCGGCCAGCCGGGGCCACGCGTGAAACGGCGACCAGATAGAGGGTCTCGTCCTCGTATTTGCGGGATTTTGCTTTCGTGCTGGCTGTTGCCATGGTGGTGTCCTCTCAATGCGTACTGGATCAGAATTCGATGTCGGTGCGTTCCTCGACATGAAACAGGTCCAGTGCGGTGCTGGTTGTTCCTTCGGCGATGATTTTGAAACTCGGCACCGGCGCCGGCAGGTGGAACGTCATGGTCCGCTGCAGCATGTCGCCAGGGCGCTCTATGTCCTCAATAACATCCGGTGTCTCAAGACCATCTGGCGTATCGAGGCTGGCAGCGAACGTATGATAGGCGTCATTCCAGTTTCCAAGTAGCCAGATGATCTGGATGCTGTCCGAAGCCGTTGCGAGAACGCGCTGGGTCGATATGTGTTTGAACGTCGTGCGCGGCCGTTCCGCAGAGATCTGACTGCCAGTCAGCATGATGCCGGCATGGAGGTCGGGCGTTCCCTGGAAAACAATCTGCATTGGCAGCAGGGGCGGTAGGCCAACAAGCGCATTCGGGATAATGTCAGAAAGCGGCACCCAGCCGGTGTTCAGTTCCACCTGGAACGTAATATTACAGGCATCCGGCCGGACCATCGACGCCAGGATATCGAGCGCCGCAATTCCGCCATCCAGATTGATCGGTTGCATGTCGACCACGGCACGCGAGGCCGAGAACCGCGCATATCGCAAGCCAAACATCATGTCCTTGGTGATGTCGCCGGAGAAATAGGCGCCGTCGGTTGAATAGAAGAATGTGCCCGACAGGTAGGATCCGCCATCGGCCATGGCGACATAGTGGTTGCCCTGCGTCGTCAGAACCACGCCATAACGCTTGCCCGCCTGGAGATAGGTTGGCGAAATATCAATGGTGGTTGCCTGCGGATAGGTGTTCAGATCGAGATAATCGATCGTCTTCTGCTCAATCGCATTGGCCAGATCAGGCGTGCCGCTGGGCGTCAGTTCGCAGATCGTCAGGAATATGTTGCCGGATGTGCCGCGCTTGGTGAAGTAAAGATCGACCCCTGTCAGCCAGCCCGCCTGGCTGTTAAGGAATGTCTGGGCAATTTGCGCGCCATCGATCGTGGTGGTGGTCTCGACAGCCGACCAGTAGGGATCCTTGACCGTATCCACCCAATATTGCTGCAGCCGGATCATTGTATGATCGCGGGTTGCGTTTCCGCTCAGGACCAGGAAAGTTTCGCCCTCACGGGTGAAAATGTTTGATACCGGATCATAGGTGCCGGTTTTCCAGAACCGCGAATTGGTGCAATATTCGTAAATCTGGCCCCAGCGAAATCGTTGGCGGGACATGTGCTTGCGCACAACGTCAAAGCTCGTCTGGGTATACTGGGTAATTGACTGCTCGCCGACAAACCCAGAGACCGACAATCGCAGTTCGGACGTGAATTTCGGCAGCAGGAATCCGTTGGTGATCGTCACATGGCTGTTGATCGCCGAGAACAGCTCCAGCTCATTGGTGTTTTTATTGGCGGCCGAAAAGCGGATGCCCTCTTCCACCTTCGCCAGGAACTCGAGGTTGTCGACATCACTCTCATCCTGGGTCAGGAAAAAGTCGGTTCCATAGTCCGCATAATCGTCGGGAATATCGGACGCCTCTTTCAGCCGCGCCACATCCGCGGCCAGCGATATGAAATCGCGAATGGATGTCTGGTCCTGCTGGCCATTGGAGAGATTGGCAACGTCGGTCGCAATGGTCGAAATGCGTGGCTCGGCAATCGTCCGCCATGTCTCGATCTGGTTGAGGCGTTTGTCATTGCTCAGCGTCGAGGACAAGTCGGCATCCTCATTCATCACAACGCTCTCGATCCCCGTCGGCGTCATGATCACCGTTGCGATCAGCACCCGATCCAGAGGGATTTCCGGCAATTGCGGATCGCCGCTTTCCGTCCCGCCCACAGTTGCCACTTTCGCATTGCGCGCGCGGACCAGGTTGACCTGCTGAACCTGCACTTCTTCGGTCTCGACATTCACCAGAAAATCGCGCTCGGTCGGCTCCTGGTCATCGGTCGATCCCCAGGCGATAACCGCAATGGCCTTTTTATTGGCAACCGGCTGGTGCTCGACAAGGTCCTTGTAAAGCACTTCACGTGAGGCAAAGAATTTGCCGGCGCTGAAATACAGCCCCTTCTGGACCGAGATTTCAAAGGGTCCCGACGCGGCGACGTTGAACCCGCCATAGGCCTGTCCGTCATGGATGGCGAATTTGACAAGATCGTCGATACCGGCCTGCGCAAACTCCTGTATGCGCATGAAATCCTCTGCCGGGACTTCCTGATAGTCACCGATAATTATCTGCTGGTCCATGTTCGTTACTCCATCAAGATCTGGTCATCTGACCGGCAAAAATTGGCTGTCCGGCGAAAAGGCTCTGGCCGGCAAGAACGGGGCGATAGACTCTGGTGTTGATCAGAACCGCGTCGGACAGTCTTTTGGCCGCCGACATGGCTCTGTAGGTGCGATGCAATCGCGACTTGTCTGTTTTGGCCGCATGGCGACCGGCATAGGACGTCGACGCAAACAATGCGTTTCGGCTGGCCTTGCCCGGTATCAGCACCTTCAGTTCCGCCGTATGGGGCGGTACCGCAAGGCGGGTAAAGCTGGCGAATGAAATCGCCCTGGCCGGCTCGCCCGGTGTCAATTCATCGGCAAGCGGTATCTGCTCGAATGTCCTGAATGCCGCATCCGATCGTCCCGCAAACCGCCTGTTGGCGCGCGCGCGGGCAAACCATGCACGCCGGATTGATTTGATGTCCGAGCTAAAGGTCGGAAATATTCCACCGCCCGTTCCGGCAGGCCGGAGCGGATTGGCAAATGCCGGATCATAGGCATCCTGATCGCTTGAAATCCGGGCGATGTAATGTGTTGCCGTCGAGGGCGATGCGTAGCGTCTAATTGAGCGTCCGGCCAAAAGCCGGCGCCCTTCCGGATGGAAAAACAGAACCCTTCGTTCACCGGAGAAATCAGACCCCACACCGATCTCGGTTTCCACACCGTCGCGGATCAGCAGCGCGCGTTTTCGGCTGCGCTCACCGGCCAGATTGGACACTGCGAAACGCCCGGAGAAAAAACGCGACCTGATGCCGCTTCCGGCAAAAATCGACGGTCTTGCATCGGCGCGGCCGACATTGCGATAGATCTTGACGAGCGGCAGCGCCTCAAGCCATGCCCGGCGCTGCTCGATCGAATTTGACGGACTTGCAAAGAACTTGGCGGGTGGACGAACAATTGAAACGACCTCGCTGCCGACCAGTTCCGCATAGGCGCTGATCCCCGCCAGCGTTCCCTTCAGTCGATGATGCTTGATCGCATTGCGAATGACGTCGCGTTTTTTGGCTTCCGGCCATGTGTCTATCCAGATATCGACCGAATATTCCGCGGCAAGAACCGGCAACAGATCGGCCGGACACAAATCCGGATCCTTGACCTGGCGGACAAGATTCGACGGCAGCGGACGCCGCGGTGCCGACACCTGCGAAACGGTATGTTCGAACGCGCCGGATGTAGACGGCAGCAGGGATGCACTCACTGCGCCACCTCACTGGCGAGGATGATGTCGGTGCAATACCCGGCCTCATCCTGTGCAACCTCAACGTCGCCGGCGGGCGCAAGAACCGCTACATCCAGCACATTGGCGACATGGGCGGCCGCCGCAAGTGCGCTCAGATGAATTGTCCCGCCGACCACACGCCGCTCCGCAATCAACATCTCCAGGCTGGATCGCGCCGCCGCGATCACGAGCGATGGATCGGGTCCATCCGGTACTAGCAGTTTGAAACTGACCACATAGTTGGCAATCCTTGCCGCCTTGACCGTCACAGCGTCGGTCAGCGGACGGATGTCATCTCTCAGAAGCCGGTTGCGCACAAGCGCCACAGTGGCGTCTGAAGGCGCGCCGTTTCCCTCAAGCGACAGGACGGCCACCGTCACATTGCCCGGCGACGTCGTGAATATGCCGACATCCAGGATATCCAGGGCAACGGACATGGCGTGATAACGATAAGCACCCGCTGTCCCGGCACTGGAATAGGCGTCCGGCGCCAGCTGAATGCGATGGCGAAAACGCTCATCCGGCTCGCCCTCATGCCGCAGGACACCGAAGCGAATGCCGAGCGCATCAAGGTCCGTGCCGGTCGCATAGGGCGTCAGAACGGCCTTTGCCGCATCATTGATGGCCTGCTTGTCCAGTAACTCGCGATAGGTGTCTTCCTGCTGAAGAATGACACCCGGATCCGTCTCCAGTCCGCCAACATCATAGTCGATGCCTGCCGCCTCAAAGCGCGCCTTCAGGCTCTCAAGCCGTTCAGCCAGGATAACGTCCTTGTCCAGTTGCTTGATGACAGCCGGAACAGGAAGTCGCGACAGGTCAAGCGTTGTCGCTGAAAACCGCGTCATGAAACCACCTGCAGACCATTGCCGCGCAAGGCGATGCTTCGCACACTCTCAACCGTAAAATCGCCAAGATGCCCCAATGGGCGATAATCGACTTCGATCACCAGGCCCGCCTTTCCAAGCCGGATATCGTCAACGCTGCCGGTCGCCGAGATCCTGCGCACATGGAACCGCGGTTCCCAAAGGTCGATGGCGGTTGCGATCAGTTGCTGAAAGGCGGCAAACAGATTTGCCGTCAGCAGCCGGCCAAGCAGCTCGGCGATTCCTCCGCCAAATTCGCGCCGCAACACCCGCGAACCGATGCGCGTCGAAAGGATGACTTCAATCCCCTGCACCGCCGATGCGAAATTGTCGATGATCTTGCCCGTGTGCCGGTCGATGCCGCTCAACGCTCGCCACCGTTCTCATCAGGGGCAACGGCCTTTATCTGTTTCGCGCGCACCGGCGTAATGCGGCCAAGGGACAGGTCATAAAGCGCTTCGCGCTCGCTCAATGTCACCTTTCGATTGGCAGGCACCTTTGCGCCGGCCACATGATCAACGCCATCGGCGACGCGATAGACACGTTTGCTCATCTCAAAACCTCAATTGTTCAAAATCAGACCGGCGGATCTGTCAGATCGCCGCCCTTGATCACGCCACCATGTTTGTGCGTGTCATCGATCGTCGTGCCATTATGTTGGACATGACCACCCTCGAAATCGACATTGCCGACGACCTGCAAATCGCCCTGAAGTATCACCTTGCCGTCTTTCATCGTGATCGTGATCCCGAGTGCTTTCAGGACATTCGCCGCCAGATCATTGCTGGGCGGGCTGTTTTCACCGGCAAAGCCGCCCCGCAGCATGACGCCCTGGCGCGGATCCCCGTTTGGATGGATCACCCCGACAATCTGCCCTTTCGACAACGGCATCCAGCTGCTCGACTGGCCGCCGCTCTCCGGGTGCGGATACCAGGGCGACAGGTATGGACCATCGGCCCCCTCGCTGAGCTTCAGCCGATATCCTTTGGCCGCATCAATTTCCTCGACCGGCCCGACCTTTATGGCATTGCCGAAAGCCGTCTTGAGCATCTCGAGATCGGCCTTCATGGCAACCATGGAATCAATCATTGGTCACAACCTGTTCGCCACCCTGCGGCATCCCGATCACGGCCTCATTCAAAACCAGATCCGGCTCCTGCGCATCAAGCGGGTTCAGCCCGAGTGCCGCGACTGTCTGACTGGTCATGGCAGTCATTCGCTGCAGCAAAGCCAGATCTGCGACTTCGCCACTCATTGCCTGTTCAAGCAAGGCGGCTTTTCCGGCAAGGTCTGCATTTCCGGATGCGGCCGCCAGGACAAAAAATGCAGCCAACGGACTTTCACTGTCGATCACGGCGCCCTTGGCGGGATCGGCCAAAAGCGCGCCGGTGATCCTGATCTGCTGGCCCGCCAGTCGAATGCCGTCGCTATCATTGCCGATCCGGGCGCGCTCCAGCTTCGATACTGTATGCAGCATATCCAGAAAGATCGCGCTCCAGGTATTCTGCGGATCGACAATCGTGTCCATGATCTGCCTGGTCAGCAGGTCAAGGCTGAACTCCAGATTGGCATCGGTCGCCGCCAGGCCTGTCTCCGCAATCTCCCGTTCGCCACTTTCATCGGAAGCCGGCTGGAACATCGCCGCGGCAATCCCGAATTCGATGATGAACATCGTGTCGCCATTGGCATGAAACCCGCAATCAGCGAACTCGCCCGTCTTGACCATGGCCGCGTCGCTATAAACTGCCGCGAAGGGCTTTTCCTCCAACGTGCTGACCGAGCCATTCGGGTCGAAATCCAGACCACCAATCAGGCTGTCAAACACATTGGCGCCGACAGACGTATTGCCGCGAATGGCCTCGACAAGCGCCAGGCGTGCAACCGCTCTGCAAATGCTCACTGGATCGTCAACTCCAACGTCAGGCGATTATGGCCGCGGTCATCGACCTGCCTGACTTCAAATCTTGGATTGCCGGCGCGCGCCAGGGCAATGACGACATCACCGGACAAAATATCTGGCCCCTCATAGGTGGCCCGATTGATATGCAATTGGGCCATTTCTGCGGTAATTCCAACCTTGAGCGTTTTGGACGGACCGCCGCTCATATTGTTTGTTTTGGCGCGCCTCACCCGCAAGACCTGGATTGTCTCCAGGTTGGTCCGGCTTTGATCATCACGACCGTTGCGCATGAACAGGATCTTGACAGTTTCAGCCATTTCCGCATTGACCTCTCCCATCATCTCGTCGCGCAAGTCGTGAAATGGTGCAGATTGCATGTCCTGAACTCCAGCTGTTACGGCTTGGATGGATTATTCTGTCCCAGTTCCGGGTCTGGCTTCTGCTGCTGGTTTGGCTTCTGTCGCGGGCGTTGCGGTTTGTGCTATCTGCTTTTGCAACAGAGCGACGGTCTCCTCGGCAGCTTTCAGGTCTTTGCTCAAACCCCCGGACACCCCGATCTGATCTTCAAGTTTCTTCGTGACATCGGCGAGCTGCGCCTCAAGCTCTGAAACCTGCTTCATCTGCCCCTTGTCCTTGCCTGCCCTGGCAGAGCGTGTTTCCTGCTGTTCGGCATTTTTTTCATTTGCCCGCGCGCGCTCATCAGGATCATAGGCAAGGTGGTTTTCGATCAGATGTTCGCCATAGATGCGCGGCACATCGATTGCCTTGTGCGGGTCGACAATTGCTGGCTTTCCATCCTTCAGGATGCCGGCGGGGATTCTGCCGATCGTATCAAACGCGATGGAAATGGTTTTGGATTTGCTCATGATCTGGCTCCAGTGGGATCCGCGTGATGTGTAAACAAAACGGCCCGGCGATGATGGCCGGGCCGCTCTTTCATGTGCTCAACTTTCCTGCGGCTTAAAGCGTGATGGTCCGCAATGCTCCGGGCTGGGTGCAAAGGCAGATCGGGTTCATCTGAACCTCGATATTACGGCCTTTGTCATTTGGCATCGCGTACTGCTTGGCATAACGCGGCAGGCCCCTTGTGTTGACCGTTTCCATATAATCAGCCGGACCAAACCTTGTGATGAAAAGGTCAGGCACGCCCATGGGCGTCACGCGGCCCTCATTGGTTCCGATATAACCGGAGCCCAGATCCTCAGTGGCTTTGCGGCCGGTCTTGTATCGCTCGAAGGTGAATTTCCCGATCGTGAACCTGTCGGGGATGGCCTCACGCAACACCGATGCGCCATTGGTCGCCAGATAGGTCTCGCGAATGCGCGGATGGTTCCACATCTTGAGATGGAAATCCCGACCGGTCCAGACATGGAATCCGTCATAGAAACTGTCCAGGTCATCCTCGATCGACCAGGCCACGTCCTTCTCGAGAATTTCGTCCACCTTTGCCGCGTCGTTGCCCAGATCAAGTGAAACCGGCGCAGGTGCAGCAATGGCAAAGCGGTCATAGAGATTGACCAGCACTTTGCCCGATTTGGAAAGGACAATGCCCTTGATGGCGCCGACGCGCATATATTCGAGCGTCATATCCATGTCGCGCAGGTGGCGATCCTGCTTTCGCGACACCACATCCTCAACCTGCTCCACTTCGGATTCCATGCCGAATGCCCGAATGCCCTGGATCTCGTCGGCATTCACTGAATCATCCCGCTGGAAATGCTCCAGACGGAACGGGATCAGGTTGCGCTTTTCATGGTCCGCCGTCTCACCCGGGCCGCCGCGTTCGGAAGGCTCGACAAGACCAAGCTTGCCATCCTTTTCCTCAACCGAAATGACCAGTGTTCGCACGCCATCTTCGTGGAACAAGCCGGAATCACCGACCTGGCCAGGGCGATAGGTTGCCTTGTTGACCTTCGCCGTCATTTCCTGGACGGAAAAGGCATCATCGTTAAAAATATCAAGAGTTGCCATATTCGTTCTCTCCTATCGAGCCTTGATGCCGACAGCACGCAGTTGGTCGAGCTTGGCGGTCGTTTTGGCTGTATCATCGACCGATGCATGGAATGTCAGATACGGAACCTTGACCTCCGCATCCTTGTCGATCACGACCGCCTGCACATCCCCATCGGTTGCATCAACACCGTAGGCAAGGATCGCAACGGCTGTTTCAGCACCTTCGATTCCGCCTGTCTCGGCATCAGGCGATGCGGTGAATTTTTCGTCTGCTGTCACCTGACCAAGAACGGTGCCAGACAAAAGAATGCCCGACCCTGTCCGGATCGCCACTGACTGCCGGGATATTGCGCCATTGCCCTCGGACAGAACAAACTCCAGCGGATGGAGGCCTTCGGTTTTGGTTTCCATGATGATTATCTCCCACCTGCGCGCCGGGCGCTGTAGATTTCAGAACCGCTCAGGCTGGATTTAGCCTTTTTCACCTGCCCGCCCGGCATTGCCAGTCCAAGCGGCTGTCGATCATTTTCCAGAGCGGTCTGGACCTGATCCGCGGAGGCCTGCGAACTGCTGCTGGCGACATTGCCGGTGACAAATGCGGCCACCTGCTCACCGGTCATTGACGGCGACGTTGTGGCCAGATCCAGAGCTGCACTCATGCGTGCCGCATCTCCTTTGATGCCATCGGCGCCAAGCGCGGCGGCAAGCCGGGTGGTTGCCGCTTGCGCCCCTGCCGCATGGCCTTCTTCCCGGGCAGCCGCGACTGCCTGATCGTGATTGGCCTGTGAAATGCCAGTATTTGTATCGGCTGCTGGCGCGCCGGGTTGATCGCTCATGGACAAACCTCCGTTAGGCGATATGCGCCGGGCCGACATGGCCGATGCGCGGGACAATGCGTCAAGGACGCTCTCAAAACTTCCAACTGAATCGGCAAGGCCAATGTCGACAGCCTCTTGGCCAATCAAAGTGCGCGCCTCGGTGGCCCGGGCGGCATCGGCCGTCAGGCGTTTGCCGCGACCCAGAGCGACCGTTGCGCAAAATGTGTCGTAAAACTTGTTTGTTTCGCGCTGCAGGTCCGCGTGCACCGCGTCTGACAATGGCTCGAATGGATTGCCGTCAACCTTCGTGGCTCCGGCAAAAATGAACGTCGGCGTAATGCCTTCCGCATTCAGTTTGCGCGAATAATCGACGTGCAGAAGAACAACACCGATCGAGCCCGATATGCCGGTTTCAATCGTGACAATCTCATTGGCGCCGGATGCAATGGCATAGGCTGCAGAGGCCGCCATGCCGTTGACAACAGCAACGACTTTCTTTTGCGCCGCCGCTTGCCGAACGACCGCAGCGGCCTCGAAGGCGCCGACAGCCTCGCCACCCGGCGACTGAATATCGAGCAGAATGCTGCGAACGGCAGGGTCGGCTGCAGCTTTCTGGATCTGGTATTTGACACCCTCATAGGACACAAGGCCGGAATTGGCCCCGATCCATGCACCGCGATTGACCAGAGTGCCGACAATGGTGATCATCGCAACGCCGGTCTCGGTGACGCGATAGGGATGGAAACGCCTGGTTCCGTCCTCGTCAGCTGAAAACTGGTCACCCTCGAACTGGCTGGCATCCGGCGCAACAACACCCATGCGGCCGGAAAGAACCTCCAATATGACAGCCGTTTTGCCAGGCGTAATCAACAGCGGCCGGTTGATGACCCTGTCAGCAATATGTGCCAGAAATGTCATGGTGTTTCCTCAGCCCCAACGCACGCCGATGGCGCTACGCCGACGCTTTTCGCCTTTTGCCGTCCTGCACAAACCGTCATACTGGCCGATCAACTCCCGCAGCCCGGCAATATTGGCCTTGCCATAGGTGACCTCATCCTCTTCGAAACGGACAGTCAGCCGCTGGTTGCCGGTCACGATCTTCATTTCCGCCTTGCGCAGGGCGACCAGCACATCGCAAGGGATGGTGATGTCGATTTGCTCGCCGTTGATGACAATCTGACTGCTGACACTCATTGCTGCGCTCCGCCTTTCGGCTGATCATCATCCTTCAGGTCCGGACGCTGCGACGTGTCGCGCGCATAGGGCGAGGCCATATTGTGATCGATATACCATTGGTGATCGCGCAGGCGGTCGGCGCGCACCTCGTCTGGATCCTGGCCCATCTCCGAACATTCGATATCAATGCTGGACGTGCCATTCTCCAGCCGCTCACTTGCTGCACGGGCGCTCTTGTAATCGTCCGCCGAAGGTTTGGCCGGCCCGCGCCACTGCGCCCTGCAAAGGGCGGCGCGATGGGCTGCAAAGAACCGGTAGCCTGGACCAAATGCGATGCGGCCAAGCCGGATCTGTTCGTCCAGGCCGGCATCAAAGACACTCTGGCAAATCGGGCTGGCAATGCGCTCGCGCCGCCGTGTCGCTATCGGCCAGATCGTTGCTGATTCCATGCGCGTTGACGAATAGGTGGCGTTCTCGTGGTTCATGGTGAACCCACCGAAAGTCACACCCAGCGCCCGCGCCATGTCCCGGGCAAGATTGGTCGAGAAGGGCAGATATTGAGCGCCGGGCGTCTTTGCCGTTTCAATATTGAACGTCTCGCCGGGCGCAAGGTGATTGATTTGCGGATCCGAACCGAATTGCACGGCATTCTCTGCCGCGGCCTTCATGCTGTAGGTCAGATAATCGATATACTCGGACTGAAGCTGCGTGCCCCTTTGATGGTCCCCTGCATCTTTCAGCGCCTCTATGCCGGCCAGAGCCTCCTCGGTCGGCATTTCACTGGTCAATGTTGCGGCAAAGACCGTCTGCAGGATCGCCGCCTGCAATGTCGCATCGTCCAGCTGCTCGTGCTGGATATGTTTGCGGAATGCGGCGGCCATGACCGAGATTCCGCGCACGGACGTCGCATCGTCGGCGTCAAATATATGCAGCACATAGGGCATGCCGGAGCGCATATAGGCCGGATAATCCTTGACGGTCTCATAGCCTTTGGACAGATCCTTGAACCGATAGCCGTTCGGCCGGCCGTTCTCATCATGCCAGACACCCTGGAACAATCCTGTGTGAATGTTGGTTTCCTGAACCAACTGCGACGGAGGCACAAGGCACAACTTCGTGCCGCTTTCGATATTGTACCGGCGCTGATGTGCCCGGGGCATGAATTCAACAAGACCGGTCACTTCACCAAATGCCATGTTCCAGCGGAGCGAAATATCGATGAGCTGCGCAATCGTGAATTTTCCGCGCTGATCACATTCGCGCGGATTGCGCGACCAGTCCCGCCACCAGGTTTTGACATCCTCGATAAACTGTTTCTGTTCACCCTCGCTCATTCCGGTGCCAGAGAACCGCGGCTGGAAGTTGAGTGACAATCCGGTGCCGACCGTATCAGTGATGACCTGATCGGCGGCGCCGCGAAGCCGTCCTGAGTTCTGCATCAGGTCAATGGCAAGCGCCGCAGAACGCGGCCAGGCGCGGCGCACGTCATCACGCGCATTGCGCAGCGAAACCGGGCGTGTTGCAAAGACGCCGGAACGCGTATCGCGAAAATAGCCGGCGGCAGGCGCAGGTCTTCCCGCGCCCGATCCCTGCAGCGGAACGGATGGCACAGAACCGCCGGATATTTTTCGGATTGCGGCACCAGCCATCAGTTCAGACGCCTTGCCCATTTGCTTGGACCATCGTTTTGCTTTTCCTTTTCAACGGCGGTCTGCGCCTTTTGCCTGGCGTCAGCCTTGATATGTTCGGATGGCGCCGAGAACAGGTCGGTCGGCGTCGGGTTTTCATAGCGGCTGCGCAATTGCGCCCAGCCATCCTTTGTCAGTGTCGACAGGCCCAGCAGTTCCGCGCAGGCCATGGCGTAGATCCGCGTATCCAGAAAATGGTTGTCGCGTCTGCGCTTTTTCCACTCCGCATGGAACTTGCCGTTGACCATTTTCTGTTCGAAATATTCCGCCGTGATCTGCTTGAAATATTCCTCATCCAGAAACGTGCCAAAATGGCAATATCCACCCGGATCGACCGGCTCTCCGGACTTCATCCCGGCCTTGTGCAGATTGCCGTAAAACGTTCCCTTCAATCCCCAGGTCCCGACAGGCCAGCTCATCGCCGAGCCACTTTTTTTCTTGCGCCCGCTTTTGCGGATCGACTTGCGGCTGGGCTGGCCAATGGCGGGAACGCCCCGGCCATGCATGCCCTTGATGGCGATGGCGTTCGCGTGTCTGCGGGTCCATTCCAGCACCTGGTTGACCCGATTGCCGTCGCCGGCATCCACCGCCATTCGCTCGACCGATCGCAGATTGCCGAAGGCATCCTCGAATGTCTCGGCGTAGATCTCGGACAACAAGACCCATGCGCCGGCGCTTGCATCGCTCGTGTCGCCCTCGAGAAACCGCGCGGTCACCGTCCAGGACTGCCGGTCTTCGGCAAAGGCCACGTATTCGACATAGATGCCGTAATGCTGGACATCGGCGCCACCGACGAAAATCAGACCCGGCTCCGGAATGATGTTTTCCGGGTAGTCCTCACGCCGCTCCATCAGCCGCTTGTGATCAGGCGCATTGCCTTTCATCTCATGCGGTAGCGCCAGAACCAGGTTGCTGAAATCCTTTTCGCCCGTTTCACCTTTGCCTTCGGCTGCAATGAAGTCTGCGGCGATATCGCCATAGGACATCATCAACGACATGAACGCATCCACATGGAAGCCCGGATGACGATCCGGTTCATGATGTGTCTTGATGAACCGTCCGGCCCGAACAGCCGAAACGCGCTCAGCCTCAGAAATCGGATAGTTGCACTCCGGGCAGCCCAGCACACTATTGTCCGGATCTTCCCGATCAATGACCAGCAGGTCGAACGTCTGAACAAATTCATGGGCGCACTGCGGACAGGCTATATTCCAGTAGCGCTGATCGCTCTTTTTGAAGGAACGATCGACACGGCAATGGCCCGGCGCCTCACCCATCTCATCGCCCGAATCCAGTTCCGGTGTCGACAACTCGAATATCTTGTAGGACTTCTCCCTGCGAAACGCAGTGAAGCGACCGAAAAACAGCGTTTCCGGATCCGCGCCATTGGGCAATTCCGTCCATTTCGACACCTCGTCCTTGACGCCGTAGCGGCAGGTCTTGGACGACAGGTCCATCACTGTATTGGCATTGCCGAGATAAATCCGACTGCCATCGGCCAGGGCCTTTTCAAACGTCGTCGAGCCCTCGCCCGAGCGGCTGACCGTTGGCTTGACAACGCTCTTGCCGGTGGTGCGCTGCCAGACATTGATCAGCGGCTGAAACTTGCCATTGTTCATGTCCTTCAGCGGATCGATGCCGGGCACCGCATAAAGCATATTATCCGGCGCCTGGTCGGCGAGGTAGAGGCACCACGCAAGTGCCAGGATCGACACGCCCGACTGCTGGCATTTCCTGACGGTCACAAGGTTGCTCGGATCCGACAGGTCCAGGCAATCGGCAATTTCCTTCAGGTACGGCGCACCTTCGGCAGACCAGAATTCGCCCTTGCGCGGCCCGTCGACCAGCTTGATATTCTCGGTCAGCCAGTCATGAAAACAGACCGGCGGCCGCGGCCTCGAGCGCTTCGCAACAATGCGCGATGCAAGATAGAGGGCACCCGGATGCGCATTCATTCGTTTTCTGTATCGACCAGCGGGTCGGTCACGGATGCCTCATCTGCAAGCCGTTCCAGCTTGTCGGAAATGTCCGTGCCCATATCGAACGCCACCTTGCGCAACGCCAGGCGAAGTCCATGCACCCCTTCCTTTGAAACGGCGGTGACAAGTTCATCTGCCCGGTTCGGCAGCTTTTGAATTGTCGTCAGGACCAGCGCGCCTAATTCCTCAAGGGCGGTTTCCAGTCTATCCCTGCGCAAAAGGCTTCCGGCCATCTGCTGTTTTTTCAGTTTCTCGCGATCGACTTTCAGCCACGCCTCAATGCGGCGCGCCTCATCCAGCGAATCCTTCTGGATGACCGGACTGGTCTCGGCTTTGCGGTTCGACTTGATGCTGTCGCCATGCTGCGACCGGTGATCGTCATACCAGGCCTGCGCGAATTTGCTGATCCGCCCGCGGCCATCCCGCTCAACCGGCATTCCCTGATCCGCCAGCCGGCGCACAAGCTTTGTCACCGCAGCCTTCGTCACGCCATCACGCCCGGCAATCTCTCCAGCCGAAACCATGACATGCGCGCTACCGTTCGACATCGTTCCTTCCTGACAACCGGCAAAGCCGGACTGGCAACCCTGACAACCCAGATTTTCCACCTGAAAAACTGGCACTTTCCCGGGCGCAATCCGCACCGTCCGGCTTGGTGGCCGGGTACGGTCCCTAAATTTATTGTGGGGCGATCAGGACAGCACGCCGCCCGTGGCGCGAGATAGTTCGTGCGACATGCGGGTCATCAGGACGCGAGAGGCTGTCTTGTTGAAGGCCGTGGCCGTCTCACCCTTGACCATCTCGGCGGGGATGATCACGCCGGACTTGATCTTGTTGATCGGCATGCGCCGTGCGCCCTCGCGCTCGAAGACATGACCGCCCATTCCGAGGCCAACACGATCAGGGAAGCGTCCGCCCTTGATGAAGGTGGACGCAAAGACCTTGCGCTGGCCGAATGGCCTGGCACTCACACCGCGCCGGGTTTCCCTGGCGTTGAAGTATTTGAGCGCGACATCACCGCCGGTCGTGGTCATGCGATAGCTCGGATCACTCCAGCCGGATCGTTTGACCTTGATCGCCTTGACGATTGTCCGGCGCTTGAGGCCTGTCTGTTTCGTCAGCGCCCGTGTGACCTGTGTTTTGGTTTGGTTACCAGCACGATTGACCACGCGATTTGCGACCTGTCGCATTCGCTTGTCACCGAGCGATTTGAGGGCATTGTCAAATTTTTGAAGACCTGCGGTGTCAGCCCAATGAGAAGTCAGCGACATAGTGTTCCCAACCCAGACTTTTCAGCCTGTATTATTGTGGGGATAAAACAAAACCCGCCTGCAGTATCCATAATTGGTTGTATGATGCGTTCTATTGCTACCCTACAATATTAAGGATATTGAAATGTCTGATACGACAATAAACTATGGAAAATCACCACAGGAAGTCGCATTTACCCTCTGGGAACGAATTCAAACAAAAGAGGGAAACACCCGAAAAACCAAAGACGATATCCTGAACCTCTATGCGGAATGTCTTGAAGCGACCATGGCCAATCGTACTCCCAAGTGAGACGATTGGATTCGACCAGTCCTTCGCATACCACTTGCCCAACAAAAAACCCGGAGCGTGAGCACCGGGTTGATCTTCTGAACCTTTTTCAGTGTCCTCAGGCTATGTCAAGTTCGCTGCGCAGTCAAAAAAGGGGCGTTTAAACTGCAACACGTTTCCCAAGCCCTTGCATATCAAGGGTTTGCGGATGCGGGTTTTGGACGGGTTTCCATGGGTTTTGGGTGAAGTTCGGCGGCCGCAGCGCGTGACCGGATAGTTTGCCGCGAAGATCCGCATGGATGATTTGCAGAGCCTGCCCCCACAAGACCCAGTCGATCCGGTCCAGCAATTCACCGACCGGATCGTGCGACAATTCATATTTGCGATAGGCGCCACGGCGCGGGCGGCGGCTGCGCGGGTTGCGGCCGTCAATTTCAACCGTGTGCATGCGGCCAAAGGAATCCCGCACCTGTTTCTTGATAAACCAGACCGGCTGGTTGGATCGGGTCACCATTCGCTGCTTTGGCGCGTCGGCCTGCCAGTCGGGACCGCGACCAAGGACAGCGCGGCAGATCACCAGGTTGACGATATGTTTGCGGCGCAGGTCGGGGCGGCGCAGATTGTAACGTTCGAGCGCTGCACCGACGGCATCGGGCAAGAGGCCATGGGGATCCGGCCAATCCGATACGAAATCCACAGCCGGAACGGCAATGTCGCAATCGGCCAGCCGCGCAACCGCCCTGCCCGCCTCGATCGCATCGGGATGCGGATCGCTTTGGTCGACATACATTGATGAGGCGTAATGGCCGGTGTCAATCAGCGTGCCCAGCTGCGCCATGCCGGTGATCGCGCCCCATGCCGATCCGGCGCTTTGCAATCCGTTCTCGCCGCCGCCCTTTGCCAGTTCATGCACAAAGGCCCAGGACAGAAATGTATCGATGTTCATCGTCTTCATTGGAAAAACCCCTGATTATCGGCTTGCGCCCCAGATTTGTAGCTTGCGTCCCTGATTATTGTTTTGCTGCCCATTTTTGAATCACTTCAACCCGTTGAAATTAATAGAAATAACCAAATGAAAGGGGAGCAAGGGCGGCAAGGGAAGCAAGACCGCGCCTATGTATGGTGCTGCTGTTACCCTTCACCCCTTATTCTTTCTCGCGCATGCGTACGGAGGTTTTGCTCCCCTAGCGCCCCTTGCGGCATAAACCATTGAAAACCCAAACCCTTTTGAAGGGGCGCAACAGGGACGCAAGAGCGTCACCGCCCCTTGCACCCCATGATTGACAGGGCAGCAAGGCCCCATCCTGCCTCGTGGCGGCGAGAAGGGTCGGGGTGCGGGCGTGCCTCATCTCGGATACCCGTCAAGGTCATTGCTGCCCGGTTGCCGCAAATATTCGGATTTCACCCTTATGCCACGATAAACAGTGTTGCCGGATTTGGCCTTCCAGAACCGTTTCATCTGGTCGTCGGGTGACGTCCACATCTTGCGGGCATAGTCGGGAAAGCGCCGCGAGAAGGTGACCTTCTTGAATTCGGCGAGGCCTTCCCGATTGGCATAATTGGTGTAGCCGATGAACAATTCACCCGGCTCGATGCTGTCATGCTCATTGCCCGTCACTTCACAGGCCAGCCGGATGAATGCGCCGATCGGGTCCGATTCCTCGCGATATTCCGCCGTGGCGTCGACCACCACATCCGGTGGATTGAGCCCATAATTGAGATATTCCAGCGCGCCCTGGACCAGCCAGGCGAAGACACCTTCCTTTTCGGCCCGCAACTTTCGCGGCAAATCCCGGTCGACCTGGTCGCGCGCGATCTGCACCTCAAAGGGGACCAGCAGAACACGCCGCCAGATACCGTCCGAATTGTCGTCAATGCGCGGCTTGTGGTTGCCCTGCAGAACGATCTTGAATTGCGGGTCGATCTCGATGAAATC
Source organism: Rhizobiaceae bacterium (assembly GCA_029233925.1). Classification (GTDB taxonomy): domain Bacteria; phylum Pseudomonadota; class Alphaproteobacteria; order Rhizobiales; family Rhizobiaceae; genus Hoeflea_A. Next base: position 281,437 of record JARGOX010000001.1, read on the forward strand.
CTGATGCAGCCGGCGCACCGGCATTTTCTCGCCGCCGGTCATGGTCTTGATCAACGCGTCCTTGAGCTTGACGCCCATTTCCGGCTCGGAAGCAGCGACCAGCCGCGCGCCCGGCAGCCGGGCCAGATCCGGCGTTGCCTCATTGCCCCCGCGCTTGCCCTCACCGGCGAAACTGTCAATCGACAGCGTGACCGCATAATCACCCAGAATATCGCATATGAGCTCCACCAAAGTGGATTTCCCGTTGCGGCCGGCGCCATAGAAAAACAGCAGGCATTGCTCCAGGGTGATCCCCAGCAGGCAATAACCAAAATAGCGTTTGAGAAAAGCCCGCACTTCCGGGTCCGGCTGCACGGTTTTGAAAAACCGGTCAAACACGGGCGCGTCACATGGCCCGTCCCAGCGCACGGGCGCCAGCTTTGATATCAAATCTGATGAGCGATGCGGATCCACCCGTACAAGCCATTCATAGGTCGGATCATCGGGATCGGAATCCGGATTCTCCTCGCGCAGGAACCGCAAAGTGCCCTTATCCGTGTTGATGGCATAGAGGTCGGTGTTGAGCAGATTGACCATGGCCGCCACATGCGGCGAGGCCTCGGTCAGCATATTGTTGATCTTGGTCGTGCCGGCGCTGCTTTTGGCGTGGCTGTAGCGGGTGGACATGCGCCCGCGAACGGCCTTTTCGGATGCGCCCATCCGCTCGATGCGTTGATCCAGTTTGTCCAGCAACACCAGCTCATCGGGCGTCCATTTCTTGTTGGCGGCGGCGATCTTCTTTCTTTCCTTCAGCGCTTCCCGGCCATCCTCGATCGCCAGTTTTTCAGCTTCGGTGGCGTCCAGCCTGATCGCCTCCTCGTGGATCCACTCCGCTGCCCGCTGTGCCAATGGGCGCACGATCGAACCGTCCTCATCCTCTTTCCAGCGCTTGCCGTCAAAGCCGTGCCAGCCGACACGGGCGACATGCAAAACCTTGTCGCCGTAACGCTTCAGGAACCGCCGTGCATTGCCGATATCCGTTTCGGGTTCCCGGGCGCATTCTTCCAGCAGCTCATCGGGCGAAAGGGACGATAGATCGCGATGCGCTGGCTCATTGCCCAAGGGGTCGGGGCTGCCGGCCATGCGCGCCTGGTCGGCGGCAGCAGCCAGAATGTTTTTGACCGTTTCGCGCGGATCCTTCTTGCTCTTGTCGCTCATCCCATACCCTCGCAAACCAGTTCGCAGAAATCGCCCCTGCCGCCTGGTGGCCAGGCGATGGCAGCGGTGCAGTTGGGGGCCAGCATTTCTATGCGCCCCTTGCCGCGCGCCATCGCGGAGGCCGTCGCTTCCGGCTCGCTGTCGCGCTCACCCAGAAGGACGCACTCGCGCACATGCGGCATGATCGGAAAGCCGTCCTGCAGACGTGCCGGGTCGGGAAACGGCGAGGCCACCATGACCGGGATCCTGCGGCCGTTCTTGTTGGTCTTTGTCAGTGTCGGGTGTTTGTAGCGTCCGGCTCTGGCCGGTGGCCCGGTCAGGTTGCCCAGATCCCCGGCGGCACAATAAAACGTATCGGGCCGAAACTCCTCCGCCCAGGCCACGGCCGTCACGGTTTCAATGCCCTCGCCGACAATCCATCGTCGAGCGCGCGCCTCACCGAAAACCGGAATCAACCCGCCCTTTTTGCTGCCGCGCATCTTTTTGGCCGGCAGTTCCTTGCCCTTTTCGTCCCGCCCCAGCGTCGGGCGGAATTTTGGCCTGCGTTTCAGATCGATCCATGTGATATGGCAGCCAATGGGCAGCCCACCCGCATCAAGAAAAACCCCGATCATCGCCGGGCCGCAATGGATCTCGGTCGCAAAGCCGCGCTCATCACGCCCGTGCCAATAGGTCTGGCTGGTTGCCTGGCGCAAATGCAGCCTGATGCCCTTTGGCAACGGTTTGTTCAGCCGGCGCTCCAGATAGATGCGCACGATCGGCGCTTGCGCAAAGACAGCGGCCCGTTCCCAGATGCCTCGTGCCTGCGCCTGTTCGCGCGCGCGAAAATCAAACGACGCGTTTTGGCGTTCCACCTGGCGGCGCTCGTTTTCAAGGCGTTGCTGCTCAAGCCGTTGCAGCCGTGCCGCGCGGTCGGTTTCGCTTTCCTGTCCGGCCTCATCGGGCACCGGCAGGCCGGTGACCAGGGCGCAGGCTTCCAGAAACTCCGGGCGCCGGTGGGCATCCAACCCGTTGACATGCGCCGCCATGCCAATGGCATCCTTGCCACCAACAGCAGCGCCGCGACAGTTCCAGACATTCTTTTGCGTGTTGAATGAAAAGCAGTCCTTGCCGCCACAGGCCGGGCAAGGCTGCGGGTGCTCATGGCGCTTTTTGGTAAATTGCAGATTCAAAGCGCCGGCCGCCTCCTCAATGGAAACGGCGCGCGCCGCCTCTACAAAAAGGTCCAGCGCCACACTCATGCCCACCTGCCAACCGCATTGGAGCGATAGAGGCCAGTGTCGAATGGCCCATTGGTGTTTAGGATGTGGTTACCGCTGTCCCGGTCATTTGGGTGCTTGAGGAAAACAATCACATCGCCATGTCGAATGGCGACAAACTTTAGGATGCGAACGAGCAGACGAGCTATTCGGGAACCCGGAAATCGGGTTGATTCCGATCTTGTTTCAGCCCAAGGTTGCCGCGCATCAATCAGCTGCAATGAGGGGCAGTAATCACAGTGGCAAAAGACGACACTCATTCCATGGCCGAGGCCGTGAACTTGCAAACAGCGAAACTTTTCAATGACCTTTGCAGCAAAAAGACCCTGCCATTTGAGGGAGCCGATGCCCTTACAATGGCGGAAGCAGAGGCCGAGAAGGTCGACAATCGGCATGAATACCTGATCAAAAGCGTACGCAATATTCTTTCGGACGAGGGGCAGAGCCTGATCGCAAAGCTCGAACAAGCCAAGATAGGCGTCGGAAATAAACCGCCGAACATTGCAAACCCCAAAGCTAAGCCTGTGATGTTGGTCGGAAACGTGACTTTGGTCAGAGATCGCGACACAGACGATCTGGTGAAAAGAATTGTTCAAATGTCTGGTACGACCGGCTATCCGGTCGAGACCAGGATTGAGACGGCATTCAGCTTCATTGCAGCCTACGTTTCGAACAACGGTGAACTGTTTGAGCAGGATTTTTTGAGGAGATTCTCGGACTGGGAAAAATTCATGCTTCAGGAGGCACTGTCCCGAATTGCCGCGGCTCAAACACTTCAGACAGGAGAGTCGAAAACAAGCGCCGAAATCAATCGCAATAAGAAACAGGTTGAATTTCTCATCTTGCGCGTTCAGGAACTCGGCGAGGGCGTCAAATATGCTAAGTCCATGTTTGAAAACATCGATGGTCTTGAAAGGAAAATCACTACGAAGGTTGCTGATGCCGAAAATGCGGTGGGTAAGGCAAAAGAAACAATTGATGAATACCAGAGCATCATTGGGGCAAATCTCGAAGACGCCAAGCTTGCTGCGGCCCGCAACCTTTGGAGCAACCGTGCCAAGCAACACCTTTTGTCCACCTATGGATTTAGCGTATTGAGCGCTTTGCTGCTGCTCTTGCCACTCGTTTTGACCTATTTTTTCAGATCTAATTTGATGGCCGGGATTGCCTCTGTCGAATTGAACAGCATTTCCACCGTCGCAGAACTTGCGACAAAATACCCGAGCCTCGAGCTCGGAAGCTCTATTCTGGCTGCAGGCATCATCTCCCGCATCATTCTGTTCGTAATTCCTATTGGTCTGTATTTGTGGTTTGCCAAAATATCGGTGCGATTCCTGACCCGTTCCTTGCTGCTTCTTGATGATGCGCAGCAACGGGAAACAATGATGAACACTTATATCAAGCTGATTGAAGAAAAGGGCACAGTTCCTGCGGACAGAGCAATTGTACTTGAGGCGCTTTTCCGCCGCGCTCCCGGACATGGAAACGACACCGTTGAACCATTTAACATTTCCGAAATTGCAAAAATGGGCCTGGGAAAAGTTGGCGATTAGCCTCACGCGCGTGCCTCCCCTAGCAACAACGCCATGGCTTCGCCCCGTGCCGTCAGCCGGATTTCATGGAGATGGTTTTGCGCGGTCAACACCAGGAAGCCCTGCTCCTGGAGCGACTTCAGGCGCCTGCGGTGTTCGCGCAAAAAGCTGTTGCTAATCCGGCAAATGTGGCCCTGGTTGATTTTCTGCAACAATTGCTGTGTCTGCCTTGAGCGGATGAAAGGAACATGCCGCCCGTCAGCGACAATTTGCAGGCCTTGCTCGGCGCTGTCCTCCGGCCCGCGCCAAGTCCAGCCATCCCGCAACAGGATGCGCGCGACTTCAAGAGCCGTCGTTTTCATGTGGGCAGCAATGCGCGCCAGGGGCCAGCCCTGTTCGGCAAGCAGAAGCGCGGCCTCGCGCTGCAACAGGCTGGTCGGCTGATTGCGCCCGATGGCTTGCGGCAGGCCAAACTGGTCGCCCACATCGGGCATAGGTGAGACCGGCTTGCCGGGCTGGCCGAACTGGACGGAAATGATCTGGTTTTCTATCAACCGGCAATACCTCGAAACTTGTGCAGCAGGCGCTCGATCTTCCACTCGGGCTGATCCAGCGCCGTGGCGATATCCAGTGTGTCGAACCGCTCGGTCTTCCATAAGACATAGGCAGCGACAGCCTTGATGGTGGACATTTCCAGCGGGTGTTCCGGCAATCTGATAACGCTCATGGTCGTGCCCTCTCTTCTGCGGAATTACCCGCTTGCCCGGCATTTGTGGTTTCCTGCTTTGCGCGGCTATTGCGCTTTTGCCGCCAGGCACGCATGCCTTGGAATTCGCTTGCCCCAAGGCCCTGCACGCCGCCACGGGCGCGCCGGTCCAGCCAGGCGCTTTCCAGCGGCGTGAGTGTTTCTCTCGCCGCAAATCCCCTGCAGGTCGGCAGGTAGAAAACCGCGTAACAAAGGGCGCCTTCGGGAATGGCCGCCACCTCCTGCGGGGTGGTCAGAACAACGCACCAATTGGGCCTGTCCTCCAGCGTCACGCCCAGCACCTCCTCCATCAGGGCGCGAGCCGGGTTGTTGGTGATGATGCGCAGGCGGATGGTATCGCTCATGCCGCTGCCCGCCCGTTGTTTCGATAGGCGTGCCTGTTTTGCAGAATATAGCCGTGGCCCCAAACAGTCCTGATCACCACCCCATGGGCTTTCAGCTTGGCGCGCATTTTGCAGGCAATGACCTTGATGGTATTGGATGCCGGCGGGTCATTGGGCCGATCACCATAGAGCGCCATCATCAGGAGATCATAGGACACAATCTCTTGCGTCATGAGGCAGCGAAACACCCGCTGCTCGCTTGGCGTCAGCCGCCAGGCCGCGGGAATGGACACATTGTCAGGCGCCAGCGCTTCTCGCAGCTGGCGGTTTTCTTCTTGCAGGGTATCGAGCTGCTCGCGCAGTTTCGCCTCAGTTGGAAACATCACGCTGCCCTCCGGTTAAAACAGGAATCAAAGTGGTTTTGATTGGCTGCAATGCGCGCTAATGTTGCAGGCTGGGGGACGCGCCAATGAACTGGGACTGGCTGACTGGATTTTTTAGGCGGAAGGGATCGGACGACTATTCTGATCCGTTTTTTAAGTGGGCAGTGATAGTTGGCGCTGTCACGATGATCTTTGTTGTCTGTGCCGGTTTCAATGTCATCAATTCTGACCATCCGGATATCCGAGCGCGCGCTTTTCAGCCCTTCTTCTTTGCTGTTTTTGGAGCCGTAACATTTCTGACCATAGCCTGGCGTGGCCGAATTTCCGAAAAACAAACACGATTGCAGCTTGCCCAAAATGAATCCACGCAGCAACAATTGCAGGCAGCCAGAGAGCAGAACATCGCCGAAATGTATCAAAAGGGCGCTGAAATGCTTTCTAGGGAGGAAGATGTACAGGTTATCGCTGGGATCGCTTTCCTCGAAACGGTCGCGATTGACCCAAATGATTTTCTCGCTGTTCGAGCAATGAATATCTTGGCTGATTATTTGCAAGACAACTTTTCCACCAGTCACAGTGGAAAAAAACCTTATGAGGCGGTGCAAGCCCTCAATGCCGTCAATGCTAGATATCCGAACCGTTTTGCAAATCGCCGATTGGAGTTCAAAACCGAAACAAAGGATGAGTGGCTGCTTGTCAAGGGTGTGGCGCATGTCTGGTACCGAGGAGGTACGATTGTTACCATTGATTTGAAGAATGAAATCATCAACAGGGATCCTCTCAACAAGGGAGCAGAATCTGCCTTGTCGTTTAATCATCTGATATTTAATAGCGGTCGAATGTGTCTCCCAATGGCCGCTCATGAGTGCAGTTTTGTAAATATCAAGTTCACAAATTTTATGTGCGAGTTCATTAAAAATCACCAATTTGAGAATTGTGATTTTTCGGGTTGCACTGTGGGCAACGCCCAGCTTTTCCCCGATTTGCGTGCGCAGGGTTGTCGTTACGACCCCAATAATCCGCCCAAAACCAGCGGAGATTTTAATTGGGAAAAGGTTCTTATTCCGGAAGCTGTCGTGACCTATTCTCAAGGGCGGTATAGTGCCATTAGCTGATATTTCACATTGCATTAGTTTTACCCACCTCATTTCCCCCTCCCGCCCGCAAGCCGCCTTCGCAGGTTGGTCAGCACCGCTTCGGCCTCGCGGATTTCCTTGAGAATATTGGCGTGCTCGCTCGGCGAAATGATCCCGTCCGCCTGAGCGTCCAGAACCGCCGATGACACATCGCCTGCCTCCTGGATGAAGCGCGACACCAGCCCGTTCAGGTTCTCGCCCTGCCCGGCGTCGTCGACAGCTGCCAGCCGGTAGCCCAGCGCCGAGGCCATATGCGCGGTGATGATCGGCTCTTCGGCCGCCCGGTCCATTTCCAGCGCGATATCCACCGGCGCGAAAACTTCGCGATCCGGGGCGCTGTTTGATCCGTAGCGGTAAAGCTGCGCCGGGCTCTTGCGGGTGAAGGGCGAGAGATTGCCGCCCCCTGCTCTGGTCAGCGCATGTTTGGTCGCCATTTTCAGCGCGAACCGTTCGGCGATGGACAGGAGACGATCAAGCCCGCTCATGCTGCACCCCCGGAATTTGCGAGAAATTCAGCGCCGCTTTCTCGCTGACAGGCCTGCACGCCCGAGGCACATTTGCCCCAGGCAAATGTGAAGATTGAACGGGATGGAAATGCAAACACCAGAAAACCGGCGGCCCGCCCCGCGCGCGAGAAGGCAGGCCGCCGCGCGCCCGAACGCGGGAATGGAGCAGGCGCGAAAGAGTGATCGGCGCAATTCATCATTGGCCGATTTGTATTTTGATGCTGCACCGAGAGCTCTGAACCGGTGACCGATTCGCCTCCGGCGATAATATCGATGACTGTTTTTGCAGGTTTTTTTGAATCACGCATTCTCAATTTGTGCCATAATCGCATATACCAGTCAATGGAATTAAGCGATTATCGCACAGGACGAATTGCGTGTTTTTATGCGAAGATCGCATATGTCTAGAGATCCCTACAAAAACTGGCTTGTTGAAAATCTGAATAGACCAGGATTTAGTCAGACAGGCTTGGCAACGGCGCTTGGCCTGCACCCGTCCGCGATCAACAAAGTGGTAAAGGGAAAGAGGCTTCTGAAATCACAGGAAATTGCGGATGCGGCTTCCTATTTCGGCGTTGCTCTTCCATCTATTGGTGCTGCTGCTGGTGACGGCCTGTTTCAAGACAAACTTGTTGGCGTAATTATCGCCGGCCAGGCTGAGGCCGGTGCATTCCGGGAGGTAGACGACTTAAATCAATCTGAGCCGGAAATGCTCTCTTTGCCTCCTGATATCGATTTCCCCAACGCACGACAATTCGCTGTCACTGTCTCGGGAGACAGCATGAATCAGCTAAAGCCGCGCCCGATTCTATCAGGTGATCGTGTTGTCTGCCTGGCTTTCGAGGATATTGAGAAAAACATTAGTCTGAGAGATGGAATGGTCGTGCTTGTCGAACGAACACGTGACGGCGGCCACACGCGAGAATGGTCTATAAAACAACTGGAGTTATATGATGGGCGGACTGAGTTTCATCCACGCACCAGCAATAACAGACACAAACCCATCGTAGTAAAGCGCGACACATCGGCTGACGAAGGCCTTTCAGTGGAGATAATCGGCATCGTGCGGCGCATTATCAATGATATACCGCTGTTCTAAAGCGCATCATCTGAGGCCTCGATACCACAGGCAGGCTATGAGCTGGCTGCGCTTTTACGTTGAAGTCTTTTTTGGACGGCAAGAGGCGCAATGCATACCATGCCCGCAATATGCTTATGTACCAAAATAGATGTCATTCGGTGAGTTTGCAGCGAAAAGCAGGACCCGATCCGTTATCCTTTAGACTTCTGCATCTAAGTTATGCGACAGCTATACGGTTGATTTTTCTCACTACGCTTTGGCGGTGCAAAAAGGATCGGTTTTGCAGCAGGCTAATTATAGCTCTGGCTGGGATCGCAGTACCGTTTCAAATGAAAACAAGGGCCATGGGAAACCGATCTGGCGAGCAGTGAGAACCGAGGCCGAGGCCGAACCCCGTCACCAGATGATGACAAAGTTGGCTAGCCCTCCTTAGAAAGGGGGATAACTTGAACATAGCTCTTCAACTTAGAATTGGTTCCCGTATAGTTTTCCCTCCTTCTAAACGGTTTATTTATGGCAAATACCCCTCTCCTACATCCAGTGACTGGCCTGATCTCCTTTGGGAGAGTTCCGGGAGTGAGAAACCGCAATTATGTGATTGAGGAAGGCCACATCCATCTACGTGCTGGGAGGCACCGTGGTCCTAACCGTGGTTTTGGGGCCGCTCATATTTGGGCGGAGCATGAGAAGGAAATGGCTAAGTATGATTTTCTCACGTTGGATGATGTTCCTGCTTATGTAGCAACCATCATTCAAACGGGGACACCGCTGCATTTTCCAGGAGACAATATACGGAAATCCCGCTTGGTGGCTGTTCGGGCGGCAACAGGGCTGGCTATTCTAGAGCAGCATACTTGGGTTGAAGATACTGTATGGTCTGTGGTAACGGCTTACTCTGGAAATAGAAAAGACGGCCCCCGTATAGGAACCGTCTTTTGATTTGTGTCGCAGTAGCAGCGTTTCCTTAGCTCTAAGGGGTCGGAAACCACCCGAAGTGTCCTGCAAACGCGCCTCCTGTAAGGCCCGCCATCCGCATGAGTTGACCAATTCACAGGTGACGCCAACTCAAAATGCTCTTTATGCACGGCTTATCTATAAGGCCTTAAATGTAGCGATTCAATGAAGAATGAAACAAAGCGCTTATGATGATCAGCCCCCTTTAGCAATAACTTCTTCGAAGTTATTGCTAAAGGGGGCTGAGCAATATGTCAAGCTTTATTTGCCTTTATTTCATGGGTTTTTTGGTTTAGATATTTCTTAGTTTGTTGCAAAAAAGAAAGTGAAACAATGTCCGAAGATCCCAAAAATTACTACGAACGGCGTTTAATGCGAGATATCGAAGAGATTGATGATCGCATTAAGGAGCTTACTGCGGAGAAACATGCCCTGCGCCGACTTCTCATAAAAGCTCGCTGGGAAAATAGTACCCTCAAGGATGTGAATCGAAAAAATAGCGCGACCAGAGTGATGGTGGAGGTGCGGATTATGGAAGCTCTGAAAGGTGCCACAAAGCCTATATCTTCCAAAAGTCTTTATAACGAAGCTTTGAAGGCCAGCTTCGAGTTGAAAGAGAATACCTTTCGAACCTATTTACACCGAATGAAAGAAAAAGGTGTTTTGGAAAGTGCTGGATGGGGCCTTTGGCGGCTTTCTCAGAAAAACACTATTTCTTGAAATCGTATTGTATTCAAATTGCGGACACGGAAATTATTTCATCGGTAATGACCCACCTGATCGCATCAAAATGTTTCGCAGAGAATGGTGGAGGCAATCAATATCTGGATTGTCCTCATGGCTGCCGTTCCAACTGGCTATCGTTGAATCCAGCTAAAGAGGAACAAACCAGCGCCCAAATAACCTTTAAACCGTCTGTTGCGGCACGTAATTACATGCTGACTGAACCAATATGGAGGCAGGCTACGAACCGAAGGTTACTCCCTCTCACCCAACGGCGCAATTCAATGGAAAGCACCAAAGTCAAAATTGCGACAGGCCTCAGTTATCTTTGCTCGCATATGTGATGACAGCAAGTTTTCCAAATCGACTGGTGTACAATCGGCAACAAGTCGAACGACAGGAATTGCCAGGTAATCATCTTCCTCAAATGGCGCATCCGACCGAATGTCGAAAGTAAATTGAGGGAATTCTCCGACAAGGAAGCCCTTCAGGCGATCCTCGGAGGATTTTACTTCGTGAATCAATTCGGTCGGCGGAACAATCACAACATGCACTGCTCTATGCTCGGTCAAAAACTTCCCCCCTCACTAACACCAAACAACTGGCCGATTACGCTTTCGCAATGGCGGCATTGATATGGAGTATTTTGAAGTGCTGAACTTTCCAGGAGCTGTTCCAGATCTTCTGGCGATCCCTCGCCTTTTGGCACTGACACAGTCTGACCCGACTCCCGGCTGCAGTTCGAACATCTGACATGGAGGTTGAATTCCTTCCATTCGTGCCCTCGTTTCAAATTCATCTTTGTTCTCTATATGTTCTAATTCAGAAAATCAGAGAAGCGTCTGAAAGTCGAGTCCCGATTCGATCCAAAAATATGATGACCATTTGTATTGATGCTATAATCGCACAATCTGTATTGACAATAATTATGCGATAATCGCATAATCCGGCAAATCAACCGGAGAACGCACAATGCAATCCAAATCCATCAGCACCGCAATGGCGGAATTCTATCTTGATCGCATAAGCCTCAACGAGGCCACCACGAAGGAAGACCTGCTGCGCGCCGGCTTCTCATCTGCACAGATCACCGCGCACGCCACCAGGGCCAGCGAGATCGCCGCCAAAAAGCTCAACGCCCGTGGCAGCAGCAAGCGAAAGGCCGCCTGAAGCGACCGGCAGAGCAACCTCTCATTGTCAACAGGAGCGCAGCACTATGAATCATGACCATGACCTGCCGCCCATGCGGCCAATCTTTCAGCCCGGCTCCGAGCGCCGCGCGCAACAGCGCGAGCTGCTTTTGGTTTCCATCGTGGCCATTGTCGCCTTGGCGGTCTGCCTGGTGCCGCTCCTGTGGAGGGCCATGCCATGAGACGATCATTCGGCATGACAGGCGGTGACAGGGCAGACAGCAACGCCCTGCGCCTTATGCTGCGGCTGGGCAATGACGATGAACGCTTCCATGCCCGCCGGCTGATCAGCCAGCCGCAATATGGCCGCGCCGTGCGCAACATGCCGCATCTGTGCAAGGTGATTTCCGGTGACATGGCCGAGATTGCTGCAACAGCCTTTGTCGAGCGCGGCTCTGTCATGCAGGCCGACTACGTGCGCGCCGGCTACCTGCCATCGATCGTCCTGATCCTTGCTCCGAAAATGGAGGGCTACAGCGGCCCGGAACAATCGGCGCGATTCGCATGACGATCAAGGCCACGCCTCATATCCATTTCCCGGCCACGGGCCGGATCATCGCCATGACGGCGACCGACGGCACGATGACGGTGCAAACCCGCGAAGGCGAGACCAGCGCCGCCTATGGCAAAGGTTCCGTTGTGATTGCCGATGGTCTTTCCAACTCCATTGCCGGGCCGGCGAGCCTTGAAGAGGCACGCGGCCTGGCCAGCCAGATCATGGAGGGCGAACAACGCGCCCTCACCCACCCGCAATGCCTGCTGCTGCTGGCAGCCAGCCTGCTGCTCTTCACCGCCCCCGGCGCCTGCGCCCCGGCATCAGCGCAAACCTTGGAAAGGAACCCCAATGCCTGAATCACACGGCATCGCCCGCGACCAGTTGAAAGCCTTTATCGAGCGCCTCGAGCGGCTTGAAGAAGAAAAGCAGACCATCGCGGATGACATTCGCGAGGTCTATGGAGAGGCCAAATCGATGGGCTTTGATGCCAAGGTGCTGCGCAAGGTGGTTGCCCTGCGCAAACTGGACGCCAACGACCGCCTGGAGCAGGAAGCCATTCTGGACACCTATTTGGCTGCGCTTGGCATGCTGCCCGACAGCGGAGAAGGCGCATGAGCATCAATCAGGATGAAGATCTCCGGGATCCCCTCTCATATGGTGAGGACATGGAGGCAATCGAGCGGGCCTATCGCTGCATGGCCGAGCGAGACCTTGATGGCGCGATGGATGCGCTCCACGACCAGTTTGGCGCGGCACTGGAACTGGCCGCACCGCATCTCGAGCGCCGGCGCATGGATCTGATTGCCCGCGGCAATGGGGAGATGCGGCCATGAGCGGCTTTACCGTCGAGCGCAACGAATTCCTGGACGCCCTGGCGGCCACCAAGGGCGCGGTGGCGCGTACAAGCACCATTCCGATCCTCAACAACATCCTGCTGCGCGTGCGTGACGGCGCGCTGCATATCACCGCGACAGACCTTGAGATTCAGGTGGAGGCGACCTGCCCCGCTGAGATCGATGGCTTCACGGAAGATACGATCCCTGGCGCCGTGTTGACCGATTTCGTCAACAAGGCGCGCGAGGACAGGCCGATCAAGGCAACCGGCGACGGCGCATCCATCAAGTTTCAATCGTCACGCACCAATATCAGGCTGGCCAGCCTGCCCGGCGCCGATTTTCCCGTGTGGGGCGATAGGACCGCCACGCATCACTTCTCGATCAGCGCCAAGCTGCTGCGGGAAACCCTTGAAAAAGTCGGCAAAGCGGTCTCATCCGAGGAGGCCCGCTATTATCTCAACGGCATCCACATGCACCACGACGGCGCGGGCAAGCTGGTCTTTGTCGCAACGGACGGGCACCGCCTGATAAAACGAACCATGGACGCCCCCGACGGGACAGACGAATCCATGCCGGCGATCATCATCCCGCGATTTTGCCTTGCCGCCGTGACCCGATTGCTTGCCGATATGGAAAAATCCGACACGCCGGTCACGATCAACTTCTCCGAAAACCAGATTCAGGTCCAGACAAGCGCCGCAACAATCACCAGCAAGCTGATAGACGGCACCTTTCCCGATTATCAACGCGTCATTCCGGCCGGCAATCCACACGTTTACAGGATCCGGACCGCCCTCATGAAAAGCGCGCTCGAGCGGATATCGACCCTGCCGAGTGGCGGGCGATCCGTTGCCTTCGAGTTCGGCGCAGGCAAGTTGTCATTGACCCTTCGAAACGGAACCGGCGATGAAATCGAGGATGCGCTCGATATCGACGGAAGCGACGAGGCCGTTCGCATCGGCTTCAATGCCAGATACATGCTCGACCTTCTGTCCGTCATCGACACAGACTCATTCGAAATCGAACTAAAAGGTCCGAGTGATCCGGGCCGCATTGTTCCGTGCGGATCCGAAGAACTGGAATCCGTCATCATGCCTGCCAGGGCGTGAGGCAAATGCCGCAGGAGCAAGGCATGTTCACCTTTCCACAAACCTGCCAGGAGTTGTCGTTCTGATGACCGAGCAACCGGATTTTGAGCTGTTGACATTGGCTGAGGCATCGAGACTATTGTTCGGGACAACCGGCAAAGTTCGTGCCCTTCGCACACAAATTCGAAACGGACTGCTTGAGCCAACGAACATTGCAGGCACGTTTTATGTAACGAAGCAGGATCTGCAAAGGATGAAAGAGCGATGCCGCGTAAAAAGCTCCCGCCCCGCCTCTCCCTGCGAAAAGACAACAGAACCTGGGTCATCCGGGATGGAGACACCTATCTCCGCACAGGATGCAGCGAAGGCGAAATTGCGGAAGCTGAGGAAAAGCTATGCGACTACATCGCAGCAAAGTGGCAACCGGCCACAAGCACAAGCCGGCAAAGTGATACCTATCTCGCAGACGTGATCGTCCTTTATTCCGAACACAAGGTTCCGACTTTCGAGAACCCTAAGCGGGCTGACGAGTTCCTGTCGACCATGGGCCGGCTGACGGACTATTGGGGCGCCAGGCCCGTGGCGCAGATCCTGGGCGAAACCTGCCGGGAATATGCACGCAAATCGACCACACAATCCATGGCGCGCAAGGATCTGGAAATGCTGCGGGCCGCTGTCAATTTCTACCGCAGGGAATACAATCTCGATGCCGTGCCGGTGTTTACCCTGCCGCCAAAACCCGAACCGCGCGACCGCTGGCTTACACGCTCCGAAGCTGCCCGCCTGCTGTGGGCGGCACATCGCGCCGGCAACGAGCACCTGGTGCGGTTTATCCTGCTCGGCCTTTACACAGGCTCGCGTTCTGGCGTGTTGCTGACACTGCAATGGCATCCCAACACAACGGCCGGCTGGGTCGACCTTGAGGCAGGTATTATTTACCGCGCCGCACCGCGGGCCAGGCGCTCTCGCAAACGCAAGCCGCCCGTGGTCATTGCCAACCGGTTGCGGCCCTGGCTGCGCCGCTGGGCGGCAAAGGATGCGGGCCTGCGATATGTTGTGCATTGGAAAGGCAACAGGATCGAGCGGATCCACAAATCCTTCACCGCCGCGGCCAACGCCGCCGGCCTTGGCAAGGACAATGACGTCATACCCCATTGCCTGCGCCACACTTGCGCAACCTGGCTGATGCAAAACGGCGCCGACAAATGGAAAGCCTGCAACTCCCTCGGCATGTCCATGGAAATGCTTGAGCGCGTATACGGGCACCATCACCCGGATTACCAGAACGATATGCGGAAGATATTTTGAGCGTCAGCTCGCAGTGGACTCTGCGATATAAGGTGTGAACGCGACTGATCCGCGATTTATACCAGGCGGATGGAAAACCTGTCCAGGTCAGCGTGCATAAGGGCGGTCGGGCCGAAGCTTACACGGTGCGAAGCTTAACCCACGATCGGCCGCCAATAGGCTTTGAGAAGATCGTCGCAGGTCATGGAGACAAGTTCCGTCCCCTCCAGCACAGACCGATCGGGGCCCATCAAATTATCCAGATCAGCCCTTATACTTTTAACATTGGGTTCTGAAATATTATAGGATGTGCCAATGATTTGGATGGGAACTTGCTTTTCCGTCATCTTCAATAATTCGAGGTTCATGCTGCCGTAGGAAAACCCGAGAAAAACGACAAGCTCAGCCTCTGTAATGAGTTGGCGCATGGCATCAACAATCGTTTCTTCTTTCACCCGCTCCGTAAAAACCCGAATCTGGGAAGCAACATCAATCATCTGCGATGCGTGAATTTCCAATCCAAAATCTATACCCTTTGTGTCTCCAGATTGCCATGGAAGCCGCCCGACACGTCCATAGGGGTGGATAATATTAAGTCGGGCGACAATTTCCTGAGAAGCTCTCAAATCCAGAAGTGAGTAGTTTGCGATAGCATGAGAGAGATAGTGCTCAATACACCGATCATAATTGAACGTGATGAAAGCAACATCGTCAAAAATATTTTCGAGTTGAGGTCTCTGGACATTCTCCAGGAGCATCTGGGTAAACGTGTAATGCCAACTCGGTGCAATATTGGAAAATCTAAGCCTGTCGTCACTGCGACAATAGATGCTGCTGGCACGTTCTGCGTCCAGAATACTGCTTGCAATCCCGAGCTTCCCCATCAGCAGAATCCTTTCGTCATCGGCATGGGTATGCAGGAAATTGTCAATTGAAAATGCTTGAGGCATCGCGCCAGCGATTGCACGACCGGCCTCAAGATACGGGTTGATATCCTTTTCACCTTTTTCCCGAATGAAAGAATTCAACGCCGATGTTATCTTATGAGATCCAGTTTTCTGTGTGTGCCCATATTCAAATTTGATATTGAGCTGTTTCGCGATTTTGCTTTTTAGCTGCTCTCCCATAGGCAGCCCGACTTCCCGGCTACCGCCCGCTCCAACGATAAAAACTGTTTTTCTGTTGAACACCAGTTTCCCTCTCAAAAGCGGCCCAAGTCGCCGCGCAATTCTATCTTGAGCGTCAGGTCAGGTTTCAGTCTCGCCATACTCACACATCACATCTGGTATTGATATAATGCCATGGCGCGCGCTTGCATATGCATAGTAGTCTCCGCGACGAACATAACCGAAGAACATACCTTTCGCTTTGCCCCGCAGGCGACCAGATTCCAGCCGACATTATCTTGACTACGAGAATTTTCCAGATTAACAACGGTCCAAATTTCGTCGTTTCTGAGCGGATATCCGAGCAAATGGGCGATGACGGACTTGATACAATAGACTTAACTCTTTGTATTCATTGTTTATCGGAGTGTAGCGCAGCCTGGTAGCGCACCTCGTTCGGGACGAGGGGGGCGGAGGTTCAAATCCTCTCACTCCGACCAATTTCTCAAGCGGTTGCAGACTTCCGTTCCCAATCTGAATCATCGCGTTTGAAGCCGATCCAGCACAGCATTCTTTGCAGGGGGTCCTGTCCAGCCGCTTCGATTGCAACCAGACGGTGGATCGGCACCCTTCTGGAGCGGCAATCCCGATTTCATGCAAATGACACTGTCTGCCAGTGTCTTGTCGCCAGCAATTTCAGTGTCGTTAAACGCGGACACCGGCTGAAAACAGTACAATCAACGGCAAGACACAGGCTGACGACTTGCAAGGCACAGGCCGCAGAAAATTATGTACTGAGAAAACAAACACCCAAATACCATTGGTTCGCGAAACTCAAATTTAACAAATACTTTCTATATACTGGAAAGCTCCACGGATGCTTCCGGCTAATTCTGGCATGGGGATTGCCCACATTGTTGAAGTCACTGCTCGCGCGAATTGGCCGTTTTTTGTCCGTGACCGACGAGAATCCGGAATTGCTCAAGGCCCAGTTTGAGGTTTTCTCAAGCCAGGTGCCGCTGATGTATTCCATTGTGTTGATAAGCGCCTGGGCGCTCGCTTTCACCTTTATTGCAAGCGCACCGCCCTTGCTGTCGATCTATGTTCCGATTTTTTTTACAGTGGTTTGTTGCGTTCGCATCATCGGCTGGTTGCGATCAAGGCACGTCGTTCCGACAGCAGAAACCGCCCGCAAGGCACTGGCGCGCACCAACCTGTTTGCATTGCTCATCGGGGTGGCCATCACGGGTTGGTCATTGTCACTCTATCCCTATGGCGATCCCTACATGCGCGGCAATATCGCTTTCTTCATGGCCATCACCGGGGTCGGGGTCATCATCTGCCTGCTGCAATTGCGGTCGGCTGCCATCATGGTGGCGATCATCATCAATATTCCTTTTGTCCTCTATTTCAGCTTTTCGGGCATTCCTTCTTTCATTGGCATGGCGATCAACACATTTCTCGTCGCTGGCGCCTTGCTCATGGTCGTGACTGTGCAATTCCGTCATTTTGCGGCTGCCGTCGATGCGCGTACCCTGCTGGAGACGGTCAATGAAGAAAATTTCCGCCTGGCCAACCTCGACAGTCTGACCGGCCTGACCAATCGCCGCCAGTTCTTTACCAATCTGACTGAAACATTTTGCGACGCGAAAACAAAGGGACAGCGCCTGGCGGTCGGCATCATCGACCTGGATGGTTTCAAGCCCGTCAACGATTTATACGGACACGTGGTCGGCGACAGTTTGCTGGTCGAGGTGGGTCAGCGCCTGGTAACGCTTGCCGACCAGAATACGCATGTCTCCCGGTTGGGCGGCGACGAATTTGCCTTGATTTTTTGCGATTGCGGCAGTGATGAAGAATTGCTGGCAAAGGGTGAGCGAATTTGCGACGCCCTGCGCACCCCATTCGTATTGGCCGATGCAACCGTGCAGATTTCCGGATCGATTGGTCTTTCCACCTTCCCGCAACTGGCTGAAAACGTGCACGAGCTCTACGAGCGGGCTGACTATGCCCTTTATCACGGCAAGCGCACCAACCGCGGCCATGCCTTCCTGTTCTCTATTGACCATGTCGTCGAGATCGAGCAGAGCACCCGTCTCGAACAGGCGCTCCGCAACGCCGACCTTCAACAGGAACTGACCGTTGTTTTTCAGCCCATCGTGGACATTCAAACACGCAGAACCATGGCTTTCGAGGCTCTGGCCCGGTGGAACAATCCGGCCCTTGGCAATGTGCCACCGGCACTTTTCATTCCCGTGGCTGAACGCGCAGGCCTTGTAGGCGGAATTACCCGCATCATTCTCGAAAAGGCTTTGGCCACCACCTCAAACTGGCCGGAAAACGTCGGACTGTCTTTCAACCTTTCGACCCAGGACATCTGTTCACCCGACGGGGTGGTGCGCATTGTCGGCATGATTCTTTCAAGCGGCATTGATCCGCAGCGCCTTGATCTCGAAATCACCGAAACTGCGATGATGTATGATTTCGAACGGGCAAAAACCGCTATTGAAACGCTTAAAGCGTTGGGCTGCGGTATTGCGCTCGACGATTTTGGAACCGGGTACTCCAGCCTCAGCCAACTCCACGCTCTGCCGCTGACAAAAATCAAGATAGACCGCACCTTTGTTTCCAACATCGATAAAAATCCGGCAAGTTACAAAATAGTCAAATCCCTGCTGACGCTGAGCCGCGACATGGGCCTTGGTTGCGTTGTTGAAGGTGTGGAGACCAGGGAAGAAATGGACACGCTGATAAAGCTCGGCGGGCAATTGGCTCAGGGGTATTTCTATTCGCGCGCCATATCCGAATCCCAGATCAATGATTTTCTCCCCAAAACGCTGGAAGACCAACAGGTCGTATAGGGGCGCGCGCGCAATGCAGCAGCACATGACCGCAGGGATCAAGCCAGGTCCCCTTTGACTGCCCGGAAAACAGTTCAGCTGGTTGTCTTTAACCACCCATCGGCAAAATCAATCCTGTCGCAATTGGTGAAACGCGCCATCCTGCCAAGCTCGGCTTGCAATTGCTTCATGCGCCCCCTGCCCGGCTTGATCCCTGGCTCCAGCCATAGGGCTGCAACCTGCAATGTTGACGTGTCGCGCTGGCATTTCATGTCAATCCTGCCAATCAGCCTGTCTGCCTCCAGCAAGGGAAAGACGTAGTAGCCGTATTTGCGCTTGGACGCCGGCACGAAGACCTCGATGCGGTAATGAAAGCCGAACAGTCGTTCAGTGCGCTTGCGGTCCCTGATGGCCGGATCGAAGGGACTGAGAATGCGAATACGGCCCGGAGGCTCCGGGCTTGCCGCCGCCTCGTCAAAAATATCCGGGCGGGCAAAAACCCGTTGGTGCCCTTGGCCGTCGGCAGAACCGATCTCGACTTCGATCAGATCCTTGCCCAGTCGGGCAGCGCACCAGGCCTTTGTTTCTGCGGGGGTAACCGTATCCCAGAATGCGGCCAGTTCACCCGAGGTGGCAAATCCCAGACGGTCCATGGCGCTGGAACAGGCCCAGTCGATGACCTCGCTTTTCGATGGATGCTGAGCACGATGCTCCTGCGCGATGACCCGTTCAGAAAGATCATAGGCTTTCTGAAAACCCTCGCGATGGCACACGGCCAATGCACCGGTGCGCCAAAGATATTCAATCGCTGTCTTGGACGGGTGCCAGTCCCACCATCCGCCGCTCCCCTTTTTTTCTCCGTTCCCCAGATCGCGAGACATGGTGGGGCCATTGTCACGGATGTGATTGAGGATGGCCTCGAATTTTTCCTCAAAGCCATCCCGCCGCCAATTGCGCCAGCGGGCCTTCAACCTGACTTCGTCACGGGCAAAACGCACTTTCCAGAACGGGTAGAAGCGAGCCGGAATGGCGGCCGCATCATGGGTCCAATGCTCGAAGAGACCTGCCTCTTCCTCCAGCAGGGATTTCAACTGGTGTGGCCGGTAGCTCTGCCTGCGGGCGCGCAGGATCATGTGATGCGCCCGCTCAACCGTATTGATACTGTCCAGTTGCACAAAACCCAGGCGCTCGATCAACGTCAGAAGCTGCTGATTGCTCAAGGGGCCGGCAGGATTGTCGCACAATCCGTGACGGGCAAGGAACAGGCGGCGGGCCTGGCTGTTCGACAGGCGCTGGAGATTGGAACTATTGGGCTTTGGCAAGGCAATCGTGTCCATATTGCGCAGGGTACTGCAGAAATGGCTAATCTGGCGAATCGCCGACAGACTGAATGATCCTGATTTGTTCCGCAAGCCACCCCTCAAGTCGAGACATCCAAATCAACAGACCCTGAAGATGCCTGCGACAATGCAACCCTATTCTGAGGATTTGCCTATCCGTGCTGAAGGTTTTATAATGAGATTTATCATTTAACATGTTTTCTACGTTCCGCAGATTTCAATCTGCCTTGACAGGAACCAGCAATTTATGCTTAACATGTTAATTGTTAGATCTGAAGATCAGGGAGCCATGGCTCGTGCCACATTTTTCAATTGAATATTCCGCCAATATGGAGGCTCATGCCGACATTGCAGCACTGTGTGAAACATTGCGCATCGCAGGCATTGAAACCGGTCTGTTTCCGGAGGCCGGCATCCGGGTGCGAGCCATTCGATGCGAAACCTATGCCA
Organism: Rhizobiaceae bacterium; assembly: GCA_029233925.1. GTDB lineage: Bacteria > Pseudomonadota > Alphaproteobacteria > Rhizobiales > Rhizobiaceae > Hoeflea_A. The sequence goes on from JARGOX010000001.1 coordinate 301,930, forward strand.
TCGCCGACGGCAATCCGCAAAACGGATTTATTGACATATCCATACGCCTGCGCGCGGGTCGGCCGCTTGATGCGCGCAAAGCTGCCACGGCGCATATTTTTGCCGCCGCAGAGCAATTTCTTCAGCCGATCATTGACCAACACCCGGTCGCACTATCGTTCGAGATGCGTGACATCGACCCGGAATTGAGCCCGAAAATCAACTCCATCCGAAATTTTCTCAAAGACTCCTGAGACACAAGGAACGACCCATGACGGATCAACAGCCCGGTCTTGCCGACAATCTTGCATCACTTGAAACCCATCTGGCGCGGTTCAGGCAGGAGGGCATTCAAAACCATATCAACGGCAAGAACGTGCCCGCCCGCTCGGGCGAGACTTTTGAAACCCGATCGCCGGTGGACGGCAGCCTGATCTGCACGGTCGCCAAAGGCGGCGCTGATGATGTTGACGCGGCAGCGCGTGCCGCCAAGGCGGCCTTTCCCGCCTGGCGTGACATGAAGGCCAGCGACCGCAAGGCCATTTTGCACCGCATTGCCGATGGCATTGTGGCCCGTTCAGAAGAAATTGCCCTTTGTGAATGCTGGGATACCGGCCAGGCCTTGCGCTTCATGTCCAAGGCTGCGCTGCGCGGCGCTGAAAATTTCCGTTTTTTTGCCGACAAGGTGGCGTCATCGCGCGACGGGCAAAGCCTGCCTTCACCGACATTGATGAACATCACCACACGCGTTCCGATCGGGCCGGTCGGCATCATTACGCCATGGAATACGCCCTTCATGCTGTCCACCTGGAAAATCGCGCCGGCGCTGGCCGCCGGTTGTACGGTTGTGCACAAACCCGCCGAATTGTCCCCCCTCACCGCACGTTTGCTGATGGAGATTGCCGCCGATGCCGGTTTGCCGGATGGCGTGTGGAACCTGATCAACGGATTTGGCGAGGATGCCGGCAAGGCGCTGACGGAACACCGCGCCATCAAGGCCATTGCCTTTGTCGGTGAAAGCCGCACCGGCTCCATGATCATGAAACAGGGCGCCGACACGCTCAAACGCGTGCATTTCGAGTTGGGCGGCAAAAACCCGGTCATCGTGTTTGATGACGCCGACCTTGATCGCGCGCTGGATGCGGCCATCTTCATGATCTACTCGCTCAATGGCGAGCGCTGCACATCCTCAAGCCGTCTGCTGCTGCAGGACACCATTGCCGAAACATTCCAGCAAAAGCTGATTGAGCGCGTCAACAAGATCCGCGTCGGTCATCCACTCGATCCAAAAACCGAGATGGGGCCTTTGATTGCCAAAGACCACTACGACAAGGTCACCTCCTATTTTGACATAGCCCGGAGCGACGGCGCAACCATAGCTGCCGGCGGCACCGCGCCCGAAGGTGACGGCTTCTTCGTCAATCCGACCCTGTTTACCAATGCCCGCCCGGATATGCGTATTGCCCAGGAAGAGATATTCGGCCCTGTTCTGACAACGCTGACATTTACCAGTGAAGAAGAAGCGCTGGAAATTGCTAACGGCATTGAATACGGTCTGACCGGCTATATCTGGACCAACGACCTGACCCGCTCACTGCGATTTGCAAATGGGCTGGAGGCCGGGATGATCTGGGTGAATTCGGAGAATGTCCGCCATCTGCCGACACCCTTTGGCGGTGTAAAGGCCAGCGGCATCGGTCGCGACGGCGGCGATTGGTCCTTTGATTTCTACATGGAACAAAAGCATATTGGTCTGGCCATCGGAAAACACCCGATTGCAAGACTGGGTGCCTGAGAAAGCAACACCGGACGCCTGAAAAGGCCGCCCTTGAAACACAACAGATTTGACGATCCATTTGGGAGGAAACCCCTATGCCAGTGCCCGCCCCCGTACTCTATCCACCGTTCAACATCGTCCGGCTCAGCCATGTGGAGTTTGCAGTCACGGACCTTGCAGCCTCAAGGGCATTCTACGTCGATACGCTCGGCTTGCAGGTCACCTACGAAGACAAAGAACGTATCTATTTGAGAGCGCTGGAAGAACGCGGACACCATTGTATAGCGCTGGTCAAATCCGACACCCCGGTTGTCAATGTCCTCGGTTTCAAACTGTTCGACGAACCAGACCTGGAAAAAGCCAAAGCGTTTTTTGACAAAAAAGGCCTGCCGACAGCCTGGGTCGAGCGACCCTATATGGGCAAAACCTTGCGGACCTGCGACCCATGGGGCATTCCGCTGGAGTTTTACGTCAAAATGGACCGGCTGGAGCCGATCCACCAGCATTACAAGCTGTACAAGGGCGTCAAACCCCTGAGGATCGACCACTTCAATTGTTTTTCTGCCGATGTGAATGGTGCAGTTGATTTCTACAACGAGATCGGCTTCCGCACGACGGAATATACTGAGGATGAGGAAACCGGTCACATCTGGGCTGCCTGGATGCACCGCAAAGGCGGCGTGCACGACATGGCCTTTACCAATGGCCTCGGACCGCGCCTGCATCACACAGCATTCTGGGTGCCCAACCCGCTCGCCATCATTGATCTGCTGGACCTGATGGCAACCACCGGATATTTGCACAATATCGAACGCGGCCCAGGTCGCCACGGCATCTCCAACGCGTTTTTCCTCTATATACGCGATCCCGATGGCAACCGGATCGAAATCTACAGCTCCGATTACCAGACCGTTGATCCAGACCATGAACCCATCAAATGGGATCTGAAAGACCCGCAGCGCCAGACGCTCTGGGGTGCCCCGGCACCGCGATCCTGGTTTGAGGAAGGGAGCATTTTCACCGGCGTTGAGCTAAAGGAATCCCATCTCAAGGCCCAGCCGATCATCGCGCCCTGACCACAGCGGCGCGTCAGGTGACCCCGATTTTCCTCGATTGAAGCAGGTATTGAATGACTCAGAAACTGGCAAGCTACTCCGCAGACGGAGTGCAATTTTATGGCGCGGTGGCCGATGGCGGAATGATCGCTCTTTCACCCGATTTTCCCGCATGGAAAGGCCTGCGAGAGGTGATCGAAGCCGGTGCCCTCAATCAGTTGGTTGAGGCCGCACAGGGGCGCAGCGTCACCCATCCAAATGGCACATTCACCTATGAATTGCCCATTGCCAATCCGGAGAAAATCATCTGCGTCGGGGTGAATTTCCCTGATCGCAATGCCGAATACAAGGACGGTCAGGAAGCGCCGAAAAACATGTCGCTTTTCATCCGCTTTCCCCGCTCGTTCACGGGTCATGAGCAACCGTTGATCCGCCCGAAAGCTTCCGACAAGCTCGACTATGAGGGCGAGATTGTTGTCGTGATCGGCAAAGGCGGTCGCCATATCGATGAGGCAGAAGCCTATGATCACATCGCCGCCCTCAGCCTGTGCAATGAGGGAACGCTGCGCGATTGGGTGCGCCATGCAAAATTCAACGTCACCCAGGGCAAGAATTTCGACAATTCCGGCGCCATGGGCCCCTGGCTCGTGCCTTTCGCGGACTCCGCCCAGTTGGAGGATATCCGCCTGACAACAAGGGTGAATGGCGAGACCCGTCAGGATGACCGCACCAGCCGCATGCTATTTTCCATACCCAAACAGATCGCCTATATTTCGACCTTTACGACACTTGTCCCCGGTGACATCATCGTTACCGGCACGCCGACAGGCGCAGGCGCGCGGTTTGATCCTCCAAGATTCCTCCAGCCTGGCGATGTCATCGAAATTGAAGGCGAAGGCATCGGCATTCTTCGCAACAGCGTGGAGGACGAGATTTGAACCTCTCCAAACAGCAAATTCAGACGGCGGCAGAGGATCTTTTCGCCGCGGAAAGCAACCGAAAGCAGATCGGCCTTCTGTCGCTCCGCTTCCCCGGCATGAACATGGATGACGCCTATGGTGTGCAGGATGCGTTGGTCAGGACCCGGCGCGAAGCAGGCGGTAAAAGTGTCGGCTGGAAAATCGGCCTGACGTCGAAAGCCATGCAGGACGCGCTGAAGATCAACATTCCCGACAGCGGCATTCTGTTTGACGATATGCTGTTTGCCGATGAAGGCACTGTGCCGGAAGGCCGGTTCATTCAGCCACGGGTGGAAGCGGAAATCGCCTTTGTGATGAAGCAGGGCCTGTCAGGCCCGACGGTGACGCGTGAAGAGGTTCTGGCGGCAACGGATTACGTTGCCCCTTCGCTGGAAATTCTGGACACGCGCATCCTGCGTCAGGATCCGGACACCGGGCAGGTGCGAACCATCGTCGACACAATTGCCGACAATGCAGCCAATGCCGGTCTGGTGCTTGGCAAGGCGCGTCATGATCCCAAGCAATTTGACCTTCGCCGGGTGGGCGCAATCGTCATGCGCAACGACGAGGTGGAGGAAACCGGGCTTGGTGCCGGTGTGCTCAATGACCCCGTCGCAGGCATTATCTGGCTGGTCGCGCGGCTTGCTGCCTACGGTCAGTCCATAAAGCCCGGTGAGATCGTCCTGTCCGGTTCGTTCATTCGCCCCATCGAGGCGCGCCCCGGCGATGCTTTTTTTGCTGATTTCGGTCCATTCGGCACCGTCACACAGAATTTCGCCTGAACCGCTGCCCATTTTAAAGGAAAATGCCATGCCTGCACCCTTCAACCCCTTCAAGGATGCCCTGAAGAAAAAACAGCTTCAGATCGGCTGCTGGGTCGGAATGGCAGACCCCTATGCGGCTGAAATCTCCTCGACGGCTGGCTTCGACTGGCTGCTTGTCGACGGTGAACACGCGCCCAATGACATCAGATCGACATTGGCGCAATTGCAGGCAATCGCGGCGTCACCCTCCCATGCCGTTGTGCGTCTGCCTGTCGGCGAGACGTGGATGATCAAGCAGGCGCTGGATATCGGGGCGCAATCCCTGCTTGTTCCGATGGTGGAATCGCGCCGGCAGGCTGAACAATTGGTGCGCGCTGTGCACTATCCACCGAACGGCGTGCGCGGTGTGGGCTCGGCGCTGGCGCGGGCCTCCCGCTTTGCAGCCATCGGCGACTATCTGGCAACGGCAGATGACCAGATATGCCTGCTGGTGCAAATCGAAAACAAGGCCGGGCTTGCAGCACTGGATGACATTCTAGAGGTTGACGGCATCGATGGCGTGTTTATCGGCCCGTCCGATCTGGCCGCCGATCTTGGCTGTCTCGGAAATCCCAATGCGCCGGAGGTTCAGGAAGCCATCGCCGATGCGATGACCCGTATTCGCAACAGCGACAAGGCCGGCGGTATCCTGGCAACCACGCCGGACTTTGCTCAGAAGAGCGTCGACCTTGGGGCCCTGTTTGTGGCCGTGGGCATTGACGTGACCCTGTTTGCCAAATCCATGCGTACCCTGGCAGCGCAAGGTCAGGAATTGAAGAAATCCTGACCAGATTAAACCGCCAGAGACACACTCTCCTCGGAGGTCGATTTGCGCTGCTCCGGATGCAGACTGCTGCCAAGAATATGCTGGTTGTTGCGGATGACATCGGCGCTTGATCCGATAATCAGCCGGTCGGCATGACCGACCACATGGACATCCTTGTTGGCGTAGGGAATCGACGACAAAAAGTGTTTCATGCAATTCAGACGCGCTCTTTTCTTGTCATTGGATTTGACCACCGTCCAGGGCGCATCGGCTGTATCGGTATAGAAGAACATGGCCTCCTTGGCTTCGGTGTAGTCATCCCATTTGTCCAGTGACTGCAGGTCGATGGGTGACAGTTTCCACTTTTTGAGCTGTTCGTTCTCGCGCGATTTGAACCGGCGCAGCTGCTCTTCACGGGTGACCGAATACCAGTATTTGAACAGGCGAACACCGCTTCGAACAATCATTTGCTCGACCTGAGGCGCCTGCCGCATGAATTCCAGGTAATCGTTGGGCGTACAAAAACCCATCACCCGTTCCACACCGGCCCTGTTGTACCAGGAACGATCAAAAAACACGATTTCTCCACCGGCGGGCAGATGCGCGATATAGCGCTGGAAATACCATTGCGTCGCTTCACGCTCGGTCGGCTTTTCGAGCGCCACAACTCTGGCGCCGCGCGGGTTGAGGTGCTCGGTAAAGCGTTTGATCGTACCGCCTTTTCCCGCCGCATCACGGCCTTCGAAAAGCACCACGATCTTCTCGCCCGTTGCCTTTACCCATTCCTGCAATTTGAGCAGTTCGACCTGTAGTTCGGCCTTGTGGTGCTCATAGACACTTCGGCTTATTTTCTTCTTGTAGGGATATTCACCATCCTCGAAAACCCGACGGATCGCCTCGGGGTCATGCCGCATCAATGCAAGCCGGTGCCTTGGGTCCTGTTGATCTTCGGTTGTTTCCTGGGTTTGCTCCGCCAAATCCGTCATGAATGCTCCCGATACAATGTCATCGCCAGCGCGCATGGCGCTGGCATGATTATTATAAGCGCGAGCCGGTATCATTCCATGATCCAGATCAAACGGATGTCAGAAGATGGAACAGCCAGCAACAGGTTTATCGCTAATCAAGCACAAACGAAAAGGGGCGGTCACCCGCCCCCTGTCTGCTTTATGGTCCTGATATCAGAAGGGTGAATCAGGGAAGTAAAAGGACTCTGCGTTTTCCTTTGTAATGACCGTCGCACCCAGAATGTAACGCCCAGCGACCGGACCGTTGGACTTGAATTTCGCCACGGTCACGTCCATTGCCGTTGCAAGCATTGCCGGCGGATAGAGCACATCGATGGGGATCAGAGTTTCGCCATCCATGATGCCCTTGATGGTTTCCTTCATGCCTGCGCCACCGACAACAAACATGCCATCGCCGTCACGACCGGCCTGTTTGAGCGCGGCAACCACGCCGATTGCAATGTCGTCATCCTGCGCCCAGACCGCGTCAATATCGGGGAAGCGGCTGAGGAAATCCTGCATGACTTCGAAGCCGTCATCGCGGTTCCAGTTGGCGTGTTTGTGATCCAGCACATTGATGCCGCTGCCTTCGATTTCCGCCATGAAGGCATCAAAGCGTTCCGTGTCGATCACCGTCGGGATGCCGCGCAGAATAACGATATTGTCGCCTGATTTCAGACGGGTCTTCATATATTCGGCAGAAACACGGCCCAGTTCCGGATTGTTGCCGGCGACATAGATGTCCTCAATTCCCGGTTGGCTGAGACCACGATCAACCACCGTGATGAAAGCGCCGGATTTCTTGACATTGAGAACCGGATCGGTGAGCGGCTCGGACTCGAATGGCAATATAACCAGTGCATCGATCTGGTTGACCGATACAAGGTCTTCAAGCGCACTTGCCTGTGCAGATGGATCGGGTGAATTGACCAGAATGATGTCAATGTCCGGATAGAGTGCCTCGAGACGTTCGGCAGCAGCTTCGGCATGCCAGTTCATTCCGGCGGCCCAGGCGTGGGTCGGTGTCGGATAGGAGACACCGATCTTGATCTTTTCCTGTGCATAGGCTGCACCGGACAGGGACATTGCACCGATAACGGCCAATGCACCCAGAGCTTTAACGAATTTCATGCTCATTCCTCCCAGTCAAGTTTCGATAAATGGATTCACCAACCATGATGAACCCGGACTTTTCGCATCGGAGCGCTGCGTGCGACCCCGAGGCAAAATCACTCCGCCTTTTTTATTCGTTTTGAACGACCCCATTCACCGCGCTGCAGCCATACGGCAATGATGATGATCAGACCCTGCATGGTGCCGTTCAGATAGTTTGAAATCAGATCGGTAAAATTCAGTATATTGCCGATTGTCGTCAGGATCAGCGCCCCCAGAATGGTGCCCCCTACCCGGCCATATCCGCCCTTGAGAACCGTGCCGCCGATGATGACCGCCGCAATGGCCTCCAGTTCCCACAAGACACCCGTTGACGAAGAGGCCGAACCCAGACGCGGGACGTAGATGATGGTTGCCAGCGAGACGCAAAGACCCTGGATCACATAGGTCATGGTCTTGATCCGATCGACATTGATGGCCGAATATTTGGCAACGGCCTCGTTCGATCCGATGGCCATGCAATAACGCCCGAAGGCTGTGCGGTTCAACAGGATCCATCCTACGGCTGAAACCAGAATGAACATCCAGACCGGAACCGGCAGACCGGCAAAACTGTCGTAATAGATCGGCCGGTAGGTGCCGCGGATGGCAAAATCCAGGGAAAGGGTGCCGCCGTCAGCAAAATAGGTCACCAAAGAGCGATATATGCCCATGGTACCGAGTGTGACGATGAATGCCTCAATCTTGCCCTTGGTGGTCAGGAAGCCGTTTATCCAGCCTGCACCCAGCCCCAGAATCACGCTGCAACCAGCACCAATGAGGACCGTGGTTACCCCGGTCCCGAACGTACCGACGGCACTGTTCATGACAATGATCATGATGCCGGCAATCACCGCAGCCATGGAGCCCACCGAAAGGTCGATACCGCCTGCGGTGATGACAAAGGTCGCGCCGACCGCAATAATTCCGATAAAGGAGGAGCGTGTCAGCAGATTGGTGATATTGCCTTCACTGACGAATGCCGGGTTCAGGACATAGCCAAGGATGCACAATAGCACCAGCGCAATGGCCGGGCCCATGATCTTGATGTCAAAATGCGGCATCCGCGTTTTGCTTTCGCCACTAGGCGCTGAGTCGCTCATCATCACCTGCTTTCTTCAGTCCTGCTGCATAGCGGACGATTTCATTTTCGTTGATGTCATCGCCCGTCAGAATGCCGGTGATCCGTCCTTCACGCATGACGGCGACACGATGACACATGCCGATCATCTCCGGCATTTCCGATGAGATCAGCACAATTGAGACCCCCTCGGTCGCAAGCGCTGCAATGAAATGATAGATCTGCTGTTTGGTGCCCACATCGATGCCACGTGTGGGCTCGTCAATGATGACAATGGCAGGATCGGCTTCCATGACCTTGGCCAGCAGCAGCTTTTGCTGATTACCGCCCGACATGTCACCGGCCAGCACACCATGGTCACGAACGCGGATGTCAAAACGGCGGATTGCACGCTCGAGTGCATCCCTTTCCTGCCGGGCGTTCAACAGATGGTGGCGGACAAATTTCGGCAGTGAAAGCAAAGTCAGGTTGATGCCCATTTGCTGTTTCAGCAGAAGACCTTTTTCCTTGCGATCCTTGGTCAGGTAAACCATGCCGGCATCGCGGGCAGCGGCAACGGAGGAAAAATGCACCGGCTGGCCCTTGAGCCGAACGTCTCCGCCATCCATTTGGGAAATACCGCAAATCGCCTCGAATACCGCGGTGCGCCCGGCTCCGACGAGCCCGGCAAAGCCGAGGATTTCGCCCTGGCGCAGTTCGAAGCTGATGTTGTGAACACCCTTTGCAAAAAGGCCTTGCACCTGCAGAACCCGTTCCGCATCGATATCCGGCTCAATTAATGGTGGGAAGAGATCAGAAAGCTCTCTCCCGACCATCATCTGGGCCATGGCGTCCGGCGTCAGTTCCTGTGCCGGTTTGGTGGCAATCAGCTGCCCGTCCCGCAGGATCGTGATCTGGTCGGCAATGGCCTTCACTTCAGCCAGCTTGTGGGACACAAAGACGATAGCAACACCCTGTTGCTTGAGGCGCTCGATCTGTTTGAAGAGCAATGCCGTTTCGGCCTCGGTCAGGACTGCAGTCGGTTCATCCATGATCAGGACGCGGGCATTGCGGCTGATCGCCTTGACGATTTCAACCATCTGTTTTTCAGCGATGGAAAGATCGGATATCCGGTCATCGGGCGAGATATCAAGCCCGATGGCCTGCAGGTGCTCACGGACTGAAGTCGACATTTTTGCCCGATCGAGCAGGCCGTTGCGGGTCAGCTCCCGCCCGAGGAAAAAATTCTCCTCGACCGTCAATTGCTCGGCAAGATTCAATTCCTGATGAATGAGGACAATTCCCAGCGCTTCGGCCTGCCCGTTGGGTGGAAGGTCGACGTTGCGGCCGTCCAGCCGGATACTGCCGGAGGTTGGTTCATGGATCCCCGAGAGGATTTTCATGAGGGTCGATTTCCCAGCGCCATTCTCGCCGATCAGCGCGTGAACCTCACCACCGCGAATATCAAAGCTGACGGAAAAGAGAACTGGAACGGAGCCAAAGGACTTGCTGATCCGATCGGCTGCCAAAATAGGTACCGAGTCGGATTGGCCCTGCATTGTTCCGTTTGCTCCCCCCTGAGGCACCTTCGCAAATCTCCCAAATCACGAATTCAGTTATGAAAACCTTTTCATGGCTTGTGTAAACCTTTACATTGATCATGTAAACCTTTTCATGACACAATGGGGCGACTATGCTGTGTACAGTTGCAATGATCCGCAATTGCTGACAGTTTCGGGTCACAACAGGGACAATATCCATTTTGGAAGACACGCCTCGAAAGCCGGCAACCATTGAGGACGTGGCAAGTCTGGCCGGCGTTTCAATTGCCACCGTCAGCCGGGCGATCCATACACCGGAAAAAGTGGCTGAAAGCACCCGCAAGAAGGTCACCACCGCCGTCGCGCGGACCGGCTATACCGCCAATGCCATGGCGCGCAATCTGCGCATGCGGCGCTCTCAAATGGTGATGGTTCTTGCGCCCTCCATTGCTGATCCAAACTTCCCCGGCATCCTCACTGGTCTTGAAAAGGTCGCCAATCGGCGGGGCTATGGCGTGTTGATCGGCAACACGGAGGGCAATGTCGCGCTGGAGGAGAATTATCTGCGCTTCCTTTCCACCGGAATGGCCGATGGTCTGATCATCCTGACCGGACACCTGCCTGTAGCGGGTTGGCCAATGAATCCGGAGGTGACATTTCCGCCTTTGGTGGCTGCATCCCGCCCCATTGGAAACTTTGACTGCAGTTTTGTCGGTGTTGACGATGTTGCAGCATCAAAAATGGTGACGGAATATCTTCTCTCGCTCGGCCACAGAGACGTTGTCTATGTATCCGGCATTCAAGGCGAAGCCGTCTCCGACCTGCGAGGACTTGGGTACAGTCAGGCGATTTCGTCCGTGCCGCAGATCAAGACGGATTGGGTCGTCCAGGGTGACTGTACCAGCGAGGGTGGCCGCGCTGCCGTCGAGCGGCTATTCATTCGCGACACATTGCCCACGGCGTTTTTCTGTTACAACGATGACACGGCCATTGGGGTCATCAGTTCCCTGCAATCGCGTGGTTACCGGGTGCCACAGGATTTTTCGGTTGTCGGTTTTGATGACATCCCCTTTTCAGCCAATATCACCCCATCGCTGACGACCATCAGGCAGCCGCGCAGCCAGATTGGCGAGATCGCCATGGGTCTTTTGCTGGATAATCTGATCGAGCGAACCCAGGCGCCCAAACAGGTCTTGCTGCATGGAGATCTGCGTGTGCGTGAATCCTGCGACGTGCCCAGAACCTCTTTGGCAAAACCGCCAATCCGCTGATCAAAAGATTGCAGATAACTTTTCCAGATCAGGTGGCCGTAATGCGTTCAGGATGTTCGAACGATCTTGTCTGCCACGATGCATTGCGTTACCCGTTGCAGCGGAACCAGACTTGTAGAGGATGACGACACCTATGGACCATATTGACTGTATTGTTGCCGGCGGCGGCGTGGTTGGTCTGGGCATTGCCCGCGCCCTGGCGCTGGCCGGGCGCGAAGTTGTCATAATTGAGGCGGAAAACATCATCGGCTCGCACACCAGCGCGCGCAATTCCGAAGTCATTCACGCAGGCATCTATTATGCAGCCGGTTCCTTGAAGGCACGGCTATGCGTCTCCGGTAAACCAGCGCTCTATACCTATTGTCAGGACCATGGCATCGGCCATGAGCGCACCGGAAAACTGATTGTCGCTGCTCGGGAGGAAGACTTGCCCGGCCTTGCGTCCATACGGGAACACGCCCTTGCCAATGGTGTCGACGACATCAGAGCCATTTCAGCACAAGAGGCAATGGCTCTGGAGCCGGAGCTGTTCTGCGTCGGGGCTCTCTCCTCACCCTCTACCGGCATTGTAGACAGCCATGCGCTGATGCTGGCGCTGCGCGGCGACGCCGAGGATGCGGGCGCCATGATTGCCTTCAACAGCCGTGTCACATCGCTGGAGCCGGCAGACTGCCGGTTGAAGGTTTGCGTTGGCGGCGCTGAACCCTCCGTTGTCACCTGCAATGACTTTGTCAATGCTGCAGGCCACGGGGCGTGGGATATCGCCCGATCGGTTCCCGGCCTGTCGGCAGGCGCCATCCCTCCACATCTTCTTTCGAAAGGCAATTATTACGCGTTGTCCGGTCACGCCACACCGTTCCGCCAACTGATTTATCCCATGCCGGGTGATGGCTCGCTGGGCATTCACTTCACCCGTGATCTGGCCGGTCAGGCGCGATTCGGCCCCGATGTGGAATGGATGGAAGGCGAGGAACTCGATTACAGTGTTGCGACCGGCAAGGAAAAACTTTTCGAAGACGACATACGCAGCTACTGGCCGAACCTGCCTGCCAATGCACTTGTGCCATCCTATTGCGGCATTCGGCCAAAAATGATCGGCACCGGCATGGCACCGGCGGATTTTGTCATCCAGTCACCGCGTGACAACGGCATTGACGGGCTGACGCAGCTCTTTGGTATGGAATCGCCTGGCCTGACATCCTGTCTTTCCATAGGGGATTACGTGGCACAGATCGTTGCATCCGGTCGGTAAAAAAACAGGATCAGGCCACAACAAACCGTCCGACAAAAATTGATGAAAACTTGAACTGCCGGCCAATATGGCATACCGCACACACCAGCATCGCCAGTCCGCCTGGTGCATTGAAAATGACGTTTGGACCAATGGAGTAAATTCTTGTCACAGAGCAAATCCGTAAAGGTCGGCCCCGTCACCTTTTCCAACGATTATCCATTCGTGCTGATTGCTGGTCCCTGCCAGATTGAAAGCCGTGAACACGCCATGGACATTGCCGCCGAACTGGTGTCGATAACCGGGGATCTGGGCATTCCGCTGGTTTACAAATCATCCTACGACAAGGCCAATCGTTCCTCGGTCTCCGGTCAACGCGGTGTCGGTATCGACAATGGTCTGGCAATCCTTGCCGAAGTGCGCGAGAAATTCGGATGCCCGGTGATTACCGATATCCACGAACGGCAACAGGCAGCTCAAGCCGCCGAAGCGGTGGATATTCTGCAAATTCCTGCCTATCTGTGCCGCCAGACGGATCTGCTTCTGGCCGCAGGGGAAACCGGCAAGGCAATCAATGTCAAGAAAGGCCAATTCCTAGCCCCCTGGGACATGGCCAATGTCGCCGAGAAAATAGCCGCCACCGGCAACAGCAATATTCTGCTTTGCGAGCGTGGCACGACCTTCGGCTACAACACGCTGGTCACAGACTTCCGCGGTCTGCCGAAGATGGCCGAGACCGGCTATCCGATTGTCTTTGACGCAACCCATTCGGTGCAGCAGCCTGGTGGTCAGGGCGCGTCGTCCGGGGGGCAACGCGAATATGCGCCGGTCCTGGCAAGGGCAGCTCTGGCTGTCGGCTGTGCTTCGGTCTTTATCGAGACCCACGACAATCCCGACGCCGCGCCGTCCGACGGACCAAACATGATCCCGATCGACCAGATGAAAGCGATGCTGGCCCGGCTCAAGGCATATGACAATCTCGCCAAACAACAGGTTCTGTAAATGTCACCGGAAAGAAATCTGCGCACCGAAATTCTGAAAGCTGCCCGGACATCCAGGGACGGGATTGATACGGTGCTGAGCGAACTGGATGGTGCACTGGGCGATGCCATTATTGAAGCTGTTGGCATTATCGCCAAGATGCGCGGCCGGGTCATCGTCACCGGTGTTGGCAAAAGCGGCCATGTCGGCGCCAAGACGGCAGCCACCCTGGCATCCACCGGCACGCCGGCATTGTTTGTTCATGCGACGGAAGCGAGCCATGGAGATCTGGGCATGATCACGCCCGATGATTGTGTTGTTGCCATATCCTGGTCCGGCGAAACCAAGGAACTGTCAGATGTCGTTTATCACGCCAGACGCAGCGACATCCCGCTGATTGCCGTGACCGCACAATCACAAAGCACGCTGGCACGCAGCGCCACGGTGGCGCTCATCCTGCCAATGGTTGAAGAGGCCTGCCCTTTGGGGCTGGCCCCGACCACCTCGACGCTGATGCAAATGATGGTCTGTGACACGCTGGCGATCGGCCTGCTGGTCCGGCGGGGTTTTTCGGAGCGCGATTTCAGGCATTTTCACCCCGGTGGCTCTCTCGGCGCCAGTCTGACGCTGGTCCGCGACGCCATGCATTCGGGCGACGCATTGCCCCTTGTCAAGGCTGGCACCCTTTTGATGGAGGCCATAAAGACGATTTCCGACAAGGGTTTTGGCCTGGTTGTCGTTACTGATGACGACGGGCATCTGCGCGGTGTCATCACCGATGGTGACCTGCGGCGAAACGCGCATGTGGATACAAGCACTGCCATTGTCGATGACATCATGACCGTTGGCGGCCTGACCGTAGAACCGGACATGCTGTTGGCATCGGCTTTGAAGATGGTTCAGGACAACAGGGTCGGCGCACTGGTTGTGGAAGATGCGGGAGCAGCAGTGGGTGTCATCCATGTCCTCGACATGCTGCGCATAGGAGCTGCATAAAAGGCGGATGGAAACCCACCCGCCTTTTTCAACCTACAGAATTTCGGAAATCAGCCGCGAAGCTTGCGCAATACAGCCCACAGAGCCGGAACCAGCGTCGAGGCCAGCGCCACCTTGATCAGGTCGCCCGCAATAAAGGGCGCCACGCCGAACTGCCAGGACTTCTCGGCGCCGATCAGCGTTGCAAGCCAGGCAAACCCCAGCGCCATCATCAAGACTTCGGCGGTCAGAACAGCAGCAAACATCTTGGCGACACTGCGATCCCACCCGCGATCCGCAGCCCAGCCGACAATCGCTGCAGCAACCACAAAGCCGGCCAGATATCCGCCGGTCGAGCCCATCATGTAGGCAATGCCGAGGCCTTTTTCAGGCGTACCCTGAAACACCGGTAGCCCCATCATGCCTTCAGCCATGTAAAGAAGCAGGGTCGCAACGCCAAGACGCATGCCGAAGGTTGCGGCAATGGCGAAAACAGCCAGTGTCTGCAGTGACAGGTCGACGGGTCCGAGGAATACCTTGGTCTTGGCCGAAAGGGTCAGCAACAAAGTGCCCCCCACGGCCAGCAATGCATACCAGGCAAAGCGAAGCAGCGGTTTGTCAGAAGCCAGGTTCTCCGCCAGGGAACGGGTGGGAGCAATCATTGTCATCACATATCTCCAGAAAAATCATCTGCTTGCCTGATGCCGCCAATGACACAGGCTTCAAGCTGGTATATTAACTTTGCATAGCGGCTGCAAGTAGACTGGCACTTGATTCCCGGACAATCAAATTGAGTTTCCTCACCCATGGCACAACCCAAATTCTCGACCGAATTCATGCCGGCCCATGGGGAAGCGATTTCCGTCGGGCCTGATATCCAGCGCATTACAGCGCCCAATAGCGGGCCGCTGACATTTCACGGGACCAACAGCTACATCATCGGCAGAGATTCTGTGGCGGTGATTGACCCGGGCCCTGCCATTGAGAGCCATTACGCCGCTTTGCTTGCAGCACTCAAGGGTCGCGCTGTTTCCCATATCATGGTCAGCCATACCCACAAGGACCACTCGCCACTGGCACGCAGACTGGCCGATGAGACCGGCGCGCCGATAGTGGCCGAAGGCAGGCACCGTGCAGCAAGACCCCTGTTTGTTGGTGAGGTCAATCCGCTGGAAGAAAGCTCGGATATGGATTTCCAGCCGGATATCGAGGCCGACGATGGCCAGTTGATTGACGGCGATGGATGGGCCTTGCGGGTGCTGCACACGCCGGGACATACCGCCAATCATGCATCCTTTGCGCTGGAGAACGAGGGAATCGTCTTTTCAGCCGATCACGTCATGGCCTGGGCAACATCCATTGTGGCGCCACCGGATGGCTCGATGTCGGACTATATGGAATCGCTGGACAAAATGCTCGAACGCGATGACCAATATTATCTGCCCGGCCATGGTGGAGCGGTCGAGGAACCGGACAGATTTGTCCGGGCGCTTCGCACCCACAGAAAAATGCGCGAAGCAGCCGTGCTGGACCGCCTGTCCAAGGGTGATCGCACGATTGCCGATATGGTCACGGTGATTTACCGGGACACCGATGCGCGCCTGCACGGTGCCGCAGCCTTGTCCCTGTTGGCGCATCTGGAGGATATGGTTTCTCGCGGCATCGTGGAAACCGAGGATGCTCCATCCATCAATGGCGCGTTTTTTCTCAAATAATTCAGCGAACCGAAAGGCCCACCAGTTCTGCGTCGAGTGCGGTGAGAAAATCCGAAATAATCTGGGCATTGGCGCCAAAATCATGGGGCCCGAAACGGGATACGGACCGCATGTCGACAAAGGTTGTTTCGGCTTCTTCGCTGAGGCGTATGCTGACGTCTGAGAGTGTTCCCAGCATCGGTGCCCGCGCCACACCCTGCAAGACGATCTGAGCGGGAACCGGGATCGCCGGCTCGGAAAAATTCGTTTCACCGTCCGAAGTCTCATCAGACAGCACAATGGGTTGATCGCTTTCCTCATCATCATCGGGTGCAGCCGCATCCGGCACAGAGGTTTCATCCGAAGACAAGAGTTCCTGATCGATTGCAGCCGATTCGGGATTGTCCGGTTCGGGCATTCTGCTGGCAATGATGCGAATGCCCCTGTTGGCGGCGACAAGATTGACCGCGTCAAACACCCGATCCAAAGCGCCCTCGTAACGCCGACCGGTTACCTGAGGATAGGCCTCCAACTGGCCCGCATAGGGTGCAGCTGCTTCCGGGTTCAACGCCGTTAGCCAGTTGGCTTCGTGGGTGATGGGCTCAATAAAAGCAGGAACATCCGTTGTATCGGTCGAAATATCGTATAGTTGTGGCAGGCTGTAGGCACGCCAGGCGACGCCACTGGCAGGAACCAGAACACAGATTGTCAGCAGCACGGCCTTTGCCGACGCACGGCCGCCCTTGGCTCCGACCATCCACAACTGGAGGATCCCGTAAAAGGCGAGCAGAAAGGCCAGCAGCGCCAAAGCTGTGGCGATAAGGAACAGCGCCAGAAATGTTTCCGACTGCATGATTGCAAACCAATGCAGGCCTGCTGAAATCACAAAAAGCACGAAGGCAAACAGAGCAAAACGAAACGACCAGAATGCGGCATGGGAGACGGGGCGATCATAGTGAATTTTCATTTGGTTTGGCCTGTTGGCAGATGGATAGAGGTTTAACCCAAGTACCGACTTATCGGAATAGGCTGAAGGCAAGGTTTTGCATACAGCCGCCTTGTTGCGTGACGCGGCAATTTGCTCACAAAAAAGGCGTTTGCATTGCTTCCTCCCTGTCGACAGTCGGAGGCCTGCCGCGATACGATGGCGCAAATCAAGACAGGATATTGACCATGAATATGAAACCGCCGCTGAGCAATGTGCAACAACGTGACATTGATGCCATTCTGCATCCCTATACGCCCCTGCACAAATTGTCAGAGACCGGTGCAATGGTGGTCGAAAGAGGCCAGGGTGTTTTCATTTATGACACACAGGGCAAGGAATATATCGAGGGCATGTCCGGTCTGTGGTGCGCCGGTCTTGGTTTCGGTGACCAGGAGCTGATCGACGCGGCAACACAGCAATTGCAGACCCTGCCTTTCTACCATCTGTTTGGCGCCAAGGGAACGGAACCGGCCATCGAACTTGCGGAAAAGCTCAAGGAACTGGCACCCGTCCCCATTTCCAAGGTGTTCTTCACCTCTTCGGGCTCGGAGGCCAATGACACCCAGGTCAAGCTTGCCTGGTATTACAACAATGCCCGCGGCAAGCCGAAGAAGAAAAAAATCATTTCACGCATCAAGGCCTATCACGGGGTCACCATCATGACCGGTTCGCTGACCGGCCTTCCGAACAATCACCGGGGCTTCGATTTGCCGGTTGACCGTGTTCTGCATGCCGATTGCCCCCATTACTATCGTTACGGGCATGAGGGTGAAACGGAAGCGGCATTCACCGCCCGGATGGCAAAATCCCTGCGCGATCTCATTGAACGTGAAGATCCCGATACCATCGCGGCGATGATTGCCGAACCGGTCATGGGCGCTGGCGGTGTCATCCCACCCTCGGCAGGCTATTTTCAGGCCATTCAGCCGATCCTCGATGAATATGACATCATGCTGATTGATGATGAGGTCATCAACGGATTTTGCCGAACCGGCAATTGGTGGGGATGCCAGACCCACAATATGGTGCCCAGAACCATATCTGCAGCCAAACAGATGACCGCCGCCTATGCGCCGCTGGGTGCGGTGATGGTTCCTGACGACATCTATCAGGCCTATATGGATCTCTCGGCTGAAATCGGCACCTTCGGCCATGGCTTCACCTATGGCGGACACCCGCTTGGCTGCGCCCTTGGTGTCAAGGCCATCGAGATTTACCAGAAACGCGACATCCTGGGCCGCGTGCGCGGCCTGATACCGCTGTTTGAAAAACGCGCCAAGGCTCTGGCCGAGCATCCCCTGGTCGGCGAAGTGCGCACATCCGGACTGATGGGCGGGATCGAACTTGTAGCCGACAAGGGGACCAAACGGGCATTCCTGCCATCACTCGGCATTGCCGCAAAGGCTGTTTCTTTCCTGGAAAAACGCGGGGCCATCTTGCGAGCCATCGGCGATACAATTGCCATCTGCCCGCCGATGATCATCAGCGAGGATGAGCTTAATGCCCTGTTTGACAGGCTGCAAGGTGCACTGGACGATACAGAGCACCACGTCACGAAAAACCAGTGTAGAGCAGAAGCTGCTGCCGGATAGAACCCGCCATTGTTCCACCTGAACAATTTGGTGTTTCATGGCTTTGTTTCGACGCCTGATCCTTTCGAAAAAACGCGTCATATCTTGCGCAAATGCTCTCATTCGTGCCTGTAACGAAAAACCCGGAACAGATGCCTATGCAACATGGGAAGCATCGCGCAGACTGCACATGTTTCAGATCATCGTCTCCCCGCCAACGATCAGTCAGCCGAACTCAGCGGGAAATCGAGAACATTCTCCGATAGTGGAATGGTCGGGTGTTGCTGGCCCTGTGTCATTTGGGGGACCCGGCGTGCTGTGTAACTGATCAGTTCCTGCACGCTGGTGAAGCCGTTGCGATCACCGGCGTCCTTGTCGGCCTGTCCCTTCAGGCCCTCGAGCAATGCGGCGGTGAAGGCCCCGTGACCGCCGCCGAAGCTCTCATCCTCAAGCGAAGATTGGGCGCCTGTCGAAGAGGCCAGAACAATCGTTCCGGTGCCTGCACTGAGTTCTCGAACGGCGTCCTCCGCCGTGATCCGGCCACGCCGCCTCGGTCCGACGGTCCCCGCATGGCATATGTCCATCAGGAACAATGCTTTCTGGTTGATTGGACGACCACTGAGAAAGTCGCGGAATTTGTCTATCTGCATGCCGGTGTAAGGACGGTCCAGGTCGCCGTCATGGGTAATGAGGTACAAATTCTGCTCATTATCCTGGACGCCGTGCCCAGCGAGAAAGACAATAATAACATCCTCGGCCGAAGCCCGGCGCAGGAAATCATTCATCTCGATTCGGATGTTCCGCTCGGTGGCATCTTCATTGACCAACACCTTGGAGTTGACCTTGCTGAAAAGCACGCCTTCCTGGCGCTTCAACTGTTTTTCCAGCTCAAGCGCATCCTTGTGTGCATAGTCCAGGTTCTGTCTGTCGATCTCGTAGTCGGAAACACCAACTCCGAAAAACCACAACTGGGTGGTGCTGAGCACCGCCGGACGCTGGATCACTTTCCGGCGAATCTCGGCCTGTTGCGTCAGCACACGGGCGTCCTTGTAGACCAGACTCGCCTCAATGAGGTTGTCGCCTTCCTGCAATGAGAACTTGCGATCAATGCCGACGATTTCTCCGCCATCATAGACCGCCTCCTCATCGAAGCCTCGCGACTTGAGCACCACACGCCCATTCAGCTTATATTCAAATTCCGGGTCAGCCAGATCGGCAGAACTCTTTTCCACACGAAGCCGCAAGACGTAGCTATCGGTGTCGACCTCTTCCCTGGCCGAGGACGCAAGCGCGACCTTGTAGGGAACCTCAAACAGTTCAGGATCTACATTCGGCTGGTCCGGCCGGTCCCGATCCAGGTCGGCACGCTCCTGCAGGCGGCTTAGCCGGTCACGAATGATGCGCGGCTGTTCGAACGTGCTGCTCAGCGCCTCGAATGGCAGATAGTTGTCGCCAAGCGACCAGAATACGCCTTTGGCGCCATCAAGCGAGGCCGTGAATTCTCCGCTTGGGGCATAGGCGATCCATTGGTCGTTATTTTTCACCACAATGGTCAGTTGGCGCTCCAGCCTGGCAAGGTCAAAGAATATCAATTCATTTCCACCGGTCTGCGCCACAATCAGGTTTTTCTCTTCGTGTACGACGACCGAGCGTATCGTCCCCGGGAAAAACGCCGCCCTGTCGCCGATACGCAATGTATCGCGCGACCATTCAAGCTTACCGCCACCCTCCAGCTTATGTGTGTAGGTGGAGGTGGCTGGATCAAAACGGACATACTTCCCATCCCGAGCCTGATAGACATACCAACCTCCAGACTTTTGCTGAATTCGGACAAGCTCCGCATCCTTCGAATCAAAATCGATCGATTCGCCTGGCTGGCTGGAGGAAATGACTTTAACCTGTTTGCCGCTGAGGACATCGAAAATACGGGTATTGCGGGACACGCTATAGCCATGCCCATAACCATCCTGCCAGCGGGTAGACAGGGCGAGCAATCCCTCCTTGCTTGAGATCGACACGTCGTTGAAGTCAGTCCTGTATACGGCGTCATAATACAATGTGCCGTCGAAGAACGGTATCTCGATCCTGCTGAGCGGTGCCAATGTTTCATGATCGAGAATCTGGACGATCCCCTTCTCCGCCTTTTTCTCATCGTCGCCGATCGGCTTTCCGGCAAGAACAATATAGGCGTCACCGACAAGCAATCTGGAGACGGAAAAATCCACGTGCATCTTCTTTTCCTCGCGGAAGGATTCCGTATCGAAGACCACAATGTTGTTGTCGGAATCGACGGTAATCTGGCGTGAACCATCCCTGGTCAGGGATTTCCAGCCAAGAGACGTCCGTGTCTGCAGGCCGTGGACACGCGAACCGGTTGTGAGGTCCCAGACGTAGGAGCCGTTATCGTCGCGCGAGATCACATGGTCGTTGAGCGTGTCGAGCGTCAGACCTCTGCCGTTCGGTGCCGGGCTCGATATTGACTTCGTCGGCAGCAATGTCGCAGTATCGAACCACATGATGTCCTGGTCCTTGCCGGCGATGAACTGTGTACCGTCGGGTGTAAAATTCACGCTCAGGTGCTTCTTGCCTTCACGCTTGTTGATCACCTGGCCCGTCGACAAATCCAGAAGCAACAGTGAGTCGCTGCTTTCAAATTTGTCGTTCATCAACACCCAGGGTTTAGAGGGATGGCTTGACACACGGTTGGGAATAACCGGAACCTGGAACTGGCGATGGTTGTTCCAGTTGTTCGTATCCCAGATGTGCATCCTACGCTGGTTGTCCACGGCGAAGAGGTAGCGGCCATCGTGGGACTGCCCCATCATGTGGGTCCAGTCCGGCCCTTCCAATTCACGTTCAAGTCTCAGAGAACGGGCGTCCCAGATTTTTACGCCCTTGTTTTGTGCCTGACCGGTGGCGATTCGTTCTCCATCCGCAAGCCAGACAACGCTCCCGGTGATGCGCTGCGTTCCAATCCGCGTCACCGCGCGGATGCTTTTGCGGGCAATGTCGTAAACCTTCAGGAAGCCTGTGTTTTCAGTAAAGGCAATTGCGTCGCTGAACGGACTCCATGCCAGTTTTTCAAAATCCTTGTCCCCATAGATCTGTGCCACTGCATGGCCTGTCTTTATGTCATAAATATACAGAGCATAAGTCGTGCCACCGGCGACTTCTGTGTAGCTCGACGTCGCCGCGATATAGCGGCCATTTGGCGAAAAAGCGCGTTCCCATCCGCCACGATAAAAATCTCGGACTTTTACCCCCAGATCGAGATCCCACAATTGCACAGGCTCACTGCCCACCGCACCAAACCGGCCATCTGGAGAAACCACGATCGAATTGGCAGACAGGGCGCTGGTCACCGCAATTTCCGGATCCGCGACGTTGCCGAAGGGTCTGATCTCAACCCGGCGGTTGCGTTGACGTCCCGCGTCTGTTTCATTGGTCGCTATTGGCTGGCGTGGCCCGAATCCAACCGTGCGCACGCGACTCGCAGGCAGACCGTGCCGCTCCTTCAGATAACCCGCAACAGCGTTTGCGCGCGCGTTGGACAACGGCATGTTGACTTCATCGCTGCCCCGGCTGTCCGTATGTCCCTCGATCAGAAACACATATTTTTCTCCACCCGGGGTATTCAGCGCCTGCGCAGCCTCGTCCAGAGCAGAATAGGTCTCTTCACGGATCTTGTCGGATGCCGTTTCAAATTCGACCGCAAGTTTCAGACTGGCTCCGAACCGCTGTTCCCAATCGCGCAGGAAAGGATTGGTGTCGAAAAAGTCTTCACGCTCATCGGACAAAGCCTTTGCCGTTTTTATGCGATCACGCAGCATTATCGAAAAAGTACTGCTGCTACTGTTTATTTCCGGCATTTTCTGCAGCGCCGCGTCGGCGGCGTCAAAATCCTGCGCCAGGAGCCGATTGTCAGTGATATAGGTACGCAGACTATTTTGATCAGACTCAATCACCCTCGGCAACAGGTTCTCGTAAAGCCGTTCCGCCTCGTCGAAACGACCAGACTGTTCATAGAAATCACCCAGCCAGGTGCCCGCCTGTCTTATCTCGGAGGAAAGACCAGCAAGATCGATCGATTCGCGCCCGAAACGCTCTGCCAACTCCGGTTCATAACGGAAATTGTAATTGGCCCAGGACAGTTGAGACTTGATCTTCCATTGTTGAGGCAGATCGTCGGCCGCTCGCTCGAGCAGGGCATAGCTGCGTTCGAAGTCATAGTTTGCCAAAGCAGTGAAGCCTTCTGTCGCGGCCTCAGCCATGGGATAGGTCTCATACGCTTTCTCAAAGTAATCGAACGACCGGCTATAGGACTTGAACCGATCCAGAAGCTCGCGCGCGGTGTAGAGATAAGCCTCCGCATCGTTTTCGCGTACGGCATAGGCAACCATCTCCTGCAGGGGATTGATCAATTCCTGCTGCGAAGCCCCGGTTTGCGCGAGGCGGTTTATGCGGAGATTGGTCAACCGCTCCAATACTTCGAAATCACCACCTTGATCATAGGAGCGTTCCAGTAAGATTTCAGCTTTTTCAAGATCACCATCGGTCTGGGCGGCAATGGCGCGCACGAAATCGAAGTAGAATGGCTGCGCGCTGCCGGCCTCTTCAGCTTCTTCGAGAAACCGGTCAGCGCGTGGCTTGTCTTTGAAGTCGATGGCAAGCAGAAAATAAGTATTGCGCACAATAGTCGGATGTACCATCTTTCTGTTCATTGCCAACTCATAAACGGTCAGGGCTCCTTCAGGATCTCCAGCGCTTTCGTAAGCAAGCGCGAGATTCAATAAGGGAATATTGTCATCGGAACTTTCCGCAACAGCCCGTTCGTAAAGATCGATCACTTCCTTTGGCGTTGCACCGTTCCTGTCGGCGACCCAGGCGCGCGCAAACAGACCCTGTGGTGTTTCAGGATACATCTCGGCCAGATAGACCCTAATATCGGCCCTCTCTTCACCGCTTGGTGTATCCCAACTGCGCGTCAGTAACTCCTCCGGACGCGTATCGCGATAGGGGTCCATTGATTGGGCAAACACATGACCAAGGCAGAGTGACATCGCCAGGATGGTAAGAACGAAACGCAGCATAAATGGAACTCCTGTGCGGTAATTTAGCTCGAATGCGGACGCGGCACCCATGTTCAGGTCCTCATGGCGTGACTTTCACGCGGATCGTGGTTTCCGCGCGATTGCCCGCCGCGTCGACAGCTGTGATCATGATCGGATGCACCTTGCCATCGGCCGGCACCGCGACCTCGGCTTCGAAAGGGCCGCGCGAGGAGAACTTGCTGGAATTGGATCCGACCACCCTGACCTCCTGGATACTGCCCTGGTCCTGGGCCGTGCCGCGCAATCGGAAAACCGGCGCAGTGATGCGTCGCACCGGGTCGGCGAGCGTGACCTGTTCCAGTTCATCCACCGCGGGCTCGGCGATAACCAGCTTTGGCGGATCGCGGTCGCGCATGTCGTCCGATGGAGCGACATGCTCAATCGACACAACAATTGGCACGAGCACACGCCCGTCGCTGGTTGCTGTAAAGCCAATCCGATCCCCGGCAAATTTGACGTGTTCGGGTTCGACGATGTGCTCTGCCAACGCCTTTGCCAGCTTTTGCCGGACATCACCGGCGGACTCGCTCATCGCCCTGGCAATCACTCCGGCGTCAACCGGTTCGCGGGAAAACAGCACGACAAAGAGATCGGTACCCGTTTGCTCATTCATGCGCGTGTAATAGTCTTCATTTGGACCCGGTATCAGCAGAACGCCACCGCCATCGACATGTGGACTTACCCTCCGGTTGCGCGGAAACAATTCGACGAACTTTCCAGTCAGATCACCACCCAGCGCATAGACATAACTGCCATGGCGTGCACCTATTTCAAGGCGAAAACGCGTGCCGGAGGGGTAGGATTCCTTGAGTTGAAAAATGTCCCTGTCAGCATCCAGCAATCCGTCCATCGGCTGACCGGAGATATGCCGGAATCGCAATTCCCCTCCCATGTCGACCTCCATGGGTGGCCGGGGCGGGTCCGGCGGAATCATCTCATAGCCTTCAAGAACGAATGTGTTGAAGTCATCATAGGTAACCCAGACGAAACCGCCGTCGCCCCATTCTTCACCCCAGGAATTGATCAATTCGAAGGCACCTCCGAATTTGGTATCGTCGTAGCCGATGACAGCCATGGCGTGGCCGCCGAGCGTGCCGGCATGCAGTTCCGCCAGATCGTTTTCAGTGCTTTCGTAAACACCCGTAGAGCGCATGAAATTTTCCGACACCATCATGCCGATGACCGCCGGGTGACCGTTGGCCAGGGCGCGCCGCGCGCCGACATGTTTGGCCTGTGATTGCGAGTTGAAAAGCCGCTGGTAGCCTTTTATTTTATAATGGGAGGCACGTTCCAGATCGCGCTGTTGCGGCTCGCGGCTGCAATCGCTGTCGGTATAGGGAAAATCCTTGAGCAACGGCACGCCTATTTCTGTCATTAAATCGAGTGCCCGCCAGGGCAAGGAGCCATCGCCGCACCCGGCGACCCTGATCTGATTGTAGACAAATGCCGGAGAGAAACTGGTCTGGTTGATTGCCTTGCGGTCTCCAACCTTGAAACGCCTGGCTTCGGCCAGGGTACGCGCCGCATAGGCGCTTGCCCAGCCGACACAACTGCCCTGACTGCCCTGATTGCCGGGCGTCGGCGCAAATGGCTTGAGCGACATGCGCGGCGGCACCGACGCGTAGGCGCCGCGCGCCAAAGGCGGTCCCTTGGGAACCTTCGCATAGGCCTGTGGATCCAGAACCGCACCGGTGAATTGCTGCGCCGCAACCTGGAAAATCGAGATAGGGAAGAACAATATCAATATAGCCAATATCAGAATCGATATTGCCAAACCGGAATCAACTGCAGCAATTTTCAATGTCCGCACGATCGCCCCATAAAGCTGGAATCATTTCAGACCAAAGAACATCTCATCATTCAAAAACACGTGTGCGGTTATGCATTCAATCTGGCAACCACGGAAAGAGCAATGGAATACTCTATAAATACGTCTAGCTGTCCATGTCATTCACACAATCTATTATGAATGATGGGACAAGAATCATTTTTTATCAACCATCAAATTAACCTGACAGGCAACATTCTCTAATCTTCAACGTTTCGATGTGGAGAAATCTCTATTATCTGACATGGCAATATATTTGAGTAAAACAACTTTAAATGGAATCAATGTGCCAAAACTATTTGGGTATCCTGATGGTACGCTCCAAAAATCCGAAACAATGCAATTGATGATAAAGCCCGTGGTTTCATGGGGCAAATGGCGCACTTATTTTGGCGGAGCAACCGTATGCTTTATCTCCGCAATGGGGACATCTGCCCATCGGCAGCGCTACCGAGATGCCCATCAATCTGCCGGTGCAAAATATCCATTCAACTCTGGCGCGTTTCACTGGCTTCCAGCGCCGCTTGCGCCGCAGCCAATTTGGCAATGGGCACGCGGAAGGGTGAGCAGGACACATAGTCCAGCCCGATCATCTCGCAGAAGTGAATCGATTGCGGATCACCACCATGCTCTCCGCAGATGCCGAGCTTGATGTCAGGGCGGGTCTCCCTGCCCTTGTCCGTCGCCATGCGGATCAATTCTCCAACGCCGTCAATATCGATGGTGACAAAGGGGTCCCGGTCAATAATGCCTTTCTGCTGATAGGTCGTCAGAAATGCCGAGGCGTCATCGCGGGAAATGCCATAGGTTGTCTGGGTCAGATCATTGGTTCCGAAGGAAAAGAACTCGGCGTCCTCGGCAATGCGGTCGGCGCGAATTACGGCCCGGGGCAATTCGATCATTGTGCCGACCAGATAGTCAACCGTCTCCCCCGCCTCTTCCATCACTTCCCGCGCCACAGCGTCAATGCGCGCTTTGACGAAGCGCAGCTCCTCGCTCAGGCCGACCAGAGGGACCATGATTTCCGGAACAACCAGTTCACCGCTGTTTTTACCGGCCTCAAGGGCCGCCTCGAAGATCGCACGGGCCTGCATTTCAGCAATCTCGGGATAGGACACCGCCAGTCGGCAGCCACGATGGCCAAGCATCGGGTTGAATTCATGCAAAGCTTCCGTTCGCTCGCGCAATTGTTCAGCGGGCACCCCCATGGCAGCAGCGACCTCGATGATTTCCTCATCTGTTTTTGGCAGGAACTCGTGCAAGGGCGGGTCAAGCAGCCGGATTGTCACCGGCAAACCGCGCATGATTTCAAAAAGCTCGACAAAATCCGACCGCTGCATGGGCAATAATTTTGCCAGAGCGGCGCGACGACCGATTTCATTGTCGGCCAGGATCATTTCCCGCATGGCGGTGATGCGGTCGCCCTCAAAAAACATGTGTTCCGTGCGGCACAGACCGATCCCCTCAGCGCCAAAGGAACGCGCAGCACGCGCATCGGCGGGTGTCTCGGCATTGGTGCGTATACGCATGCGCCGTGTTTCATCGGCCCATTCCATGATCATTCCAAAGTCACCGGAGAGCTCGGGCTGCAGCATGGCCACGGCACCCCGGAGGACCTGACCGGTCGAACCATCAACCGTAATGACATCACCGGCCTTCAGGCGACCACCGACAGTCATCAGCACCTGATTGCGCGTATCGACACGCAGACCTCCGGCCCCTGATACGCAAGGTGTTCCCATGCCGCGCGCCACCACGGCTGCGTGACTTGTCATGCCGCCGCGCGTGGTCAAAATGCCGTCGGCGGCATGCATGCCGTGAATGTCGTCCGGGCTGGTTTCCATGCGCACCAGAATGGACCTGCGGCCAGCCTCGGCCAGGGCAACCGCTTCTTCCGAGGTAAACACAATCTCGCCCGTGGCTGCGCCCGGTGAGGCGGGAAGGCCGCGGCCGATGATGTCGCGTTCCGCGTGCGGATCGATGGTGGGGTGCAACAATTGGTCAAGCGATGCCGGATCAATGCGCATCACCGCCTCCTGCCTCGTAATCAAACCGCTCTGAGCCATCTCCACGGCAATTTTCAATGCCGCTTTTGCCGTTCGCTTGCCCGAACGGGTTTGCAGCATCCACAATTTGCCTTGCTCGATGGTGAATTCCAGATCCTGCATATCGCTGTAGTGCCCCTCGAGGCGCTGACATATCGTATTGAAATCGGCAAAGGCCTCCGGCATCAGTTTTTCCAGCGACGGCTTGTCGGAACCTGCCTCTATGCGTGCAGCTTCGGTAATATTCTGCGGGGTGCGAATGCCGGCAACAACGTCTTCGCCCTGGGCATTGACGAGAAATTCTCCGTAGAGCTTGTTTTCACCAGTGGAGGGATTTCTGGTAAAGGCAACGCCGGTTGCCGAGGTCTCCCCCAGATTGCCAAAGACCATGGCCTGGACATTGACGGCGGTGCCCCATTTGGCGGGAATATTGTGCAATTGCCGGTAGGTTATGGCGCGCGGGTTCATCCAGCTGGAAAAAACGGCACCGATCGCACCCCATAGCTGTTGATCGCAATCCTGTGGGAAAGGCTCTTCCAGTTCCTCAAGCAGCGTTTGCTTGTAGCGGGCAATGACCCGTTTCCATTCGTCTGCAGAAAGATCCGTATCGAGCGCATGCCCGAACTGGGCTTTCTCATCCTCGAGAATTTCCTCGAACACGTCATGGTCCAGTCCCATGACCACATTGCCGTACATCTGGATGAAACGGCGATAGCTGTCATAGGCAAAACGCTCATCACCCACCTCCCTGGCCATTACAAGGACGGATTCATCGTTCAACCCAAGATTGAGAACCGTATCCATCATGCCGGGCATGGAAGCACGCGCGCCGGAGCGTACAGACAGCAACAGGGGGCGCTGTGGATCACCGAATTTCCGTCCTGTCAGTTTGGCGACATGCTCAAGTGCGGCTGCAACCTGCCCAACGAGTTCGTCGGGGTAGCTGCGGCCATTGTCATAATACCAGGTGCATATTTCGGTGGTGATCGTCATGCCCGGCGGCACAGGAAGACCCAGATTGCACATTTCGGCGAGATTGGCACCTTTTCCGCCCAGCAAGTTACGATCTGTGGCATTGCCCTCGGCACTGCCATCGCCGAATGTATAAACCCATTTGGTCATCGTCGCACTCCAATCCGGATCGGTTTGGGTTCACATAGCCGATCAACAGGGCCATGCGCCATAGTGTTGAGCACCCGATTTCCTATTTTATCGATTGAAATGCAAAGCTGTACGCGTCAGACGGCGTCGCGCAGCTGCTCGGCTGTCTGCAGGTCGACTGATACCAGTTGAGAAACCCCCTGCTCAGCCATGGTGACACCGAAAAGACGGTTCATCCGAGCCATGGTGATCGGATTGTGGGTGATGATGACAAACCGCGTTTCCGTTGAGGCCGCCATCTCGTCCATCAGATTGCAGAAACGCTCCACATTGTGATCGTCGAGCGGGGCATCCACCTCATCCAGCACACAGATCGGAGCCGGATTTGTCAAAAAGACTGCGAATATCAAGGCCATGGCGGTCAACGCCTGCTCACCGCCGGACAGAAGCGTCATGGTCTGGGGTTTCTTTCCCGGTGGCCGCGCAAGAATTTCAAGGCCAGCATTGAGCGGGTCATCCGATTCGATCAGTTGCAGTTCGGCGGTTCCACCACCAAACAGATGGGTGAAAAGGCGCGTGAACTGCTCATTGACCACATCAAATGCCTTGAGAAGGCGCTCCCTGCCTTCCCTGTTGAGGTCCTGGATAGCCTGACGAAGCTTGCTGATCGCCTCGATGACATCTTCGCGCTCGACAATGATGGTTTCCAGTCGCTCGGACAGTTCCTTTTGCTCTTCCTCGGCGCGCAGATTGACCGCACCCAGTCTTTCTCTCTCGATCTTCAGGCGTTCGAGCTTGCGATCAACCTGTTCGGGATCGGGCAAATGATCATCGGAAGCCAGACCGGTCTGTTTCATCGCCTCGTGCGGTGCGCATTTCAAGGTTTCGCGGATACGGCTCTCCGTCTCCGTGCGTCGTTCCTTGGCGGCATGCAATCGCTCCTCGGCGCGGCCGCGCAATTCTCTGCTCTGTGAAAGCACCTCTATGGCCTTGACTGCAGCCTGATCGAGCTGACGTTGTCGCTCCTCGGCAATGACGAGCTTGTCTGCGGCTTCCTTTCGCTCCATCTCGGTCTTGGACAATTGGCTCATCAACTGGCGTCTCTGCTGGTCTATTTCGCCGGGCGCGTCCTCGATCTTGGCCGCTTCCACCGTCGTCTCAGCGAGCCGTTCCTTCAGTGTTGATATGTGTGCCTGGGCATTGCCGGCCCGTTTGGTCCAGCTTTCACGTTCCTGAGCAATGGTCGCCAAACGCCTTTGCCGCGCTTCGTTTTCACGCCTCAAACCTTCGAAATTGGCACGTGTTTCTGCAAGTTTGCCACGGTCTGTTGCCACTTCGGCAGACAGGCGCTGCAACCGTTCCTGCAGAACATCCAATGCCGGTGCAGTGGTCAGGGAGGCCTCTGCCTCTCTCAATTGCGCCAGCGCTTCTTCGAGCTGTACGGCCAGTTGATTTTGCGATTCGGCCAGAACTGCGCGACGGCTTGCATATTGGCCTGCGGCCTTTTCCGCCGCCGCATGGGCCTCTCGCGCCAGCACCAGCGCCCGTTGCTCATCGCGCAATTGTTCGCGCATGGTGCGTTGCTGCTCGCCCTGTTGCTTGAGATTTTCTTCTGTCTTGCGCAGAACAGCTTCCGCTTCTCTCAGCACCCTGGTCGCCTCTACGGCTTCGGCTTCAAGTTCTGCGAGGCGGTTTTTCTGTGCCAGACGCAGTGCTGCCGCAGTCGGTGCATCGGCACCGGCGGTAAACCCGTCCCAACGCCACAGCGCGCCATCCCGGCTCACCAGTCTTTGCCCGGGTCTGAGTTCACCGCGCCTTGCATTGCCCTCATCAACCGTGTCCACAATGCCGATCTGCGCAAGCCGACGCGCCAGTGCCTGCGGCGCTGCAACATGGGCTGCCAGCGTGTCCAATCCGGATGGCAGGCCCGGGTCTTCACCAACAGGCGTGACAATTGCCCAATGGGCCGGGGCCGCCGAATCGTCGGGCTGATCGAGATCATCACCCAGCGCCGCGCCAAGCGCCGCTTCGAAACCGCGATCAACCTTGATTTTCTCGACCACCGGCGGAAACAGGTCATTGCCGGTGCCGGCGTTGAGGATGCCGGAGATTGTCCGCGACTCCGTCTCAATACGATTGAGATTGGAACGCGCTTCCTGAACCGGCTGGCGCAATGTCACCTCATTGCGCCGTTCCTCTTCAATGGCTTCTTCAAGAGCGCCGAGCCTCGCCTCAAAAGCAACCACCCTGGCTTCCGCTGCCTCGACCAGCCTTTTCTTTTCGATCGGGTCGGGCAGTTCCGCAATTTTTCCGGCAATCTGCGCCAGTTCGTTCCCGGCATCGGAAATCTGTCGGTCAAGACGGGCTTTTCGCTCGCCTGTATCGCGGATCGACCGTTCAAGCTGGCTGCGCATGGCAGAGGCTTCTGCGCGTTCTGCCGTGACGGTTCCAAGCGCCGTTTCACTTTCCGTCAGTTTGGCCTGTGCCTGTTTGAATTCCGTCTCGGCGGCCACGGACTGGACATCGCTCTGGGACAGGACCCCGACCAGTTCGGCCTCTTCGGCTTCCAGTCTTTCCAGGATACCGGCGTTGTCAACGACCATTTGTTCTTCGCGGGCGATATCCTCGCGCAATTGTGCCAATCGCCGCTCTATTTCGGATTTCCTTTTGGCAACGCGCTCTGCCTCGTCCTCGATCTGGCTGCGGGCAATCTGCAGACGTTGCAAGGCGGCGGCAACCTTGGCTTCACTCTCGCGCATTTCCGGTAATTTGCTGGCGGAAATGGCCTGCTGCTTTGCTGCTTCCATCTGCACCTGCGCCTGTTCGGCCACATGGCTGGTTGCCGAGGACAGCGCCGATTCCGATTCCGCCTCCGCGCTCTTGGCTTGCGTCCAGCGGATATGCAGCAAGGTAGCCTCAGCCTGGCGGATGTCGGCTGATATCATCTTGAAACGGTTGGCCTGCCTCGACTGGCGTTTCAGGCTCTCGATCTGGCTTTCCAGTTCCGATGTGACATCATCGAGCCGTTCCAGATTGGTTTCGGCCGCCCGCAGGCGCAGTTCGGCTTCATGGCGACGGGAATGAAGGCCGGAAATGCCGGCTGCCTCTTCGAGTAATTGACGCCTTGCCTGCGGCTTGGCCTGGATCAACTCGCCAATACGGCCCTGCCCCACCATGGAAGGCGACCGCGCGCCGGTGGATGCATCGGCAAACAGCAATTGCACATCCTTGGCGCGGGCTTCCTTGCCATTGATGCGGTAGACCGAACCGGATTCACGCTCTATGCGCCGCGACACCTGCACTTCGTCGTCATTGTTGAATGCGGCAGGCGCCGAGCGATCTTCATTGTCGAGATAGAGGCCGACTTCGGCCGTATTGCGGGCCGGTCGATTGCCTGAACCGGAAAATATCACATCATCCATGCCCGAGGCACGCATGTTCTTGTAGGAATTTTCCCCCATAACCCAACGCATGGCTTCAACCAGGTTGGATTTGCCGCAGCCATTGGGTCCAACCACGCCGGTCAGACCACGCTCAATGACAAACTCGGTGGGCTCCACAAAAGATTTGAAGCCCATGAGGCGCAATTTGGTGAACTTCATGCGTTCACACCAGACTGCGAAGAAGACAGACGTAAAGATGCAAAGAGGCCGGTCAGAACACGGCGTGCTCCAACCGCCCCCGCAAAGGTGCCGGGATTAAAGCAGGCTATCAATGAGTGCCGACATCTGTTCAACAGTCATGTTCCCAGAATACCGCTTGCCGTTGATCAGAAAAGTCGGAGTGGAAGCGACTCCAAATTCTTCCGCACCTCTGGTTCTGACCGTATTCACATCGTCCACAAGCTTCTGGTTCGTCAAGCATGCTTCGAAGGACTCCTGTGTAAAACCGGCAAGTTTCGAAATATCAAACAATGCTGTGCGCGCGTCTTCTGCTCTTGCCCAGTTGCTTTGCTGCTGCATCAACACTTCAACCATTGGGAAGAACCGGTCGTTGGGTGCACAGCGTGCCAGCATGATCGCTGCCGTTGCGCGCGGATCAAAAGGGAATTCACGCACGATAAACTGAACCTTGCCCGTGTCGGCATAATCCTTGATGATTTGCTTGAACGTATTGTTGTGAAAATTGGCACAATGTGGACAGGTCATCGACATGTATTCAACGATCTTGACCGGTGCGTCCGCATCTCCCAGGAACATCTCTTCCATCGGACCCGGCTTGAGCACTTCAGCCATGTCCACATCACCGTCAGATTTCGGCAGATCAACGGCCTTGGTTGCCGAGGTGATGGCATCCCTGTCCACAGATGCAGTCATACCCGCATCGGTTTTCACGTCCTCAGCGGCTGCATTTGCCACATCGGCCTGGTCGGTCACGGAGGTGGTATTTTGGGAATCAGGCTGCTTGCCGGATACCTCTGTACTATCGTTGCAGGCTGACAATAACAGGGTCACGGCTGCAACAGCGGCCAGTTTGGGAAATGCAGGAAATACAATTTTAGGCGACATGAGCATTCGAATGACCTTTCTCGACATCCAATCAGGAAGGAACAGCAGTTAAGTGTGTGTTACAGGCTCAATTAGGGCAGAACAACCATTTTGCCATCCTGATGGTCACAACAACGTTATTTCCCGCTCTGCTGCTTGTCGATCACGGCCTTGCCCAGTCGTGCCAGCGCATCGCGAAGGTTCTGGTTTTCAATGCCGGACATCATGTTTTCAAGTTGCTTCTGGCGTGCCGGAGAAAGCGCACGGAGCGGTTTGGGAGCGCGCGCCGTGTTTGATACCGGCTTTTGAACAATCTTGATGCGGTCGACAGCATGAAAGCCGAATATGCTGTTCAGCCTCTGCACCAATTGATCCTGCGTATGGGCAAGAAACAGTGCGCGTGCACCTTCACAGGCAATCGTCAACGTCCCGGGAACAAAGGCGTCACTCTGACTTGCCCGTCGTGGCCATTTGATTTTCTCGGGCCGGGTGCAATCGGCAAATTCGCTCCCCACGATTTCATCCCACATGCCCAGCAACATGGAGTTGATGCCTGCCCGTTTGGCCAATACCGGATCGAGAACGCCATTGGCGATCTCGCTTATCTGTATTACCTCTTTATAACCGGCCATGAAATGCGGTTGCCCTGTGGATTACGCCTGAAAACTGAATTACGCCTGAAAAACAACACACCATGTTGCCATGAGGTGAACATAGCTTACAACTCGGTGCTGCCAACTGCAATGTCAACAAATGCACACGACGACAGGAACGCCGCCATCACTCCAGCGTTGCTCGCCTGGTACGACCACAGCCACAGGGATTTCCCATGGCGCATAGCGCCGGGAAGTGGCCTGAAGGGCGTTCGTCCGAACCCCTATCATGTCTGGCTCTCCGAGATCATGCTGCAGCAGACCACAGTGCAGGCGGTCAGGCCTTATTTTCTGCTGTTTGTTGAACGCTGGCCGGATGTCACGGCACTGGCTGACGCTGATGACGAGGACATCATGAAGGCCTGGGCCGGACTTGGTTATTACTCTCGGGCGCGAAATCTGAAGAAATGCGCTGAATCCATCGCCCGGCAATACAATGGACAGTTCCCGGACAGTGAAGACGTACTCAAGAGCCTGCCGGGGATCGGCGATTACACCGCTGCAGCCATTTGCGCCATTGCTTTCAACAGACACGCCAGCGTTGTTGATGGCAATATCGAACGGGTGATTGCCCGGCTGAAAAAATTGACCACGCCCCTGCCCGCAGCAAAACCGCAGATCAAAGAGGAAATGTCACGTCTGACCCCGACCGACCGACCTGGAGATTTTGCCCAGGCCATGATGGATCTGGGGGCGACGATCTGCACCCCAAAACGACCAGCCTGTTCCCGCTGTCCGATCAGCGGGCATTGCCGTGTTTCGGGCAGTCCAGAAGTTGAACGTTTTCCATTCAAGGCGCCCAAAAAACAGCGTCCGGTGCGCCGCGGCGCCGCCTTTGTTGCCGTTGCTCCTGATGGCGCAGTGCTGGTGCGCAGGCGGATCCCGACCGGTCTGCTCGGCGGCATGACGGAAGTGCCGACCAGCAAATGGACAGCTGGCCAGGACGGTGCACTGGGCGTAGAGGCTGCTCCCTTTGCCGACAATTGGCGCATGGCCGGGACAATCAAGCATGTCTTTACGCATTTTGAGTTGCGGCTTGATGTCTATCGTGCCGATCTGGCAATAAAGACCAATGTGGAAGAGAGTTGGTGGTCGGCAAAAGCTGATCTGATGCAGGAAGCCCTGCCGACTGTCATGAAAAAGGCCATTGCCATCGCTTTGAAACCGGTTTGACCCATTTCAGGAAAGAATGCTGCTGATGCAAAACACCATCAAACACGTCGTTTTCGATATCGGACGCGTGCTGATTCATTATGATCCGCATATTCCTTTTCACAGAATTATGCCTGATGAAGCCGACCGCAATTGGTTTTTTGACAATGTCTGCACCCACGAATGGAACCTGGAGCAGGATCGTGGCAGACCCTGGTCGGAAGCAGAAGACCTGCTGATCGCGCAATATCCCGAGCAGGAGGCCAACATAAGGGCCTTTCGCGCCCATTGGCCCGAGATGACGCCCCATGCCTATGAAGACAGCGTTGCGCTCATGCGCAACCTGATCGCCAATGGGTACGATGTCACCCTGCTGACCAATTTTGCATCCGACACTTTGGCCAATGCACGTCAGCGCTTCCCCTTCCTCAATGAAACAAGGGGAATTACCGTTTCAGGCGACATTCAATTGCTCAAGCCTGACAGGGAAATTTACGAGGTGCACAGCAGCCAATTCGGGCTCGATCCGGCATCCACACTGTTTATCGATGACAGCCCACCCAATGTTGCCGGTGCAAAGGCTGCCGGATGGAACGCGGTTCTGTTCACCGATGCCGACACGCTGAGGCGCGACCTCAAGCGTTTTGGTTTGCTCGCCTGAGGTCGTCGATCAGATTGCCTGTTCAAACGCCGGTCTTGGCCATTTCCTGACGGACAATCGCACGCAACGCATCAATCGGAAGCAGTTTGTCGGCTTCCTCATAGTGCCAGAAGGTCCAGCCGTTGCAGGCATCCAGCCCCTGAACCATGGCGCCCAGCCGGTGAATGGATCCCGATTGCTCACCACTGGAAAGCGTTCCGTCCGCCCGCACGATGGCGCTATGGCGGCGCTTTGAACAATGCAACCGTGTGCCGGGCTTCATCAACCCATTGTCGAGCAGAACATTGAAAGCGACCCGCGGCTCAGCCTTTTTTCCGGTCATGACGGTCAATTCCACGGAGCCAAGCGTCGTCACGTCGGCAATGCGCCGGGTCGCCACATCTATGTAGTCCTGCTCACGTTCTATGCCGACAAAATTGCGTCCCAGACGTTTGGCCACGGCCCCTGTGGTACCCGAACCAAAAAACGGATCGAGCACAACATCACCGGGTTTTGTGGAAGACATCAACACCCGCGCCAGCAATGCCTCGGGCTTTTGCGTGGGATGGGCCTTTTTGCCGTCCTCGCCCTTCATGCGCTCTCCGCCACTGCAGATCGGAAACAGCCAGTCAGAGCGCATCTGCACATCTTCATTGGCGGCCTTCATCGATTCATAATTGAATGTGTAGCCTTTGGCATCGGCACTCTGGCTTGCCCAGATCATGGTTTCATGGGCGTTCTGGAACCTTCGGCCACGAAAATTCGGCATCGGGTTTGTCTTGCGCCAGATGACATCATTGAGGATCCAGAAATTGAGATCCTGCAAAACCGTGCCGACCCGGAAAATATTATGATAGGAGCCGATCACCCATATGGTCCCGCTGGGCTTGAGAACCCGGCGGCAGGCCAGCAGCCAGGCGCGGGTGAATGCATCATAGGCCTGAAAGGATTCAAACTGGTCCCAGGCATTGTCCACGGCATCCACTTTTGAATGATCCGGGCGCAGCAGATCGCCGCCGAGTTGCAGATTGTAGGGCGGATCGGCAAAGATCACATCAACCGAATTTTCCGGCAATGCCTCAAGTGCTGCAACGCAGTCGCCCTTGATGATTGTATTGAGAAAGGAAGGTTCAGGCGAAGGCGCCTGTTTGAAATCGGCAAGGGAAAGAACTGACATGTGACACCCGAATACGCTTACTCTAAGAAACTCGGGCTATGGTTACTCAATATGGTTATTAAATTGACAACGAAATAAATAAACTGGTCTCTCAATGCCACGAAGGACCTGCTTCACCATTGTGCCCATTGTGCCAAACCTGCCCATGGTGTACTTGCGCGGTCAATCTCCACCCTCCGAACCAGGACACGACAATGACAGGCTTTGACCTCATCATTTTTGATTGCGACGGCGTGCTCGTCGATTCAGAAATCATCGCAGCCCAGCTTGAGGCGAAGTTGCTGACCGACGCCGGATTTCCGATTGATGCTGCCGAGATGGTCGAGCGCTATGCCGGAATGGACTGGAAAAGCATTTTGCTGGCGGTTGAAAAGGAAGCCAGCATACCCCTGCAGGCCAGCCTTCTGGAGCGCTCCGAACAATTGCTGGATGAGAAACTGGCAAAGAGTGTCAAGGCTATCCCCGGCGTCCCGCAGGCGATCAGCCGCCTGCCCTACAAACGCTGCATCTGCTCCAACTCATCGTCGCGCAGACTGGATTCCATGTTGAAGCGAACGGGTTACATCAATCTGTTTGCACCGCATATTTTCTCTGCCGTAGAAGTCGCGGAAAAGCGGACCAAACCAGCCCCGGACGTGTTTCTTCATGCGGCAGAGCAAATGCAGGCCAATATTGAAAAGACGATCGTCATCGAGGATTCCGTGCACGGAATAGCCGGCGCAAAAGCTGCAGGCATGCGGGTCATCGGATTTACCGGTGCATCCCACAGCTATCCTTCTCACGCAGACCATCTGACACAAGCCGGCGCCGAGACCGTCATCAATCGCATGATGGATCTGCCGGCTGTCGTTGAAGCCCTGTCAGGCTGGAGTGCCGAACTCTAAAAATCCGCACTTTAAAGACAGTGCAGTTGATTCGAGTACACGTTCCAGACTCTAACGTTTTTTGGTTGGACCTTCATCAAAACCGACAAACACGCGCACCGTCCTTGATGCGGCAATCGGTATCGTGACATCGGGTTTGGTGAACAGGAATTGTGTTGTCGGTGTCCCCTGAGGCAAATTTGTCTCAAACGGGGTCAGTTCGGAATAGAGTACCGAGTTGGTCCCGTTTTCCACGACGGCAACACGGATCGGCAATTGGATCGAACCGGGTTTTCCGGCAGGGCCGGCAGCAGCACGTCCGGCCACGACAAGATTGATTGTCATCTGGTCGCCGGTAATGCTGCACTGGCGCGTCGTATCGGCAATCGCTGCCTGGTAAAGCACCTTGGTCGGATCATCTTCACCGCCGCGTGCATATTTTCTGAAATAGGCCGTACCCTCGCGCAGTTCCACTTTGGGGCAGACTCCCTGCACAACCCGGGAACCCGTTTGAGGATCCACTCCGCCACCAGTCTTGTTGCTGACTTGTTGATTGCCAAGTTTAAGGGCGCCCCCGCCTGACGAATTACATCCGGCGATCAGAGACGCCAACAACAGGAGTGAACCTGCTCGAACCAAATTTACCGACACAATACCCAGCCCTTCTCGAAAACAAATGTCCAGACGGAGTAATACCCAAGCTGGACGATTTTGTGGTAGCTCAATTTCTGCTCTTTAACGAGTCTTTTCGATGTTCTATACCAGCGCAACATTTCACCACAATAGCCTGCGCGCATTCGCGACATTCGCCGACAGGAACAGGAACGAACCTTTGCAATATGTTTCCACAAGGGGTGAAGCTGCAACTCTCGGCTTCAGTGATGCACTCTTGACCGGGTTGGCCCGCGATGGCGGCCTTTACGTTCCCGCCCAATGGCCGCAATTTACCAAAAAGGATATTCGGGCCCTGCGCGGAAAATCCTATCAGGACATCGCCTACACGTTGTTGTTGCCCTTTGTCGAAGGCGACATCGAGGCCGAGGATTTCCGAAAAATGGTCGATGAGGCCTACGGCAGCTTTCGCCATCCGGCCGTTGCCCCATTGGTTCAGGCGGGGGAAAACAGCTTCATTCTCGAACTGTTCCACGGCCCGACCCTTGCCTTCAAGGATGTTGCCATGCAGTTGCTTTCGCGATTGATGGATCATGTCCTGCGCCAACGAGGCGAACGCGCGACCATTGTCGGTGCAACGTCGGGAGATACCGGTGGGGCAGCAATTGAGGCCTTTGCAGGTCTCGACAATGCGGATATTTTCATTCTTTTTCCCCATCAACTGGTGTCGCCTGTCCAACAGCGACAAATGACCACATCGGGCGCGCCAAATGTCCACGCACTTTCGGTCACCGGAAATTTTGATGACTGCCAGAATTTGGTCAAGGCAATGTTCAACGACGCGGCCTTTCGCGACCGGGTCAATCTGTCGGGCGTCAATTCAATAAATTGGGCCCGCATCATGGCCCAGATCGTCTATTATTTCACCAGTGCGCTCTCTCTCGGCGCCCCGGACCGGAAGGTTTCCTTCACCGTTCCGACCGGGAATTTCGGTGATATATTTGCCGGCTATTGCGCCATGCGAATGGGGCTGCCGATTGCAAAACTCGTCATCGCCACCAATGAAAACGACATATTGGCGAGAACCTTGCGGACCGGGCGTTATGAAATGCGTGCCGTGACGGCAACCACGTCACCGTCGATGGATATCCAGATATCATCGAATTTCGAGCGGTTGCTGTTTGAGTGCCATGATCGGGATGCGTCACAAATCAGGCAATATATGGCCGGATTGAAGCAGTCAGGTGCATTTACCATCGATCCGCAAGCCTTGAAGACAATGCGCAAGATTTTTTCTGCTGGCAAGGCAACACGCAAGCAAACGGACGCAACGATAGCTCAAATGCATGAGCGGGCCGGTTACCTGCTCGATCCGCATACGGCTGTGGGCGTGCACGTGTCCAAACGTTTTGAAAAGCCCAATGCGCCGATGATAACCCTGGCGACAGCCCACCCGGCAAAATTCCCCGATGCGGTTAAATCAGCCAGCGGTATTGACCCCGCTCTCCCATCGTGGCTCTCTGATCTGATGGTTCGGGAGGAGAGATTTGACAAATTGCAGCCTGATCTCGACGTCATCGAGGCCTACATCGCCCGAAATGCAGGTGCTGCCAAGTGAACACGGAATAAAATATGAATGTTGAGTGTACACGTTTACCCAGTGGGTTGACCGTCGTTACCGAAAAAATGCCCCACCTGGAGAGTGTTGCTCTGGGCGTGTGGATCAAATCCGGTTCCCGCGACGAAACCGCAAGTGAACATGGCATAGCCCATCTGCTGGAGCATATGGCCTTCAAGGGTACGTCACGTCGATCGGCACGGCAGATTGCCGAGGAAATCGAGAATGTCGGCGGGGAAGTAAACGCAGCGACGTCGACGGAAACAACATCCTATTATGCACGGGTCCTGAAAGACGATGTGCCGCTGGCCATTGATATCCTGGCCGATATTCTGACCAATTCCTTGCTGGATGAAACCGAACTTCATCGCGAAAAACACGTCATCCTGCAGGAAATCGGCGCGGCCATGGACACGCCTGACGATGTGGTTTTTGATAAGTTTTCCTCCGCTGCCTATCATGATCAGCCCATTGGCAGATCTATTCTCGGCACACCTGAATCCGTTCAGTCCTTCACACCACAACAGATTCGCGACTACCTCAATCGAAACTACACCGCCGACAAGATGATCGTGGTCGCTGCTGGCGCTGTTGAACACGATGTGATCGTGCGGCAGGTTGAAGAACAATTTGCCGGTGTCCCGACAACTTATAGCGGCGACTTCAAGTCGGCACCTGCTCACTACAGCGGCGGAGAATATCGCGAAAAACGCGATCTGATGGATGTGCAATTGCTGATCGGCTTTGAAGGCCGCGCCTATCACGCCCGCGATTTCTACGCATCCCAGATTCTGGCCAATGTGCTGGGCGGCGGTATGTCGTCAAGGCTGTTCCAGGAAGTTCGCGAGCACCGCGGTCTTTGTTATTCCGTCTATGCGATGCACTGGGGTTTTTCCGATTCGGGCGTTTTTGCCATCCATGCAGCGACTGGCCAGGATGATATTCCCGAACTGGTCCCGGTTATTCTGGAAGAATTGCGCAAGGTGGCCAACCACATTGACACCTCCGAGATCGACCGGGCCCGCACCCAGATCCGGGCCGGTCTACTGATGGCGCAGGAAAGCCCGGCTGCACGCGCCAGCCAGATTGCAAGGCAAATGCTTCTCTACGGTCGCCCCATACCCAATGAAGAATTGATGGAGCGCCTTTCCAAGATAACGTCCAAACGCCTGGTTGATCTGTCGGGAAGGCTGTTTTTCGACACGCCGATCACCCTCTCCGCAGTCGGCCCCGTCAACAATCTGATATCGCTGGATGAAGTGGAGACCAGCCTTTCGGTCAATGGCATGCTTCAGGCAGCAACCAGTTAGGGCTCATCGTGTCACCACTTCGGCTTCTGTCGCGGCGCGAATCGGCCTTGCGCATTGATGGCGAGCAGGTCTTTCTGCGCATGCCTGTGCGCCAGGATTACAAGACATGGGCCGAAACGCGTGCGGCAAGCAGCCAGTTTCTTCAGCCCTGGGAGCCAATCTGGCCTACCGATGATCTGACCAGGCGTTCATTCCACCAAAGGGTCTGGCGTTACGAACAGGAATATCGGGAAGGCAAGGCTTTGCCCTTGTTCATGTTTCTGTCCGATGAAAATCGGCTGGTTGGTGGACTGAATATCAGCAATATTCGCCGTGCGGCGGCACAAAGTTGCATGATTGGCTATTGGATGGCCGAAGAAAACGCCGGAAAAGGTCTCATGCTGGCTGGTCTCAGGGCCACTATTCCATATATCTTTGATGTCTTGCAGTTGCATAGAATTGAAGCGGCTTGTATTCCCGATAACACGCGTTCTGTTCGGCTCCTTGAAAAGGCCAATTTTCAGTACGAAGGCTACCTGAGAGGCTATCTAAATATCAATGGTAAGTGGCGTGATCATAAGCTATATGCTTTGCTTGCTTCCGACCGGTTGGGAGATGGTCAAGAACAACAACAAATCAGCCCGAAACCCGGAACGTGATTAGCTTTATGTATGGTCAAAATACTCGGTTCATTCAAAAACTGCAGCCTATTCTGCTTGGTGTTTTAACGCTTGTAACGCTGCTGTTTTTCATTGCATCGGTTCAAGCGACCGAACCGGTCAGGATTTCACGTGACGATACAGCCCTTGACCTGACCGCAACGACACAGGTTTTTCCGCAACGCGGAGATGGCTTTCAAACCTCAACCGCACCGGATGCCGATGGCATTGTGCGCCGGATCGAGATTCGCGCCAGCACGGAAGACCATGGGGGCGACTGGGCTGTTTTTTCGCTGGCCAATGTTTCCGATGAACAGTTGGACCGCCTGATTGTTGCGCCGCACTTTCGTCTGGTCGATTCCGGATTGCTTTGGCCTGATCTTGGCTCGGAGCGCATTGTCTCCATCACGCCCAGTGAAGGCTTCGCGCTTGATCGCGTGCCCAGTGATGAGGCCGACGTATTTCACATCACGCTCAATCCCGGGGCGATCGTAACCTTTGTTGCTGAACTGACATCTCCGGAATTGCCGCAGCTCTATTTGTGGGAGCCAGAAGCCTACAAGGATACGGTGAATTCATTTACGCTTTACCGGGGTATCGTTCTTGGCATTGCCGGACTTCTGGCGGTCTTCCTGACCATCCTGTTCGTTGTGAAGGGCACCTCCGTGCTGCCCGCCACGGCCGCACTGGCCTGGGCAGTGCTGGCCTATATCTGCGTCGATTTTGGTTTTCTGTCGAAACTGGTCAGCACGACGCCAACCGATGAGCGTATCTGGCGGGCCGGGACCGAGATCACCCTGGCGGCCGGTCTGGTTGTCTTTCTCTTCACCTATCTCAATTTGAACC
This sequence comes from Rhizobiaceae bacterium, assembly GCA_029233925.1. Lineage (GTDB taxonomy): Bacteria > Pseudomonadota > Alphaproteobacteria > Rhizobiales > Rhizobiaceae > Hoeflea_A. The sequence continues at coordinate 344,821 of JARGOX010000001.1, forward strand.
GCTGGCACACGAATCTGAGCTTTGCCACCATGGCCTGGATTGCCGGTCTGGCGAGCCTGTCGGGCGTCGCGCTTTTCGACCCGGCCATTGCCACCGGCATTGCCCGCATATCCTTCGCGGCCACCGTGATTGCGGGCACTGGTCTGATCGCCTATCTGGGCTTCAACCGCTACGACCGGGCGATCATGTTGATCCCGACCTGGGTGTTGATTATCTGCTGGCTGTTCGGCGCCTGGCTGACGGTCACCGGCCAATTGGCCAATGATATTGTTCAGCCGGCGCTGGGCGGTGGTCTGGTTCTAATCGTTCTGCTGATCGGCTTTACAGTGATGCAGCATGCCTTTGCCGGCGGTGCGCATCACAACGGTCTGTTCTCTGACCTGGAGCGCCAGTCTCTGGCTTTGACTGGGTCTGGCGATATCGTCTGGGACTGGGATGTGCCCCGCGACCGTATTGTGACGATACCTGATGTGAGCAAGCAGCTGGGTCTTTCGCCAGGAAGCCTGTTCGGCCCGGCACGCAACTGGTTGCCGCGCATCCACCCCGATGACCGCGATCGGTTCCGGGCCATTCTGGATGTCGTTCTGGAACATCGTCGCGGCCGCATCAACCATCAGTTCCGCATCCGTGCGGAAGACGGCCACTACCATTGGCTGTCATTGCGGGCCCGCCCGGTTGTCGGCTCGGATGGTGAAGTCATCCGTTGTGTGGGCACGCTGATCGACGTGACCGAGCAGAAGAGTTCCGAGGAACGCCTTTTGCATGACGCCGTGCATGACAACCTGACAGGCTTGCCCAACAGAGAGCTGTTTCTGGACCGGCTGGGTTCCATCATTGCCCTGGCAAATGCTCAGGATGGCGTGCGCCCGACAATCTTTGCCATCGATATAGACCGTTTCAAACAGGTCAATGACGAGCTTGGCATTTCAGCCGGTGATACAATCCTGCTGACCATCGCACGGCGCCTGAAGCGCCTGCTCAAGCCGCAGGATACCCTCGCCCGTATCAGCGGAGACCAATTCGGCCTGATCCTTCTTTCTCAGCGCGACGCCAACCGGGTTGCCGCCTTTGCCGAAGGCATCAACAAGGCGATCATGGTGCCAATCAATTTCGGTCAGCAGGAAATCATCCTGACGGCCTCCATCGGACTGGTCACCTGGGTTGGCGAAAAATCCTCACCGCTGGAACTGGTCAAAGACGCGGAACTGGCCATGTATCAGGCCAAACGCGTTGGTGGAAACCGCATAGAGCCCTATCGTCCGGCATTCCGCGCAGCGGGCACGGACAGGCTGCAGATTGAATCGGATCTGCGCCGTGCACTTGAGCGCAAGGAACTCACAATGGTCTATCAGCCCATTGTGGATATCGAGAGTGCCGAAATCGGCGGATTTGAAGCGCTGATGCGATGGGATCATCCACGCAAGGGCAACATCCCGCCTTCGGAATTCATACCGATCGCGGAAAGCTCGGACCTGATCCAGGAAATCGGCATGTTTGCACTTCAGCAGTCCTGCGAGGATATTGCATCCTGGTACAGGGCTCTGGGCCAGGTACCGATATTCATGTCAGTCAATCTGTCGAGTTCGCAATTGTTGCGCAACGACCTTTATTCCGACATCCGCTCTGTGCTGACCAAGACCGGCTGCAAGGCCCATACGCTCAAGCTGGAACTGACCGAATCCGTGGTGATGCAAAATCCGGAACAGGCAGCACGCGTGCTGTCCAAGCTGAAGGATCTGGGCATTCAACTGGCTCTGGATGATTTCGGAACAGGACATTCATCGCTCTCCTATCTGACGCGTTTCCCGTTTGACACCATCAAGATCGACCAGTCTCTGGTGCGCGCAACAAACGAAAAACAGCTCGTTCTGCTGCGCTCCATTATTGCCATGGCAAGGGACCTGGATATGAACATTGTGGCTGAAGGCGTGGAATCGGAACAGGATGCCGAGGAACTGGCTGATCTGGGTTGCGACTACGCACAAAGCTTCCTGTTTGGACCACCCATCAGTTCAAGCGCAGCACTGAAGCTCCTGCGGGAACATTTCCCGCACATGTAATGTGCGGTCTGTTCAATCAATCTGATGTCGGATCATCGACCGTGTCATGTGTACAACTGTTTTTGACACGGTCGTTGGAGCGTTTCAGTGTGCCCGTGAAATCTTGAAGCCGTTGACTTCCTTGACCAACGGCAGGTTTTGCCAGCGATCCTTGTCGTGCAGGATAAGCAACCGGCTGAGGTCTCCTTCCACCACATCATTGATCCGATCAATCGTTTTGAGCTGGTCCCATACGCTGCCGATGGCATTGTTGAGCGGCACGTAGACGCCGTCGTGATTGTGCCCTGCTATGTTGGTGGCCGAATAAACACAGTCGCCGGAAACAACAATATCGCCGCGCGCGCTTTGCAGAATAATGAATTGCTGGCCGATCGTATGGCCCGGTCCAAAACGGGCGTGCACGCCAGGCAGCACATTGTCCTTGTCCCCATCCAGCAAGCTGACCCGGTGCTCGACGGAGGCGTCAAAAATACTGCGCAGATCGTCCGGATTTATGATGTCGGTGAGAAACCCGAATTGCGGCGGCAGGGCCATGGCCTCATGCCAGGAGAGCAGTTCTTCCTTCTGGATGAAAATGCGGGCATTGGGGAATTTATGCACAGAACCCGCGTGATCAAAATGGGCATGGGTCAGAAAGATGTCGGTAATGTCACCTGGCTCCACATCAAGCTCGGCGAGCAGATCGAGCGGAGAAATCCACTCGGGAACGCCAAAACGCTCGCTCATTTCCGCGCCGATGCCCTCACGCATGAAGCCGGTATCAACGAGGATGTTATGGGTTCCGTTGCGGGCAAAAACAAAGGCAAAGGGTGTGTCCATCAATCCTTCGTCGTGGGTGCCGTTCACCAGCGCAGCAATGGGCTGGTCCTTGGCGCGCGCATATTCAAGGACATAGATTTCCCAATTGGCAGTTTTTACAGTCATGGTGTGGTGCCCCTTGCTAGCTTTCGGCGATCAATCGGCCAAGACTTGAGAGCCCGACCGCGACTATAAGAATTGTGCCTTGAAAAATGTATTGAGAAAATGTCGGCGCTCCGAAAATATTCAAACCATTGAAGCCGAAAGCAATAATCAGTGCGCCGACGAATGTGCCAAAGATATGGAACTCTCCATCACGCAGGGTGGCCGACCCCAGAAACACGGCGGCAAAGGCGGTCAGCAGGTAGCTGTCTGCAGCGCTGGTCGTGCCGCTTCCCAATCGTGACGCCAGCAATATGCCGGTCAGGGCGGCGCACATGCCGGAGATCACAAAGCCAAGGGTTTTCACCCTGGCCACATCAATGCCGGCCAAACGGGCGGCTGAAGGATTGCCGCCCACCGCCTGTATTTCCTGCCCGATGGAGGTGCGTTCGACCACCACCCAAAGTGTGCCCAGAACAATGATCATGATGATGATATTGTTGGGAATTCCGAACAGCCAGCGCCCCAAAGACAGCTGCAGGAATGCTTCGGGGACGCCCGATACGATGGGCACGCCGGATGTATAGGCAAATGCCAGCCCGGTCAAAATGGTCCCTACGCCCAGGGTTGCAATGACGGAATTGACCTTCATACGGGTCACAATGAAGCCGTTCACAAAACCGATCAGAGCGCCAAGAGCGATCACGATGGCGATGGCAACGGGAATGGGCAGTTTGTTGGAAACAATCAATCCGGTGGCCAGCAAACCGTGCAAGCTGGCCGCAAAACCAATCGACAAATCAAGTTCTCCAACGATCACCGCCATGGTCAGGCCGCCGGCGATGATCATCGCCAGAGAGGCCTGGTTTATGACATTGGTAAAGTTGGAGACGGATGGAAAGGCCCTGGGAGAAAGGATCGAGAAGGCAATAATCATCGCCGCCAGGCCTAAAATGGTGCCGTAACGGGCGAACAGGCCGAGCGCGACGCGTGCGCTGGGAGAAAGGCGTCGTGGCGTATGGGCATTCTGGCTCATCATGCAGTCCTGTTGTGTTCGATATTCGCGTAACTTGCGGCAACAATCGCGTTGCGCGACAGTGCATCACCCTGAAGTTCCCTTACGATCCGACCGTCTGCCATGACCAACACACGGTCTGCCAGATCGGGCAGTTCATCCGGCTCTGAAGAGATTACGATCACGGCCATGCCGTTGAGGGCCAGATCACGCACAAGCCGGTGAATTTCAGCACGCGCGCCCACGTCAACACCGCGGGTCGGCTCATCCAGAATCAACACCTTCGGCTGGCGCAGCAGCCAACGACCGATGACAACCTTTTGTTGATTGCCGCCACTCAATTGCCCGACAGCCATGTCAATGCTTTGGGTTTTGATGGCGAGATCGCGGACAATTTTTTCAACCCCGTCCCGGCGCTTGCCAAAGTTGAGCAGTGGTAGGGACGGGCTGAACACGATGTTATGCAGATTGGACAATTGCGCATTGAAGGCGACGCTTTTGTTGAGAACGAGACCATCGGCGCGGCGTTCCTCGGGCACGAGGCCAAAGCCGGCCTTGACGGCCGCACTGGGAGATTTCGGCGCATAGGTCTCCCCCTTGAAGGTCATGGCACCGGAAAGGGGGCGGTCCGCACCGTAGATAAGGCGCGCCAATTCGCTGCGCCCGGCGCCAACCAGACCGGCAATGCCCAGCACTTCACCTTCATGGAGTTCAAATGTGACCCCATTGACCATCGGCGGGCGGGCCAGGGATTCAACGTTCAGAACGATTTTGTTGTTTGCCGAAGAGGCCGTCCTGGCAGCAGCACTCTCGACGGCGCCACCAATGATGCCCTCGACCAAGCGCGCGCGCGTCAGCCCATCCTTGTTGATCTGGGCGACGGATTGGCCATCGCGAAAAATGGTAACCCTGTCACACAGCTTTTCGATTTCATCCAGACGATGCGACACATAGAGCACGGCCACACCGCTGTTTGATAGCTCCTGAACAATTTGAAACAGTTTTTCGGCTTCACTGCCTGACAGCGAGGCGGTGGGTTCATCCATCACAATCAGGCGCGCCTTGCGTACCAGCGCGCGGCAGATATTGATCAACCAGTTTTCAGCCGTTGACAGTCCCTTGACGTTGGCATTCAGCGCAGACGTGATGCCGACCCGCTTGGCAATCGGACGCACATCGCGTTCAATCGCCCGCCAGTCAATGGTACCAAAACGCGATTTTTTGGGGATCCCCAGCATGATGTTTTCCAGAACTGTCATGCTGGGAATAAAGGCCAGTTCCTGATGGATGAAATTCATGCCCAGATCGGCCGCGGCATGCGGTGTAGCCAGCGACACGGCGTGCCCGTCGATCTCGACTGTCCCGGCGTCCGGCTGCACCAGCCCGGCCAGAATTTTAATCAGCGTGGATTTGCCCGCGCCATTGGCGCCCACCAGACCATGCACCTCACCGGCGGTGATTTCAATATCGACGCCCTTGAGGGCGCGGGCGCCTCCAAAAGACTTGGCGATGCCGGAGGCACGCACCAAAGGGGGCGATGTGCTCGCCCCCAATTCACCTGTTGTTTCATGCATTGGTTTTGCGCTTTGCGATTTACTGACCCAGGGCTTCGGGGTGGGCTTCGATAAAGCTCTCTACCGTTTCCTGAGTGACCAAAACGGCGGTGACTTCCTTGGCCACCGGCTTCCAATCGCTACCAGCTTCAACAATTTCAGGCAACAGACTGATCATGTTGTAGCCCTCGGAGTAGCTATCCTGCCACGCCGTGCCGTTCATATGGCCGTTGCGAATATTCTCAATGGCCTGCGCATTGCCGTTCACGCCATAAACACGCACATCTGTACGTCCCTGGGCACGCAAAGATCCGATGGCGCCAATGGCGGGATCATCCCAGCAACCCCAGATCGCCAGGTTTTCATCACCGGCAGGATGAGAGGCAAGCCACGCATTGGCGTATTGTGCGCCGTCTTCAAAATAGCCCGGAATGCGCACTTCGTTGCGGGTGATCTTGATGTCAGGCATTGCGGAGGACAATTCGTCAAGCAGAAGCTCGCGATCGCGGCAGACTTCGCCTGTGCGATAGGTCAGCGCAAGAATGCTGCCTGAGCCCTTCATGTCTTCCAACATCAAACTGATCACCGGCTTGGCGACAGGCGCACCCGAACCGTTTGTTGCAGCAACCGTAGAACCAAGACCGCCGCCCCAGGTTACAACGGGGACGTTGGCCTCGCCTGCGGCGGCAAGGCCTGCGCCAATGGAACTATACGGAAACACCATATCAACAATCGCAACTGCACCGCGCTGCACAAAATTTTGTATGCCGGCATTGGCCTGGTCGGCGCTACCGGCGGCATCGATTACAGAGACTTCCCAGCCAATTTCCTTGGCGGCGGCTTCTGCGCCCTGGATGTAGCGGGCGTTGTTTGCCTCATTGGCCGCGATCGAGACGATGCCAACCAGCTTGGCCTCCTGTGCGGTAACAATGCTGGTGGACAGTGCCAGGCTTATCGCCAGCACGCTTAGCTTCAAGGTTTTCATGACTCTCTCCCTATTGACGGTTTTAGGTGCAACATTCGCTATTGCGTTAGCTAACCGTTTTGCTAACATCGCGTAAGCCATTGGCTGATGCAAGCAAAAAAATAGCAAATATGCATCATTAATGGCAGCTGTTTGGGATCAACTGGACAGCTAAACGATTAGCTAGAGAGGGTTAAGTGGCCAATATCAAGGATGTGGCGAAGGAGGCTGGTGTTTCGACCGCAACAGTTTCAGCCGTGATCAATGACTCCAGCTTTGTCAGTCCTGTACTGCGAAATCGCGTGCAGGCAGCAATTGACAAGCTGGGCTATGTCCCCTCGCAGGTTGCCCGAAACCTGAAGCGAGGCAGTTCTCAGCTCATCTCTCTGGTTGTGGCAGATCTGGCAAACCCGTTTTATGCTCGGATTGTCTGTGCAGCCGAGGCGGCTGCAGCGGCATGGGGCTATTGCCTTGTGGTGTTCAACAGTGACGAGAAACCTGAAATTGAAAAACGTATCCTGTCACGGATACGCACGCTGTCATGTGATGGAATGATCATGGTGCCGGTTGGTCAACCGACACAATATACCGGCTCGGCAATGAAAGGCTTGCCGCCGATTGTCATGTTCGGAAGAACCACGGAGCAGGACGCCTATGACGCAGTGGTGCTGGATAATGTGGAAGCATCGCGTCAAGTCACCAGCTATCTGCTTGATCTGGGTCACCGGAAAATCGGCACGATCACCGGGCCGATGCATTTGAGCACGGCACAGGATCGCCATGCGGGCATGCTGGACGCCATGGCCTCACGCGGCCTTGCACCCGATGCAATCCATGTGCGCAGCGGGGAGTTTCGCGAAGATACCGCCTATTCGGTGGCGCGGGACATGCTGTCCCAGCCCAATCCGCCCAGCGCACTCTATGTCGCGAACGGCCTGATGGCGCTCGGCGTCATGCGGGCAGTCTCGGACATGGGGCTGAAATGCCCCCGGGATATTTCCATTGCCTCAACGGATACGATCCCCGGATTTGGTGGCATTCGCCCAAAGCTTACCCGTGCCGAGCACCCGGCGACCGATATGACCAATGAAGCATTGCGCCTTTTGGTAGACCGCATTACCCGCGACCCAAAGGCGCCCGCCCGCGAAGTGGTGTTTCAGGCGGCTTTGGTGCTGGGTGAAAGCTGTGCGCCACCAAGCGACGCGGCCACTCGAAATGCAGACCGGACGGTCAAGGACACCGAATCACCTGAATGATGACTGCTGGATCCGCTTGCCAGGACAATATCCGTTGTCAGGCTTCACCACACTGGCTGGACAGCATCGCAGGGTCTATGCCCATCGACGCGAAGGCGCGATCGTATTTGTCGTCCAACACCGGATCAAAAATAATGTCCTCGACCGCCGGACAGGTCAACCAGCCGTTCGCTGTGACTTCACTTTCCAATTGGCCGGCACCCCAGCCTGAATAACCCAGCATCAGCGTCGCGCGTGCCGGGCCTTTACCGGCGACAATGGCTCTCAATATGTCCACTGTCGCCGTCATGCTCAATTTTTCGGTGACAGGCAATGTTGCGTCACTTTTGTAATCATTGGAATGCAAGACGAAGCCCCTGCCGGCATCGACAGGGCCGCCTGTCTGAACACTCATAGCCGCCACGGAATTCGGCAATTCGCCAGCATCCTCGGGCTTGAGCAGTTCCAACTGAATCATCAATTCGGCAAAGGACGACGGCTGATCGCGGTTGAGCACAAATCCGACGGCGCCACTGCTGTTATGCGCGCAGATAAAGATGACTGTTCGCGAGAAATTACTGTCTGATAATCCGGGCATGGCAAGCAGAAACTGGCCGTCGAAACACCCGCGCTCTTCATCACCCAAGAGGCTTTCATGTAATTTGTCCATGATTCAGCCTAGATCATTTTCTGATCAAATGGAATCTCTTGATCAGAATTTGCTCTGGCATCTCGCACAGAATTCAAGGGGCGTAGCGATCAACATTCCACTTTGACTGTTTCATATCCGAAATGGCAATATCCATTGTCCGGCCCTGCCTGATCACCGGAATATGAATTGAAATCGCCCGGTTGTGACTGGCGCAATGGGGTACGGGCGACTAAATTGCAGCGATGATTTACAGATTAAACCGCCTTGGCGCGCCCTCTGCCCTTTCAATCGCCACCGGACTGGCAACAGCCATCACCCTGGGCTGTATCGCGCCCGCGCAAACCTTTGCCGCATCCAGCGCCTGGTCCGAAACTGAGGGCGGCAGAATACGCATCACAGCACTTGAACCGTCAGAAGATGGAACAATAAGGGCGGTCCTCGATGTCGAACTCCTGCCTGGCTGGAAAACCTATTGGCGTGATCCCGGTGAGGCGGGCGTGCCGCCGTCGCTTGAGTTCGAGGGCAGCACAAACATCAAGGACGCCGTCATTCACTTCCCGGCGCCCGAACGTATCAAAGACGACTATTCCGTCTGGGCTGGCTACACCTACCCGGTTGCCTTCCCCATTACGCTGTCGCAGGACAATGCAGGCGCGGCAAGTACGCTGGAAGCAAGTGTCTTTCTGGGTCTGTGCCAATCCATCTGCATTCCGTTTCAGACAAGCTTCTCCGTCACAGTCGACTCCAAAACGCCTGCCAACGCCTTCGAAAAAAGATTGGTTCACAAAGCTTTCATGGCTCTGCCGGAACAGCCGGGCAAAGGATTTGACGTTGTCTCGGCCAAGCTGGACATAGACGACGCCCAATTGACATTGTCCATCGCATTGCCTGATGGGGCGAAAGAGGCAGAGCTGTTTGTAACGGGACCTGCCGGCTGGTATTTCGAGACACCACGGCTCGTCAGCCAAGCAAACAATATCGCTACATTTCACAGTGCGATTGACGTTTCAGAAGGAGCTTCCCCGCTTTCGGTCGATGGCATACGTGTTCTGATCAAATCATCGGGCCGCAGCATGGAGACCGCGCTTTCCTTACCTTGATATAAGCCAGTTTTTGCCATCGAAATGCTGGACAAAGGCGCATAAACTTCTATTTAAACAATAGATTGGCGACCAAAGGGGAACCGGAGAAGGTTCCCCCGCCGACTTTGATGAACAAACTTTTTCTTCTATCGGCTCTTCATTTCAAGGATCAGACACATGACTATATCCATTGGCGACAAACTGCCCGAACTTTCACTGCTGGAAGCAACACCGGACGGTCAGAATATGGCATCGACAGCTGAAATTTTTGCGGGCAAAAAAATTGTATTGTTTGCCGTTCCAGGCGCCTTTACCCCGACCTGTCATGTCAGCCATCTTCCCGGCTATATCGAACATCGCGAAGCCATTCTGGCCAAGGGCGTTGATGAAATTATCGTGCTTTCGGTGAACGATGGTCACGTGATGAACGCATGGGCAAAAAACACCGGAGCAGAAGGCAAGATCCGCTTTCTGGCCGATTGGAATGCCGCCTTCTCAAAAACCATCGGAATGGATATGGACTTGTCAGCTGGAGCGATGGGTGTGCGCTCCAAGCGATATTCGATGATCGTTGAAGACGGTGTTGTCACAGCAATCAATCTGGAAGAAGCGCCACGGCAAGCTGTCACATCGGGAGCCGCAGCCATTCTTGAGCAGCTCTAACGCCGACCCGATTTAAACGGTTCCATGGCTGTGCGGGCGAGTTCATCCGCCCGCTCATTTTCCGGGTGACCAGCATGCCCCTTTACCCAATGCCATGTCACTTCATGGCCGTTGCGGGCACTATCCAGTTCCTGCCAGAGGTCGGCGTTTTTCACCGGCTTTCTGGCAGCCGTCTTCCAACCGTTTCTTTTCCAGCCATTTATCCATCCGTTGATGCCGTCGCGGACATAGGAGGAGTCAGTGTATAGGTCCACCTTGCAAGGCGTTTTCAGCGCTTTGAGGGAGCCGATAGCAGCCATCAGTTCCATACGGTTGTTTGTGGTATCGGCCGCACCGCCGGACAATTCTCTGTCCGTCTCTCCATGACGCAGGATGGCGCCCCAGCCACCCGGCCCAGGATTGCCTGAACAGGCGCCATCGGTGTAAATCTTCACGTGTTTCAAGTGATATCATCCATTCTGCGAAGCCCGTATTCAGTGGCCGAAACCACATTGCGATGAAAACGCACATAGCGCAGATATTCCATCGGGTCCTTTTTAACCACCATCGCCCCGTCAGACACCACCAACCAGTCATGGAGGCGTGTGAGGAAAAAGCGCAATGCCGAGCCGTGCGCCAGCATTGGCAGCGCTTCCGCCTCCTCAGCGCTCAATGGCCTGACGGATTGATAGCCGGCAAGCAGCGCCATGCCCTTGGTCACGTTAAAAGACCCATCTTTCTCAAAGCACCATGCATTGAGGAGGATCGCCACGTCGTAGACCAGAAAATCATTGCAGGCGAAATAGAAATCTATGAGACCCGAAAACTGTTCCCCAAGGAAAAACACATTATCGGGAAAAGCATCGGCATGGATCACACCGGACGGCAGGCCTGTCGGCCATCCGGCCTCCAGCAGAGCCAGATCCGCCTCAATTTCCGTGTCCAGATCTGCCTCAACTTCATTTGCCCGTGTTGCTGACAGCTCCCACAGGGGACGCCAGTTGCCGACCGACAGGGCATTCTTGCGGGTCAGCGAAAAATCCTGTCCGGCAAGGTGCATTTGCGCAATGACCTTGCCGACTTCGCTGCAATGGTTTGCGTTGGGACGCCTTGGCCACATGCCTTCCAGAAAGGTGATCAGGGCCGCCGGGCGACCGGCCAGAACACCCAATGCCTGCCCCTCGCTGTTATGGACAGGCAAAGGACAGGACATGCCTTTTCTTGCCAGATGCTCCATCAGACCAAGAAAGAACGGCAGATCATCGCGGTCAACGCGTTTTTCGTAGAGCGTAAGAATGTAGGCACTCTTGCTCGTGTGCAGCAGAAAATTGGAATTCTCGACACCCTCGGCAATACCCTTGTATGAGGTCAATTCACCTACATCATAGGTGGTCAGGAACTTGCGGAGTTCCGCTTCGGATATGTCGGTGTAGACCGCCAATGGGATGCCTTTCAGATAGAGCGTGTTGCATCGTCCTAATGCCTGCCACGACCGATTTCAATGGATCGGAGCATGTTCTTTTAACGTTTTAGGCAAATCACGGCCTGTGCATTCACGGCATGCACCGGACGTTTCAACTGTCCGCATGTCCATTGACGAATGCCATATCGGCGGACGTCAGTTCGACGTCCCGCAGGTCACTCATGACCGGGAAATTTTCATTCTCAATAGCCGTTTCGGCAAGCTCGACGGTCACGTCAAAACGCGCGCGAAAAGCATCAATGATTTCATCAACGATGATCTGCGGCGCAGAAGCACCCGCTGAAAGTCCAATCGTGTGTATTTCCCTGCCATCAATGACCTGCCATGGTATTTCCTCGGCGCGTTGCACCAGAAGCGAATTTTTTGCCCCTGCCCGCAAGGCCACTTCGACCAGTCGGCGTGAATTGGATGAATTGGGGGCGCCGACGACAAGGAAAAGGTCACAGCCCGGGGCTGCTGCCTTGACAGCATCCTGTCGATTGGTCGTGGCATAGCAGATTGATTCAGCCGATGGCGCCATCATATTGGAAAATCGACTCCTAAGGATATCGACAATACCCGCCGTATCTTCCACCGACAGCGTCGTTTGCGTGACAAAGCCGAGGTTATCGGGGTCGGCGGGGGCGTAATTTTGCGCATCCTCGACGGTTTCCACAAGACTCACGGCTCCCTGTGGCAATTGCCCCATTGTTCCGATGACTTCCGGATGGCCGGCATGGCCGATCAATATGACATGGCGGCCAAGACGCTGGTGACGCATCGCCTGTTTGTGGACCTTCGAGACCAGGGGGCAGGTGGCATCGAGATAGAACAGATTACGCACACGCGCATCTTCGGGCACCGATTTCGGAACGCCATGGGCAGAAAATATCACCGGCTGCTGTTGATGTTCCGCGGGGATCTCGTCAAGTTCCTCGACAAAGACCGCGCCTCTGGCCTGGAGCCCTTCAACAACATAACGATTGTGAACGATCTCATGGCGAACATAGACGGGTGCGCCGTATTTCTTCAGCGCCAGAACCACAATCTGGATGGCCCGGTCTACGCCGGCACAAAATCCGCGAGGCCCACATAGCCGAATGGCCAGAGGCGGTTTAGAAGGGTTTGTCATAGATTGATCCCAAAGCAATTCTGTTCGTTCTTCTAGCCGATTGTTGCCTGTGATGGTACCGGCGAATTATCCGTCAGAAATATGACCTGAACACAACGGCTAGCGAAGTCTCGGCAGTCAATCCTGCGGTCGGAAAGCACGCCAGACGAAGAACATGGCGACTGCGAGCAAAGCAAGTGCCAGGCCAAACCAGGTCACAGCATATTGCAGGTGATTGTTGGGCAGCACGACGCGGGTAACGTTGCCGACCGGCCCGGCAATGGTGGATCCGTTGGTTGTCGAAACATCCACAAAAAATGGCACCAGCAGGTTTTCATCCAATCCCATGGCGCTGGCCATGGCGTCGATATCTTTCCAATACCAGGTCTGTTCCTGCGGCGTATTTTCCGGAACCACCCAACCGGGTTTCTTGTCGAGCCTGTTTCGCGCAAGACCTACAACCTCCACGGTCCCGTCCATCGGCTGCCAGGTCCTTCTGGAGACATCCCGCTGATCATAGGCAATGAAACCCCGATTGACGATCAGCATCCCTCCATCAGCAAGACGCATCGGCGTATAGACATACCAGCCCGATCGCCCTTCATGGGTGGCGAGATAGAATTGTTCCCGATCGTTTACAAAAGCGCCGTTGAATTGCACCGGAAGATAGTCCACATCGCCGGTTTCGTCCCAATTCGCACGGGCATCAGCCAATGTCACCGGCGCCTGCTGCATGCGGCTGCCGATGGTTGCAACAAGGCCCTCTTTCCATTCGAGGCGCTGTACCTGCCAATTGCCCAGCAACAGCAAAATGCAAAAGGCGACAAGGGTAACAAGGTAAAAGACAAAACCGGGCCGTCTGGAACCAGGCTTCATTCCATCCGATGCCCCAACGACGGGATCAGGCCTGCCAGTGACTGCACCTTTGCTGACGGCTTTAGTCATTGTTTATCTGGCCCTCTTGAGCGCTGTTCTTGTACTGCAGATCGATCAGAACACCCTTCAGTGCCCGCAGCAACCACAGACAAAGACCAATGGTCAGCGGTATCCAAAGGATGAAATGCAGCCACAGGGGAGGTGCGTAATTGACCTCTGTCCAAAGTGCCAGACCGACCATCAGAAAGCCGATGAACAGGATGACAAAGACGGCAGGTCCATCACCGGCATCGGCAAAACCATAATCCAGACCGCAATTGACGCAGGATTTTTTAACGCTCAGATATCCGTCGAACAGTTTGCCCTCGCCGCAGCGCGGGCAACGGCCTTTCAGACCAGCTGCGATAGGATCAACCGGCGGATAAAGGGCCTGGTCCTGCTTGTCCATGTCATTGCTCCAATCAAATTACGCGTATTCTTTGCAAAATTCCATTGTCTCGCCAAAAGATTGGGGGCGCCCGCACTTTGCGCTGCGCCCCCTCCCCCATTGTATTCTTTCAGGCCAATTGAATTCGACCAGAATTATTTCAGTGGCCGATAATCTCGACGCCCCAGGATGCCCAGACATAGATCGTGAAGAACAGGAACAGCCAGACAACATCCACGAAGTGCCAGTACCAGGCAGCGGCTTCCAGGCCAAAATGCTGCTTTGGCGTAAAGTCTCCCGCAGCGGCGCGAATAAGGCAAACCACCAGGAAGATGGTTCCGACCAGAACGTGAAATCCATGGAAGCCGGTTGCCATGAAGAATGTTGATCCGTAGATCGAATCCTTGAAGGCGAAAGGTGCGTGAATATATTCATAGGCCTGCACGCAGGAGAACAGAATGCCCAGTGCAACGGTGATTGCCAGCCCCTGCACCAGTCCCTTGCGGTTTCCATGCAGCAGAGCGTGATGCCCCCAGGTCAATGCCGTGCCGGACAACAGCAGAATGATCGTGTTGTAGAGCGGCAGATGGAACGGATCGAGTATCTCGACACCCACCGGCGGCCAATGGCCACCCGTGTGGGCAACCCGGGCCACCTGAGCAGCTTCACCGGCGTAAATGCTGGCGTCAAAGAAGGCCCAGAACCAGGCAACGAAGAACATGATTTCAGAGGCAATGAACATCATCATGCCGTAGCGCAGATGCAGCGATACAACAGGCGTATGATAGCCCTCATGCGCTTCCTTGATACAATCGGCCCACCACGCGTACATTGTGTAGAGAACAATGGCCAGACCGATAAAGAAGACCCATGGATTGGCCATTTCGAGACCAAACATGTCCAGCGAACCGCCAGACAGATAACGCATGTAAATGATGCCGCCAAAGGCCATTACCAAGGCGCCAGCGGAGCCAATAAATGGCCATGGGCTTGGATCGATTATGTGATAGTCATGGTTCTTTTGATGCGCATCAGCCATTTGAAAGTCCCCGAATAGCCTTTTCGTTGCAGCTGCGGTTGCCCGCAAGCCATGTGTTGTCAGAGCCTGTCCGCATCCTCTTGCACGGAACCGGGGGCACGGGCCACCGGTTTATCCTCATGCAAGGGATAAAATGTGTAAGACAGCGTAATTGTATTGATGTTCTTTGTTTCCGGAGCATCGACAATGGCCGGATCAATAAAGAAGACCACCGGCATGTCCAGGCTTTCACCCGGTTGCAACTCCGTTTCGGTAAAGCAGAAACATTCAACCTTGTTGAAATAGGCGCCGGCCACCTGCGGTGTGACATTGAATGTCGCCTTGCCGCTGCTGGTTCTCGTACCCGTGTTCGTCGCCAAATAGGATATTTGCACGGTCTCGCCAATGCGCATTTCCACATCCCGTTGAACAGGCTTGAACTCCCAATTCAGGGCATTGGACATATTGGCATCGAAACGCACGTCTATCTTGCGATCAAGAACCGTTTCGGAATATTGCTCCACTCGCTGCGTCGTGCCGCCATAGCCGGTAACCTGACAAAAAAGCTGATACAACGGTACGGATGCATAGGCCATGCCTGCCATACCAACAACCACACTTGCACACACGGCAACGATCATGCGATTGCCGCGCGCCTTGTTGCCAGATGTCTTGCTGTCTGCCTGTATCTGCTTGTTGTCCATATCCATACCTACAATGGCCGGGCAAGAATGGCCGGGCCAAACTTGATTATCGTTGCCACATAGAAGAGCACGACCAGCGATACCAGAACCAGAGCAATGGCTATGGAGCGGCGGCGCCGGGATTTTTTCTGCTTTGTTGTCAATTCGTAAAGTTCGTTCATGCCCATACCCCGAATCGGGTCAGCGCACTGTCGATCAACAGCATGGCAAACAGGCCGAACAGATAGATCAGTGAATAAGCAAACATCGCCTTGGCAGGCTTCATCAGCTTGTCATCGGCATCCATGCGATAGACCTGAATGGCATACCAGACGAAACCGACACCAAGCCCTGCGGCCAACAGACCATAGGCCAGGCCGGCAAAACCCATGAAATAGGGCAGAACACCGACGATCGCTGTGACCAGTGCATAGGCCAGAATCTGTTTTTGTGTTGAGCGCACACCGGCAACATTAGGCATCATCGGCACACCGGCATTGCCATAGTCGCTCTGTTTGAACAGCGCAAGCGCCCAAAAATGCGGTGGTGTCCACAGGAATATGATGAGGAAGAGAACGACACTGTCCCAGGAAATCGAGCCGGTCACGCTGGCCCAGCCGATCATCGGAGGAAAGGCTCCGGCTGCTCCACCGATCACGATGTTCTGCGGCGTCGAACGCTTGAGCCACATCGTATAGACGACGGCGTAGAAGAAGATGGTGAAAGCCAGCAGGGCGGACGCAACCCAATTGACCAACAATCCGAGTGTCATTACGGAAAATGCCGACAGCACCAGACCGAATATCAGCGCTTCACTGCGGGTAACGCGGCCATCGGGTATGGGCCGACGCGACGTGCGCGACATGATTGCATCGATATCGGCGTCGTACCACATGTTGAGTGCCCCGGACGCGCCTGCGCCCACAGCAATGCAGAGGATTGCAACGGCTCCAAAAAAGGGATGGATTGAGCCGGGCGCCATGATCAGGCCGACAAATGCCGTGAACACGACCAGCGACATAACGCGCGGCTTGAGCAGCTCAAAATAGTCCCGTGGATCAGCTTCGGACAAGCCGATTTCCGCTCCTGTAAGACTTTCATGTTCGCCGGTTATAGCCATCGTATCTTTTTCAATCGCCTGTTGCGGAGGGTACCATGGGCCGCCTTGGCGGCCCGTGCTGTTCTTGAAGTACTGCTGCCCGCTATTTGATGCGTGGCAACTGCTCCCACTGGTGAACCGGAGGTGGTGAGCTGAGTGTCCATTCGAGTGTTGTCGCACCCTCACCCCAGGGATTATCGCCAGCCACGCGCTTCTTGGAAAAGGCTTCGACGATACCCGCCAGGAAGATCAGTACGCCGATGGCCGAGATATAGGAACCATAGGATGAAACCGCATTCCAGCCGGCAAAGGCATCAGGATAGTCAATGTAGCGACGCGGCATGCCGGCAAGACCCAGGAAATGCTGCGGGAAGAACACCAGATTGACACCGATGAACATCACCCAGAAATGGGCTTTGGCCAGATAGGAGTTGTACATGTATCCGGTCATTTTCGGGAACCAGTAGTACCAGGCAGCGAAAATGGCGAATACGGCGCCGAGCGACAACACATAGTGGAAATGTGCCACCACGTAATAGGTATCATGCATTGCACGGTCGAGGCCGGCATTGGCTAGCTGCACCCCTGTCACACCGCCAACGGTGAACAGGAAGATGAATCCCAGAGCCCAGAGCATCGGCGTGCGCATGGTCAACGAACCACCCCACATTGTGGCGATCCATGAGAAAATCTTGACCCCTGTCGGCACCGCAATGACCATGGTTGCGAACACAAAGTAGCGCTGTGTATCAAGCGACAGGCCCACAGTGAACATGTGATGCGCCCAAACAATGAACCCGACGGCACCAATGGCGACCATGGCGTACGCCATACCGAGATAGCCGAACACCGGCTTGCGCGAGAAGGTCGACACGATGTGGCTGACGATGCCGAAACCGGGCAGGATCAGAATGTAGACTTCCGGATGGCCGAAGAACCAGAACAGGTGCTGGAACAGAATTGGATCCCCGCCACCTTCGGGCGAGAAGAAAGATGTGCCGAAATTGCGATCCGTCAGCAGCATGGTGATGCCACCGGCCAGTACAGGCAGCGAAAGAAGCAACAGGAAGGCAGTAATCAGCACCGACCAGGCAAACAGCGGCATCTTGTGCAGCGTCATTCCAGGCGCGCGCATGTTGAAAATCGTGGTGATGAAGTTGATGGCACCAAGAATTGAGGATGCACCGGCCAGATGCAGCGACAGGATCGCAAAGTCCATGGCAGGACCTGGCTGACCGGTCGTCGACAATGGCGGGTAGATCGTCCAGCCGCCGCCGGTTCCGTAAGCCCCGACCGGGCCTTCGACAAACATGGACAGCAAAAGGAGAATAAAGGCTGGAGGCAGGAGCCAGAACGATATGTTGTTCATCCGCGGGAATGCCATGTCAGGCGCACCGATCATGATGGGAACCATCCAGTTGGCAAAACCGCCAATCAATGCCGGCATCACCATGAAAAAGATCATGATCAGGCCATGGGCCGTAGTGAACACATTGTACATGTGCTTGCCACCATCAATGGCAGCGTCCCCTTCAAGACCATAGACCATGGCTGCAAGACCATGGAAAATCTGTATGCCCGGCTCTGCAAGTTCCCAACGCATGAAAACAGACAGTGTACCGCCAATAATACCGGCAATGATCGCGAAGATCAGATAGAGTGTGCCGATATCCTTGTGATTTGTGGAAAAGAGCCAACGAGTCACGAAACCGACAGGTTTGTGGTCGTGCGCATCATGTGCGGCGGTTGAACCGGCCATGGTCTTACTCCTCGATCTTCTGTGCTTCGTTGGCAGCAAGCTCAACGGTTTTGTCCGTATCGATGATCGATGCCATCAATTGTGCATTGGCGGCCTCGACATCATCGGCTGCGGCTGCCAGCCAAGTTCCATATTGCTCGACCGACACGACACGGATGCCAATGGGCATATAGGCGTGGTCTTTGCCGCACAATTCCGAACATTGTCCGTAATAGAGCCCTTCGCGGTTCGCCTTGAACCATGTTTCATTCAAGCGGCCAGGCACAGCATCCATTTTGATACCAAATGCCGGCATCGCGAAGGAATGAAGGACGTCACTTGCGGTCACCAGCAGGCGGACAGTCATGTCGACAGGGACAACCACTTCATTATCAACAGCCAGCAGCCGTGGATATTCCGCGCGGTTTTCCTTGCCGTAGGAAGCACGATCACCGTCAGCCAGCAGCAGCGAATCAAAGGAGACTTCCTGCTCTACCTGATATTCGTAGCCCCAGTACCACTGGTTGCCCGTCGCCTTGATGGTCAATTGCGGCTCATCAGGCGGTGTATATTGCGCTGTCAAAAGCTGGAATGACGGGATCGCCAGGAACAACAAAATGACAACGGGGCCAACAGTCCAGATGACTTCGATGGTCGTGTTGTGACTTGTCTTCGAGGGAACCGGATTGGCACTGGCGCGAAAACGCACCACGACAATGACCAAAAGCAGCAGCACCACGACGGTAATCGGCACAATGAACCACAAAGTATAATCATTGAACCAGGTAACCTCGCTCATGATATCGGTGGCTGCCGGTTGAAAACCGGTCTGCCATTCAGTTGGCTGTGCGGCCATGGCCTGTGTTGCCAAAAGCAGTGGAGCAAACAGAGCCCAGACTGCATGAAGCGAATTTCTCACAACATTTCTCCCTCGAGCACACGCGGCTGCACCTGCAACAACGCATAATCCCTTAATTTGACAGCGCTTCAAACCATAGTTTAGAGCCAATCGCAACTGGCTGACAGGTGTTTGTGTGCGACATTTTATGCACCCGTCATTATCAACAGCACTTCCTGCCTTGATAATCGGTATAGGCCGAAAAAAATATTTCGCACGAATTTGTTTGGTCGCTGTTGAAAAACAATAGGATTTAGGGGCTCTATTACAGCAATGTTGCCGCATTTTCCATTTATCTGGCCTTCCTATTGCAAGTTGGGAAAAAATGGACACTTTTCAACAACCAGTCTGTTCCGGCAAACTGGCAAGACTGATTCGCATCGCGCTGGAGCTAAAATGCTACGAACCATCATGAATAAATTGCCACTGCTTTCATTGGCCGCGGTTTTTGCCACGACGGCAACAATCGGCATGGCGCAACAATCCGGGACCGTGCGCGCCAATCACGGCGCATGGTCCATTGTTTGTGATCAACCGGCCGGAGCCTCCAGCGAACAATGTGCCCTGATGCAAAATGTGATCGCCGAGGACCGACCGGAAATGGGGCTGTCGGTCGTGGTGCTGAAGACTGCGGATAATCAGGCGCGTGTGCTTCGGGTGCTGGCACCTCTGGGTGTTCTTCTTCCCAATGGTCTCGGTCTGAACATCGACGGCAAAGACATTGGCCGTGCCTATTTCGTGCGCTGTTTTGCCGATGGCTGCTATGCGGAAGTCATTCTGGAAGAAACGCTTTTGAAAACCTTGCAGGCTGGAATGACAGCGACCTTCATCGTCTTTCAGACGCCTGAGGAGGGAATCGGCATTCCGGTAGACCTGACCGGATTCACCGACGGCTTCGCCGCCCTGCCCTGAACAATTACAGACAATTCCATAAAGAAGTCTGCTTCATTATCTCCGCAACTGAAACCGGATGCGGATTTCGGCCTGTTTCCCATTTGATTTGCGCAAAAATCCCTTTGGCTGCAATCCCATTGGATAATGCAGACGCATACCCTTATATAGGGTCAAGACGCCGATCCCGCTTGAACGGGACAAATTCATTGATCGAAACATTGCGGACGAAAACATGAAAAATGACCTGCTAAAAAGCTTTGACTGCGCGGAAGAGCGCGTGGCCCAGATTGTCAGCAACGCTCTGCAAAGTGCGGATGACGGTGAGCTTTTTGTGGAATATTCACAGGTTGAATCGCTGATGTTTGACGATGGCCGGTTGAAATCAGGTAATTTCTCCTGCGATCAGGGCTTCGGGCTTCGATCGGTGGCAGCAGAAGCCGTCGGCTTTGCCCATTCAGGCGATCTCTCGGAGGCCGCCCTGTTGCGCGCCTCGGATGCCGTATCGGCTGTGACACGTGGGTATACGGGCACCTATGCCGCCGCCCCTGCGCGCACCAACAAACATCTTTATGGCGATGAAAACCCGATTGGTTCGCCCGGTTTTGCCGAAAAGGTGCAATTGTTGCAGCGCGTCGATTCCTATCTGCGGGAAAAGGATCCGAAAGTCAGACAGGTTTCTGCAGCGCTCGCCGCCGGATGGCAGGTCGTGACAATTCTGAGGGCCGATGGCGAGATCGTGCGTGATATCCGGCCTTTGACAAGACTGAGTATCACCGTTGTCGTTGGCGAGGGAGACCGCCAGGAGAGCGGCTCCTATGGTGCTGGCGGGCGACGCGGATTCGGCGAATTCATAGCCGAAGACTCCTGGCAGGCCGGTGCAGATGAAGCTTTGCGGCAGGCGCTTGTCAATCTTCGGGCAATCCCCGCCCCAGCGGGCACCTTTGACATGGTGCTCGGTGCGGGCTGGCCTGGTGTCATGCTGCACGAAGCCGTCGGCCATGGCCTG
Organism: Rhizobiaceae bacterium; assembly: GCA_029233925.1. GTDB lineage: Bacteria > Pseudomonadota > Alphaproteobacteria > Rhizobiales > Rhizobiaceae > Hoeflea_A. Next base: position 366,136 of record JARGOX010000001.1, read on the forward strand.
GAGGGTGATTTCAACAGGAAAAAGACCTCCGCCTTTGCCGGCCTGATGGGCAAGCAGGTTGCCTCCAAAGGCGTCACCATCGTTGATGATGGCACGATTGAAGGGCGGCGTGGCTCTCTGACCGTTGATGATGAGGGAACGCCTTCCGGCTATAATGTGCTGATTGAAGATGGCATATTGGTTGGCTTCATGCAGGATCGTCAAAATGCCCGCCTGATGGGCGTTAAGCCGACCGGCAACGGGCGGCGGCAATCCCATGCTCACCAGCCAATGCCGCGCATGACGAATACCTACATGCTGGGTGGTGACAAGACGCCCGAAGAGATCATCGCGTCGGTCAAAAAGGGCATTTACGCGGTTTCCTTTGGCGGCGGTCAGGTTGATATTACGTCCGGTAAATTCGTCTTCGGCTGCACAGAGGCCTATATGATTGAAGACGGCAAGGTTGGTGCGCCAATCAAGGGCGCCATGTTGATCGGCAATGGCCCGCAAGCCATGCAAAGGGTCTCCATGGTTGGTAACGATTCCAAACTCGACACAGGCATAGGCATGTGCGGCAAAGCCGGCCAGAGCGTGCCGGTCGGAGTCGGACAGCCACACCTGCGGATGGACCAGATGACCGTTGGCGGAACCCAGACCTGATGGGGAGAAGACCTGATTGGGGGATCACCGTCAGAATTTATCGACGGTTAAACAAATATATCTAGCATGCCTGATATTGACGCTGCATTGCGCAGGTTGCGCTCAATAACCGGTGACCGATCAAGCATGCCGATCCAATCGAAACTGATACAATACCGCATATGGTGTCGCCAGGCGGTGAAATGGCTGGCAATTCGTGGTGGGCTGGAATTGCTGTCTCTGGCCAGCCGTTTCCACTTGCTGCCGCAAAACAATTACAAAGGCGTGATCTTTACCCTGCACCATGTCCGCCCCGGTTCGGATTTTTCCTTTGAACCGAATTCATACCTCTCCGTCACACCGCAGTTTCTTGAGGCGACAATTGCCTCATTGCTGAAAAAGGGATGGATTGCCGCGCATATTGATGACCTGCCGGAACTGGTGAATGAACCAGAAAACAAAAACCGCTACATGGCCTTCACGCTGGATGATGGGTATCGTGACAATGTCGATTACGCCCTGCCGGTCTTTGCCAGGCACAATATCCCCTTCACGATTTTCATCACTTCCGGTTTCACCGACCGTTCGCGTACAATGTGGTGGATTACACTGGAAGAATTGCTGAGAAAGACCGAACACCTGACCCTGGATCTTGACGGTGGCGAACAGACATTCACGACCCGGAACAATCTGGAGAAAAGAGCGGCCTTCAGCCTTATCAGCGAGCAGTTCGATGTGACAAACGAGGATGCATTTGTATCCGCACTCGACAAAGCGGCCCGCCGGGCCGGCATTGATCCGGTGTCCATTGTGGAACGGGAAACCCTTGATGAAGCTGCACTGCGCGACCTTAGCGCCACCCCCCTTGTTCGTCTGGGCGCCCATACCGTCAGCCATGTAAACCTTGCCCGAACTGATCCGGCACGCCTGGCTTCAGAGATCAAACGGTCGGGTGACCACGTCGAAACGCTCACCGGCTACCAGCCCAAGAGTTTCGCCTATCCCTATGGAGGCAAACGGGCGGCGGGCGAACGCGAGTTTGATGCTGTTGCACAGGCCGGCTATTGCGCAGCAGTCACAACCTGTCCCGGGCTGCTGGCCGCCGGCGACGGCACCAGACCAACAGCATTGCCGCGGATATCCCTGAATGGCCTGTATCAGAACTCCCGTTGTGTCGAGGGGCTGCTCACGGGCATACCCTTCCGCTCAGGAAGCCGTGAATCTGATCCTGTTTCAGAGGATTGATGGCCTTTGGCAAATCTGCCTGTCAGGGATAAAGCCTGGTCTTTTGCCATTCGTCGCCGACAGAATTGCGCTTGAAGACCACCCGGTCGTGCAGCCTGAACTTGCGATCATGCCAGAACTCGATTGATGTCGGCGCCAAACGAAAACCGGACCAATGCGGCGGGCGCGGAATCGCACCGATCGGATATTTCGCGGTATATTCGGCAACGGCCTTTTCCAGGGCAAATCGACCTTCCATGGCGCGCGACTGCCTGGAGGCCCAGGCGCCAATCCGGCTGCCGCGCGGCCGCGTGGCATAGTAGGCATCGGCCTCCTCATCACTGACAACCGAGACATCACCGCGGATGCGCACCTGCCTGCGCAATGACTTCCAGTGGAAGCACATGGCCGCCTTTTTGGCACTCAGCAGTTCCGTGCCTTTTTGACTCTCAAAATTCGTGTAGATGGTAAAACCCTGCTGGTCGAACCCTTTGAGCAGAACCATTCTCACATTGGGAAGGCCATCTTCGTCAACGGTGGCCAGTGACAGCGCATTTGGATCATTCAGTTCCTGCGCCACGGCATCTTCCAGCCATTGCGAAAACAGCGCCAAAGGCTCGTCCGAGAGGGTAAAATCATCTTTTGATGCAATCTTGTCATCGACCATGGTCTTTTTCGCGCCTCACATATTTACTTCAAGTCGTCTTTACAGGTATTGAATCATAGCGGCCACTCAATGAAGAGCAACAAAATTGCATACAAATAATTTCAACATTCCCGGGTCCATGATGATCCTGCTTGTTGCGCTTGTATCAACAAGTGGCTGCATGGGAGGTATGGGGCTTGATGTAACCGGCGGACCGGATACCAGCCTGTATTCAGGATCCATACCTGTTTCCGGTGAAGATGCCACAGACAGGTTTGTCATTCGCGATACGGTTGCCCAGGCACAATTGGGATCGGGCTTTGTTCAGGAGATCCCGTGGTTCAACAGTGAGAATGGCAATTCGGGCACCGTGAGTTTCATCCGGGAAGAAAGCTCAGTCGGCAAGGTCTGCCGTGATTTCATCGTATCCAAACATAGCTATGATGGCATCGCGCAATATACCGGCGAGATTTGCCGGACCCGTATGACCAAAAGCTGGACCCTCAACGCTCTGGACCTGCAAAGCTGATTCACATGGCCAGGACTGTCAAAACAAGCCTGGCAGCAGATGCGTTCGAATAAAATTCAACCCACAGGATCTGCGTAACAAAAAGCTGGTTTCAATCACCAAAAGGGCCGATTCGAATTGTTTCACATCACCAGTGTGTCAAATCTGCGTCTCGACCGCATGAACCGGTGCATGACCGGTTCAAGAGCGACGCTTGCGTCTTGAACGCACGTGTTTGCTGTGTCATAGCCAACGGTAACAATGTGTAAGGAGTGGGATATGGTTCTGACGGCAGGCCTGATGAAAGGCAAACGCGGCGTTATTATGGGCGTCGCCAACAATCGGTCGATTGCTTGGGGGATTGCCAAGGCCTGTGCCGACGCGGGAGCCGAGCTGGCCATGACCTACCAGGGTGACGCGCTGAAGAAGCGGGTTGAACCGCTTGCCGCGGAACTGGGCGCACATGTGGTTGGACATTGTGACGTGACAGATCCGGAAAGCATGGACGCGGTCTTTGCCGAACTGGAAAAAATTTGGGGAAAGATCGATTTTCTTGTCCATGCCATCGCGTTTTCCGACAAGGATCAATTGACCGGTCGGTTCATCAACACAACGCGCGAAAATTTCAGTCGGACCATGGAGATATCGGTCTTTTCTCTGGCCGCCCTGTCGCGTCGCGCCGAGATGATCATGAACGATGGTGGATCCATTCTGACCTTGACCTATTATGGCGCCGAAAAGGTCATGCCGCATTACAATGTCATGGGTGTTGCAAAGGCTGCACTGGAAGCCACTGTGCGCTATCTGGCTGTTGATATGGGCAGCCGCGGCATTCGGGTGAATGCGATTTCCGCAGGGCCCATCAAGACATTGGCAGCGTCCGGCATCGGCGATTTCCGCTATATTCTGAAATGGAACGAATATAACGCGCCGCTCAAACGCACAGTCACGACGGATGAAGTTGGCCTGTCTGCGCTTTATTTGCTTTCAGATATGTCGTCGGCTGTGACCGGCGAAGTGCATCATGTTGATTCCGGTTACCACACGATCGGCATGAAGGCTGTTGATGCCCCCGATATTTCTGTCATCAAAGATTAGTAAAACGCCGCACCCGAGCAGGGATATATCACTATGGTCGCGTCAAAACCGCTGATCTATGTCATCCGGCATGGGGAAACGGACTGGAACCTTGAAGCTCGGCTTCAGGGAACCCAGGATATCCCGCTGAATGCAACCGGTCGTCGGCAGGCCAGCCATAATGGTGAGAACCTCAAGGACATTCTCGGCAAAGGGGTCAGCGAATTCGACTTTGTTGCAAGCCCGATGCAGCGAACACGCGAAACCATGGAACTCGTGCGCAAGGCCATGTTGCTGGAGGCCGACGATTATCGGCTGGATGACCGGTTGATCGAAGTGTCTTTTGGTGACTGGGAAGGTCACACACTGGAAGAACTTGCAGTCCATGTGCCTGACCGCGTCACCCAACGCAGCAATGACAAATGGAATTTCATACCCCCTGGTGAAAATGCCGAGAGCTATGAAATCTTGGCCTGGCGTATTGGTGCCTGGCTCAAGGATGTTACGTCACCGACCATCTGTGTCAGCCATGGCGGTGTCATTCGGACCCTGTTTCACCTGATTGCAGGCACGCCGGGACAAGAGGCCGCTGAACTGCCCACTCCGCAGGACCGGATACTGAAAATCGAAGGCAATTCGATCCAATGGATCGATGGTTGACCGGCCCCATTGCGCTTTGGCGATTTCATGGCCGGTTCGCTCGAACGTCCAGCGCCACATCAGCAGGCCAATTCAGATTTGACCGCCCGCAAAAAACTGCATAGACGAAACAGCACACGGGATGTTTTCGCCGCGAAACAGCGAAGGTGCGAATTCAGAACACAACCAGTTGCTCAAACTGATCTCCCCATCGGTCTTCGGTTTCAGCCCAAAGCTTCAGGCAAGATGCATGTCACACAACACATTCGGCCACCTGTTTCGTGTAACCACCTGGGGTGAAAGCCACGGCCTTGCACTGGGTTGTGTGGTTGATGGCTGTCCTCCGGGCATTGCCTTCACAGAAAACGAATTGCAGCACTGGCTGGACAAGAGAAAGCCGGGACAATCGCGGTTTGTCACGCAAAGACGCGAAGCTGATGCTGTTCGTGTCCTCTCCGGCGTCATGCCGCAGGATGACGGACAGACATTGATCACAACCGGAACGCCGGTCTCGATGATGATCGAAAACACCGATCAACGTTCAAAGGATTATTCGGAAATAGCCAAGCGCTATAGGCCGGGCCACGCGGATTATACCTATGATGTCAAATACGGCATCCGGGATTATCGCGGCGGCGGGCGTTCCTCGGCGCGCGAAACCGCAGCGCGGGTGGCGGCTGGTGGCCTGGCGCGAAAGGTGCTGCCCGATGTAACCATTCGCGGCGCTCTGGTACAAATTGGTGACATCAAGATCAATCGTGAGCGGTGGGACTGGGATACGATCAACGACAACCCGTTCTTCTGTCCCGATCCTCAGACCGTGCCGCTTTGGGAATCCTACCTCGACGAGATTCGCAAGGCCGGGTCCTCCGTCGGCGCCATTATCGAGGTTGTGGCTGAGGGCGTGCCAGCCGGACTTGGCGCACCGGTTTACGCCAAGCTCGATCAGGATATCGCTTCCAATCTCATGTCCATCAATGCCGTCAAGGCCGTCGAGATCGGCAATGGATTTGACGCTGCCACCTTCCGCGGAGAAGACAATGCCGATGAAATGCGTATGGGCGCGGACGGCAAGCCCGTCTTCCTGTCCAACCATGCCGGCGGCATCGCCGGCGGGATATCGACAGGGCAACCGATCATCGCGCGGTTTGCCGTCAAACCAACCTCATCGATCCTGACCGAAAGGCGGAGCGTTGATACGGACGGCAACGAGGTGGATGTGCGCACCAAGGGCCGGCATGATCCCTGCGTCGGCATTCGCGCCGTTCCCATCGGCGAGGCCATGCTTGCATGTACACTTGCCGATCATTACCTGCGGCACAGGGGCCAGACGGGCCGGATATCGTAACCAGTGGATTCCAACAGGACTTTCCATTGAGGCCGAGGCGTCATGCCCAAAGGACTGTTGAAAAAGGATACACTGTTAATGGCATATGATCAGACCCGCGTTGTAGAGGCGCTGCGTGCTTTTGAAGCCGGTGAAATTGTTGTCGTTACCGATGATGACGGGCGTGAAAATGAGGGCGACCTGATTGTCGCCGCGGTTCATTGCACACCGGAAAAAATGGCTTTCATCGTTCGTCACACGTCCGGCATCGTCTGTACGCCGATGCCTCGCAGTGAAGCCAAACGACTCAATTTGACCGCCATGGTGGCCGAAAACGATGCGCCGCACGCAACCGCCTTCACAGTATCGGTGGACTACAAACACGGTACGACAACCGGCATTTCGGCTGACGACAGGACCCTGACGGTGCGCAACCTGGCCAACCCCAATGCCGGTTCTGCCGATTTCGTCCGTCCCGGCCACATTTTTCCGCTCATTGCACGAGAAGGCGGTGTGCTGATGCGCTCTGGTCACACGGAAGCAGCTGTTGACCTTTGCCGGCTGGTGGATCTTCCGCCCGTCGGTGTCATCAGTGAACTTGTCAATGACGACGGCACCGTGATGCAGGGCGCACAAGTCACGGAATTCGCCGCGACCCATGGGCTGAAACATGTATCGGTTGCCGATCTCATTGCCTACCGGCAGCGCAAGGAAACTTTGATTGAAAAGGGTGAAGCCTTTTCCGTTGAAACACCTTTTGGCAAGGCAACTGCCTATACCTATTCCCTGCCATGGGATCCAATGCATCATATTGCCGTGGTTTTTGGCGATATTCGCGACGGCGTGAATATTCCGGTCAGGCTGCATAAAGAGGTGGTGGTCGAAGACGTGTTCGGCAAACAGCCGCCCATCAATGACTATATGCGGCGCATTGCCGAGCATGGCCGCGGCGTGATTGTCTATCTGCGCGAAGGTTCTGTCGGCGTTGGCAATCTTGGAAGCGGCCGCACAGCGGCTGGAGAACGCGAAATCCACGGCGAGGCCATGGAGCGCGAGAGTGAATGGCTGGAGATCGGTCTGGGAGCGCAGATTCTCAAGGATCTTGGAATCACCTCCATCGAACTTTTTGCATCGCGCAAACGTCATTATGTCGGGCTGGAAGGCTTTGGTATTGCCATCGCAAAAACCATTGTCGTCGAAGGGTGACTGCTTGTCTGTCTCCCCTGATCCCTGTACCACTGGCAAAATCGCAGTGAGCGATGTTGCGGCTATGCGCGTTCATCGTTTTTTTTCAGGTGCACCATGACAACCCGTCTCTATACCAATCCGATCCACCTTGAACATCTCACACCCGAGGGGCATCCGGAACGCCCCGAGCGGTTGCGTGCGCTTGAAAAGGCGCTGGAGCGTGAATTGTTTGACGATCTGGATCGGGTGTTGTCGCCACAAGCCGATGAAAGCACAGTCCTGCTGGTCCATAGCGAGGACCATCTGGCGAAGGTCAGGAAGGCCATTCCGGAGGAAGGCATGGCGCATATCGATGCTGATACCACTGCCAGTCCGAAAAGCATGACGGCGGCATTGACTGCGGTCGGGGGCGCTCTGGCTGGCGTGGACAGTGTCTTTCGCGGGGAAGCCGACAATGTATTTGTTGCTGCCCGTCCGCCAGGGCACCATGCGGAAAAAAACAAGGCCATGGGGTTCTGCTTTTTCAATCAGGCGGCAATCGCCGCACGATATGCCCAGCAGACTCATGGAGCAGAACGCATTGCCATCGTGGATTGGGATGTACACCACGGCAACGGCACACAGGATATATTCTGGGATGACGCCAGCGTTCTTTATTGTTCCACGCATCAGATGCCGCTTTTTCCAGGAACCGGTGCGAAGGATGAAGTCGGAGCCGGCAATATTTTCAACGCACCCCTTTCAGCCCAATCGTCGGGCAGCCTGTTTCGTGAAGCATTTCGTTCGCGCATCTTGCCGGCGCTGGAAAACATGCGGCCGGATATGATCATTATTTCAGCCGGATTTGATGCGCACTACCGCGACCCGCTTGCGGAGATCAATCTGACAGAGGACGATTTCGATTGGGCAACGGGCAAATTGATGGACATTGCCCAGCGCTGCTGTGACAATCGCCTCGTAAGCCTGCTGGAAGGTGGTTATGATCTGGTCGGACTGGCTGAGTCGGGTGCATCACATATTAATCGCCTGATGAGAGGATGATGAAATGAGCGAACCAACACAAAGCAATGACGACATTGCGGCGATGAGCTTTGAGCAGGCGCTCGATCAATTGGAAAAAATTGTCGCCAGTCTCGAGACGGGTGATGTGCCGCTCAATAAATCCATTGAAATATACGAGCGTGGCGAGGCGCTCAAACTGCATTGTGAAAAACAATTGAAGGCCGCAGAAAACCGCATTGAAAAAATCCGCCTTGATCGCAGCGGTGCGGCAGCGGGCACCGAACCTCTGGACGCCGAATAGGCGTCTCCCATAAAATATTGGCTGATTTTCCCGAATTTTCTGCAGCACAAGAAGCAACAGCCTATAGTGCGGGTTGCGGGTATAGCCCACTTGCTTTACCTCCCGTGGATAACGATATGGGTCAATATTGAATTCTTTTGGAATATTAGCAGTTTGATTGACACAGTGACGAAAGCATCTGACGTGACCAACAGACCCGAAACGCCTCTCCTCGACCGCGTGACATTTCCTGCGGATCTGAAGGACATTGACGATCGGGACATGCCCAAGCTGGCAGCAGAACTTCGGGCAGAGATGATTGACGCGGTTTCGGTAACCGGTGGCCATCTGGGTGCAGGTCTGGGTGTTGTTGAGCTGACACTTGCCATCCACAAGATTTTCAACACCCCTGAAGACAGGCTCATTTTTGATGTCGGTCATCAATGTTATCCGCACAAGATCCTGACCGGTCGGCGCGAGAGTATTCGCACATTGCGCCAGGAGAACGGGCTATCAGGCTTCACCAAACGGGCCGAAAGCGAATATGATCCCTTCGGTGCAGCGCATTCCTCCACTTCGATATCCGCCGGGTTGGGCATGGCGGTTGCCAGCGCACTGTCGGGCAAGCAACGCAATGTCATTTCCGTCATCGGCGATGGTGCCATGTCTGCAGGCATGGCCTATGAAGCATTGAACAATGCCGGCGCGCTGGATGCACGGCTGATCGTCATCCTGAACGACAATGACATGTCGATCGCCCCGCCGACCGGTGCCATGAGCGCCTATCTGGCGCGTCTCGCCTCTGGACGAACCTATATGGGCATGCGGGAGGTGGGCAAGAAGCTGACAGCCTATCTGGGCAAGACAGTCGACCGGGCCATCACCCGCGCGGTGGAACATGCACGTGGCTATGTCACGGGCGGCACATTGTTTGAAGAACTGGGGTTCTACCACATAGGGCCGATAGACGGGCACAATTTTGATCATCTTCTGCCGGTGCTGCGCAATGTGCGCGACAACGGCCAGGGGCCGGTTCTCATTCATGTCGTTACCCAAAAGGGCAAGGGCTACGCACCGGCCGAGGCGGCCAGCGACAAGTATCACGGTGTTTCGAAATTCGATATCATTACCGGAACCCAGGCCAAGGCGACTCCGAACGCCCCCAGCTATACGAAGGTTTTTGCCGACGCTCTGATCGAGGAGGCTGCACACGACGAGAAGATTGTCGCCATCACGGCAGCCATGCCGTCGGGAACCGGACTGGACAAATTTATCGACATATATCCGGATCGCTGTTTCGATGTCGGCATTGCCGAACAACACGCCATAACCTTTGCCGCCGGCATGGCCTCGGAAGGCTACAAACCGTTTGCCGCACTCTATTCGACCTTCTTGCAGCGTGCCTACGATCAGGTGGTCCATGATGTGGCCATCCAGGGGCTGCCGGTGCGCTTTGCCATCGACCGGGCGGGCTTTGTCGGTGCTGACGGACCAACCCATGCAGGCTCGTTTGATACGACCTATCTGGCGACCCTGCCCGGTTTCGTCGTCATGGCGGCTGCCGACGAGGCTGAACTGATACATATGGTGCGAACAGCTGCGGCCTATGATGAAGGTCCCATATCCTTTCGTTATCCGCGCGGCGAAGGCGTGGGCATTGACCTGCCAGAACGCGGATCCATCCTTGAAATTGGCAAGGGCCGCATCATCAAGGATGGCGGCAAGATTGCCTTGCTGTCATTTGGAACGCGTTTGGCCGACTGCCTTCTGGCGGCTGAAGACCTCGAGGCGCATGGCCTGCCGACAACAGTGGTCGACGCCCGTTTCGCCAAACCTCTCGACACCGCTTTGATTGATCAACTGGCGCGTAATCACGAGGTGCTGCTCACGGTGGAAGAAGGTGCGGTGGGCGGTTTCGGCTCCCATGTCATGCAATATCTCGCCCATCAGGGAATGCTTGATCAGGGTTTGAAATTCCGTCCGCTTGTCATGCCCGACCTGTTCATGGATCAGGCAAAGCCCGAGGCCATGTATGCACGCGCCGGACTCGACCGCAAAGGCATTGTCGCCGCAGTCTTCCGGGCTTTGGGCACCGACAAAGCCGTCTCAAGCACACAGGCTTGAAAAACGACCAAAATAACGCCTGTTAAGGTTAACAACACCTTTCTACCCATTCTGCCATCGTTTTTGTTAGGCTTGCATCTTGATTGATGTGGGGAAATCAAACGATGGGCAAAGCAATTCTGGGGGCTGCGGCAATAGCTCTATGCTTTACCGGCGTGTGTGCCAACGTGGCTTTTGCCGGTTCAAAATACGACAAGAAAATAGAAACGGCCGTCATCGCCATTGTCAGTAAAAAGCTCGGTGACATGCGTGGAACGCACACCATCGGCGAAACCCATGTCTTGTACCCGCCCATGGAAATGCGCAATTCCGCCGATGGTACGCTGGAGCCAGCTAACCGTGACCAACGCCGTGACCTGTTTTCGGACCTGCTCAATTCCTGAAACCGACCCATTGCCTTCGATCAGTCGAAATGCGCACCGGATCTGATTGCCGGGTTTACGCCACGCAGAACAAGCGGCTGTCCCCTTCCGCACATATGCCAATAATAGCCATCAAACATCGCGTAATTGTGCCGAGTGATGCATAGTTCCTGTCATCACTTTACAATTGAATACACATTGTGCTGTGATTGATGTTCAATGCACGCAAGATGCATGGTCGCATCAACAGGCCAACTCTGTTTGACGTCTACGGGGAGGAAACCACTGGATGAAGAGGATCGTTCTGGCAATTTGTCTGCTGGCTGTCAGCATGCCTGCTCAGGCAATCAACCGCTACGATACGTCAGCGCTTACCTGCCAGCGTATACAGGCAATTCTGCAAAGTGAGGGTTCTGCGATCTTGCGATATCCATCGCCGCGCAATTCCCAACTGACGCTCTATGATGTTTATGTGATGAATCCAGTGTTTTGCCAGAGCGGCGAGCATGCCATATCGGCTTTCGTTCCCTCCAGCGACAACAAGCGCTGCCGGGTCAGGCAATGCCTGCAGACAGAGTCTGACCAAGGTGGCAGGTGAGCATTTCTTACCGAAGGCACACCATCGGAATTGTCTGGTCTTCAAACGATTAACAGCAGCACCGATGATAAATACCGGATCAAGTCCACGAGTTAACCCTTTGATTACGTAGAATATTTTTCAGAAAACTGGCTGCTGTTCACCTTTGATGCTTCGGATTTGTTTATGTAATTCTTTGCATTTGAACAAACATTGTGATGTGATTGCAACTTGTTCTAATTATATAAAGCCATACCAATAGAACAATATCTGTCAGACGGGGAATATGACGATATGAAGAGGATACTCCTGACACTATGCCTGCTCGTAATATGCATGCCCGCTCAGGCGGTCAGCCGATATAACGCACCCGTACTGACATGCCAGCGCATACAAACCATTTTGAATAATGATGGTTCGGCGATCCTGCGCTACCCGTCACCGCGTGATGCACAACTCACCCTCTATGATCTTTATGTGAAAAGCAGGGCATTCTGCCAAAGTGGTGAACAGGTCATATCAGCCTCCGTGCCGTCCAAAGACAATCGTCGCTGTCAGGTCAGGCAATGCGAGCAGAACATGGACAGTCAGAACAATCGCTAGAGCAGTTTCGACACACAATACCATTAATAGCTTGCCTCCATGCCCGACAGCGGCCATGAGAGGCCATGACACAACCACAACATGACGATGCAGACCGGGTTCGCCTCGATCTGCTTTTGACCCAAGCCGGACATTTCGAAACGCGGGCGCGGGCGCGCGACGCGGTCGCACGTGGCTCTGTCCAGGTAAATGGTCAGCTGTGCACCAAACCGGGAACCAGAGTTCAGCGCAACAGCCCACTGTCTGTTTGCGACGGCGCGCAGAACTACGTATCGCGCGCGGCTCTCAAGCTGATTGCCGGGCTGGATCATTTCGACTTCGATGTCTCTGGTCACAATGCGCTTGATATTGGCGCCTCGACGGGCGGCTTTTCGCAGGTCTTGCTGGAACGCGGCGCAGCACATGTCACAGCAGTGGATGTCGGCCATGGTCAATTGCATCCATCACTGGAGCACGACAGGCGCATCAGCAGCCATGAAGGCGTCAATGCGCGCGCTCTTGATCCGAGTATCCTCGCAGGCAGGACGATAGGCATCCTCGTCAGTGATGTCAGCTTCATTTCCTTGAAGCTTGCCCTGCCGCCTGCCCTGAAACTAGCATCAGAAGGCTGCTTTTGCATCCTGCTCGTCAAACCGCAATTTGAGGCAGGACGCGAGGCCATCGGCAAGGGCGGTCTGTTGAAGGATCCGGATCTCGGTCCTGAAATCGCCAAAGATATGGCCCAATGGCTGGACAGCCAGCCCGGCTGGAAAAGCATTGGCACAATCCCCTCTCCCATCAGTGGCAGTGATGGCAATCTTGAATACCTCCTGGGAGGCATAAAATCATGACCACAGAAACAGTAACAATTTCCCACTTGGGCGCGCAGGGCGACGGCATTGCGGACGGTCCGGAAGGGCCGATCTATGTCGGCTTTACCCTTCCCGGTGAAACCGTCACCATCGATCAGCAGAAAAACAAGGGGCAATTGCTCAGTGTCGACCAGCCCTCACCGCAGCGCGTCGAACCACCCTGCTCCTATTTCGGTCCGCAGGGAAAATCCTGTGGCGGCTGCGCACTGCAGCATATGAATATGGATGCCTATTATGTCTGGAAAAGGCAATTGGTCGTAGATGCTCTTGCGTCACGAGGTATCGAGGCGGACGTTCTTCAAACCGTTGAATGCTCGCCCCTGGGGCGGCGGCGTGCCGTATTTTCCGCCCAATCGACACGCAACGGCCTGTTGTTTGGATTCAATCAGGCCGGCACGCACAATATCGTGGACATCAAACATTGCACGGTTCTGAGCCCTGCCATCACCAATCGCCTTGATGCTTTTCGCAGCCTTGCAAACCTGCTTGCGCGCAGCGGCAAATCGTTCAGACTGCAGGTGCTCGCAACGCTCACCGGGCTTGACGTGTCGATCGAGAACATGAGCCAGCTTTCAGAAAAACAGCGGCAACAGGCAACAGCTCTGGCCCTGCAACTTGGTTTTGCCCGATTGTCTCTTGGCAGCGAGACCCTGGTGGAAGCCCACAAGCCGATCATCCGTTTTTCCGGCGTCGACGTGTCGCCGCCGCCAATCGGATTTGTGCAGGCAAGTGTCGAAGCACAGGACCGGATGGTGGCGATCGTTGCCGAACACCTTAGCGGATTGAAGCGGGTAGCGGACCTGTTTTCGGGAAGTGGTACATTCACCTTCGAACTGGCGCGACAATCGGCAGTACACGCGGTCGAGGCCGATGGCCCGGCCATGGCTGCGCTGGACCAGGCCGCACGCCATGCAAAGGGGCTCAAGCCCATCAGCGTGGAAAAACGCGATCTTTATCGCCGTCCTCTGCAGCCTGCCGATCTCAAGAAAATCGACGGCGTAACGTTTGATCCGCCGAGAGCCGGTGCACAGGAACAGGCAGAAGAACTTGCAAAATCCAAGGTCGGCAAGGTGGCAGCCGTTTCCTGCAACCCGGCGACATTGGCGCGCGATCTGCGCATCCTGCTGGATGGCGGCTTTCGCATCCAATCTGTCACTCCGATTGACCAGTTCGTCTGGACACCGCATGTGGAGGCGATTGCTCTTCTGGAACGTTAAGGAAACAAGTTTCCTTGCAAATTGATTCAGGCGAATTGCCTAACCATTTGTTTCTTATCGTCTCTATTTCCTATAATGACTCCTGGCAAGGGAGTCGGCCCGGATAATGCCCAAGTGGATTTTTTCAAATCGAGGCCTGCCACGCACCTTCCAGATAGCGCGCTTCCTGATCGCCAGGCCATGGCGGCATGGATATACAAATAAATTTCAGATCGACATCACCGATATTGCGATACTGGAAAGCAGTTCCAACCGGTATGTCGATGGAGGTTCCTGCAACAAGTGGCGTGATGCGTTCCGATACCCCATCGCGCCGCCAGATTTCGCCATGCCCCTCAAGGATGTACCAGAACTCGCTCACCGTCTGATGAATTGTTGCCCTATTGACCTGTTTCGGGGGGACCGTGCTGTGAATCATATTGCCATTGGCGCCATCCATGATGAAACGGATATCGGCGCCTGCGGGCGATTGCGCGTCGGCATTGGCGGGAAGTGTCGTTTCTTTCATGGTGCATCATCCAATCAGGTGCCGGGCCATGGTATCGATCGCCGACAATATGCGGCCAATGTCGGGTTCATTGCAATGGCTGCAGATACCGTGGCCGGATGAAACGCCCAGACCCGCAATTCACCATTTTTGAAACTAATATTGCGGCGACGTCTCAATCAGAATGAAGAGATTTTACAATGGAGATCGATACGGACAAGATAGACGATGCGGCTCTGGCGCTCTTGTGGCTGACCCTGCACGATGATCGGCGTGCCTGGAAAGGGTTCGACTGGGACATACTTGATCGACTGCACAGCAAGGGGCTGATCTTCGATCCGGTTGGCAAGGTAAAATCCGTTGCACTGAGCGATGAAGGACTGGAGCGGGCAGAAGCCTTGTTTGAAGCCATGTTCAGCCGCCCGAAAGCCTGATCAACTGTTGATCATTTGATTGCCGTTTCCACGCGCTATGCGGCCCGCCACAACATGCGACAGCCGTGCTACCCGGCCTGAATTTGTACCAGCCGCATTCTGCAACGGGCCGCAATTTGCACGGGGCCGCTTCAAGCCTTTTTCTTGCGCGCCATGAAGGCTTCGAAAGCCGCACGCGCTTCGGGTGAGGACAGGCGCTCTGTAAACAGGGCCGATTCCTCGTTCATGCGCACAATGGCCGCATCACGGGTGGTCTTGCGCAGCAAGTCGCGAGCGAGTTGCATGGCCTGTGGCGGCTTGGATGCAATATTTGCCGCAGCGGCAAGTGTCTCGTTTTCAAGTTCCTCTTCTCCGACAACCTTGTAGATCAGGCCAGCGTCACGCGCTTCCTCGGCGGAAAAGCCAATGCCGGCTGCCAGCATGGCAAAGGCCCGCTGATGGCCCATGGCCATAGGACCCAGCAGACTGGAGGCCGCCTCGGGAACCAAAGCCAGGTCAACAAAGGGTGTGCGAAATTCCGACCGCGGCGTCGCAAAGGTCAGGTCACAATGAAAATTCAGGGTCGTTCCGACGCCGATTGCCAATCCGTCAACACCGGCAATCAGCGGTTTTTTAAGGCTGGCCAGCGCTGTCAGGAACTTGCCAACTTCGCCCTCCGATATGCGTCCGGAGATCGCGTAGCCAAGAAAATCCTGCATATCGTTTCCGGCGGTGAAACAACCGGACGTGCCCAGCATGACGTGAACCCGCACCGTATCATCGGCTTCAGCTGAATGCAGTGCCTCAACCATGGTGCCATACATGGCCTGGGTAAAAGCATTCATTTTTTCCGGTCGGTTGAACCTTATGATCTGTACTGCGCCGCCATAGGCTTCCGGCCGTTCAATCAGGATGCGTTCACTCATGGTCTTCTCCCTTCGAGAGATCCCCTCCCCCGGTCTTGGCATATTGTCAGTGGCTATTTCAGTGCAGCCCGGGCACCCAGCAGGCTTGTGGAGCCATGCATGACCGCATCGCGCAATGCCGCCGTTTCGGCAAGCATATTTTCAGCGCAGAAGCGGCAAAGCGCGATCCGGGCGCTGTCATCACCGGTCTCCACCAGAGCGCCCTTGGCAAGGTAGGCGGCACCAGCAGCGAGCCCGAAGAGACGCTGATAGGGCGTTGCCCCGGCAAGCGCTTCCGCCATGCGTCCGTCCTGCAAGGCCTGAAGCAACCAGCCGGTTGATTCAGTCAGATCGGAAAGAGCACTATTGAGCCTGTCGGCAGTCAGGCCGAATTCAGGGCTGTTCTTGCGTGCCACCCGCGCTGCAATGTCTTTCAACTCGTCAATATAGCCCGTGATGTGCTCACCGCCCGATTGCGCCAGCTTGCGGGTCACAAGATCAATGGCCTGTATGCCATTGGTTCCCTCATAGATCGGTGCAATCCGTGCATCGCGCAACAGTCTGGCAGCACCGGTCTCCTCGATGAAGCCCATGCCGCCATGCACCTGAACTCCGATGGACGCGGCCTGGACACCAATGTCAGTGGAAAAAGCCTTGGCCACGGGCGTCAGCAGATTTGCCCGCTCCCTCCAATGGCGTGCCACGTCAGCCTCGCCGCGTTCTGCAGCGCTGTCTGCCATGTCTATTGCATGGGCGCAGCTATAGGCGATTGAACGGGACGCCTGGATCAGGGCCTTCATTGTCAGAAGGTCCCTTTGAATATCCGGATGTTCGATAATCGGGCTCATGCCTTCGCCCTGCCAGCCAGGCGCACGGCCCTGGGTGCGCTCCTGAGCATAGTCCAGCGCCTGTTGATAGGCCGCTTCGGCAACCGCGACACCCTGAATGCCGACATTCAGCCGCGCGTTGTTCATCATCGTGAACATGCAGGCCAGGCCGCGGTTCTCCTCACCGATGACCCAGCCGATTGCGCCCGGCGTCTCGCCGAATTTGCCATCACCATAAATCATTGTGCATGTCGGAGATCCGTGAATGCCCAGCTTGTGTTCCACGCCGTTGCAAAACAGGTCATTGCGCGCACCCAAGGTGCCATCACCGTTGACCAGGAATTTGGGAACCAGGAAAAGCGATATGCCCTTCGTTCCAGTTGGTGCATCGGGAAGCCGCGCCAGCACCAGATGGATGATATTGTCGGCAAAATCATGTTCACCATAGGTGATGTAAATTTTCTGGCCAAAAATCCGATAGGAGCCGTCATCATTGCGCTCGGCACGCGCTTTCAGCGCCGTGAGGTCTGAGCCGGCTGCCGGTTCCGTCAGGTTCATTGTGCCTGTCCAGGCGCCGGAAATCAGTTTTTCCAGATAGAGATTCTTGAGATCGTCCGATGCATGGGCGCTCAAGGCCTCGACCGCACCCATCGTCAGCAGCGAACACAGGCTGAAAGCCATGGAACTTGAGTTCCACATTTCGTTTGTCGCGACAGACAACATGGTCGGCAGGCCCTGGCCACCGTATTCCGGCGTGCCAGTCAGGCTGTTCCATCCGCCCGATATCCAGTTTTGATAGAGTTCGCTCCAGCCTTCCGGAGTCGTGACCTCGGCATCCTTGAGGGGCGTGCCCTTCTCACCATTGGGTGCCAGAGGCGCCATTTCTTCAGAGGCAAACCGGCCGGCTTCCGCCAAAATCGCATCAACAAGGTCATCCGACAGGTCACCCAACTGGCCCGCATCCATGGCCTCCTGCATACCGGCAACATGTTTCAGGGTGAAGGCGATGTCATCGACCGGTGCACGATACATGGGGCAGTTCCTCTGGCTGGAAGACGATCTCTTTGTGGCCGGGCCAATCGCGGCGGTCCGGCGTGAGCAATTGCGCAATTTGCTAGGTTATTTTTACGTAAACGTCAATTAAAATTCACCCCTTGGCAAGGCTCAACTTCAAAGTGTTTGCATGACCATTGAGCATGAGATGGAAGCCTGTTATTTGCTGGCTAAATCTGGTGTTTGCAATGAATGTCTTGATAATCGGTGACAATAAAATTCTGGCCATGGACAGGGCCTGCGCTGTCCTGTCGACAGGACAGTTGATCGCGCTGCCGACTGAAACGGTCTACGGGCTTGCAGCCGATGCCACCAATGGCGAGGCTGTGGCCCGCATCTTCGAGGTCAAGGGTCGGCCACGTTTCAATCCCCTGATCTGCCACATGAGCAGTATTGAAATGGCCAGACGCTATGTGCATTTCGATGAGATGACGTTGCGCCTTGCAGAGATCTTCTGGCCCGGGCCGCTGACGCTTGTTTTGCCATTGAAACCGGACAGCCCGATCCATCCTTTGACAAGCGCCGGACTGGAAACGCTTGCGGTCAGGGTTCCAACCGGTTTTGCCCGCGAACTTATCGCTCGCTATGACCATCCGCTTGCCGCACCGAGCGCCAATACATCGGGAAAGGTCAGCCCGACAACGGCGGCCCATGTCGCGGCAGACCTGGGAGAAAAGGTGCAACTCATTCTGGACGGTGGGCCGGCCAGCATTGGTCTGGAATCCACCATCGTCAAAATGACAGACGGGAGTCTCGAACTCTTGCGACCAGGCGGGCTGACCAGCGAGGATATCGAACAGGCCATGGGTGTGACACTGAGACGCCGAACGGGGACAGCACCAATCATCGAGGCACCCGGCATGTTGCGTTCACACTATGCGCCGTCGGCACCATTACAGATGAATGCACAATTTGCCGAACCGGGTGATGCGGTGATCCGTTTTGCCGGCCAGGAAGTGCCCGGCGACACGCAGGCGGCGATCATCCTGGATCTGAGCCCGGCGGGCAATCTGCGGGAAGCCGCGGCCAATCTTTTCGACTACATCAAATGCGCCGATGCGGCCACCGACAGGCATATTCGTGTCGCACCAATTGCACCAACAGGCCTTGGCGAGGCCATCAATGACCGTCTGGAGCGCGCTGCTGCGCCAAGACCATGAATACGCCAATACACCGGTCCACCGACGCGTCCCGCGCTTTAAGCCACACCGCTGTTTGAAACAGCCTGCGAACATGATGAGTTGCACATGAGCAATGAAGACACATTGAACCGGTTTGCCGCCATTGTCGGCGAAAAATACACCCTGCGTAACACCGAGGACATCGCGCCCTTCCTGAAAGAACCACGCGGGCTTTTCCACGGCACGTCGCCCATGGTTCTAAGACCCGGGAGCGTGGGCGAGGTCTCACAGATCCTGGCACTGGCCACCAGCACCGGAACGGCAATCGTGCCCCAGGCCGGCAATACCGGCCATACAGGCGGTCAGGTTCCACTGGAAGGCAGCCACCAGGTGATTGTATCGCTGTCGCGATTGAACGCGATCAGAGATATCGACCTGGCGGGCAATGCCATGACTGTGGAAGCAGGCTGTATTCTCGATGCCATTCATCAGGCGGCGCATGGGGTCGGGCGCATGTTCCCGCTATCGCTTGGCTCTCAAGGCTCCTGCCAGATCGGTGGTAACCTGTCCACCAATGCAGGCGGAACAGCGGTACTTGCCTATGGAAACACCAGGCAATTGTGCCTCGGGCTGGAAGTCGTCCTACCCACCGGTGAACTATGGAACGGATTGCGCAGCCTCAAAAAAGACAACACCGGCTATGATCTGCGCGATCTGTTCATTGGCGCGGAAGGAACCCTGGGAATCATCACCGCAGCCGTCATCAGGATTTTTCCGATACCAGCCGGCCAACAGGTGGCTGTTGCCGGCCTGAAAAGCCCGGCAGACGCCCTGACATTGTTCAATCTTGCCCAGCACAAATGCGGGAATTCGCTGACCGGCTTTGAACTCATGCCGCGCCTCGGCATGGAGTTCACCACCACCCATATCCCCGGCAACCGTGATCCGCTGGAAAACGCCCATCCATGGTATGTCCTGATCGATGTATCGTCGGGCCAGTCCGAAGAGGCCGCTGATACCCTGCTGCAGGGCATTTTGGAGGAGGCTTTTGAAACCAGTCTCGTGCAGGACGCAGTCATTGCCCAATCCGAAACCCAGCGCCAGGCGATCTGGAAGCTGCGGGAATCCATGTCGGAATCACAAAAGCCGGAGGGCGCTTCCCTGAAGCATGATGTTTCAGTGCCCGTCGCGTCGATACCCCAATTCATGGCAGAAGCCGACGCAGCTGTTCTGCACGCGATGCCGGATGCGCGCTTTGTTGCCTTTGGACATATGGGGGATGGCAATATCCACTATAATATTTCCCAGCCCAAGGGTGCCCCCGCCGACCCTTTTCTGGCCAGACGACATGAGATCAATGAAATCGTTCATGGCATCGTCCTGAAGTTTAACGGATCGATCTCGGCGGAGCATGGCATAGGACAACTCAAGCGCGATAAGCTTGCTGAGATTCGCGAGCCGATTGAAATGGATTTGATGCGACGGGTCAAAATGGCGTTTGATCCGGCAGGCATTATGAATCCCGGCAAGGTGATCGCGGTCTGAAACGCCTGAAAACAGGACCAAAAAGGCCCATATCAACGATCTGGAATATTTTGTTAAAAGTCCCTTATGGTCGGTTTCCTTTTGCTAACCATTTACAACAACAGGATTTTCTTAACCTTAGATTTTAAGACCGGTGGAAGTGAATTCGCCTAAGCTCCAATCTTCAAGAGGACATAAGTCCCGGTACGGAAATATCCGGCTCTCAGAAGAGACAGAGGCAAAAAATGAATTCACTGCGCAAACCAGCCTGGGCTGGCGACGAACTGCGACTTGACCCCGGGCGTTTCCCGCAACAGGTCACCTATGCATCCCGGCATGATCAGGATGGCGTCACCTTTACTGTCGACAAGCGCGGCGCCGTGCTGCGCAAGATCCTGCCGCAAAGCGGCCTGCCGCTTTCCATTGCCCTGCCTGTACGGGCATTCAAGGGAATCGCCGCACGTGCCATGGACCATGGAGATGGAACCGTGACCGTCACGCTGGAACTGCATCATGAAGACAGTGAACTGTGTGTTCCGCTGTTGGTGGCTCATGATCTGGCGGATATCGCCGCAGACTGGCATTCGTGGTCTGAAGTCTACAATTTGCCCATGCTGATGATTGAAGCAGATGGAAAGGCAAAGCCTCTGGATGACCAATTGGGTCAGATAAAAACCAGAGCTATCAAGCCCCGCCGTCGCCAGTCACTGATGGGGACCCGCCGACCGCGCTTTCTTGTGCGGCGGCGCGCCGGAGCAATGGGCGTGCGCATGGTTATCAAAGGCGACGAAATCATCGCCCGCAGTTAATGCGCATCCGGTAGATCATTGCGAAACCGGATTTTCAGACCGCATTGCGGGCAAAAGCCCGCTTTTGACAAAATGATTCACCAAACGGAATCCAAGTACTTGTTTCAAGTGCTCTTTCTCCGGAAGGCAATTCTGTTGTTTTCCGGAGCTTTTCAGCGTTCAGGTAAGTGGTGACTGGCCTCCTGAATCTGCGTTGCTGCGTCCCACTCCCATTGAAATTCAGATCGACGATGCCAGCGATCCCGTGTGGCTTTTCATTGCGCCCTCGATACCAATTCCAGCAGGAATGGGTCTCGGGCCCCAGATGCACAGACAAGCTCTCCCTGCATTCTTTCTTGCTGTCACCATCCAATGGACGTCCATGTTCCTTGCCGTGTTTTCGTACGCGTTGTCTTTCAAAAGAACTGCACAAAGCTGTCTGGCACCATGGATCTGTCCCTGCCCCACAGAAGATCGACCCGAAATGCAAAGTATAACGGGCCATGTATTTTGTAGTAACATCGCGCCAAATCACTGTAAGATGGCTCCCGATGCAAAAAATTGGCCGTGTCAGCCTGCGCGACAAAAACTGAATTTCACAAGACCAGGAGTGAAAACCATCGCTGCTCATCAATCCAAGAAGGTCATCTACGCGGCACTGGCCGGGAACACGTTGATTGCGATCTGCAAATTCATCGCCGCCGGGCTGACCGGATCTTCGGCAATGCTGTCGGAAGCCATCCATTCCGTGGTGGATTCGGGCAACCAGATCCTGTTGCTCTACGGCATCAAACGGGCCAAGCAACAGCCGGACGAGAAGCATCCCTTCGGCTACGGTATGGAACTGTATTTCTGGACCTTCGTGGTGGCCATCATGATCTTTGCGATCGGGGCGGGCCTGTCGTTCTATGAGGGCATCAAGCATGTTCTGAACCCCGAACCGATGGGCGATCCCACGGTGAACTATGTCATCTTGATACTCAGCATGGTGTTTGAGGGTGCCGCATGGATGGTGGCCTACAAGGCGTTCAACAAGGAAAGGGGCAACGCGCCGTTTTTCCAGGCCATCCGCCATTCCAAGGACCCGACCATCTTCACGGTGCTTTTTGAGGATACGGCAGCCATGATCGGTCTGATGATTGCCCTCATGGGTGTCGCCGGCAGCCACATCTTTGGAATCCATGAGCTTGATGGGCTCGCCTCAATCGGCATCGGTATCGTACTGGCGGGGGTCGCCATTCTGCTTGCGACCGAAAGCAAGGGCCTCCTGATTGGTGAGGGCGCTGATCCCCTGATAGTCGGGGACATACGCGCCATGTTTGCAGCGGACAAACGGATAAGCAAGACCAACGAAATTCTGACCATGCACCTGGGCCCCAATGAAATCCTGCTCAATGCCAGTTTCGATTTTATTGATGGTCTTCCGGCGGAGGTGGTCGAGGCATCCATCTCCGAGTTCGAGCGGAAGATCAAGGAGCGTTTTCCGGCCATTCGCCGGATCTTCATCGAGGCGCAGGGATGGCGCGCCCATGCGGCCGATGCCAATGGCGCGCAAACGGAGAGCTGAATGTCCGAACCGGCCAAAACACCAGCGCAGCCTGTGGAAGAAGATGGCCTGCTTTTCGGTTGCCTGTTGAATGGAAACGGCACCGCAAAGCTGGTCGGCTGGCCTGAAGTGGAGAGCTGGCAGGACAGCAAGGCGCCGCTATGGGTGCATCTGGATCGCGATTCACCCCGCGTCCAGCTCTGGCTGCGGGACAAAAGCGGTTTGACGGGCGCAACTGTCGAGGCGCTGCTGGCGGAAGAAACCCGACCGCGGGTCTTTCGCGGAAAGCGCGGATTCGTCACCATCCTGCGCGGCGTCAACACCAACCCTGACGCGGATCCGGCGGATATGGTCGCCATGCGCATGTGGTCGGACGGTCAACGTGTCATCACCATCCGGCAAAAAAGACTGATGACACCAAGGGACATTCTGGCCCAATTGCTGGAGACGGAAAACGGTCCCAAAAACGCATCCGAGGTCTATGAACGTCTGATCCATCGCATCACCGAGCGCATGGCTGTCATCATCGCCTCATTCGATGCAAGACTTGATGATATCGAGGAAAGTCTTGATCTGTCACAGGCAACAAAGTTGCGCAGGCAATTGTCGGAACTGCGACACGAGACGGCAATCTTGCGGCGGTACATCACGCCGCAAAAGGAAGCGCTCAACAGTCTTTTGATTGAGCCGCCGGACTGGTTTGAGGATGAAAGCCGGTTGCGGTTGCGCGAAACGACAGACCGTCTTCTGCGCTATGTGGAAGAAATCGAATCTGCCCGGGAACGGGCCATGGTGATCAAGGATGACATCGCCAACCAATTGGCAGAGGCCACCAACAAGACCCTCTACAGTCTGGCGATCATATCGGGCATTTTTCTTCCCCTGGCCTTCCTCACGGGTCTTCTGGGAATCAATATCGGTGGCATGCCGGGTGTCGAAAACCAAAGCTCTTTCTGGATATTCTGTGGCGCGATGGTGGTGCTGCTGGGTGTGGAGCTGGTGATTTTCAAGCGCCTGAAGTGGTTTTGAAGCATCAGGATCATTTGATGCCATCATCTCGAACAACATAGACAGGAGACCCGTGTGGCCAGTCCTACAGAAATTGATCAGGTGCAAATAAAGCCCGTGGTGGAACAGGAAACTGCCGAAACCATCATCGAGGACGTGACGTCCGGCATTACTCCGATTGTTGATTTCATCGTTGAATCCGTCCGGAAATTGGCGGATCAGTTTCTGTCCTATGAAGGACTTTTTCAAATCGCTATCATTACCGGGGCCTTCGTTCTGGCGTGGATCATTGCCCGGCCGACCCGAAAGCTCGTCGCTGCAATGTGGCCGACAATCGATGGAAAGGTCTCATTCGTCCATCATGTCTTTCTTGTTGTGCAGAAACTGGTTTTGCCGGCGCTGTGTGTCCTGACGTTGTGGATCGGTTCCATTGCCTTTGGAAAGATGGGGGTCGGCAACGATCTGCTGCGGATTGTCGCCAGTCTGCTGCAGGCATGGGTACTCATTCGCCTCTTCTCCGCCTTCGTACAGGATCCCTTGTGGTCTCGCACATTCGCCGCAACGGCCTGGTTCGTCGCTGCTCTCAACATATTGCATCTGCTCAATCCGACAATCGCCATTCTGGACAGCATTGCCCTGACATTTGGCGAGTCGCGTCTTTCTCTCTTCGCTATCGTCAAGGGACTGGCGGTTCTGTTGCTGCTTGGCTGGCTGGCATCCATGACAGGCCGGTTCGTGCAATCACGCGTCAACCGCCAGGAACATCTGACACCATCCGTCAGGACCCTGATCGGTCAGGTCGTGCGGATCCTGCTGCTGTTCGTGGCGGTCATGCTGGCGATGAATGTCATCGGCGTCGACCTGACGGCACTGGCGGTCTTCTCAGGCGCCGTTGGCGTGGGGATCGGCTTCGGACTTCAGGCAATATTCAGCAATCTGGTTGCCGGCATCATTTTGCTGCTGGAGCGCAGCATCAAGGCCGGTGATTTCGTGGAACTGGAATCAGGTCTGACCGGGGAAGTGCGTGAGATCAATATTCGCTCCACGCGCATCACCACGAATGACAATGTCGATATTCTGGTACCCAATTCCGAATTCATCAACAGTCGGGTTACCAACTGGACCCTGCGCGACAATTTCAAGCGCACGCGCATTCCGTTCGGGGTTGCCTACGGCACCGACAAGGAACTGGTACGCAAGGCGGCGCTCGAGGCGGCGGAATCGGTTCCTCATATGCTGCAGACCCCTGACGCCAAACCGCCGGAAGTCTGGTTGGTCGGCTTCGGAGAAAGCAGTCTCGACTTTGAGCTGGTAATCTGGCTCAAGCCGGCATCCGTGAAGCGGCCGGGTGCGGTCAACGCCGATTACAATTGGGCGCTGGAAACAGCCTTAAGCAAATACGGCATTGAAATTCCGTTCCCGCAACGCGACCTTCATATCAGGTCAGGTTCATTGCCCATCAAGCTTACAACGGAGAATCGCGGCAAAAAACAAAAATAATTTTGCCTATAGACAAGATAATTTTTGTTTTCTATAGGGTGGCATGACTTCAAATCTGGATTGGATACCTCAGACGACCGACCGGCTTGCAGCGCTCTACGACCGTTCATTCGGTGGAAAGACGGGCGGGCGTTTCCGCATACCGATGAAGCTGGTGCGCGAGATAGCCGGACGAAAACGGCTTTATGAGGCTGACGTGCGCGATTTGACCCGCGCCCTTCTGGAACGCGGCTATGTGTTGATCGATATGGACAGTTTCCTCGTGGTGATGAGCGCCAATGCATTCGTGAACTATCGCCGCGCAAACGAAGACTGTCTGGGATGAAAACAAAGCGAAAGGCTTCTTCGCAAGTCCGCCATGATATTATCGGCTGGCGCGAGATGGTTGGACTGCCTGATCTGGGAATCACGCAGATCCGAGCAAAGATAGACACCGGTGCGCGCACGTCGGCGCTGCATGCGGAAAGGCAGGAACTGTTTGAGCGCGACGGCGTGCAATGGGTCCGCTTCCTGGTACCGACCGGCGGACATCCGAAACTGTCCATGGTCGAAGCGCCGTTGCGCGATGAGCGCGACATCAAGAACACCAGCGGTATGCCGGAACGGCGTTATATCGTGCGCACCACTCTGCTTCTGGGCAGACACCGATGGCACATTGATGTGTCTCTGGCTGACCGGTTGAAGATGGAATTTGATCTGATCCTCGGGCGCACGGCCATTCGTGGTCGCAACGTGCTTGTTGATCCGGGCGGTTCCTATCTCGCCGGAAACCCCAAGGGGAAACGGTTTCACAAAGAAACCGAGCGACTATCGAAGATATCCTGAATTCGGGACATCACACGCCTGCGACAAATCATTGAAGGAGAAGACGATGAAGATTGCCATGTTGGCACGAAACGCCAATCTCTATTCCCATGTCCGCTTGAAAGAGGCTGCAGAAACGCGCGGCCACACTTTGGATATCATCGACACATTGCGCTGTTACATGAACATCGCGTCAAAGCGGCCAGAAGTCTATTACAACGGCAAAAAATTGCCGCTCTATGATGCCGTCATTCCGCGCATCGGTGCGTCGATTACCTTTTACGGCATGGCCGTTCTGCGCCAATTTGAAATGCAGGGTGTTTATCCGCTGAACGAATCGGTTGGAATCGGCAGATCACGCGACAAGCTGCGATCACTGCAATTGCTTGCACGTGATGGCATAGGCCTGCCTGTGACAACATTTGCACATGATCCCAAACAGACGGAGGAAGTCATCGCACTCGCCGGTGGCGCTCCTCTGGTCGTCAAATTGCTGGAAGGCACACAGGGCATTGGTGTGGTGCTGGCGGATACGGACCGCTCGGCCAAATCGGTCATCGAAGCCTTCCGTGGCGCCAAGGTCCATATCATGGTCCAGGAGTTCATCAAGGAAGCAGGCGGGTCGGACATTCGTGCGCTTGTTGTCGGCGGAAAAGTGATCGCCGCCATGAAACGCACAGGCAGTGGAGACGATTTTCGTTCCAACCTGCATCGCGGCGGCAGCGCCGAGCCCATCAAGATATCCGCGGCAGAACGCTCGACAGCGATCCGCTCGGCAAAAGCCATGGGTCTGAATGTCTGCGGCGTCGACATCCTGCGGGCCAAGCGCGGCCCTGTAGTCCTGGAGGTCAATTCCTCACCCGGTCTGGAGGGCATTGAAAAGGCAACCGGGATCGATGTTGCCGGCAAGATCATCGAATATCTGGAAGCCAATGCCAAACCGAACAGGACCAAGACACGGGGCAAAGGCTGATGCCGGGTCGCCCGCCTTTTGAGATCGGTACGAGCAAGATCGCGGCTGGCACGCGGCAAACCGTGGAATTGCCGGTCAGCGTGCTGTCGGACCACACACCGGTCACACTGTCCGTGCATGTCGTGCACGGGCGGCGGCCGGGACCGACCCTGTTCGTCAGCGCGGCCACCCATGGTGATGAGGTTATCGGGGTAGAGATCGCCCGTCGGCTGATGCACGCTCCCTCCCTCAACAGCGTCAATGGCACTGTGCTGATTGCGCCGATTGTCAACACCTTCGGATTTCTCAACCAATCGCGATATCTGCCGGACCGCCGGGACCTCAACAGGTCATTTCCCGGCAGCCCGCGCGGCTCCCTTGCCTCGCGGTTGGCGCATCTGTTCATGACCGAGGTTGTTGCCCGCTCCGATATCGGCATCGACCTGCATTCTGCTGCCATTCACAGAACCAACCTTCCGCAGGTTCGTGTCTCCGCGTTGAAACCTGAGACAATGGCTCTGGCGGAGGCTTTCGGTGCACCGATGATCCTGACGGCCCCGCTGCGACCAGGGTCGCTGCGCCAGGCGGCGCATAACGTCGGCGTTGACATGTTGCTGTTTGAGGCCGGTGAAGCCTTGCGGTTCGACGAATTTGCCGTGCGCGCCGGTCTGAGCGGCATTCTGCGGGTGCTGCGCGCTTTGAAAATGATCTCGGCCAAAGGTATTGCCAAGCCCAAGGCCGCTCCTGCTCATGCCACGTCCAGCGCCTGGCTGCGCGCCCCCGTTGGAGGGCTTTTGCGCACATTCAGGACACCGGGTGAAATGGTGTCGGTCGGCGATGTGCTCGGCATCATTTCCGATCCACTGGGTGAGGTCGAAAGCGAGGTGCTGGCGACCAATGCAGGCCTGATCATCGGCCGCACCAATCTACCCGTGGTCAACGAGGGCGATGGCCTGTTCCATGTCGCCATCGTGGGACACGAGGGCACCGAGGATGCAATCGATAACCTGGCGGAGCAGTTGAGCAATGACCCATTGTTCGATGAAGACGAGATCATCTGACAACGTCGGTTTCGCCTATCATTTGATAGCTCTATCCAGTTTTTCTGAAAGATTGATTCCGCTTCGACCGGTTTTAAAGCGGTCGAAGCAGACCAATCAGAAATGAACCAGCAGTCCCGCACACAGGCTGGCAAATATAATCCATCCGACACGGGCATTGGACTTGAACAGGGCCAGGCACTGCTCGCCATCGTCGATGTCAACAATGGCGATCTGGCGGGCAAGCATCGCCCCTGCCATTGCAAGCCCGACATAGACCGGCCACGGCGTGTCGGCCAGCCAGCAGGACAGCACGATGCAGGCCATGGCGAGGGCATAGATGCCCGATAGCCACTTCCGGGTGTGAGCGCCAAACAGCCGTGCGGTTGAACGTACCCCGATCAATTCGTCGTCTTCCTTGTCCTGATGGGCGTAGATCGTGTCATAGCCAATCGTCCACAGTACGGATCCGACATAGAGCGCGACGGCTGCGGCACTCAGCGCTCCGAAGGTTGCTGCCCAGCCCATTAACGCACCCCAGGAAAAGGCAAGCCCCAGAAAGAACTGCGGCCAGTCGGTAAAACGTTTGGCGAATGGATAGATGGCGACGATGGCCAGCGAACAAATTCCAAGGACAATGGCAAAGAGATTGAACTGCAGCAGCACGATCAAACCCGCAATCGCCTGCAGGACCATGAAGACTTTCGCCTGCTTGCGGCTGACCCGGCCAGAGGGAAGCGGACGCGACCGTGTTCGGGCCACCTGCATGTCAATCTTGTGATCGACAAGATCATTATAGGTGCACCCTGCCCCGCGCATGGCAATGGCACCCGCGGCAAACAGTGCCAGAAACCAGGCAATCTGCAGCATGCCCGTCGGAGCGGACTGCGCCACGACGTTGGCCGCAAGCAGGGTGGACCACCAACAGGGCCACATCAGCAATTGCCAGCCAATGGGCCGGTCCCATCTGGCCAGTTGCGCATAGGGCCACAACCTGCGCGGCAACAGCCGATAGACCCAATTGTCTGACGGCGCGTCGGCAACCCGCCCCATTTTGATTTGAGCATTCTGCATGGCCCCTTGGTGGCAGCTTCTGCGGCATCAAGTCAAGCCGCGCAGACGCGCATTTTTTGGTCGAACAACCGGATTTGCGACCGTGCAGAAAAATACGCCTTGCCCTTTTGTCCTTGTGCACTCTCACCTATAGAACGGGGGCCGCATCTTGAATCCGGCGCCTTGACCAGACAGAAGGAATGACAGTGATGAATGTGCTTTTGATCGGTTCGGGTGGACGCGAACATGCACTGGCCTGGAAGATTGCCGCCTCACCCGTTCTGGGTACGCTCTATTGCGCCCCCGGAAACCCGGGGATCGCTGAAGAAGCAACCTGCATCGACATGGATATCACCGACCACAAGGCCATTGTGGCATTCTGTGCAGAGGCGGAAATCAGTCTGGTGGTCGTCGGACCGGAGGCGCCGCTGGTTGAGGGTCTCGTTGATGATCTGCAAGCCGCTGGCATCCCCGCATTCGGCCCCACAGCGGCAGCTGCCCAACTTGAGGGCTCAAAAGGCTTTACCAAGGACCTTTGTGCACGTTTCAATATTCCGACCGGTGCCTATATGCGCTTCAACAATGCACCAAAAGCCAAGGCCTATGCCCGCGAGATGGGCGCGCCGATTGTTATCAAGGCGGACGGGTTGGCCGCCGGCAAGGGCGTTACCGTTGCCCGGACATTGAATGAAGCCTTTGCTGCGATTGAAGACTGCTTTGAAGGTGCTTTTGGCGAGGCCGGTGCTGAAGTCGTCGTGGAGGAATTTCTTGAGGGCGAAGAGGCGAGCTTTTTCTGCCTGTGTGACGGCACCAATGCCCTGCCCCTGACCACGGCACAGGACCATAAATGTGTCGGCGACGGTGACACCGGCGCCAATACCGGCGGCATGGGCGCCTATTCGCCTGCCCCGGTAATGACGGATGAACTGGTGCAGCGCACGATGGACGAGATCATCAATCCGACCCTCAAGGGAATGGCGGAGATGGGAGCGCCTTTTACCGGTGTTCTCTACGCCGGTCTGATGATCACCCGAAAGGGTCCTGAACTGATCGAGTACAATGTGCGATTTGGTGATCCGGAATGCCAGGTGATGATGATGCGTCTGAAGGATGACATCCTGATGCTGATGAAGGCTGCAACCGATGGATTGTTATGGACGATGAGCGCGCGCTGGAGGGACGAGGCTGCGCTTTGTGTGGTGATGGCGGCAAAGGGATATCCCGGCTCCTACCGAAAAGGCACCGTCATCGACAATCTGGAAGCCGCCAACGCCTTGCATGATGTCGAGATTTTCCACGCGGGAACAGCCAGAAACGGCGATAAGATTGTTGCCAATGGCGGGCGGGTGCTGGGTGTGACAGCCCTTGGTACAACGGTCGGCCAAGCTCACCAGCAAGCCTATATGGCCGTTGATCTCATTGACTGGGATGACGGATTTTGCAGACGTGACATCGGCTGGCGGGCGATCAAACGCGAAGAACAGTAATAAAGGGATTTGTATTGCATTAACCATACCTGAATACGTGTTGAAAACGGTTGTGTGCTATAGTTGCACTGAATATTCAGGAGATTGCCATGATTCGACCAATCATATTGACCGCTGCCCTTGTTCTGACCACCGGTTCCGCGGTGGCCGGGGGGTCGGTCATTGACGTGACGTCAAAGCTCATTGCAACCGGCAGTATCATTTCGGTCGACTGCACCGAGTGCCCACCCTTGAAGGACAAGACGGCAGCGCCCGTGGTCTCTGGTGTGGAAACACACGAGACAGAAATCGACGGCACCAAAAAAATCATTCAAACGGACAATATGCTGGGCGGAAGCCCGGTGCGCCATGTGAGAAATGCTCCAGCGTCCTCGCCGTCGGTCGTCACGGAATATTCAGGCGAATCCTCTTCCCATGAAAATGGCGGCACCAGTATTTCATCAGGAGATCACGGTACCATACACGCCGGGGCGGGCATGATGCCGGGTGCTGCAAATGACGAAGGCGAAGTCACCGTCACTGGTGGTGGCGATTTCAATGTGGATGAAGTCGCCCCTGAAACGGCAAGCAAGGATGGTGTCGATGGCGTATCTCAGACGTCTTCGGTCGACATGAATGACGCGCAGCACGACAATGTCGAACCGGAAAATACCGCTGGGCCGGAAATCATTGAACTGCGACCGACGCAGTAACGCCGGTCATTGATTGCGAACACATCGGGGAACATCACCCCATCAGGATCGAGGCCCTTGGGGCCAGGTTTGCAGATCAACCACCAATCTTTGAAAAATCCGCAACCGATTGGGTAACCGTGCGGATCCGGCGCAGCAATGCCAGCCGATTGGCGCGCGTGGCGTCATCGGGATCATTGACCAGCACATCATCAAAGAAGCTGTCGACCGGCTGGCGCAATTTGCCCAGTGCACGCATGGCCGTTGCAAAATCATTTTGCACCAGAGCCTTTGCTGCGGCGTCTTCTGTCAGGGCAATGGCAGTTGCAAGACTGATTTCCGCAGGTTCCTTCAGCAGGGTCTGCTCCACCGTGGCAGCAATCTCGGTGCCCTTCTTTTCTTCCGCCGCCAGAATATTTGCCGCCCGCTTGGTGCCGGCCAGCAGATTTTTTCCGTCTTCGGATTCCAGCAGTCCGCCCAAGGCCTCGACACGCTTGAGAACCATCAGAAGATCATCGGCATCGGGAGAAATCACTGCATCGATCAGGTCATGACGCGCACCCTTGTCGCGCAAATAGACCTTCAACCGGTCATGGAAGAAGAACAGAAGATCAGCCGGTACATCAAGCTTTGCCAGTGGCAGACTGATTTCGTTTTCAAGAAACAGCCGTATAACGCCCAGTGCAGCGCGGCGCAGCGCATAGGGATCCTTCGAACCGGTGGGCTTTTCATCAATGGCCCAAAAGCCGGTCAGCGTGTCCAATTTGTCGGCCAGCGCCACAATTATGGAAACCGGATGGCTGGGAACATCATCCGATGGTCCCTGTGGCTTGTAATGTTCTTCTATGGCCGCGGCGACCTGGCGCGTCTCACCCTGTAGCAGCGCATATTTGCGCCCCATGGCACCCTGTAACTCAGGAAACTCGCCCACGGCCTCGGTTGTCAGGTCAGCCTTGGCCAGCAGCACGGCGCGGTCCACCTGTCTATCCAGATCAGGTTCTTGCGCGTCTACCAGCGAAACCAGCGTTGCAGCGAGCGTACGAATGCGTTCGACGCGCTGTCCCTGACTGCCGAGCTTGGCATGGAAGGTCACATTGAGCGTATCGAGTTTGGCCATGCGCTGGTCCAGTGGCTTTGCCAGATCCAGACCGAATTTTGCGGCCGAGGCAGCCAATGTAGCCAGGTCAGGCAGGTCCGCCTGGTCGGTCTTCCAGAAATGCAGCGCATCCGACAGTCGCGCACGCACGACCTTGCCATTTCCGTGTGCTATGACCTTGCCGCCATCAGAGGCTTCGATATTTGCGGTCACAATGAATTTGTTGGTGAGTGCATCCGACTGGCCAGCAGCGCGCAGGACGAAACATTTCTGGTTTTCCTTGATTGTCAGCCTGATGACCTCGGCAGGAATGGACAGAAACTCCTTTTCAAATTCGCCCATCAAAATAACCGGCCATTCGACCAGACCGGAGACT
Organism: Rhizobiaceae bacterium; assembly: GCA_029233925.1. Taxonomy (GTDB): domain Bacteria; phylum Pseudomonadota; class Alphaproteobacteria; order Rhizobiales; family Rhizobiaceae; genus Hoeflea_A. The sequence goes on from JARGOX010000001.1 coordinate 399,033, forward strand.
TCTTCCAGAAGGGCGTCATCCTCGACCAGCTCAAGGCCCTGTGCAAAGGCCAGATTGCGGGCATCGGATAGGATGATTTCCCGGCGACGGTCAGCATCCAGCACGACTTTTGCTTTTTCGAGTTTTTGTGCATAGTCCTCGAAACGGCGAACAATGATTGCTTCCGGGGCGTGAAAGCGGTGCCCATAGGTCACATTGCCTGACACCAGGCCGTCCACCTCAAATGCAACCACAATGGGCTCTTCGGTTTCCGGCCCGAAGGTGCACAGGATTGACTGCAGCGGGCGAACCCAACGCAAGGAGCCGGGTTGGGCAGACGCAGCGCCCCAGCGCATGGATTTGGGCCAGGGAAAGTTCTTGATGATGCCGGGCATGATGTCGGCAATGATGGTTTCCGCATTACGGCCTGGCTTTTCCATGACGGCCACATAGAAATCACCCTTTTTGGGATCTGTCCTGACGCTCGCCTGATCAACGGACGTCAGGCCTGCACCCCGCAGAAAACCGGCGATTGCCTTTTCCGGCGCATCGGTGCGCGGACCCTTGCGTTCTTCGCGGATATCGGCCGATCGGGCATTTATTCCACGCACATCAAGCGTCAACCGGCGCGGCGTCCAGTATTCCCGCGCAGCCTCATAGGTCAGACCGGCGTCCACAAGGCCATCCGTCACCAGCTTTTTCAGGTCGCCAGCAGCTTTTCGCTGCATTCTGGCAGGGATTTCTTCGGAGCGAAGTTCAAGCAAAAGGTCGGGCATGGGTGATCACATCATCTTGATTGATAAAATTTTCCGGCGGTATTTGTCAGCCCTTCTGAGGCTCAAAACCACCGGCATCCGTCAGCAAATAGGCTTCTCCGCACATTTTGGAGAGATTGCGCACACGCAGGATATAACTCTGTCGCTCGGTCACGGAGATGACACCGCGCGCATCCAGCAGATTGAAGACGTGGGAAGCCTTGATACATTGGTCATAGGCTGGAAAGACACATTTGTGCATGCCCGCGGGGTCCGATCCGCCAGCCCCCTCCTGCAGCAGGGATTGGCATTCGGCTTCGGCGTCATCAAAGTGCCTGAGCAGCAGCGACGTATCGGCATATTCGAAATTGTGCCGGGAATATTCCTGCTCCGCCTGCAAGAAGACATCCCCGTAGGTCACCTTGTTGTTTTCACCACCATTGAAATTCAGGTCATAGACATTGTCTACGCCCTGGACATACATGGCCAGCCGCTCAAGTCCATAGGTCAGTTCGCCGGCAACAGGGGCACATTCGATGCCGCAAACCTGCTGAAAATAGGTAAATTGCGAAACTTCCATGCCGTCACACCAGCACTCCCAGCCAAGACCCCAGGCACCCAGCGTCGGGCTTTCCCAGTCATCTTCGACAAAACGGATGTCGTGCAGCAAGGGATCAATGCCGATTGCCTTCAGCGAGCCCAGATAGAGCTCCTGCAGGTTGGGAGGCGATGGTTTGAGCAGCACCTGATACTGGTAATAATGCTGCAGCCGGTTGGGGTTCTCGCCGTAGCGCCCATCCGTTGGGCGCCGCGAAGGCTGCACATAGGCGGCATTCCATGGACGCGGCCCCAGTGAGCGCAATGTCGTGGCCGGATGAAAAGTCCCGGCCCCAACTTCCATGTCATAGGGCTGCAGGATCAGGCAGCCGTATTCGGCCCAATAATTGTGCAGAGTCAGGATCAGACCCTGAAAGGATCGGGTCGGATGCATGTGAGATGGTTGCGTATCAGACAATTGCTGCGGCTTGGTCGATGTCATGGAACATATCCGGAAGTAAATGAGAATGCGCCGGACACGTGCCATGCAGGCCTTGCGCGGTCAAGACTCTAAAGTCTTAAACGATATTCCGGTTGGGCTGTCCGTCACGAACTCTGGCCAACAATCAACAGGGCACTCAGGCCTCGTCATCGGGCCCTTCCACCCGGTATTCGCCGGTTTTCGGGTCCTTGACCAATGTGCCGCTGGCACCGGTTTTGGTTTCGTCTTTCGCCCTGCGTACCGATTTGCTGACGCGCTCGGCGTCCTTGACCATTTTCTTGTAACCAAACCAGCCGACAAGTCCGACGGCCACCAGAAGGAGCAGTTGCGCCATATTCAGATCCCCTCGTCCTTATCTCCAAGGCCTTGCCCGGCCGGGAGAACAATAACAACTGAACAGATTGTTTTCGAAGTGGTCGGGACCTCGCACAATCTGATAATTTCCCGACCTTCTACAGGATTGCAGCAACAATGAGAACTGCTGCCATCGCAAGAGCCCGCATTCATTGTTGCAGGCGCTGAACCGCGCTACATTCCGAAGCGCGCCCACATAGCCCTTTCTTCGACCACGTCCGCAGCGCCAGAAGCGGCCGCCCCGGCAATCCGGGTCGCAAGGTCACCGACGGCTGCACCCGGCATCTTGCGTCCGAACAGGCCGCGTGGCGTGGTGATCAGCCGCAATTTGGTCTTCGCGCCAAAACGCTTCTTGAGGAAGGACCGCATGTCACCCAGTTCATCAACGAGACCTAGTTCCTTGCCTGTGATACCGGACCAGAACAGACCGGTGAAAAGATCATCATTGTCTGCCAGCTTTGCACCACGGCGCTCCTTCACCATATCGATGAAGACCTTGTGGACTTCCAGCTGCAGGGATTTGAGGTGTTCGACATCTGCCTTGTTTTCCGGCTGAAACGGGTCAAGCGTGGCTTTGTTCTTGCCCGCCGTATGGACGCGTCGTTCCACACCGATCTTTTTGATCAGGCCGGTAAATCCGAAACTGGAGGAGACGACTCCGATCGAGCCAACGATGGAGGACGGATCGGCAATAATCTCGTCTCCGGCAACGGCAATCATGTAACCGCCTGAGGCGGCAACATCCTCGACGAAAACAAAAACCTTCTTTTTCTTCTCTTCGGCCAGGTCGCGAATGCGGCGAAAGATCAGACGCGACTGCACCGGTGATCCACCGGGAGAATTGATGGATATGGCAATGGCCGGTGCATCCTTGTCGGCAAACGCCTTGTTCAGCAGCGGTGCAACGGTGGCAATATTCAGGGCCGGTCGGAATTGCGAACCCCCACTCATGATAACGCCCTGCAGCTGGATAACCGGAATGGTGATCTCGTTGCGTCTGAAACGCTTGGGGAGAAGGGATTTGTAAAACGCCATATTGACCGCCTGTTCTGGAAAATGATGTCCCAGATGTATGTATTCCCACGCGAAAGACAATGGCTGATCGTTGCAGCAAGCCAGCTATCTCGTCAGGCTGGCGCGGCCATTGCTGAGATCATCGACACGGGCGGAGAAAGCCCGCTCCGTTCCATCGTGGACAAACAAGGGCGGACACAGGGCCAGGCGGGCGCGGCTTGCCTTGATGCCGGTCAGCAAGATGCGAATGGCGTTCTGGCCGGGTCGCGGATGAACCGGCGTCACCTGCAGGCCGCCAAAGCGCCGATCACAGGCGCTGATGATTTCCGCCAGGGAATGTGGTCGCGCGATCAGCGACAATTGTCCGCCTGGCCTTGCAATGGCGCAGGCGGTGCGTATCCATTGCGAAAACATATGCTCGGTCATTGCGTGTGCCTCGGCCTTCAAATCGTCTGGCGTTGTACGATCGGTGCTGTCATTGAAAGGCGGATTCATGATGACATGATCATAGAGGCTGTCGGCCAGACCGGCGGCCAAGCGCGCGCGCCCACCGAGAGCGACATCGGCCTGCAGCACACTGATGCGGGATGCGAGGTGCCGGTTTTGAGGCAAAATCATGGAGCGGTTTGCGCATTCAACCATTTGGGCTGAACGCTCAAACAGCGTCACAAGCAAATCGGGAATACGGCTTGCGACCGCAAATCCTGCCGCCCCGGCCCCTGCACCAAGATCCGCCAATCTGCCGACGGCGTCATCCGGCACCAATGCGGCCAGCAGCATGGCATCCAGGCCAGCACGATGCCCCTTGCCTTCCGGTTGCACCAGGTAAAAGCCACCGTGATGGAAGGCATCGATAGTGTGCGGCGCAGCAATGTCGGTTTCATTATCCCGGCAACCATCCGCTTTGGTCCGGTTTGTTGCCACGGTCATCAATTTTGCTGTCTGAGCTCATCTGCAAGGCCGGCCGCCTCGACAAGTTTGCGGGCCTCAACGATACGTTCGGCGTCGACAAGAAGGCGCCGGGAGAGCGCACCAATGGACCCATCGAGAACACTCATGTTTTCGTCTGCAATGAAATAGACAATGCCGGCTTCCTTGAGCAAAGTGCCGACGAAAGACAGGGTCACAACATTGTTGGTGCGGATCAATTCCTCCATATTTCAGTCCTTTCAGCTTGGGTTGGTGCAGCTCGTTTTTGCTCGGCAAGACGATTGAAGCCGACCTTTTTTGTTCTATATGCCACTCAGCAGCAGATATGTCGCTTTTTCACCAAAGGTATTCAATATTGAGTTACTTTCGCAAAAAACACCAATGGCACGGAAAATTGTATGTGAGTCAGGGGCTTTTATGCTGCGCTGCGTCGATTCTTCACTTGTACCCGGACCGACCGTTTTCTATTGTCCCACGCAACATATACAGGAGTCTGCATATTGGGCGTTGTCATTCCGCTTGAGGATAAGAATAAATATACAGCTTCAGTCAAGCCACTCGTAGAGCTGACCCGATCCGATATGGAGCGGGTGAACCAGTTGATCCTGTCCAAAGCCGGATCGGATGTCGCGATGATACCCGAAGTCGCCAATCATCTGATCTCTTCAGGCGGCAAGCGGCTGCGTCCTATGCTGACACTGGCTTCGGCAGGTATGTTCGGCTACGAGGGCGACCATCACATCAAGCTGGCGACGAGTGTGGAGTTCATGCACACGGCAACCCTGCTGCATGATGATGTTGTTGACGAAAGTGACCTGCGCCGCGGCAAGTCGACGGCGCGCATGATCTGGGGCAATCAGGCCAGCGTGCTTGTCGGTGATTTCCTGCTCGGGCAGGCATTCAGAATGATGGTTGAAGTCGGTTCGCTGGAAGCACTGGATGTGCTTTCCGGCGCCGCCGCAATTATTGCCGAAGGCGAAGTTCTGCAATTGTCGGTTTCCAAGAACATGGAAACGACTGAGGACGACTATCTTTCCGTCATCCGTGCCAAGACTGCTGCATTGTTTTCCGCCGCGGCGGAAGTCGGTCCGATCATCGCTGGCGCCAGCAAGGCGGAACGTGATGCTCTGCGTTCCTACGGCACCAATCTCGGATTGGCTTTTCAGCTCGTCGACGATGTTCTGGACTATAATGGACATGCGCAAAACCTGGGCAAGAATGTCGGCGATGATTTCCGGGAAGGAAAAATCACCTTGCCGGTTGTTCTGTCCTACAGGCGCGGAACGGATGCAGATCGTGCCTTTTGGCGTTCGGCCATAGAAGAGGGTGGCAATGACGACAAGGCGCTGGAAAAAGCCCTTGGCCTGATCACCAAGTCCAATGCCCTCAGCGACACGATCATACGCGCGGAACACTATGGTGCCGTTGCCCGCGATGCCTTGGCGCCAATGGCAGAAACAAAAGCAAAGTCTGCACTACTGGAAGTGATAGATTTTTGTATCAGCCGGATAAACTAAGCCGATAATCACGTCTGCTTGCTGCATTGGCTGAAAAAAGCCATGCTTCAGGTGATACAACCATTGCGAAATAGAGAACCAAAAGCGGGAAACGGAACAGATGCGGCCAAATAAATTTATGAATGCTGTCGGTGCAGCCGCCATCAGCCTGCTATTGTCTCTGACTGCCCATGCCGAAGATGAGACAAGACGGGCAGATTTTGATACCGCCAGAATAAACAGTTTCTCCGGTGCCCTGCTTGCAGGACGAACCGCCGAGGCTGATCGGGATCGCGCAACCGCCATTGCCATGTATGAAAAGGCGCTGGAATTCGAAAACGACAATTCTGATATCAAGCGACGCCTGATGATCATGCTGTTCGCCAGCGGCAGATTTGATGAAGGCGTCGAAATTGCCTTGGAACTCAAGGGCGATCCTGCCATAGAAAGCACCGCTCGCCTGGCACTTGGCATCGACAGCATCCGCCAGCGCGAATATTCCAATGCACAAAACCTGCTCAGCTACGAGGGCGTCAACGATCTGGAGAAGCTGCTTTATGGTTTGCTGAAGTCCTGGGCCTATTTCGGCGATGACAAAGGGGAAGAAGCACAAGCGATGATCGATTCGCTGGAGGGCCCCGAGTGGTACACAATATTCAAAAATTTCCACAGCGCCGCCCTGCAGGAGGCCCTGGGAAACACGGAAAAGGCAAAACAACTTTATACCGCAGTCATTGCCGATCAAAATAATGCAGGTACGGCGCCCGATACCTATATTCGATCGGTCATGGCCCTGGCGGGGCTCGAGGCACGCGAGGGAAACACGCAAAAAGCCTATGATGCCGTAGCTACAGGAACCGCATTTACACCGGGTTACACGCCACTCAAAGCCCTGCGCGAACGCATTGATGCGGGTGACCCGCCAAAGGCGGATATTCGCACATCTGAACAAGGTGCCGCTGCCGTTCTCTACACGATCGGCAGTGCTCTCAATCGCAGTGGGGCTGAGGATCTTGTTTCCCTTTATCTGAATTTTGCCATTGCACTCGATCCTCAAAATGATTCCGTTTTGATCATTCTGGCCGGTCTGGCGGAAAATCTGGGCAACCCGGAACAGGCCATCGATATATACCGTAAAGTGCCGGAGGATTCCGTCGTGCGGCGTGTTTCGGAGCTTCAACTGGGGCTTAATCTGGCAGATCTTGGGCAGTTGGAAGAAGCAAAAACCCATCTGAGCAATCTCATTGAAGAAGATCCGAGCGACATGCGCTCCTATCTTGCCTACGGCAGCGTCCTGTCGGATGCCAAAGCCTACCGTGAAATGGCCAACAATTACGATCGCGCGGTCAAGGTGATCGGCCTTTTGCCCGATCGTTCCGAATGGAACATCTTCTATCAACGCGGCATCGCCTATGAGCGCCTGGGAGAATGGGAAAAAGCCGAGCCCAATTTCAAAAGGGCGCTGGAACTCGTGCCCAACCAGCCGCAGGTCATGAATTATCTGGGTTATTCCTGGATTGATATGAACATCAATCTTGAGGAAGGCCTGGAACTGATCCGCAATGCAGTGCGGGCGCGACCCAATGACGGCTATATCGTTGATTCTCTTGGCTGGGCCTATTACCGGCTTGGCAATTTTGAGGATGCGGTCAAGGAACTTGAGCGGGCTGTTGAAATCCGCCCCGCAGACCCGACAATCAATGATCATCTGGGTGACGCCTACTGGCGGGCCGGCCGCGAACTGGAAGCCCGATTCCAGTGGGAACGAACCCTGACAATGGAACCCGCAGCCGAGGAAATCCCGGCAATCAAACGGAAGATTGCCGAGGGTTTGCCTGCCCTTGCTGACACGGTGCTATCGGCAGCAAATAACGAAATCGCGCCCGTCGAAACCAAAGTCGTCAAGAAACCAACACAGAGCGAACCGAATAGTGGGAAGGAGCTTGTCGAGGAGGTTGCCCTGACGGATTATGTGGTCAAACCCGGGCAATCACTTTGGAAGATTGCCGATGAAATACTGGGCGGTGGCAATCTCTACCAATCGATCCTGCAACTGAACCCATCGCTTAAAAGCAATCCCGATCTGATACACCCGGGTCAGATCATCAAATTGCCCTGACGTGTTACTCATGGTAGTCTCGTTGCAACATGCCACAGGGAACTTGCATCTGACATTTCCGGAAATGCTCCCATGAAAGACATCGTTGAGGTTGCCCGGGCCAAAATCAATCTGGCTCTTCACGTCACGGGCCAGCGTTCCGATGGCTATCACCTGATTGACAGCCTTGTGACATTTGCCGATTTTGGTGACGTTTTGACCTTTTCCGATGCAACCTCGGACAGGTTGACCATTTATGGAGCCTTTGCGGCAAACCTTGAAAACGACGGCGATAATCTCGTCGTGCGCGCCAGAGACGCTCTGCGCGCTCATGCCGTGGACAAGGGACACGAAGCCGGACCTGTTGCCATCCGCCTTGAAAAAAACCTGCCGGTTGCCTCTGGTGTTGGTGGCGGTTCAGCAGATGCCGCCGCCACTTTACGCGGCCTCTCGCGTTACTGGGACCTTCCAAAGGGCAGTATTGACAGCGCCGCAGTGGCTGCAACATTGGGTGCAGACGTGCCCATGTGCCTTGTCTCCGTGCCGTTGATTGCCCGAGGTATTGGTGATGCCCTTGCACCAGCCACCACCCTGCCCTCCGTGTCCCTGTTGCTGGTCAATCCGCTTGAGGAAATTTCGACAACCGAGGTTTTCGGTGCCCTTGCAGACAAGAACAATGCGCCGCTGACACTGGATAGGATACCGGACAATCTGGACACGCTTGTAGCCGTCCTGAAAAATGCCCGCAATGACCTGGAAAAACCCGCAGAGACATTGACTCCCCTGCTCGGTGTCGTGCGTAAAGCACTGCAATACCATCACCCCGAAATCGTTCGCATGTCGGGCTCAGGCGCGACCTTTTTTGGTATTTTTCGCGATCTTCAAGCCGCACAATTTGCCGCCGAGGCGCTCAATGCCAGCTATCCGCACTGGTATATACACGCGTGCACAACCCGTTCGATCGCTCCATGACAATTTACGGAATTCATGCCCATGAGCAAGATTGATACATCGCGCCCCTTCATTCCCGTCAGCATTGCCGTGCTGACTGTCTCCGATACACGCAGCCTTGCAGAAGACAAATCGGGTGCAACCCTCGCCGCACGCATCGAGGCATCCGGGCACGTCCTGGCCGCGCGCGATATCGTCACCGATGACCGCAAACAAATTGCCGACAAGGTATCGGGCTGGGCCAGTGACCCGCAAGTGGACGTGATCATCACCACTGGCGGCACCGGATTTACCGGGCGCGACGTCACACCGGAAGCCATCATGCCGCTTTTTGACAAACAGATGGACGGTTTTTCAGAGGTTTTTCATCGCATTTCCTACGACAAGATCGGCACGTCCACCATACAGTCGCGCGCCACCGGCGGCCTGATCAATGCCACCTTCGTGTTTGTCCTTCCAGGCTCTCCCGGCGCCTGCAAGGACGCCTGGGATGAAATCCTGAAATATCAGCTGGACTACCGGCATATGCCCTGCAACTTCATTGAAATCATGCCGCGCCTCGATGAGCATCTGAAGCGCGGCTGATTGTATCAGTGTGGCGCGTATCAGTGCGCCATCATGATATGGCGCACGGCGGTATAATCTTCCAACGCATAGACAGACATGTCCTTGCCGTAGCCCGACTGCTTGAGACCGCCATGAGGCATTTCATTGGTCAGCATGAAATGCGTATTGATCCAGGTGCAGCCGTATTTCAGGGCATTGGCTGTTGCCATCGCCTTGGATGTATCCTTCGTCCAGACGGATGAAGCTAGGCCGTAGACACTGTCATTGGCCCAGTCGACAGCCTGCTCGTCTTGCTCAAAGCGTGTGACAGAGACAACCGGCCCAAACACCTCGTTGCGCACGATTTCATCTTCCTGACGGGCACCGGCAATGAGGGTGGGTCGGTAATAGAACCCACCTCCTTCAGGCATCGTGCCACCGGTGGTGATTTCCATATGGCCCTGCTCGGAGGCCCGCTCGACGAAACTGGAGACACGATCCCTTTGACGCCGGGAAATCAGTGGCCCAATTTCATTTTCACTGTCATCGGGCAGATTGTATTTGATCCGGGAAACAGATGCGGTCAGATCGGCCACCAGCCTGTCGTAGATTTTCGGACCGGCATAAATACGACAGGCGGCCGTGCAATCCTGACCGGCATTGTAATAGCCAAAGGCCGTAATCCCTTCGACGACCGCTGACAGATCGGCGTCGTCATAAACGATAACAGGCGCCTTTCCGCCCAGTTCCAGATGGGTCCGCTTGACCGATTTTGCCGCGGCTTCCAGCACTTTGCGGCCCGTCGCGATGTCACCGGTCAAAGAAATCATATCCACCTTCGGGTGGTTGATAATGGTGTTTCCAACTGTCTGACCGCGTCCGAGCACGATATTGACCACGCCCTCAGGCAGGATATCGGCAAGAATATGTGCACATTTCAGTGCCGTGAGCGGCGTTTGTTCAGACGGCTTGAAGACCACCGTATTGCCGCCGGCAATTGCGGGCCCAAGCTTCCAGGCCATCATCATCAGCGGGTAATTCCATGGGGCGATGGAGCCGACGATGCCAATGGGATCACGGCGGACCATCGAGGTAAAGCCCTCCAGATATTCGCCTGCTGCAACGCCAGGAACACAGCGCACGGCACCGGCGAAGAAACGATAGCAATCGACAATGGCTGGAATTTCGTCGTTCAATACCGCATTGATCGGCTTTCCACAGTTCAGGGCCTCCAATGCGGCGAAGGCATCAGCCTCGGCTTCAATCCTGTCGGCAATCTTCAACAGATATCGCGAGCGATCCGCCGGTGTTGTGCGCGACCAGGTCTTGAAAGCCTTTTCGGCGGCTTCCACCGCACGGTTTATCTGATCTTTCGATGCTTCCGGCACCTTGACGACAATTTCACCGGTTTTCGGATTGTAGATATTTTCTTCCGTTTCGGTTCCTGCTTCAAACTGCGCACCGATCAACATCTGCGTATCCATGATATTTTCCTCCATGTTCTTTATTTACCCTGACCGGCGACCTGGTCGCCGTCTCGGGTCAGGTAATAGGCAGCCAGAATTGGCAGAAAGGTAACCAGCACCACAATCATCGCCACCACATTGGTGACCGGGCGTTGTCTCGGGCGTACGAGCTCTTCAAGCATCCAGATCGGCAGGGTTGCCTGCTGTCCGGCCGTCAATGTCGTCACGATGACTTCGTCAAAAGACAGCGCAAAGGCCAACATGCCGCCTGCCAGCAGGGACGTTGCAATATTGGGAAGCACCACATGGCGAAATGTCTGAAAACCGTTGGCACCCAGGTCCATCGACGCTTCAACCAGAGATCCCGACAGGCGGCGGAAGCGTGCAACGGCATTGTTGTAGACAACCACAACGCAAAACGTCGCGTGACCCAGCACGATCGTCCAGACCGAGAACGGAATATCCGCAATATTAAAGGCGGAACGCAGGGCGATGCCGGTGATGATGCCAGGCAGTGCGATCGGCAGGATGACAAGCAGGGAAATGGCCTCTCTGCCAAAGAACTTGCTGCGCGACACGGCAGCGGCGCAAAGGGTTCCCAGCACCATGGCAACGATGGTGGAAATACTCGCCACTTTCAGCGACAGCTGCAATGCACTCCACACATCCGGCCTGTTCCATGCAACGGCAAACCATTTGAGCGTGTAACCTGGCGGCGGCCATTGAAAGGTCTTGTCTTCGGTCGTGAAGGCGTAGACGAAGATCAGCAATATGGGAACGTGCATGAATAAAAGGCCGCAGGCAGCGGCAATCTTCAAAGCCATGGGAGCCCGGGTTTCATGGTCAGAGCGCATCAAAAGCCCCTTTGCGTTTTGCCATCCACAAATAAAACCCCATGATCACCACAGGAACGACCGTAAAGGCTGCCGCCAGCGGAATATTTCCGGCCGTTCCCTGATGGGAATAGACAGCCTGTCCGATAAACAGGCGTGATGAGCCGATAATTTGCGGAATAATGTAATCACCGAGGGTGAGTGAAAATGTGAAAATCGATCCGGCTATCACACCGGGCAAGGCCAGGGGCAAAAGCACATTGCGAAAGGTCTGCCAGGGCGTGGCGCCAAGATCGGAGGATGCCTCCAGAAAGTTGGCCGGAACCCGCTCCAGGGCTGCCTGCATGGGCAGGACCATGAAGGGCAACCACACGTAGAGAAAGACCAGAAACGTGCCGGTGTAGCTGACCGAAAGGGAATTTCCACCGATCAGCGGGATTGCCAGATAGGCATCCAGTAGCCATTTGAGGTGGGTCAGTTCGAAAAACCAGTTCAGAATGCCTTCCTTGGCCAAAATGAGTTTCCAGGCATAGATCTTGACCAGATAGCTCGACCACAACGGCAGCATGACACCAAGATAGAACAGCGCCTTCCATCGCCCCCTGGCATAACGCGCTGCGTAGAAAGCAACCGGAAAAGCCACGATCACCGAGGCCAGAGTGACAATGGCCGCCATCGATACGGTTCTGAGAATAATGTCGAGATTGGCCGGAATGAGAAGTTCGGCATAGGTCTTGAGTGTGAGTTGATAGTTGATCAGACCGGAAAATTCGTCGATTGAAAAGAAGCTTTGCGCCAGCAGCGCCAACAACGAGCCGATATAGACGACGCCCAGCCACAGCAGCGGCGGTGTCAGCATCAGCAGCAGCAAGATGACGGGCTTTCGCCAGAACAGATCGGAGATCTGCCCCGCCAGCCCAGAGCCGGCCGATGTCACTGCAGCCCGCCTGTTGTTTGCGCCGTTATTCATTACGCCCCTCGATGAGGTGCATGTCCGCATTAACCCAATCAATCTGGATCGGTGCGCCAATCTCCACAGAACCGAAACTGTTGTCCACCAGCGCATTGAGGCCGGCACCGTAGAGATCGAGGGACAATTTGGTAGCAGAGCCCAGAAAGCTCTTGGCTGTGACGATGGCCGTATGCCCACCTTCCGCCACCACCCTGATGGATTCAGGCCGCAAACTTGCAATGCCGGTCCGTCCGGTCATCTGGCGAACAAGCGCAGCAGGCAGGACATTGGATGAACCAACAAAATTGGCGACAAATTCTGTTTCCGGGCGATGATAAATGTCTTGCGGCGTTCCGATCTGGGCGATTTCACCCTCATTGAACACGGCAATGCGATCGGCCATGGACAGGGCTTCACTCTGGTCATGGGTCACAAAAACGAAGGTAATGCCCAGGGCGCGCTGCAATTGCTTGAGCTCTTCCTGCATTTCCTCGCGCAGCTTCAGATCGAGCGCGCCGAGCGGCTCATCAAGCAGCAAAACGGCGGGTTTTCCGATCAGGGCGCGCGCCAGGGCGACACGCTGGCGCTGACCACCGGAGAGCTGGCTTGGCCGCCGGTCACCATAGCCTCCCAGACGCACCATCTCGAGCGCTTCCTCTGCCTGTTTCAGGCGCTGTTTCTTGTCCACCTTCCTGATCATCAGGGCATAGGCGACATTTTCAGCGACGCTGAGATGCGGAAACAATGCGTAGTCCTGGAAAACGGTATTGACGTTTCGCCGATAGGGCGGGATGTCCTGGATCGGCTCATCGAGAATCTTTATCTCGCCGCCTGTCGGACGTTCAAAGCCTGCAATCAGGCGCAGACAGGTGGTTTTCCCCGAGCCCGAAGGACCCAGCATGGCGAAAAACTCGCCCTCTTCGATCGCCAGGTCAACCTGATTGACAGCTTTTACGGAGCCGAAATAGCGGGAGACATTGATAAAGGTTACGGCAGGTTTCATAGGCTCGCCAGCTTTGAAACCCGCCGGACAATGCCAGCGGGTTTGTTTTGGTAAGTGTCAAAGTGAAAATCAGCGTCCGCCGATCACGCCGATATAGTCACTGACCCAACGGTAGTAGGGCACGCAGGTGTCATTCTGACTTGCGCATTTGCTGACCGGTGTGGTCCAGAATTTGATCTTGTCAAAATCATCCATGCCGTTGGTGGTGCATCCTTCAGCGGTCTGCATGCCGCGGCCATCTGTACAGGCTGCCGGAACGCCCGGATTTGCGCCAAACCAGACAGAGAGATCACTCATCAGGTTTGAGGACAGCGTATGTTCCATCCACATATAGGCACAATTGGGATTTTCAGAATCCGCATGCATCATCGTGGTATCGGCCCAGCCGGTTGCGCCTTCTGCCGGGATGGTAGAGGCGACTTTGGCGCCCTGTGATTGCAGGATGTTCACCTGAAACGGCCAGGAACCTGATGCGACAACACCTTCATTGGTGAAATCATCCATCTGGATGAAGGCATCATGCCAATAGCGCGACACCAGTTTCCTTTGCTCACGCAAAAGATCAAGCGCGGCCTTGTACTGATCCGGATTGAGTTCATAGGGGCTGGTGATGCCGAGATCAGGATTGTTCGCCATCAGGTAATTGGCAGCGTCCGCCACATGGATCGGACCGTCATAGGCCTGCACGCGCCCCTTGTTGGACTTGCCGTCCGGCAATGTCATTTCTTCAAAAACCACGTTCCAGCTGGTCGGCGCTTCCTTGAAGACCTCCGTATTGTACATCAACACATTTGGTCCCCACATATAGGGCGTGCCATAATGTGCGCCGTCGACGGTGTGCCAGGGCGCGTCCTTCAGGCGGTCATCAACATCTTTCCAGCTTGGAATGAGATCCGTATTGATTTCCTGCAGGCGCTTGCCGGCGATCAACCGCAGAGACGCATCACCGGAGGCTGTGACCAGATCAAAACCGCCTTCATTCATCAAGGCGACCATCTCATCGGATGTATTGGCATTCTTGACCTGGACCTTGCAGCCGGTCTGTTCTTCGAACTTGGTAACCCAGTCAAATGCAGCGTCGGTTTCGCCGCGTTCAATGTATCCCGGCCACGCCACGATATTGACCTGACCCTCGCCGGCGCCAAGACTTGTGAGCTTGCCTGCCATCGCACCCTGCACCAAAAAGGTGGAAGCGAGAACGGTTACGGATATTTTCTTGAGTATCGACGTCATAGTACCCTCCAGAGATTCAGTTGTGTTCCATAGACGAGTTTCTCTGGGGATTGAGACTAGCAGGGAAACCGGCGTTCACAATTTCATAATACAGAAACATGATATCGGTTTTTCCGATATATTATATGCTTCATGCCTGTCCTGAGGATTGTGCAACACCGATGAAGTTGCGGGCGGCATTTGACAGCGATGATCCCATCCGCCAGACAATGCCCACATGGATATCAGGCAGCGAGGCCGAAACATCGCGCTTGTCGATGCGATCGCCTTCCAGTGACCAGGGGCGATAGATCAGGTCGGGCAGGATGGCGAGACCTGCACCCGTTGCGACCAGACTGCGAACCGCTTCGACGGATCTGGTCTTGAAGGCAATTTTTGGCCTGGCGCCAAGTGTATTGAGCAAATTCTCGGTCGAGGCTTCGATCTCGTCAATGGAGAGCATGATCAGGGGCTCGGAAGACAAGTCCGAAGGCGAGATGCGTTCCTTGGTGGACAGCCTGTGTCCCATTGGCAGCCAAAGCTTGTAGGGCGATGATTCCAGGGTTTCGGCCTGCAGTGCATCCTTGTTGCGCAGGTTCGAGACCAGCATGACAGCCACATCCAGTTCACCACCGATGAGAAGATGTTCCAGATAACCCCCATCATCTTCAATCGCCGTGACGTCAATCTTCGGATGGGCGCGCCTGTAGCGGGCGAGAATATCTGACAGGACATAGCCAGCCACAAGCGATGTCACGCCAAGATGGAGTTCTCCGGTCTCATCCACTTCCGGTTCCTGAAACGCCCTGCGTGCATCGGAGACATTGCCCAGTATCCCTGTCGCATGACGCAGAAACTGGTGTCCCTGGTGCGTGACCTTCAGCCCACGGGAATGGCGACTGAACAGCGCCACACCAAGATCGGCTTCAAGGTCCTTGATCGCTTCGGTGATCGCAGATTGGGAAATGGCCAGCGTCTTGGCCGCACCCGACACGGTGCCTCTTTCGGCGACAGCGACAAAATAATGCAGTTGTCGGATCGTGAAAGCCAAGGAAGCGCCCCAAATATGGTTCTGTTTTTCCGAAATCAGATAACAATATCAATAATTCCGAATGCGGTCTTAGGCAAGCCTGTCTTGAAGGGGGCTGTTTGGGCCAGTTACAATGACAGGCGCGGAAACGGCTGACAGACGGCAAATGCACCACACATTGTCTTGGCGACGCACACTGATGGTGGGCCGGATGTCATGCTGCGAACAATCATGATCTAGTGCGCCCAGCTTTCACTTATGCGGGGGCTGCTCTATGACAAACCTGCAAACAAAGATGGACAGGATTATCATGACCACGCCAATCATCACCCAGAAGTCCCCCTACCCCGTTGAGGTTGAAGAAGGCAAAACCTACTTCTGGTGTGCCTGCGGCAGGAGCAGCAAGCAACCTTTTTGTGACGGCAGCCACAAGGTCACAAGTATCACACCGATAAAATACACAGGCGAAGCCAGCAAACGGGCGTTCTTTTGCGGGTGCAAGCACAGCAGCAATGCGCCGCTCTGTGACGGTACCCACAGCAAGCTTTGAGCCCGTCACAGAGGATCATCACGCACAGGAGGCAAGCGGCAATAATGTGCCGATTGCCCGCCTATCCTTGATCATAGAGGCTGTTTAAAGACAATCTGTCTTAGTCATCCAACGAATAGCTGATCGTCGTTTTGGCGATGGTGCCGCCATCCAGTACCTCGACCGTGTAGGTTCCTTTGATACCAGCGTATTTTCCTGTACCGCCGACAACAGCACCTTCATGGACATGGCCTGGATCCACGGGACGTCCGTGGATGGTTTCCACCATATCCGTCATGTAAATGGAGCCGTCATCAAGAATTTGCTCGGAAAAATAGGATCTGGCGACCTTCGATTTTTCAGGATCGTGAAATACGATAATCGCCTGCGTAAAATACCGACCGATGACTGGCCCATCGGGAGCTGACCTTTTGACACCATGACGCATGTACATGTCTCCAAGAGACGGACCTGCAGGCGCAATGTCCACCACCTGTGGCGCCTCTATGTCGGCATAGGTAACGGATTTCAGTTCTTCGGCGCCTGCAGGATGGGACAAACCTGCCAGCAGAACCACCAAACCGCAGATTTTTGTCATATCGTTTTTCATAGTGTTTTCCCCTTTAAGGAATTGCGCCATAAAGCGCGGTGATCCGACAGGCCTTAACCTTTGATCTGTGGAACTGTCAACGATGCAGCAAAGCCGCCCAAATGCCGGGTGAAGGCTCATCAACGATGTGGAAGCGCTTGATCCAGGCAGGCAGCACCCTTCCCTTCGGCGAATGGACAGAAACATTCATCTCAAAACGCCGAACCGTTGAGGGGCCCAGGCAGAGCAATCAAGTCTTCCAGCAGGTTCAGCAATCCTGGTCTGGCAGGCTCCCGGTGGTGGATTTCACGACCGGCAGGTTTGAACGCGGCGGGCCTCTTCAGGAACTGAACAAGGGCCTCTGCCTTGTCCTGATCAGTCCCGAAGAGACGAAAATTGCATTGTGATGAAGCTTGCGTATTGGCCGGACCGCCGCGGGTGAACAAGGGTTTTTCGAATATTTCAGCATCAGTCAGATGCTGGTTGGCGGTGTCGCTCAGATCAATCATGGCAGCACAGGCCTGCATCATTCCCTTGAGGTCAGCATCGTCGATATCCAATCGGAGACTGACGTTTTTTTGAATACCGGAAAAACGGGTTGCCAGAAGAGATTCGATATATTTGAAATAGACGTGCCTTGGCCGATTGCTGGCTGCAAGCAGCTGCGCATCAGGGCGGATGGCAAGCAATTTCTCAAATAATTGCAGGGTCTTTACAAAACCATTGTTCGGCTCAAGCCTTGCCGGGCAAAGCAGCACCGGACCTGCAAATTGAGTAAAAGGATTGGTGGCTATTTCATCCCAGAATGTTGTCCGGTCAATAAAATCCATCACGACAACATCACGTTTACCGTCCGGGAACACCGCTGCGGCCACCTCCTTCGCCAGGACATCGGAATTGGCTGCAACAATATCGAACATTTTGGCTGCAGGCATTTCCAGCCAGGCGGCCTGGTGGTTTCTGTGGGCTTGGGCATCAAAGGCCTGCAAACGCGGCGACCGGGGAATATCGAGGCAAATGAACGCCTTTCGGCATTGAAGTTCGCTCAACCAGGGCAGGTTCAGTTCCCGATCTTCATAAAAAAGCACCACAATATCGGATGGCTGAATCTTTCCCAGCAATTCACGCGTATTTCTGACCACACCGCGCAACTTCGAGTCAAATTCGGTGGCGTAGAGACTGCATGGCACGCCATTTGCTGCAAGTTCTCTGGCCAGAGCAACAGCATGGAGATCGCCAGCCAACTGTTGCGGTCGGGGCAAGGCGCCGGCAACGATGTGCAGCCTGCTTTCCGACGGCCAGTTGAAATTGTGTTTTGCCAAAAGGTCCTGGTCTCGACGCACAGCAGGCAGATAGGCACGTGCCTGTTTGACTGCATGCTTCAGCGCGGTATCATCCCTGAACGCAACCAGAGACTGCTGAGACAGAATACTGTTGTTGATGCCGTGCCGTAAAACAACATGGACCAAAATACTCTGGCTCGCTGATACGTCTGGTTCGTCCATGTTGACCCAGCGGTCCGATATCTCCTCGGTCTTGCTTGAGACAGCCAGGCAGCCGTCACGGAATGCGAATTCCAGAGCGAACTTTCGATTTGCATCAATGGAAAATGACCACCATCCGAAATGCCCCTGAGGATGGACAGGATTATCCAACAGATAGGCATCTATCGTCAGGATTGCGGATTCTGCTCCCGGTATATCCGGCATTTTGATGTTGAGCACCGCGGTCGCTCCGGCAGCGGTCAGGTTCAGCCGGTCCGGTCGGAAGTCGACATGCAGTTTTCGGGCTGAAGCAGGCATTTTGAGCGTGCTTATATTGTCCGCGGTTGGAATTCTATTTGGCATGTCCCTGCCCTGTTTTCCCGGCTGCAGAGCGCATTTTCTTTTCCGGATCGCCGGTTCGGGCGCTTGCCGGCTTCCATGTTTTGCGCGCTTTCGCAACAAAGTCGCGGGTCATTTCCATATATCTGGTGCCATGGTCCTGCGAAGGCTCGATATGTGAATTTTCGTGAAATTCATTGAAAGTGCTAATAAAGACAAAGCTGGGTGCCTCCTGTTCCAAAGCAAATTTCATGGTCTGGCGGTAGGTTTGTCCATCATTGTGCGGAATGGGGCGCGATGCCTTTGTGCGCGCCGGGTCGGTCAGGTGTGATGCATCATAGCCCGGAGATACAGTGACACAATGATGACCGGAGGCCTGGCTGGAGCCTTGATATTCCTTTTGCCAGACCGCGTGCCAGTTCTCAGGGGCACTCAATTCCAATGGCGAAAACTGGCTTATGGCGTCAAATAATTCGTGGGTTTTTCTTTTTTCAACGCCGGCCGTGCCCGTCGGTCGCGTATAGACGCCCATGCGGAAAAATCCGGTGGTCAGATGTTTGAGCTGCTCCACGACATCAGCGTCGCTGTCGAATGCACCACTCCAGAAAATCATGAATACCGGTTTGCCGTCCAGGAGGAGATAATTTTCATCGGTGATCATTGAATCGCGCAAAAGACTTCCCGCCTGTTCAATGATATCGGAATCGCGTGTATACAGGCACAGATTGACCGCAAACCGGAGCGTTGAATTGCGCTCTTTTGCTATGGACAGCATGCGTTGCGCAGCAGTCAGCTGATATATATCAAGCCCATCGTCTGAGACATGGAGATTGAACACGACAACGTCGATACCCATGCTCTCCATCTGATCAATATGAAGGGAAATCGTATCTCCGCTCATGGATGAATAGTAACCCAGTTCGGGCATATCAGTCACCCATCCGGTCGCCCGGTCGTCGCACCAATGTGCATTGCCGAAGCCTTCGCGGTACCAGTTGAAATAGTGGATCGCAAAAAGTGGGCCGGAAATGTGTTTGGGGGTTCTGTGTCTGGCTCTCCATTTCTTGTGGGTATCTTCTACAATGGCGATCAATTCATCTGCGGTTCGATCCCATGAATATTTTTTTGCAATTTCACGCCCATGCCGGCCCATTTTACCGGCCAGTTGAGGATCGTTGAAAAGTTTTCGAATCTCGGAGGCCAGGGCGGCAGGCCGGGGTTGCACCAAAAGGGCGCAACGATCATCGACGACCTCTGCAAAGCCCCCTTCATTGACCGCGATGAGCGGTTTTCCCGCTGCCAGCGCTTCCAGTGCAACGATGCCAAATGGTTCGCGAACGGGAGCAAAAACAACACAAAGGCAACGTGCCAGCAAAATCTGGACTTCGTAATTTTCAAGGTCGTGCAAGAAAAACACCCGGTCTGCCACGCCCATGTTTTCCGCCAGATTTTCAAGTCTTTGTTGTTCCGGTCCGGAACCGACAATATGGAGCTGAACACCTTCGACCTGGGCGATTGACTCGATAATCAGGCGCATCCGTTTGTGCGGCCAGAGCTGGCCGATTGTCAGAACGACATCGCGCTCGCTGGGCAGTTCGGGCATGTCTGACACAGTCACACCGGGATAAACAACGTCAGAGACCGGATGACCGTAGACCTGCTCGAGATAGCCCGCGCTATACCGGCTGTTTGCCACGACACGATCCGGCCGGCCTGTCGCATCGAAAGTCTCGATGACACGCAGAATTGCTTCATGGTGCCTGCCGTCAACGGTGTCGTAAGTCTGCTTCGGATAGAAGTGCAGTTTCCTTTGCGCATCATCAAGGATTTCGTCGGAAATCTGCGAATAGCGCTGATCATAAAGCTGGCGCAAAGGCTCATGCGGATACCACACCATCGGATGCAGATCGATCAGGTGTGTCGGCCACAAATGTGCGTGATAAATATCATGTCTGCCGATCTCCGCCTGCCACATCTTCGGCAGCAATGTGGCGTTCAGCAGCGTTGCATTTTCACCTTCAAAACGTGGAGACAGGAGCTTCGTCTTCAACCGGGTGAGACCGGATTCCCGGAAGAGTGCTTCATTGAAGACAGCTGCATAGACGGTGATCTGATGCTGATGCTGCCACCGCCCCAGACACTCAATCAAAAAGCGTTCCGCCCCCCCGTATTTGCCCAGTTCGGGAATGATGATGCCTATATCCATGCTTTTCAACTGCAATTCCGGTGATGTTCCAGCCATGAAAGGCGACGCTGGTCATCGATTGGTGACCTGGGAAGACCATTTGAACGCCCCGCTGCTCCTTAGTCAAATTTATCAATGAACACAGGCGCGTTATCCAGTCGTTTTGCAATCAATTTCCGCGGGGTTGGTGACGAACAGCCTGCCGCCGACTGGTCCATGCGGGCTTCCAGCGGGGCTGCGGATTAACATGATAGCTATCGATCCCGCCACGGCGTCAGGAAAGCGGATTGAGCAACCGGTGCCTGCTGACGCTTCAAAAAGCGTTGGTGTAATCCGTGACCTTTGTTTTGAGGTCAATCCGAAATGCTGCGCCTTGCGGCACAGTCAGGCATTCGATCGTGCCGCCGTGCGCAGAAAGGAGGGACCGCACGATCCCAAGGCCCAGCCCGGTGCCGCCTTGCTCACGGCGTGTCGTAAAGAACAAATCAAAAATGTGCTCCCGATTGCTGGCCGAGATACCGGACCCATTGTCGCCTATGATCAATGAAAGTGTGTCGGCTGACCTGATGATCTGGATACTGACGGTTGTCGCGCCATGGCTGGCGGCGTTTTCAATGAGATTGGCAAGGATGATATCAGCAGCCTCGCGGGCAATCGGCAGGCGCACGGGTTTGCCTGCGTGGATTTTGACCTGCCGATATTTTTTCTCAAGCGGCTCCAGCACCTGATGCAGGTCACAGGCGCCGGCAATTGTCATGTTTTCAACACGCGCCAGGGCTCTGAGACGATTGAGCAGCAGGTTCATGCGCTCGGTATCACTTTGAATGTTTTCTAGAAAGCGGGCGCGCTCGGCCTCGCTGATCTCCTTGCCGCCCAGTGCAAGAAGTTCGACCGCACCCTGTATCGCGGTCAAAGGCGACTTCATCTCATGGGTGACATGGGTGGCGAATGTGTTGATATATTCGCTGCGCGCGACAAGCTTTCTGGCCATATCCAAAAAACCGACGGACAATTGATGGACCTCGCGGCTGCCGTAACGGTTCAGCGCCTTGATGGCTTCGTGATCCCCTTTGCCGATGCGTTCGGTCCGCCGCGTCAGTTCACGGATCGGCGATGAAATGGTGCGGGCAAAAACCAGGCCGATGATCAGGGCGATCAGCAATATGGTGCCCAGCGCAAACATCAACTGGGTGCGTTGATAATAGAGTTCCTTGATGATGTTGCTTGGCGTTCGTGACGCATAGACCACGCCGGCAACGCGGTTATCCACCACAACGGGAAACGCCGACATGATGCGCACCGCTGTGCCGCGACTGATGGAACTTATCGGCTGAGGATCTTCGATGATGCGTTTGCGCAGAACGCTGGCGTATCGGCCAGCCAGAGCCTGTTCGATTTCCGGCAAATGCGCAAATGACCCGCCCACATCACGTGTTCCGGCGATGACGGTTCCATTGAAGTCCAACAGACGAAACCCGGCCAGCGTGGATTTTTGGGTTTCAAGCAAGATGGGGCTCAGCGCCGCGCCGATGGCTTCATAGTCGGGATTGATCGGCGTGGCCGCGGACCTGGCTGCACCACGCTCGCCAAGAATGGGCGCTGAGGAAAGATCAATTTGCGCGACAATGGGATTCCAGCGTTTGTCCTTTGCATCTGCCGGATCCGCTTCAATGTGCGAACCGAGCGGTACCGCTGCATCTGATTCACGCAGTTTTTGCGCCATCACGGCAGCAATGGCCGCAGACTGGGCGATCAGTTCGGATTCCGTGCTCTTGACGAGATGGTTTTCAAAGAGCCTGAAAAACCCGATGCCGGCGACGGGCAAAAGAAGAACGGCGCCCATCATCAATAGAATGATCATGGTGAGCGTTGGACGCCACTTGGTCAGTTGCCCCATGGGTCAGAGGCTCCGACGCACAATACAATCGCCCAAACGAAATCCGGTGCCGTGAACCGTATCAATCACGCTCTCGCAACAGGCCTGCTTCATCTTCGAGCGTATATTGCGAATATGGCTGTCGATCGTCCTGTCGGAGACGTGGATGTTGTCGCTGTAAGCTGAATTGAGGATCTGGTCTCTTGTGAAAACCATCCCCCGCTGGCCCAGCAAGGCACGCATGATGTTGAATTCAATATGCGTCAGGGGCACGGCCATCTGTTCCACCGTGACCAGACGCTGCGCCTCGTCAAGAACAAGACTGCCGTGCTCAAGAACCTTCCGGGTCCCTGCAACCGGCCGGTCGCGAGAGGCACGCTTGAGGATCACGCCGACACGGGCCACAAGCTCGCGGGGACTGAAGGGCTTTGTCACATAATCGTCGCCCCCCATCTCCAGCCCCAGCACCCGGTCGATTTCCTCGTCTCTGGCCGAAAGAAACAAGATTGGCGTTTCATCGGTCTTTCGAATGGTCCGGCACACGTCCAGTCCATCCATTTCGGGCATGCCGATATCCAGTATGACAAGGTCCGGCGACGACGTTCGAAAGGTAACGACCGCATGGTTCCCGTCATGGCACGATAAAGTCGCATAACCGGCCTTCTCCAATGCGAAGCAGATCACCTCCCGAATGTTGGGATCATCGTCCGCGACCAGAATTGTCTTCATGCAAAAGGCCTTCCTCGAAACCGGATACCAACAGGCGCGCAGCGGCGCCTGTTTGCTGTTAGCACCTATTGTATTTCATGACCATCAAACCACCAACCGTCTCTGGCGAGCCTGGTGGGCACCTGAGCCCTGGATAATTTAACCGGCAGAGTGCGCGCATTTCTACGGCGCATCGCCACCAGTGTGCTTTTCAACTGCCGCCAATAACGGGCAACAGCAAGGCCGATGACAAGGAAAATACCGATAAACCCGGCCGGCTCCGGTGCAGATGATCCACTGAGATTGAGCGATGGATAGGCATTGGTCGACAGATTGGCAACCTTGGGCAATGGCACCTGCTTGCTTTGGGCATTTTGCGGATCTTGATTGACCACTTTCTGCGACACGGCAACGAAGGAGGTGAATGCACTTTGCAGGGAAAACCTGAGGCCCAATTGCGTGATCTGTTCCTTCAGCCCATCCGGCTGCCCGGAAATGATATAGGTGCGGTTCTTGTCAAAGATCTGCTGGCGTGCCCAGATGATGGGAATTGCGCTGTCCTTACCTGATGCATCCATCGGCAGGGAAATTTCAACCGGCATGGAAGCCTGGCGGCCGTTGATGCGTCCCTTGACGAAGATCGTGTGTTTGCCGCCCTTTTTGTATCGGGCAAAGACACGAACCGAACCACCTTCAAACAAATCACGGATTTTGGCAGGCGATTGCCCTTCGATGGCCAAACCGTTCCAGTCGACGGAAATATCGGTCAGCAAGGGGGTTTTCAGATCACGGGCAAATGTTTCGGCAACCTCAAAAGCCAGTTCTCCCGGCTCTATGTAGCGCACATACCCCCGGCCCTCATTTGCCATGCCCTCCAGTAGAAACCTGTTGACGGAGGAGCCGACCCCGAATGCGTAGAGACGGGCATTGCCAATCTGCTGTGCGACGGTTGCGATCACCTCTCTGTCGCCTCCAATATACCCATCCGTCAGGAAGATGATGATGCGCATGGCATCGTCAAGAGGCGCGCTGGTAAAGGCGTTGCGGATCGCATCATTCATTTGCGTACCACCGCCGGCGGTCAACCCCGATACATAGCGCACCCCTTCCTGAATATTGTCCGGTGTGGCCGCAATGGGATTGCTGGCGAATTGCGAGGTCGTGTCGGCAAAACTGAGGATACGAAAATGGTCATCCGGCCTCATGTTTTTCAACGCCTCATGCATGAACACCTGGCTTGCCCGAAGCGGAGCGCCGGACATCGAGCCGGACGTATCCAGAACGAAGATCAATTCCCGTGGTGTGGCCAGGCCTTGCTTTGGCATTTTTGGCGGTTCGATCAGCAACGACAAAAACCCACCGCGCTCGTCATAATGGGCCAGTGCGCCAGCCGAAATCTCGCTATCAGCTGCCAGGGCATAGCGCAGGACAAAGTCCCGATTATCGATTTGCCCACCGGGTTTAAAATGTGCCTTTATGGCCTTTTCATCCCCGGCGGTTTCCAGTTCGTGCGTTGCGCTTGAGAATGTGGACACAGCATTGGCGGATTTCAGATCGATCTTGAGCGTTACCCGCCTGCTATCAATCGTTGAGGGCGTATTGAAACCAATCACCATGGGATAGGTCGGCAATTTTTCGATCAGCCAATTGCCAGCCCTTTCCAAAGATTTCTGTTCATCATCATCAACTTTGTCTTCAATGTCTGCAGAAGGCGCTGGATCGTCAGAATCAAGGCCCATGAGGTCGGCGACCGAAGGATTGACTTCCCCTTCGTACCGGGGACCGACAACCATCGGGACAACGAGTTCATAGGCAGCATCGATCTTGGGCACCGTCTGCGCATAACGCAGTGTTATTTGAACCGGTTGGCCGGGCATCAGATTGGCAATGTTCTGGGTGAACATATTGGGACGGTGTTGGGTCAGCAACGCTGCAGCCTTGCCTTCAGACTGCGCCTTTTCAAATATTTCGCGCGCTTCTTCCTTTCGCTGAATGATCGCTTTGACCAGTTCATCGCCCACCCGCATGTCCATCCCGTAAACCGCAGCCTTTTGATTGAGCGGAAACAGATAGGTTGCGTTGAGCGCCTGTGAGGTCGGGTTCAAAAATGTCTGGGTTACCGTGACAGTGGCAACGTCTCCTTCAATTTTCACGTCATAGTGCGACTTTAAAAGCGGCAATGTGGTGTTGATGCCGTCCACTGACGCCACGACACGGCCGGCTTGTGAAGCATGCGCGTCTTCGGTAGCGCCCGCCGGTCCGGCACTCCCCAGTGCCAGGCACAGGATCAGGCAAAAAAATTGCATCGGGCGTTGGATCAGCATGGGTTATTCCTTTTGGGTTTCGATTTTCTGTTGGGGGTTGTTGAAAGCGGTCGCCAACGGCGGCACGGCCATATCGAGAGCAGCAACCGTCGCGTTCTCCAGAGCGTCGCGCTCCCAGCCATTCATCTGCCAGGGTGTGATGCGCTGGACGCTGGACCATCGCGTTTTCGGATGGGCGATCCATTGCCAGATTGCTTCTGCAACGCTGGAGGTTGCATCACCGCGATCGGACGTGAAGGTGACTGCGACGTGCCAGCTGTCGCCTTGCTGTCCGGTCGCCCGGTAAAGCGCCGTCGGCACAGGCGAAAACCGTGTGCCGAGGAATTCCACGCGATAGCCAAGTCCTCTCAGACAATCGTCGGGCGCATGGAGATGGCGCAGCGGCGATGACGTCTGAACAAGGGTCAGCGCCATTTTTCCATAAAGCGCCTTGCGGGCCTGACCGCCGTATTGCTCAAAATAGGCACTCTCCATCGCAGTCAGCGCTTGCGGTCTTCCAATGCGGCCCTCCAGCGTCAGAGGCATCTGGATTTCCGCAAGTGGTCGCGACACATCCAGTGCCTGACGCGGCAGGTTCACGATGATCAAAGCCAGAGACAGCAGGCCAACTGCGGCAAAGATCTGCAGGCATTCAGGCAAAAGGGTGGCAGGCAAAAGGGTGGCAGGCAAAAGGGTGGCAGGCAAGCGGATGATCGGAAACCATTTGAGCGAAACCGCTGCAACTTTTTCTGATGAACTGGCGCTCGAAGCCCGGTGACCCAGCAGGACAGGAAGTAGGCTCAGGGCGATGGTTCCATAGCCCAAAAGGTCGTGAAACGGCTGCGCCATGACGTCGAACCCGAGCATGGGCTCATAAAGCAAGCCAACAGCGATGAAGCTGATCCGCAGCATATTGCCAATGATCGCAAGAACAATGGCAACAAAGCCCCACAAGGCCGCAATCATGAATTTCGGACGGTACAGAGCATTGAGACACACAACAAATGCCAGGCAAAGCATGAGGCTTGCCGTGCCCGAACAGGGCAAGTCGACAAGAACATCCCTGCCCTCGACCTGAATGCGAACACCCTCGCAGATCAGATCATTGAAGAAGGGAGAAAGCAGATTGCAGGCGCCGAAGGCGGAGAGTTCCTGCATGGGATAGCCCAGAACACGCTGCACGACGCGCTCGAACGGTAGCGCAAACAAAAACAGGACAGACACCCAAAAGGGGGATATCGGTCGCCTTCTGTTCGCCATATTGAGCAACGTCAGCAGCGCATAGATATCGAGCGAGAGCGCGACCCCACCCAGAATATTGATCGCCAGAAGCTGACCGGCCAACCGAACCAGGGCCGAAAACAACAACAGAGCGTAGGCATGGTTGCTTTGACTTTTATGGTTGCGCCGCAGCGGGCTCGAAACGCTGTAGCCGACAAGCGCGAAGATCAAACATGTGTAAATGGCGCCGCTTGATTGATAAGAGGGATCAAGCCATGTGGTGATCAGCCAGCGCAGCGGTTCGATGGCAAGAATGGCGGAAGCAAGCGCAAAACTTGCGCGCAAAAAGTGGCGGGAGGAAATGTGAGGAACGGTAATCTGCATCATGATGCCAGATTGCCCGACCCCTTTGCAGCGGGTTCAAAGGGAATGTGCAGATTTTCAGCATTTCAGAGATTTGTGCCGATGAGAGGTGTGGGGAGACAAGCGACGATTTTGGTGGCGGCTTGCTAATTGCCAAGTCGGCTGAACCGAAAGTTTTCTTGCCATCTGAAAGTGCATTCGTTTATAATACATCCGTACACCTGACATCACGTGAGAGCTATGTAGCATTAACTGCAACATCATTGATCGAACCGGCTTCATCGGCTGTACCAATCTGTCCGGTGGAACGCGGGTTATATTCCTCAATGTCTCCGTGAGAAAAGCAATGAAGATTCTGAAATACCCTCGTACGCGGCACGTCGAAGGGTCGCGCCTGCAACTTGGCGACAAGAGCGACGATAAACCCGTTGCCGAATTGCGGGATCAGTTCATCACGATTGAAGAAAAGGTGGATGGCGCAAATTGTGGCCTTTCCTTCAATGATGAAGGTGTACCCCGCCTCCAAAGCCGCGGCCACTTTTTGACTGGTGGTTACAGAGAGCGTCACTTTAACCTCTTCAAGACCTGGGCCAATGTCCATGCCGCGCGGTTTTTTGAGACGCTTGGCACACGCTATGTGATGTATGGTGAATGGATGTACGCCAAGCACACGGTTTTTTACGACCAGCTTGCCCATTACTTCCTTGAGTTTGACATTTATGATCGTGAGGCGCAGCAATTCCTGTCAACCGCCGCCCGGCGTGAACTGTTGCATGGACAGCCGATCATGCCGGTGCCGGTTGTCTATCAGGGAACCGTCAACAGCGCAGCAGAGGTCAGCACAATGGTACGACCTTCCTGCTACAAATCGGGGGCGTGGCGGGACCGGTTGGACAAGGCGGCCAAAGCATCGGGCAGTCGAGGCGATTACGTCACGCAACAGACCGAAGACAGCGATCTGGCCGAAGGCGTGTATCTCAAGTGCGAAGAGGGTGCGATCGTTCGAGATCGTTTCAAATTTGTTCGCAGCGATTTTCTGCAATCCATCGAAGCGTCCGATGGTCATTGGCAGGACCGCCCGATCCTTCCCAACGCATTGAGCGATGACGTTGATATTTTCGCACCTGTGCTTGGCGTGAAAGGGGCATACGATGCGACAGAATAAAACCGCGACGCCTGAGGCAATTTACAATCTCGTGCCGGAAGCGCCTGCATGGCGGATCGACTGGGAAACGATCTGGAGTCTGTTTCCCGAGTTTTCAGCACTTGATACGTGTCCGCAAGACCCGGTTCACCATGCGGAGGGTGACGCAGGCACGCATACGCGCATGGTGGTCGAGGCCCTGGTTGAAATGGATGAATGGTGTGATTTGTCCCCGCGCGATCGCAGCGTCGTGTTCTGGGCCGCCTGTTTTCATGACATTGGCAAGCCGGATACAACAAAGCATGAAGAGTATGGCCGCATCACATCACGCGGTCATTCTCGCCGGGGAGCTGCAATGACACGTGGCCTTTTGCGCAATCTTGGCGTTGACTTTTTTTGGCGCGAAGAGATTTGCGCCATCATACTTAAGCATCAACTGCCTTTCTGGCTCATCGAGCGGCCTGCTCCAGAGAGAACGGCGATTGAGATTTCACTTGCATGCAGAGCCGACCTTCTGTGTTTGCATGCGCACGCCGATGCGCGGGGGCGAATTTGCAAAGACCAGCAGGATACTCTGGACAATGTGGCTTTGGCCAGACAGCTATTTGTGGATATGGGGTGTCTCGAGGAGGCTTTCAATTTCGCCAATGATGAAAGTAGGCTCGGTTTCCTGGAGGCCGACAGCCGTGATCCATTTTACATTGCGCATGAGGATTTTCGCTGCTGCGCCTATGTCATGTCGGCTCTGCCGGGATCGGGTAAAGATACCTGGATTGCGCGCAATTTGCCGGATATTCCGATGGTCAGCCTGGATCGTGTCCGGGCGGAAATCGGTATTGATGCAACGCAAAATCAAGGGCGTGTGATTCAAGCCGCCTACGAGTTGGCACGAACGCATTTGCGTGCAAAACGCGACTTTGTATGGAACGCGACCAATATCA
This sequence comes from Rhizobiaceae bacterium, assembly GCA_029233925.1. Classification (GTDB taxonomy): domain Bacteria; phylum Pseudomonadota; class Alphaproteobacteria; order Rhizobiales; family Rhizobiaceae; genus Hoeflea_A. The sequence continues at coordinate 428,373 of JARGOX010000001.1, forward strand.
CACAGCAGACACGGGGGAAAATTATCCGCCTGCTGCGCAACTATAACGCAAAAATCCATATCATTTACCTGGAGGTTCTGCCAGAAACTCTGCTGCAACAGAACGTTACCCGCACTGCAACCGTGCCGACCGATATCATTGAGAAATTGACGTGGAAACTGGAGCCGCCACAGAACACGGAATGCCACGTCCTTACCAACGTCGTTTCACATGAGATCAATTGCAGGCAATGCAATTGATTTCGAACCTCCGGTTCCACACCTGATATTGGCGCGATGACAGACCTGGCAGTATTGTGGCATTGCGGTTGCTGGCAGGATCAACGCCGGCGGTTTGAGCATCAACCAGCCGAGAAACCCTGAACTTTCCCGGCGACATGATCCCGGTAGACACGCAGATGGTCTTCAATGGCTTTTGTGCAGCCGGGGATATCGCGCTGAAGGGCGGCGTCGAGGATGGCCTTGTGTTCGGGAATGGTTTCGGCGCGAAATCCGAAAGTCCGCAGTTCCGACACCACCTGCTGGCGAAACCGGTCATAGATGCCCTTGTGCGTCTCAATCAGCAGCGAGGAGCCGCAGGCGGAAAGCAGCGTGCGATGAAACTCCCAGTCGGACCTCGACCAGACCGTCACAAAGGGCGTGATGTCATCGGAGGATTTCATCTTGGATTCGATATGCGCCAGCTTGTGATGCGACGCATTGAGTTGAGCTTCCCATTCGACATCGCCGTTGCGGATCGAACCGGCGGCGCCCTCACATTCGAGCAGGATGCGCAAATGGGTCAGTTCCAGCAGCTTTTGTTCCGACGATTGCGGACAGCGGAAGCCGCGTTGCTCCTGAAAATCGACAAAGCCTTCACAGGACATGCGAAACAGGATTTCCCGAATGGTGCTGGCACTGGTGTTGTAATCGGCCTTCAAACGGTTCGGCATCAGCTTCTGGCCAGGGCTGAAGGCGCCTGAAATCAGGCGATTGCGCATATCGAGGTAGACATCGTTTTGGGATGGGGCATGCGTGTCGATCATTCAAATATCTGCCGGTTTGGGGTCATTGGTTCCAGATGGTCACGCAACCAGCTTACCCATAATTTCACTATTTTCAAGAAATCACGAAATTTTTGTATATTTCCGTTTTCCTGTTGTCGCAGGTGAAATCCATTGCTACCCTGCCTACCCTGTGGAGGAACAGGTAAATCTTCAATGTGCGTTGAAAGCAATTAAGAGGAGGAGAATACAAATGAGGATCTTGAAAACAGCCATGGCCGTCCTGGCGACCACCTGCCTGGTAGCGAGTGTCGCGTCGAGCGCCGCTGCCGCCGACAAGACAACCTTGCGAATTCAGACACATTACGCCCCGGAAACCGTGTCCGGCAAACTGGCGGCACAATATATTGATGACATTCAGACCATGTCGAACGGCATGATCGAAGTGGAGATGTTCTATTCGTCTTCTGTCGTCAAATCCGTCGAGACCTTCGATGCCGCCGCAACCGGAATTCTCGATTGCGACATGACTGGCGGCGCCTACCAGACGGGTAAAAATCCGGCCTTCCAATTTGTTGGCGACATCATGGGTGGCTATGAGACACCCTATCAACAACTTTCATGGCTCTATTACGGCGACGGGCTGGAAGCGGCCCAGAAGCTCTACAACAAATTCGACATGGAACTCATCGGTTGGTGGGTCTATGGCCAGGAAAGCCTTGCTTCCTCCAAACCGATCCGCAACGCGGATGATTTCAAGGATTGGAAATTCCGTTCACCTCCGGGCATGGAAACCAAGATTTTTGAAAAACTTGGCGCCAAGCCGATCGTCATGGATTTCACCGAAATCTTTACGGCGCTGGAATCCGGCATTATTGACGGTGCGGACGCATCGGGCCTTTCCAACAATGTGGGTCTCGGCCTGTATGACATTGTCAAACACGCCAATTTCCCCGGCTTTCACTCCATGCCATCGGACCATCTTGCCTGCAACAAGGCCAAATTCGATGCCATGCCTGAATATCAGCAGCGTATCATGAAGGTTGCCATGGAATCCCTGGCGCTGCGCACCGCACTGACCTTCGAAAAGAAAAACGCCGAGGCTGCAGCGAAACTGCGCGCCGAAGGTGTGACCCTGTATGCCTGGTCACCGGAAGATCTGCAGAAATTCCGCGACGCGGCACAGGCCACGTGGCCAGAATTTGCCACCACACCGGAAGCCAAGGATCTGGTCGAAGCGCATATGGCTTACCTGCGCCAGCTTGGCCTCGCCAAATAAACGATGACGAGAGGCGGCCCTTCTTCACAAAGGGCCGCCCTTTTTACTGGTTCTCATCCCAATAAGCCTTCGGGAGAGCGGCGTGATTGAACACCAACGAACAGGCCCGGTCGATACACTCACCTGGTCCTTCAGCCGAATTGCCATGTGGGCACCCGCCTTCATCGTTGCCATCATCTTTTACGAGGTGGTGATGCGCTATATCTTTTTCCAGCCGACACTCTGGGTCAATGAAATGTCGCTGTGGATCGGTGGCTTCATCTATGTGACGGCCGGCCTCTATGCGATGCAGCAGCGCAGCCATATCCGCATCTTCGTTCTTTATGATATTGCCCCCCTGTGGATGCGTCGTCTCTTTGACCTGCTCTCGGTCCTGTGTGTGTGCATCTTTGTTTTTGCCGTGGTCTGGGGCGGGTTTGGCGAGGCTGCGGCCAAATTCTGGCGTTGGGAGACCTTTGGCACCGCTTTTGACCCGCCTATCCCCGCCACCAACAAGCCGCTCGTCCTGATCACTCTGGTGGTTCTGGCCCTGCAGGCCATATCAAACCTGATCAGAGACTGGCCATCCATCGCCATTGTGCGCAAGGCGTTCGATGTGCTGTCGGTGCTGCTGACCGTAACGCTGGCGGCCTATGCATTGCCGGTGCTCTTCAACACCGGTGAAACCGGCCCCTCCCTGCCGATGCATTGGCGGATCGGCCTGGTCATCTGCGTCCTGTTTGCCGTCCTTGCCGTCTTCTACGGCCTCATCCGCGATTTCAACAGGACGCCTGAACCGCTGGATATATTCGAGGACCCTGCCGAGGGCCTCGGCCCTTTGCCAGATGAAGTCCTGCCAGATGAAGTCCTGTCAGATGAAGTCCTGTCCGGCAATCCACCGAAACAACACGAGTGATCAGGTAAACAATCATGGATATCGGTACAATCTCCCTGATCCTTCTGTGCGGCATGCTGATATTGCTTGCCATCGGAATGCCGCTCGGTTTTGCGTCAGGCTTCCTTGCTGTTCTCGTCATGGTACTCAAATTCGAACCAACGCTGATTACCGATCCGATGAGTTTTGGCAGCGGCATTCTAACCCGCTCCTTCGGCAGCGGGCCTATGAACATTCTTGCCCAGCGGCTCTATGGCATCATGACCAATTACTTGCTGATATCGGTGCCCCTGTTCATCTTCATGGCGACCTTGCTCGAGCGCTCGGGCATTGCCCGCGACATGTACACGTCCCTCAATCAATGGATGTCGCGCACCAGGGGCGGCATCGCCGTGGTGACGGCACTGATGGCCATCGTCATGGCAGCCATGTCCGGCATCATCGGCGGTGAAGTTGTGTTGCTCGGACTGATTGCGCTGCCGCAAATGCTGCGCCTTGGCTACGACCAGAACCTTGCCATTGGAACGATCTGCGCATCCGGCTCTCTGGGTACAATGATCCCGCCATCCATTGTGCTGATCTTCTATGGCCTGATCACCGAAACCTCGATCCATGCGCTGTTCAAGGCGGCCTTCGTGCCGGGTTTCCTGCTTGCGACCTGCTACATCATCTACATTCTGGTGCGCACAAGAATGAACCCCGAGCTTGCGCCTCTGCCCGAGCCCACCGACGAAGACATGGATGCAGCGCAAAAACGCCGGCTGGGCACAACATTGCTGGTGCTGATTGCCGGTGCAACCGCGGCGCTCATCGTACTTCGCTACATCTTCTTGCAGACCTTTGGCAGCATTGAGGAGGACACCTGGTTCCAGGACATTTCCGCGCTTTATACCTATCTGCCGATCGCGCTGGCCTGCGGCGCCTATCTGCTGTTTTTTGTCGGGCCTGCCAGTACGGTCGAAGCCTGGCAGCGCGGCAAAGGCCTGATCTCCCCCCTGCTGATTGTATTTGTGGTTCTTGGCTCCATCTATGGCGGGATTACCGGTATTACGGAAGCGGCGGCAATGGGGTCCATTGCCGTCCTGACGCTCATAGCGCTGCGCGGCGAGTTCTCGTTCAATCTGTTGCGTGAGGCGTCCATGCGCACGTTCAAATCCACCGGGACCATCATCTGGGTGACCTTCGGCGCAACGGCGCTTGCCGGCGCCTATACGATTTCAGGCGGTCCGACCTATGTCGCCAACCTGATCATCGGCTATGATCTGCCGACACTCGGCGTGCTTCTGGTGATGATGATCATATTCCTGTTCCTCGGCGCCTTCATGGACTGGACCGGCATTGTGCTGCTGGTGATGCCGGTCTTCCTGCCCATCGTGCTGAAGCTGCCGGTCGCCGAAATCGGCCTTTTTTCACCTCTTGTTGGCGCGAGCAGCTTCGTGTCGGTCTGGTTCGGCATTCTCTTCTGCGTCAATATGCAGGTGAGTTTTCTCTCGCCACCCTTCGGTCCGGCGGCCTTCTATCTCAAATCCGTCGCACCGCCGCACATCACCTTGCCGGATATTTTCAGGGGCTTCCTGCCGTTCATCGCCATCCAGCTGTTCATCCTGACACTGATCCTTTTCTTCCCCGAACTGACCATGTTCTTCAGGGGATAGGCGCAGAATGATGCTGACGCAGCAACAAAGACGATCTTTCGAGGAACAGGGCTATCTGGTTGTGCCGGATGTTCTTGATGGCGCAGAGGTGATCGATCCGATCCGGTGCGAATATGGCGCGCTGCTCAACGATCTCTACGATTCCTGGTTTCGCGGTGGACGCGTAACCAGTGATCCGCAAGGGCTGGATTTCAACGGCAAGCTTCTGGCCGCCTACCGGGCCGGATGCGACTGGTTTCAACCGATGGATATCTCGCTCCCAGGCGGACGGATCGAAATGGATACGCCGATGCATTTTGGCCCGGCGGTTTTCGACCTGATCACCCACGGGCGCTTGCTCGATCTGGCAGAGGACCTGATCGGTCCGGAGATCACCTCAAATCCCATCCAGCACATCCGCATCAAACCACCGGCTACAGACCTGCAAAGGGACGAAATCCGCGCCCATATCACCCGCACCGACTGGCATCAGGATCGCGGCGTGACACATGAGGAGGCTGATGAAACGACCATGATCACCGTCTGGTGTGCGATTTCCGACGCGACGGCGGAAAACGGCTGCCTGCAGGTCATCCCGGGCGCACACCGTGACGGTATGAAACCGCATTGCCCCAAGCTGCAGACGGCCATCGCGGATGGCTTCATCGATGTATCGAAGGCACAGCCACTGCCGGTGAAAAGCGGCGGCGTCATTGTTTTGCATCCGCTGCTGCCACACGCCTCCCTGACCAATACCACACAGGGTTTTCGCTGGTCATTTGATATTCGCTATAATAAAACAGGCGAGCCGACCGGCCGATCGCACTTCCCCGAGTTTGTGGCACGCAGCCGGGCGGTGCCGGCCAGCCAATTGCGGGACTGGCGCACATGGGCTTCGATGTGGGAGAAGGCGCGCGCAAGACTTGCAGTCCAGCCGCATATCGACATTCATCGATGGCAAACTGATGCGCCCCATTGTGCTTGAGGCGGCCTGCACGATGCGCAGTCAGGGAGCAATCACCTGATGACCACCATGGCGAAACTGCGTACGGGCCTGATCGGGGCAAATATCGGCAAGACACGCTATCCGGCTGCGCTGCAGATCATGTGCGACGATGCAGGTATCGATCTGGAATTTTCGCTGATCGATACGGCAGGACAAACCCATTTTTCTTTTGATGAGGCAGCCCGCAATCTCATCGCAAAAGATTGGTCAGGTGTCGGTGTGACTCACCCTTACAAATTGCAGGCAGCACGATTTTCCGGCAATGGCATGCACCCGGACATCCGTCATCTTTCAGCCTGCAACCTTCTGACGTTTCATCGGGGAACCGTGGGGCATAATACAGATTACGCCGGTTTTCTCGGTGCCTGGTTGCACGAAATGGGCGACAGGAAACCAGGTGTGGTTGCCATGGCGGGCGCAGGCGGTGTCGCCCATGCGCTTGGTCCTGCCCTGGTCCAATTGGGCGCGGAGCAAATTCACCTTTGGGACCCAGATGGTTTGAGGGCCGAAGACCTGGCCGGCAGAATCGGCAAACGGGCGCATGTCGTGTCACAAGATGCGATCCGGGTCATTGTCGAAAACGCCAACGGACTGGTCAATGCGACCGCCTTGGGCATGGAGAAAACGCCCGGATCGTCAATACCGCTAGCATGGATTGGAAAACAGGGCTGGGCATTCGATGCTGTCTACACGCCGACTGATACATTGTTTCTTGCAATGGCCAAGGCTGCCGGGCTTCAAACCCTGAGTGGATTTGCATTGTTCAAACATATGGCAATGGCCAGTTTCGAAGCCTATACCGGCATCAAAGCCGACAGACAGACAACGCTTGCCAAACTTGATGTATTACGGCCTGAATAAGCGGGAGGAAAAGAGATGATGCCCAATGGTTATGAGCCGGACGCATGCAAGCCGGAACAGGCAATTTTATAAAATTCTACTCCGGGTAAAAACCTGGTTTCAGACAGAACCAAGCAGACAGAAAATCAAACAGGAGTGTCTCCATGTCCAGTCCATCAATCGGTTTTATCGGCCTCGGCCTCATGGGGTCCGCCATGTGCCAGAGGCTTCTCGATCTGGAATATCCCCTGACCATTGTCGCCAACCGGTCGCGGGGCAATATCGACAAGGCCGTCGCCCGGGGTGCCATTGAAGTTTCAACAGCACGGGAGGTGGCCGAACGCAGTGATTTCATCTTGCTGTGCATGGACACGTCGGCTTCAGTCGAGGCCAGAATGTATGGCGATGAGGGTGTCATCGCCGGCCTGAAGCCTGGGGCTATCGCCATTGATTTCGGCACATCCCTGCCTGTGTCAACACGCGCCATCGGCGCGGCGGTGGCCGAGGCCGGTGGCACCTACCTCGATGCCCCTCTCGGACGCACGCCATCGCATGCACTGGACGGCAAACTCAACATCATGTGTTCGGGTGACCAGACGGCATTCGAAAAAGCAAGGGGTCTGCTTGATGATCTTGGCGAGAATATTTTTCATCTCGGCGCTCTGGGGTCCGGACATACGATCAAACTGATCAACAATTTTTTTGCCATGACCACGGCAAATGCCCTCGCCGAAGCTTTTGTCACGGCAGATGCGGCAGGCATTGACCGGCAAAAACTCTACGATGTCATGTCCGCCGGACCGTTGCATTCCGGCATGATGGATTTTGTCAAAGCCTATGCAATCGATGGCGATCCGAACATGCTGGCTTTTTCCATCAGAAATGCCCAAAAGGATGTTGGCTATTACGCCACGATGGCCGACCAGGCCGGTATTCCATCGATCATGTCGCAATCGGCGAAGATGGCGATGTCACTGGCCGTGGCCGGGGGAGCGGGAGACAATATGATCGGACAGATGACGGATTTTCTGAGTGAGCTCTATGGTGCCGGAAAGAGCTGAACCATGAGTGGATTCACTGCGTGAGCCGACTGACAGCCAAAGCAAATGAAAACAGGCCGGTGCTGGGCATTTTCCTGATGCTGGCCGCATTTTTCTTTTTCTCGATGATCGACACCAGCGTCAAGTTGCTCACCATATTGGGCATCCCCGCGATGCAACTGGCTTTCATGCGCTATTTCGGCCATGTGGTCATCTCACTTGGCCTGATTGCCCGCGGCGGCTTCAGCGTTGACCGGTTTGGCAGCGAGAAACTCTTTCTGGTGATCCTGCGCGGCGCGCTGCTGATGGCCTCGACCGTCCTCAACTTCATTGCCCTGCGCTACTTGCCGCTGACGCTGACGGCGACAATCACATTCTCGGCACCGCTGCTTATCTGCGCCCTGTCATGGCCGCTGCTGGGCGAGAGGGTCGGCATCTGGCGCGGTGGCGCTGTTGTGGTGGGCTTTGTCGGCATTATTGTTGCGATCCATCCCTTTGGGGACGATTTTCACTGGGCTGTTTTCCTGTCACTGACCGGGGCACTCAGTTTTGCGTTTTATTCCCTTCTAACCCGCAAATTGTCAGGCATTGTCGCCACCGATACGATGCAATTCTATGCGGGACTGGTGGGCGCTCTGGTGTTGCTTCCCTTGGCGATTGTGGAATGGACCAATCCTGCGACCCTTGTGGATTGGATATTGCTGTTCATGCTGGGGTTTTTCGGCTGGTTGGGCCACCAACTCCTGACCCAGGCGCATGGCTTCGCACCCGCCAGCACACTGACCCCCTTCAGCTACGCCTTCATCGTCTATCTGACGATCTGGAGTTATTTTCTGTTCGATCACATACCCGATGCATGGACAATAGCGGGTGCAGCCATCGTCATCTCCGCCGGCCTGATCATCTGGTTTCGCGAGCGCATGCGTGTGCAGCAGGGATAGAGAACGCTTGAGGCCAGCTTTTATCATTCCTGCTGATCGTCTGGGTCGCAGAGTGTGACAACCATACCACTTCCCAACATGAAAATCAGCAAAGCGCCAGTGGCCTGCGGCGAATCTGACAACGCTTGTTTCCGCTTTTCGGCGAAGCAATTTTTAACATATAATGCCTTGGCTGGGCTCGGCACCCTTTGCACCTGAGCCCCATCCAATAGGAGCCTTGATCAGCAAAGTCGATCTCTGGGGATGATATGAGTCAATGCAGCCCCCTGAAAAGCATGAGAGGCTGTCAGAGAACTTGGGTGTCCGATCCATTTCGATATTCGGCAAATTATCATATCTGGGAGGATGACATGACGGGAACCACTGAGGCTGCAACGCCGCCCAAAATGCCGGCGGTGCGCGCCGTGTCCTTCGGTGACATCAGCGCAGCGCTGTGGGCAGGACTGGCCGATTTCATGCGCGCGCCGCTTTTCGGACTGTTTTTCGGCGGCGTTTTTGCAGCGGGGGGACTGTTCATTCTGGCCGCACTTTATGTTTTTGAAATGCCATGGATGATCATCCCCGTGGCCATCGGCTTTCCGTTGATCGGCCCCTTTGTGGCGGTCGGGCTTTACGAAGTCAGCCGACGACTTTCAAGCGGCAGGCCGCTGATCTGGCGTGAGGTTCTGCTGGTGGTGTTCCGGCAGCGAGAAACACAATTGGGCTGGATGGCCTTTGTCGTTCTGTTCATTTTCTGGATGTGGATCTATCAGGTACGGCTGCTTTTTGCGCTGTTTCTGGGTTTCAAGAGTATCTCAGGCATCGGACGTTTCATCGAAGTGACCACCATGTCTGCAGAGGGGCTCGGTTTTCTTGCGGTTGGCACCGCCTTTGGCGCAGCCTTGGCCTTTGTGCTGTTTTCTGCGACCGTTATCGCCATGCCCTTGCTGCTGGACCGGGAACTTGATTTTGTTTCCGCCATGATCACCAGTTTCAAAACGGTCCTCAAAAGCCCTTTGCCAATGATTTCCTGGGGTATCCTGATTACCGTTCTGGCTGTTGTCGCCATGCTGCCTGCATTTCTGGGGATGATTGTCATCCTGCCGGTTCTTGGTCATGCGACATGGCACCTTTATGAAAGGGCCATCGGTTCACAACCTGCGTGATGCCACGCCCCGCATTTGACGTTTTCAGAATCCCCCAGGACGTTACGGAAACAAGCCAGTGTATTTGATTTCGGATTGTTTTCGACCATCGTCCATTATGGTATTTGCCCTTTGAAAATTGCGAAAGGCGATTCCAAATGACCTATGGGGATGAAGACCTGCTGGCCAAGCTTGCAAAGCTTGAGAATCTTTTCCGGCGGGCGGGCACAGCGGGTGAGCGTGATGCGGCGGGCGCAGCGATTGGCCGTGTAAAAGACCGGTTGGACAAGGCACGAGATGATCACGAGAGCGAGTTGAAATTCTCGCTGCCCGATGTGTGGTCCGTTCGGCTCTTTGTCGCCGTCTGCCGCAAACATGGTGTGCGCCCCTATCGCTACCCGCGCCAGAGGCGCACAACGGTCATGGTGCGCACACAGGAAAAATTCTTTGACAAGGTCGTGTGGACAGAATTTTCCAAATTGCACACAGAGTTGATGTTCTATTTCGAGGATACTGTCGAGCATCTGATCAGCACTGCGATGCAGTCCGATGGCGATGACAGCGCGCTGGAAGTGCCGCAATTGCGGTAAACACGAACGGCTCGCCGAAGCGGCTGGCTTGATGCCCGGTGCGTCCAGCCAGACGCCGTGTCGAGGCGACATCCACCAATCGCAATATCCTGGATATGGGTTTCTGTTTGAATTTCCCTTGCCCAAAAGAGGACTTGAAACAGCGCCTTTCTCACACTAAAACATGTCTGTTCTCAGGGCGGGGTGAAATTCCCCACCGGCGGTTAAAGCCCGCGAGCGCTTCCTCTTTTGGAAGGTCAGCAGATCCGGTGTGATTCCGGAGCCGACGGTATAGTCCGGATGAAAGAGAATGGTGTTTGCTTTGCCCGTCCGGGCAATGCGGACGCTAATCGTGCTCTGGGACCTAACGCAATTGATACGTGAGGTTCCAAAATGACCAATATACAAAATCCCCGCATAGCGTTTATCAAAGCCCGGTGGCATGCCGATATTGTTGATCGTGCACAGGAAGGCTTTGACGCCGAGATTGCGCGCCTCATTCCGGGCGCATTGAGTGACGTTTTCGAAGTGCCCGGCGCCTTCGAAATGCCATTGCTCTCCAAGAAACTGGCGCTCAGTGGACATTATGATGCGATCGTAGCCGCAGCACTGGTCGTCGATGGCGGCATTTACCGCCATGACTTTGTTGCCGATGCCGTTGTGGCAGGGCTGATGAACGTGCAGCTTGAGACGATGGTTCCGGTGTTTTCGGTTTCCCTGACACCGCATAATTATCAACCGGGCAAAGAGTTCGAAGACTTTTTCCGCGAGCATTTCATCAAGAAGGGCGCCGAAGCTGCCAAAGCTGTTGAACAGGTTCTCAGTCTGGACGCGTCGCTGGCGCAATCCACACTGCGCAAAAGCGCCTGATCAGGTAAAACCATCCGATCGCACATCTGGCTCTCAATGATTCACCCTGCATGCGGCCAAAGCCACGGTTTGGTTGCCAGGCTGCGTGCGGGGTGTATCTGATCCTCGCTGAACCGTTCTATCGTCGTCGCATCAGATGCACGAGAATGGCAACCGGAACGACAATCCCGATAATCGCCCGTGCCCAGTAGCCCCAAACGTGCATCAGGACGATGCCGTTTTCCAGCACCGCCATGGGCAGGGCACCGAACACCGTGCCGGCGATTGTGCGCTGCACAGTTCTGCATGCCAACTTAGTGCGCGTTATTCGTTTGCGACCCTGGGCTTTCCATACGCCGGATCAAGGGAAACACGTTATCGCGCGTCAGTGGCGCCAAGACGACATCGCCCGGATCATCGGGATTGGTCCAGCATATCTCCGCGATTTCTGCTGCGGGGCAAACATTGTCAAACAATTTGGATTTGGTGGAATCAACAAGAATCAAATGGGCGTTCACGGTTGCGTTTTTCTCGTTGGCAGCAGGTGCGCTTTGCAACCCGAGATAGGAAAGATGCCTTTTTTCGAGAATCAGGCCGAGTTCCTCTTCCAGTTCACGCAGCAGGCATTGCTCAGGCGTTTCACCAGAATCCAGGCTTCCGCCCGGTTGCATAAATGCACAAGTCCCGCTCTTGCGCACCAGCAAAACCGCACCTTCAGCATTGCGGATGATGGCAGCGGCAATGAGAATATCTGTCCGGGTGCTCGAGATCATGATTGTGTGATTCCGCCTTTGCCAGACGATATATACAGGACCATCATATCGCGCAAAAGCCTGCGTGTCGGCTCCTCTTTTCTGGACCCGCAGCATGTCAGGAAATGCCGGACCTTCGCTTCTCCGCGTATCTCAGCCCCTCAGATCTCGCCAAAATCACCCGAACGACCGAGTCCGGAGGCAAATCTGCTTGCGCCCTTTTCAGCTTCCTGGCGCAATGGCTTTTCGCCAACAATGCCTTCCATGCGCAGGGCATCCTTCTGGCTCATGCCCCATTGCATATGGGCGGTCATCCGGTCTGTGCGCAGGCAGGTTTGCGGAAAGCGTGCCAGTTGGCCTGCCAGGTTGATGGCTTCCTGCCGCGCCGTGCCCGCGGCAACAAGCCGGTTGGCCAGACCAAAGCTCAGGGCTTCGGGCGCATCGACCGGGCGACCGGTCAAAATCATGTCCATGGCACGACTGTGACCAATGAGACGTGGCAGTCGGATATTGCCGCCATCGATAAGCGGCACGCCCCACCGGCGGCAGAAAACGCCGAAGACAGCTGTCGAAGAGGCCACCCTCATGTCACACCACAATGCCAGTTCCAGGCCACCGGCAACGGCATGTCCTTCCACAGCGGCAATCACCGGTTTTGACAGCAGTCTGCGCGTCGGTCCCATGGGTCCCTCACCCTGCGGATCATAGTCCATCGTTCCTGCCGAAACAGCATGCAGATCGAAACCGGCGCAGAAGGTGGAACCGGCGCCGCAAAGCACGGCAGCGGACTGATCGGCATCAGCCTCGAACACATCAAAGGCTTCAAGCAACCGTTCGGCAGTTTCCGGATCGACTGCATTGCGCTTTTCAGGGCGGTTGATGGTGACAATCGTCACCGGTCCCTGCGTTTCAACAATCACTTTTTGCTGCTGGTCGGTCATTGCATGTCCTCACATAGATGCTGCAGGCTTGAAAGCCTTTGGGGATCGATGCTGGCATTCCCGTAGACGATCGGTCAATGGGCCTTTGTATGCCGATCACCCCACCGCACTCTTTCACAGAAACATCAAGACTTGAATTTCCTGCAGACACCGCCATATTTGTTCTTGTTATGTTCCATATGTTCTGATAGGAATATATTCATAATTGAAACATCAAAAAAAGGAGGGTGTCCTCATGAGTGAACTGGATCATTTCAGGCAAAATGTGCTGGCGCCTTCCAACAGTGCGGAGATGGCCGAGGCGCTGGTGGCGCGCTCCGGGATGCGCATTGATCATAGTCGGCGGCGCGGTCGCGGCACGGGTATCAACCCGAGCGGGCGCTTTGAATCGCGCACCCGTCATGCCTTTGATGATGGCTGGGAATCAATGGAGGACCTGCCGGTTTTCAAAACCCAGGTCCAGGTGGAAAAACCCCGGACGGTAATCACCCGCAATGATTCACCCGACCTGCCTTTTGATCGTTCCATCAATGCCTATCGTGGCTGCGAACATGGCTGTGTTTATTGTTTCGCCCGCCCGACCCATGCCTATATGGGCCTGTCTGCCGGCCTCGATTTCGAAGCACAACTCTTTGCCAAGCCCGATGCTCCCAAGCTGCTTGAACGGGAGCTGTCAAAACCCGGCTACAAGCCGCGTGTCATTGCCATGGGCACCAATACGGATCCCTATCAGCCGATCGAGAAGAAATGGCGCATCACGCGTCAGTTGCTTGAAGTGATGAATGCCTGCGATCATCCGGTCGCCATTGTGACGAAGTCTTCGATGATCCTGCGCGATATCGATATCCTGACGCAGATGGCAGAAAAGAATCTCGTCAGGGTTGGTCTGTCGGTGACGACCCTTGATCGCCGCCTTGCCCGGACCATGGAGCCCAGGGCGTCCACGCCGGTGCGAAGACTTGAGACCATGCGCAGTCTTTCCGATGCCGGGATTCCGGTCAACGTCATGGCGTCACCGGTCATTCCGGGGCTGAACGACCATGAAATGGAGCGCATTCTCGACTCGGCCAAGGCTGCCGGTGCGTCATCTGCAAGCTATATATTGCTGCGCCTGCCGCTGGAGGTCAGCCCGTTGTTTCGCGACTGGCTGCTGCGCCATTACCCCGATCGCTATCGCCATGTGATGTCGCTGGTGCGCTCGATGCGCGGTGGCAAGGATTACGATGCGGATTTTTCCAAACGCATGAAGGGTCAGGGCCCCTATGCCTGGCAATTGGCCCGCCGGTTTGAAATCACCACGAAAAAGCTCGGCCTGGACAAAAGGGGCGCGCCGCTGCGTACCGATCTGTTCACGCCACCCATGGGAATGGGGGTACAGCTGAACCTGCTTTAAAAATCCGTCATGATCGCTTTTCCCCGACTGCGGCCATGACGGCAACTCCCTCCTGAAAATGCAGGCTCGAACTGTCGCGATCCCTTGCGATGGATTTTGTTTTGCAGAGCAATTGTTTCGGTACCACCATCCAAACGCCGCTCATTGAGGAGGGACTTGCAGAGAATCGGGTGGGCATGCGAGTTTGCCGCACATGTCTCGCAACCCATCCGATTCTCGCTCTTTACGGCGAACTGCAGAAAGCCGCGCTTCCGCCAAAGGGCAGAAGGCGCTTTTTCACATCCCCGAAAATGGCCCCGATTATGCCCTTGAGCGTGAAGCCCTGGCACCGCAACGCCTTGTCGCCGGTGCCGATGAGGCGGGACGCGGACCGCTGGCCGGACCGGTTGTTGCAGCAGCCGTGATCCTTGACCCCGACAGAATTCCCGACGGGCTTGATGATTCCAAAAAGCTGACGGCCGCAAGACGCGAGGCTCTGTTTGAACTGATCCTTGCCCATGGCGATGTGGCCGTGGCCTCATCCAGCGCCAAACGGATTGATGATACCGACATTCGCAAGGCCAGCCTTGATGCCATGCGTCGCGCCCTGTGGGCCCTGGTGAGGCAACCGGACTTTGCGCTGATCGATGGTCGCGACGTGCCGCCATCGCTGCCCTGCCCCGCCAGAGCGGTCGTCAAGGGCGACGCACGCTCGGTGTCCATCGCCGCGGCATCGATCGTTGCAAAAGTCATGCGCGACCGCATGATGGTGCGGGCATCACTTATCTTTCCCGCCTATGGGTTCGAACGTCATGCCGGTTACGCCACACAGATGCACCGGCAGGCCATTGTCGATCATGGTCCCTGCCCTTTGCACCGGATGAGTTTCCGGCCGCTGCGCAGGGACCCGGAATAAAGTTCGGCAATTTCAGGCGCCGCTGCGCGATTCGCGATGGGCGATGTAGAGCGATGCCGAGACAATCAGCAGCGAACCCAGCC
This sequence comes from Rhizobiaceae bacterium, assembly GCA_029233925.1. Lineage (GTDB taxonomy): Bacteria > Pseudomonadota > Alphaproteobacteria > Rhizobiales > Rhizobiaceae > Hoeflea_A. The sequence goes on from JARGOX010000001.1 coordinate 443,575, forward strand.
ACAGGTTGCCGCCAGGCACAAAACCGAAGACAATCCAACCGGCCAAAACATTCAACGGCAGCTTGAGGTGGTCAAAGGGCTGGGCATAGGCCGCATCGGCCGTGGCATAGGCACGCACAATCAGAAACTGCGCCAGCATGGTCAGGATACCGGCAAGGACAATCAACCCTATGGCCATATTGCCGGGTATGGCAAACCCGCCGGATGTCATTGCCAGGGCCGCATTGATCGGCGTCAGCAGCAACAGCATGTACAAGGTGATCGTCTCGGACGATTCCTCGCCGGTCAGACGTTTGGTCATCAGCGATGTCGCTGCCCAGAACAGGGCGGCAACAACAGGCATCAGTGTGGCCAGGGTGAAACTGTCCGACCAGGGCGCCAGGATGATCATGCCACCGGCAAATCCGATCAGCGTGGCCAACCAGCGCGCCGGTCCGACGCGCTCGCCGAGCAAAAGGCCGGCGCCCAGGGTGACAAAAAACGGTGATGTCATGATCAGCGCAATGGCCTGCCAGATCGGCACCACGGACAATCCGGCAACCCAGAACTGAACGCCAATCGCCGCCATGACCACCCGCAAAACATGGAAGCCGGGATTGGTTGTCTTGAGCACTCCCAGGCCGATACGCAGGATCCATGGAAGGCCACAAAGCATGGCGATGAAATATTGCCAGAATGCCGCTGATGATGACGCCATGCCGTATTGCATGGTGACGGCCTGAACACTGACATTGATCAGTGCGAATACGGTACCGGCAGCGACCATGTAGAGGGCGGCTTCCAGCGCTGGATTTTGAGGAATGAATATTGATTTGGACATCGAGTTTGACTGATTCATCACATGTTCCCTTCAAGAACCTATAAGAATCAGGGCATACAGGCATGACCAAAAGCGGCCCGCAGGGGAACGCTTTTGCATCGTTACCCGTTCTCTTTCATCCGGACTATGACCGTCGGCTTCGGAATCACACCGAATCTGCTGACCCTGACCGGGATGGTCAGGCGCTCGCGGGCTTCAAATCCCCCATGACAAGGCCATGGGCTCTTCATTACCGCCGGTGGGGAATTGCACCCCGCCCTGAGAACGAACCATCGGGCAGAATTCAACCACCCGATGGAATGCAAGCGATAAACCAACAGGCCTGAAAAAGCAAAGGCCGGGAATGATCCCGGCCTGCATTGTTTCTCACCATGACTGAAAATCAGTTCAGGCGTTCTTTCAACTCGGTGATGGAAGACTTGAAAAGGTCACCGACCAATTTGGTATCGGCCTGCTCCGCAATCAGGGCTTCCGCCGCCCTGACGGCGATCTCGACCGCAGACTGGCGCACTTCGTTGACCGCCTCTGCCTCGGCAAGAGCGATTTTCTGTTCGGCCATCACAGTGCGACGCTGAACAAATTCCTCGGTCTTCTGACGGGCTTCGGCCATCAGCCCGGTGGCCTCATGTTCGGCTGCCGCGATCAAAGCGCTGGCTTCCTTTTCCGCATCCTTGCGCTTGCGCTGATATTCGGCCAGCAGTTGCTGAGCCTCTTCACGCAACCGACGCGCTTCGTCCAGCTCGTTGCGGATCTTGTCCGCCCGACCATCCAGTGACTTGGCGATCATGCCAGGCACTTTCATATAGGCAATCAGTGCAAGAAAGAGAATAAGCGCGATGAGTGCCCAAAATGTAGCGTCCATCTATTCTCTCCCCTCTGCGGCGGCCTTGACCGCTGCAGTCACCCGAGCCTTGGTCACGGATCCACCGATCAACTGCTCGACAATGGCCGATGTTGTGTCAACCGCAATGGCATCCACTTCGGCAAGAGCCTTGCTTTTGACGGCAGCGATTTCCGCCTCGGCTTTTTCAAGCCTGCCGGCAACTTCAGCCTCGACTTTTGCCCGTTCTGCGTCAGCATCCGCCTTCGCTTCGTCACGTGCTGTCTGCGCAATCTCATGGGCGTTGGATCTGGCTTCCGCCAGTTCCTGCTCATAAGCGGCAAAAGCCTGATCGGATTCAAGTTTCAGCCGATTGGCCTCATTGAGATCCTGAGCAATTCTGTCACGACGGGTTTCCAGAATGGAGCCAATGCGTGGCAAAACAACCCGCGACATGAACAGGTAGAACAGGCCAAACGTAATGGCCAGCCAAAGAATTTGCGAAGAAAACGTAGAACTGTCAAACGGCGGGAACGAATTCTCCGTCGCATGTTCAGCACCCGCTGCATACGCTGCTGTCACGAGCATTTTCGTCTCCAACAATCACTTCACAGCAGTTGATCCGGACAATGGTTCAACGCACCGTGGCTCTATCAAACAAGCAGATCCGAGCCACCTGACCCGTCCTGCTTTGCGGCCACGCCCGAAAGCGTGGCCAGAAACGCCATCCTTTAAAGGATCACGCGAAGAGCAGGAGAAGTGCGATGAGCAGCGAAAAGATGCCCAGAGCTTCCGTAACAGCAAAGCCGAAAATCAAGCGGCCGAACTGGCCGTCAGCTGCTGAGGGATTGCGCAATGCGCCTGCAAGGTAGCTACCAAAGATATTACCAAGACCAATGCCTGCACCGCCCATGCCGAGACATGCGATACCTGCGCCAATGTATTTTGCTGCTTCCGCTTCCATAATAAACTCCTTCGAATGGGATTTGCGTCTGTTGAATGACGGCTATGCCGCCAATTTCTCTCCTAGTGGCCCGGATGCAGGGCGTCATTGAGGTACATGCATGTCAGCACCGCAAAAACATAAGCCTGCAAAAAGGCAACAAGAAATTCCAGGCCGGTCAATGCGACCGCCATGAACAATGGCAGGATTGCACCACCGATACCCAGCGCACCCATGGCGCCCAGCGAGGTAACAAATCCGGCAAAAACTTTAAGCGTGATGTGACCGGCCAACATGTTCGCAAACAGACGAACCGAAAGGCTGATGGGACGTGACAGAAAGGAAATCACCTCAATGAGCACCACAAGCGGCATCAGCACCATGGGAATGCCACTGGGTACAAACAGTTTGAGAAAGCCCAGACCGTGTTTCCAGAAGCCATAGACAACCACGGTTCCAATCACCAGCAAAGACAACATGAACGTCACGATGATGTGGCTGGTGATGGTGAAGAAATAGGGGAACATGCCCAGAAGATTGGCAACCAGAACGAACATGAACAGCGAGAACACCATCGGGAAGAACCGCATGCCTGCAGAACCCGCGCCATCGCGAAGCATGGAGGCTACAAATTCATAGCCCATCTCGGAAATCGACTGCATCCGGCTTGGCACCATGCCACGATTGGATGTTGTCAGAAATAGAAATGCCGACGCAACAGCCACGGTCGCAACCATGAAGAGCGAGGAATTGGTAAATGACAGATCAAGACCACCAACATCAATGGGGATCAGTTTGCTGATCTGAAACTGGTGGATGGGATCATTTGCCACCGCGTACCTCTTTCCGTTTGCCGGCCTGTTCAGCCATTGGCGTCTTGTTAGTCTTTGTCATCCGTGCCGGTGATGCGCTTTTGCGCAACAACACCGGCTGAACGCATAACATTCAGTACCCCGGCGACAAACCCCAATAGAAGGAACAGGATCATTCCCCAGGGTGTTGTCCCCACAAATCGGTCGATCAGATAGCCCAGAAGCGCGCCCACGAAAATCGCGGCAACAAATTCGGTCGAAAGCTGAAACGCCTTGGCGTAGGAAGTCTTGTCTTCCCTTCCAGCTTTGTTGTCCTTTTTGTCTGCCGCCGTGCGGGAAGCAAGTTTTGCTCCCAATTGCATGCGACGCTCTTCAAGACCGTCGGATTGATCACTTCGTCCGTCATCATCAGGAGCAGGATCATGCGATCCGTTGTTTTGCGCGGGTTTTCTCATGAAAGTTGCGCTCCACTTTGCTGTCTGACGAAACCGAACGAAACCGTTCCGAAGTCGGGCGCAACATAGTTTTACCCCCCATCCAAGTCAAGGCGACTCTCGGGTGGGAATGCAATATAAAATATCGTGAAAAAACAATGCGTTAATGTGGGCAGTGCAATTCATTCGACTTAAGCATCACAGAATCATTGTGCATTGCGGCACTTTAACCCCCTCGCCAGCCGTTGATCGACGCATCAGGCGAAGCTGTCAGCTCCAGCCGCCGCCATAGGTTCGGTAGAAGACATGCAGACCGATTCGGCCAACCTTCTTCATTTTCCTGGCCCATTTCGGACGCACATAGATTGCGTGATAATGGGTGGAGGAGCCCACTTCATCCAGCCAGATCTTGCCGGCTGTCACTGCCATGGCAACATCACTGGCAACCGACCAGTGGTATTTCGAACCGACACGATCGCGGACGCCGTCACAGGCAAAGGAGAACTGGCAACGGTTGCGCCAGCGTTTGTTCTGGTAAACCACACCGCAGATGGTGTTGGGATAGGCAGGATTGCGGACACGATTGAGAATCACCTGAGCCACAGCTGCCTGGCCTTTGACCGGTTCACCGCGCGCTTCAAAATAGACACCTGCGGCAAGACAACGCTGTTCAGCTGAAGAGAATGCCTTTGCAGGCAAGGCGTGGCCGGCCCACGCGTGATCGTTTTTGAGAATCGGCGGGAAAAAGCGGCCCTGCTGCGTTTCATTTTTCAACAGCGAAGCAAAGGGAGACGTGCTGGCATAGTCCGGCTCGACGGGCGCATAGGCTGTTGCCAGAATATCGGCATTGTCATTTGTCACCAGTTTGGCCAGCATTGCCGGCATTTCGCTGGATTGGGTCACGGACGGTTTGCTGTGGAAGGCGGTCGCGATCTGCACTTCCCGGCCCTGCAGGTCCGGTTTGATGAATGCCATTTCGAGATGATCTGCCAATTTTGTCGGCGTCATCAGACTGCTGCGTTTGAGAACCGATCCGGCGGAAAAGTCTTTCGGCGGAGCAACGGGCGTGATGTCGATGACACGGCCGCGCTTTAGAGAGCGTGTCACGCGATCCTCATCCGGGCGCGCATCCCTCACGCCAACCTTTTGGCGGAATGCAATGGTCTGGCCGTTGGGCGTCTTGATCCCCGTACCACTGAGCGTCGATCCGGTTTTGATCGGATCAGAAAACGTCATTTCGGCGTTGTGGATGGATCCCGCCGGTGCCGTGACCAAATAGGTCTGCCATCGGGCTGTGCCGCTGTCCGCGCCTGACAACAGGCTGGCCATATCGGAAAATGCAATGGGAGACGTCGAGATCAGAAAAATCACTGCCCCGGTTAGATACGGAGCCGACCCGCTGCGACCAAACAATGCAAGCCGACCCAAAGAGGCTAATCCCTTACGCAATACTCTACTCCATAGCACTCTTACAAAACATCATTGTCGCGATGATGGAGTATTAACCTTTATGGAGCGTTAATGGGGCGAAGCCAATTTTATCTGTGTTTTGTCGATAACAAATTGTATCGAAGCCACAGATAGAGCGGTACGCAAAGCCACTTCGCGCCGTTGCTCCCCGGCAAAACAGCCGGTTCTATAGATTGTCCGGCACAAATGACTATCTGCGTTTTTTCTTCGGAGCGAAGGGATTGTCGCCTTTGCGCATGGAGATGCGCAGAGGCACGCCGGGCATGTCAAAATCTTCACGCAAACCGTTGATCAGGTAGCGGCTATAGGATTCCGGCAAGGCCTCCGGCCGCGTGCAGGAAATTACAAACCCCGGCGGTCGCGCCTTGATCTGTGTCATGTATTTCATGCGGATGCGGCGCCCGGAGACGGCGGGTGGTGGATGGCGGATCTGCATCGAATCGAGCCAGCGATTGAGCTTGGCTGTGGAAATCCGCTTGTTCCAGGTTCTGTGGGTGTCGACAATCGCATTCATCAGGTCTTCGAGACCCACCCCGGTCAGCCCGGAAATTGGCACGGCACGAATACCGCGTATCTGCGGCAGCAGACGCTCGGTTTCCTCTCTGAGCATGGAGAGGGTCTCCTGCCGGTTTTCGATCATATCCCATTTGTTGAAAGCAATGACAGGTGCCCTGCCCTCGCGAACCACAAGGTCGACAATCTGCAAATCCTGTTTTTCAAAGGGAATGTCGGCATCGAGAACGATCACCACAACTTCGGCAAATCGAATGGCGCGCAAGGCATCGGCCACGGACAGTTTTTCAAGTTTTTCCTGAACCCGGGCCTTGCGACGCAGTCCGGCCGTATCGAACATCTTGATCCGCCGGCCCTTCCAGTCCCATTCAACGGAAATGGAGTCCCGGGTAATGCCCGCTTCCGGTCCGGTGAGCAGACGCTCTTCCCCCAAAAAGCGGTTTATCAGCGTCGACTTACCGGCATTTGGCCTGCCTACAATGGCAACCCGCATCGGTTTGCTCTCATCATAGGTATCAACTTCTTCGTCGTCTTCACTGTCCGTCGGGCTGATATCAATGTTGGCAACCGCCACGTCATCGGCAGAGCCAAAGGCCATTTCCTCGCCAATGGCGGCCACGATGGCATCACGCAGATCAAGCATGCCTTCACCGTGCTCAGCTGAAATCGGGCACGGTTCACCCAGACCCAATCGATAGGCGTCGTAAAGACTGCTCTCGGCGCCTCGGGCCTCCGCCTTGTTGGCGACCAGCACCACCGGCCTGCCGCGTTTGCGCAGGATGACGGCAAGTGTTTCATCGACCGGGGTCAGGCCCAGTTTGGCGTCGATCAGAAACAAGGTCATGTCGGCTTCGTCGATGGCAGCTTCCGTTTGGGCGCGCATCCGGCCTTCCAGCGTGTCGGGCCCTGTCTCTTCCAGCCCGGCCGTATCGATAATGCCGAATTTGAGGTCAATCAGTCGGGCGTTACCCGGACGGCGGTCGCGAGTCACACCTGGCGTATCGTCGACAAGCGCAAGTTTACGCCCGGACAGCCGGTTGAACAGGGTCGACTTGCCGACATTGGGACGACCGACAATGGCAACGGTAAAACTCATTCATATTTCCAGTCGTAAAAACGGCCGGCAAAATTGCTCAGGACTGCTGTCCAGCCTTGCCGCTTGCCGTAATAATATCGAGCATGATACCGGCCCGTTGCGAAACGCCGGCAGGAACGCCCGTGTCTCCTGCAATCAGATCGAACCATTCACGTGCTTTTGCATAATCGCCAGCCTTCCAGGCAGCCAGCCCCAGGGCTTCGCGCGCAGAATGACGCATCGGATTTTCACCGCCACTGAGTTTTTCCACCTGCACGGCCACATCCTCATAGGAACCATGGTCGACCAGAAGATAGCCGGCCTTGATGCGTGCAATATCGCGCACCGATGCAGGAACGCTACCATCATTTCCGATCGTCGAAAAATCCGAAATCGCCGCCTGAAAATCGCCCGTGTCCACCAAAACGGTCGCTGCGCGCATGCGCGCCAGAACCGAATAGGAACCGTAACCTTCCTTTTCCAACTGCCGCAGAGCCGTCAGGGCTTCTTCCTGCTGGCCTTCACGGGCAAGATTGAGTGCTGCCAGGAATGTATCGCCGGATTTTGAGGCCTTGCTCGAGCTCCAGTAATCATACCCGCGGTCTGCCGCAGTGCCGACAACGATCAATGCTGCAAGAGCGATAATGTATTTGCCGAAGCGCTTCCAGATGGATTGCATCCGGTCTGAACGCAGCTCTTCGTCAACTTCGCGGATAAAACTGTCGTCTGACATATCATTCACCGGGTGGCCCGGCCCTCAACTTGATGCAGGCAATTTGCCCAGCCGTGTTGTTCTTGTTGTTTCAGTCGGGCCTTGTAACCGATTTTGCGCCGCATGTAAGGGAAAATGTCAAATTAGCGGATTTGCACAGATGTCAGGAGACCATCCGCAATCAGTCAATCGGTCAGTTGCAGGGTTTTTACGTCTTTTTCAAGACGTTATGGGTGCGACGCCAATCAGCCATTCGTGCAACTTCCAGACGAAAAGGACATAGGCGAGCAGACCGACGACGATCACGATGATGTCGTTGCGCACAGGCGGCTTGATTGCGGGCACGCCTTCACCGGCAACAACGCGGCCCTTTTCCGATATCCGGTCAACAATTGCCCAGATCAGGAAGGAACCGAAGAGCAGCAGGGAAGCAAGATCGCCATTGGCCATCAAATGCGCCAAAGCCCATAGTTTGACCGACAGCAGCATCGGATGTTTGGCCGCCACCTTGATCCTGCTGGCAGGCAGGCTGGATGCGGCCAGAAGAATGAAGGAGAACAGCATCAGCAGCAAGGTGACATGGCTCATCCACGTCGGCGGTGTGTAGATGATCGGACCTTCGTAACGCGCGATGGAAAAGCCCCAGATGATCAGCCCGAGCCCGAGGAAAGCAATCAGCGAATAGAAGCCTTTCCAGGCGTTCTCACCGCGCTGCGCAATCATGCGATCGCGAAATTCAGGCGCCGAAATCCTGACAGAATGCACTCCCAGAAAAATTGCCAGTCCCAAAATCAGCCAGACCATCGTTTATTCTCCCGCCCATATTGGGTTTATGTTCAAGCAGCATTCCCGACACCAATAGCGAAGTTCTGGCACAGGATAAACAAAGGTTGTCCATCAATCGGCCCTTGCGCCGCATTTTTTACAGACTTAGCATGAAAAAATGACAATTGATCTGGAAATTGCAAGAAGCCGGCTTTCCCGGCGCAAGGCTGAACTTGAGGAATTGTCTCGACTTTCGGAAGACTCGCGTTCCACAGTGATGCTTGATCAGCAGGCAGTGGGGCGGTTGTCGCGGATGGATTCCATGCAACAGCAGGCGATGGCAGAGGCGCAGGAACGGGCGCGCCAACGCGATCTGCTGCGCATTGAAATGGCCGAACGTCGAATCAACGAAGGCGACTACGGCTATTGCGTCGGGTGTGACAACGAAATTCCTGACAAACGCCTTGAAATCGACCCAATGGCCGAGAAATGTGTGCAATGCGCATCGTGATTCTGTGCACGTGACAGGAAGGACATGCACAAAGCAAGCAGCACTGGTATTCTCTGAATTTATGATTCTTCATTGATCCAGCTGCATCAATCCCCCATCCGTGCAAACGCTGTTTGTTTTCGTGGATCTATCCATCGCCAAGGTTGAAAATTCCGTGTCTTTTCGTCGTCCCCTATTGCTGAGCCTCATCCTCACCGTCGCCACCATCACGCCGCCTGCATGGGCGACAAAAACCGCCTCCAAACAATTTGTCATTGTGTCTTTCGACGGCGCTCACAACAATGCCCTGTGGGACAAAAGCCGGTCCATCGCCAAGCGCACCGGCGCCCAATTTACCTATTTTCTTTCCTGCACCTTCCTGATGACTCGCAAGAACCGCGCCACCTATCATGCGCCGGGACAAAAGGTCGGGCAGTCAAATGTGGGGTTCGCGGCCAATGAACCGGAGGTCCGGCAGCGGCTGAAGCATATCTGGAAGGCCCGGGGTGAAGGGCACGAGATAGCCAGTCACGGCTGTGGTCATTTTGATGGGAAAAGCTGGAGCCAGCAGGACTGGGCAGCTGAATTGTCCGCCTTTTCACTGGCGCTCGACAAGGCCTGGCAGCGCATCGGTGCCGCAAAGGCCGAGCCGGAAGGCTGGAGCGACTTTGTGCGCCGGGACATCACCGGTTTTCGCGCGCCCTATCTGTCGGTCAATGGCAATATGACAGTGGCGCTCAAGGAGGCAGGCTATGCCTATGACGCAAGCGGTGTCTCAAGAGGCCCGGCCATGCCGCGTCAGATCGGCGACTTCATAACCTTCGATCTGCCGCTCATCAACGAAGGCCCGAAAAACCGCCGGGTGATCGCCATGGATTACAATCTGTTTGTGCGCCATTCAGGCGGCCTGGAAAACGCCTCGAAATCAGCCCTCTATGAGGAACGCAGTTACGGCGCCTTCCGCAAGGCCTTTGATGAACAATATCAGGGAGAACGCAGGCCGCTGCAGTTGGGATTTCACTTTGTGGAAATGAATGGCGGCGCCTATTGGCGTGCAATGGAACGCCTTTTGAGCGACGTGTGCGGACTGCCGGATGTGGCCTGCGTTTCCTACCGCGACGCCATTGAGCAGATGAAGCTGCAGCAAAATGGCGATGGCGGCGCATAGAGCACGCTTTCTACAGGCAGCTTCTAACGTTCGCCACCGGTCAATTGTCCGCAATGTCAGTGAAACCTCTAACAGAGCCATATCATTGCAAATGATCAGGCGGCATCAACCACGCCGCCCGAAAAAATACGCAAATGTACTCTCACATGATCAGGGTTTTTCAATATCGATATCCGTTGTCATCGGATCAACCGTTGAATCAATTCGCGCTAGAAACTCCGCATCGATGTCAGGCAAAGGCTCGTTTTTGATCGCCGCTTCAAAAGTCCTCAGACGTTTATGGATCGACAGGAGTTCAACAATTGTCGTCCAGGAATTGACCAGATACTGAAACGACGAGCTAACCTGTCCGAATGCGGAGACGATCTGTTGAAAGATACCGAGCGATATTTTTCCCGCGACGATTGTCGGAATGAGTATGATAACGGCATAAACGCCGTCGGCATTCAGATAGGAATAGCGCGCCACATTGAAATACATGTAATTGAAATAAAGACGAAAATAGTTTTTTCGAACATTATCAAATAGCTCAGCCACCGTTGGTGGTTGCGCTCTGTCCGCGTGATCCTCACCATAAACCAGTTCCTTGCGGTAGGCAGCCTCCACACGCTGGTTCCTGAATTCAAGCCCCGGAAGTTTGATACCAACCACTGACAGCAGTACAGTTCCGAAGAGCGCCCAGAATATTGCTGCTGTAACCAAGGGCGCAGGGATTACGCCGACGATCGGCAATTCGGTTATGTGGCTTGAAAGGCTCCACAGCAACGGAAGGAAAGCGAAGAGAGTCATGATGGAATCGACCATGCTAACGCCAAGACTTTCCATGATTCCGGCGAAGCGCATGGTGTCTTCCTGAACACGTTGCGATGCACCCTCGATATGCCGCACCTGCTGCCATTTTGACATATAATAATTGTTCATGGCCGTGCGCCAACGGAAAATATAGTGACTCACAATAAACCGGGTTATTACCGCAACGGTTACAGCCACCGTTACAATGGAGAAAAACACCAGAAGAAGTGAATAGAGTTCTTCCTTGGTGACATCTCCGCTGCCGCTCAGCGCTGATTGTATCTCATCAAAAAAAGGTCTGCGCCAATGGTTGATAGCAACACTGACCTGTACTGAGTAGTAAGTCGAAAACAGAATAAATATTGATACAAGCACCGACCAGCGGAACCACGGATGAGGGTCAATCCGATACCATATCGCTGCAAAAACGGCTGAGGTGGTGAAATAGTAGATGTAGAACCAGATGAAGCTGGGCGTCCAGAAGTAGCTGAGACCTATGACCGGCCCTGCGTCCGGCGGAGCAAACTCAAACCCGAGAGATGTCCCGATTTCTGTTCCGTAGGAATACCAGAGGAAGGCGCAGGCCAGCGCCCATGCGATTGCCGAAAGGAAAAACCACTTCGGCTGTGGGAAGAATGATTTGAACACGTTGGCTTCTTTCGCTGTATCACGCCAAAGGTCTTTGACATGTAACCCTGGTTTTCATTTGACCGCGACCGGCCCGAAAGGCCGCCGCATGTCCATTTGCTTCAATCCCATAGGTATGGCTGAAAAGGGGTCGACTTCGATCACAATTATGTGCCCCTGACGTTTGCATTGGCCATCATGGCGAAAAGTGCCGCCACCACAAGGGCAAATGCAGCCACAAGACTTCCCGATGTGTAATTGCCGGACAGTTCAGCAAGATAGCCGGCGATCAGCGGTCCGATAATCTGGCCGGCGCCAAAGGCCGCTGTCATCAGCGCCAGCGCCTTGCGTGGCGCATGGGGCGCCATCAGCCGACCGATCTGCAGACCATAGGCTGTTACCACAACGAAGGTGAGGCCGAGCAGAGCGCCGCCCAGAAATGGCCCGACCGGTGACGGCAGGATGACGCTGGCGGCGACGCCACCAGCTTCCACCAGACACCCGGCGATGAATGTGGCGAAGAGACCGAACCGCCGGCGGCATGGCGTCCATACCACAAGGGAAGTGGCCGCTGCGGCGCCAGTCACCAGCCAGACCCAGCCCTCCAGCGGCGATTGCCCCTGCCCTTCCCGCACGATGGCCACAAGAAAGGTTGCCGTGACGATATAGCCAAGACCAAACAGACCATAGGCGATGGTGATGAACACAAGGCCGCGGTCCCAGACCAATGGCCGTTCGCGTTTGCCGTGGACACCGGGCAGCGGATCGACACGCACCAGCAGCATCGCGGCAATCGAACCAAGCAACGCCAGTGCTGCGGCGGCAAACCAGCCGGTGGTCCAGTGACTGTCGAGATGTGTCAAAACCAGCAGCAGCAGGGCTGAACAGACCAACCCAACGCCAACGCCACCAAAATGCAGTGTCTGAAGATCATCGCGGCCAGCCGCCTGCAGATGACTGAATACGATCGTCGAGCCGAAAACCATCACGAAGGCACTGGCAATTCCGGCGGCCAAACGAATGCTCGAAAGCGACCAAACCTCGTGGGCAAAAGGCATGGCGAAAAGCAGGATGGTCGTGGCCAGCAGGCCGCCGGCAAAAACCGACCGCTCGCGGCCCGCCGCCCAGCCCTGTGAGGCCAGAACGGCGCCCAGCAGGTATCCGACATAATTGGATGAAGCAATCAGACCGGCCTGATAGGCATTCAAAAACAACCCATCCATCAGGTCGGGCAGCAGCGGCGTATAGACAAACCGTCCAAGCCCCATGGCCACGGCCATGGCGACCAGACCACCAAGCGCCAGCCTGACGACAGAGCTGTCTGAATGGGTACTGGAGGCGTTCATCCGGGTCTTCTATCAACCAACAACATGACCGTGCTATCGCACCCCTGCGCGCGCCGTGCAAGACATCCCGGTGTTCTGCTTTGGTCATGCGCCAAAGGCAGGAGAAGACGCGTGCAGATGGCAAATCCGATCCCGACGGCGCCATGCTTGACATACCTTTATATTTAACTTATTTATTATTTAACGTATGAGGAAAATAATGAATGTACAGACCATATTTTCGGCGCTGTCTGACCCTACCCGGTTTGCCATTGTCGAACAGCTTCTACAGGACGGCGACCAGACCGCCGGCTCTCTGGCCCAGCCCTTCAACATTTCCAAACCGGCGGTCTCGCGCCATCTCAAGGTGCTGGAGGACGCCGGAATCATTGAACGACGGATTGACCGGCAATTTCGCTCATTTCGCATTCGCCCGCAAAGCCTGCGCGCGGTGGACGACTGGATCGGCCGCTACCGGCAGTTCTGGCAGACATCATTCGACCGGCTGGAGAAAGTGATCGCGCAAGAGGAGAGCAAACATGGCAATGGTGACTGACGACAGGGTTCTGGTGATTGAACGGGTCATTGCGACGACGCCCGAAAGACTTTTTGATGCCTGGGTGCAACCGGACATGCTGGTGCAATGGTGGGGACCAGAGGGCATGTCCACGCCGAAACACCGGATGGATGTGCGTGAGGGCGGCGCCTGGGAGACGACCATGCGCAATGCCGATGGCGGCGAACACGTGTGTGGCGGCACCTACAGGACGATCGACCGTCCGAACCACCTTGTGTTCAGTTGGGCGTGGAAGCAGCCGGACGGCAGCCAGGGCGAGGTCACTGAGGTCAGCGTGACATTCACCGCTGTTGACGGCGGGACAAAAATGGTCCTGGACCAGCGCGTCTTTGCCGATGTGGCCTCCAGAGACAACCATGGCATGGGCTGGAATTCCAGTTTCCATTGCCTCGAACAATTATTTGCCTGAGGAGCGGACCGATGGACCAGCAAAAAATCGTTTCACGCGAGGAATGGCTGCAGGCGCGCGTCGCCCTTTTGGAGCGCGAAAAGACCTTTACCCGCGCGCGTGACGCGCTGAGCATGGAGCGCCGCTCACTGCCCTGGGTGGAAGTCACCAGACATTATACGTTCGACACCAATGAAGGCGAAAAGGCGCTGGCGGATCTGTTCGGTGATCGCGGCCAATTGGTGGTTTACCACTTCATGTATGGTCCCGACTGGCAGACCGGCTGCAAGAGCTGTTCCTTCTGGGCGGATAATTTCGACCGCAACATTGTCCATCTTGCCGCCCGTGATGTTGCATTGGTCGCCGTTTCACGGGCGCCGCTTGAGACACTCAATGCATTTCGCCGGCGGATGGGCTGGGGCTTTGACTGGGTTTCGTCCGGCGGCAGCGATTTCAACTATGATTTTGACGTGTCATTCACGGCGGAAATGCGGGAAAAAGGCGCCATCCGTTACAACTACCGGGCCAGTGACTTTCCCGTCGATGATGCGCCCGGCATCAGTGTGTTCTGCAAGGGCGAGGATGCAACTATTTACCACACCTATTCGACCTATGGCCGGGGTCTCGATATGCTCAATGCCGGCTATCACTATCTGGACCTTGTGCCCAAAGGCAGGAACGAGGACCCCGACCAGCCCATGTCGTGGCTGAAGCTGCGCGATGCCTATGGTGCAAAGGGGGCCTGAAAATCGAATCTATTTCGAACAGGGTTCCTGATTTGCCGATACCCGTGATTTTTCACGATAGCGGGTGGGGGATTGTCCCACGCCACGACTGAAGACACGGCTGAAATAGGCCGGATCGGAAAATCCAAGCCCGATCGCGATTTCCTTGACGCTGAAACCTGTGAACATCAGATGGCGCCGGGCTTCAAGCAAGAGGCGCTTTTCGATCACCTGGGACGCTGAACTGTTGAGAACTGAACGGCAGATCCTGTTGAGATGCTGCGCCGTAATGCCCAGCGCGCCTGCATAATAGCCGACCGGGTGGTGTTGGCGGAAATCGCGATCCACCATTTCACTGAAGGCGCGGATGATGGAGGTTGCTCGGTCAGGCGTGCGGTCGTCCTTGCTATTCATGTCGTGAAAGGCGCGATAAATACCCACCAATACCAGACTGATACGCGCGCGCAAAGCTGCGGCACGCGCTGGCGAGCGCCAATCGGCCTCCTGTGTCAGAACCCTTATTTCATGCCCGATGGTTTCAAGCGACGGTGCGCTGCGCAATATTAGCGGCTGGCGCAAAGCCGCCTGAATATCCGGGGACCCGGCAAAAGCAGCACGAACGTCCCTCTCGAAAAGCGTGAGGACAATCCCATCGACATTGTTGGAAAAGACAAACCCGTGCACCGTCAATGCCGGAACAACCACTAGTGCCGGCCCGGATATTGTCTGAAGACCACCATCAAGGGTCACTTCGGCCTCGCCGCTTTTCAGGTGTATGATCTGAAACAGCCCTTCATGGCGGTGTGGTGATATATTGAACCTGTGCGGACGCGACCGGGCGACAAGCGTTTCCCAATGCAGCCAGTCGTCAATGGCTGCCTGCTCGCCATAAAGTGCATAGGTCGGTATGATGTCCATTGGCGCTCCGATGTTCGGATTATCCAATTCTTTGCATTCTTTGTCCATTGGCCAATCCGTGCTCTCGACCGATTGTAGCACACAAACAACAAGCCGTTTTCCGGGAGGGTTACCTATGCGCACTCAGGTC
Organism: Rhizobiaceae bacterium; assembly: GCA_029233925.1. GTDB lineage: Bacteria > Pseudomonadota > Alphaproteobacteria > Rhizobiales > Rhizobiaceae > Hoeflea_A. The sequence continues at coordinate 459,079 of JARGOX010000001.1, forward strand.
GCCATTATTGGCGCAGGACCAGCAGGTCTGATGCTTGGCCGTCTGCTTGAGCAGGCGGGAATAGACAGCGTCATTCTGGAGCGTAAAAGCGCCGAATATGTGCTTTCAAGAATTCGCGCCGGCGTGCTCGAGCAGGGCAGTGTCGACATGCTGCGCAATGCGGGTGTCGGCGCCCGGATGGATGTAGAGGGCATTCCGCATCAGGGAATCGAACTGAGCTATGACGGCAAGAACCAACGCATCGACTTCATGGAGCGGATCGGCCAACAGGTGATGGTCTACGGCCAGACGGAAGTCACCCACGATCTGATGGATGTGCGCAATGCATCGGGCGCAGTCACCATCTATGAGGCTGAAGATGTCGCCCTGCATGATTTCGACAGCCCCCATCCCCGCGTTACCTGGCGCAAGGATGGCGTTGCGCAGGAACTGACATGCGACTTCATTGCCGGTTGCGACGGCTATCACGGCGTATCGCGCGCCAGCGTGCCAGCGCAGGCAGTCAAGACGTTTGAGCGTGTCTATCCATTTGGCTGGCTAGGCGTGTTGGTCGACCAGCCGCCGGTTTCCGACGAACTCATCTACGCCCATCACGAAAGGGGATTTGCCCTGTGCTCGATGCGGTCACATACGCGCAGCCGCTATTATGTGCAGGTGGGCGCCGACGAAAAAGTGGAAAACTGGTCGGATGAACGGTTCTGGGATGAATTGCGCTCGCGGTTGAATCCTGACACGGCAGAAGCCATGAAGATCGGCGCATCCATCGAGAAGTCGATCGCGCCCCTGCGCAGCTTTGTTGCCGAGCCCCTGCGGTTCGGTTCTCTCTTTTTGGCCGGGGACGCCGCCCATATCGTGCCGCCAACGGGCGCCAAGGGCCTCAATCTCGCCATGAGCGACGTCAAGGCTCTCGGCGCTGCCATGATTGAATATTACGGTGAAAGGTCGCCAGCAGCCATCGATGATTATTCGAACAAGGTGCTCCAACGGATCTGGAAGGCCGAACGGTTTTCCTGGTGGATGACCAGCATGATGCATGTCTTTCCCGAAAGTGGCACCTTCGGCTTGCGCATCCAGCAGGCCGAATTCAACTATCTCGCCGGTTCGGTTGCGGCGCAGCAAAGCCTGTCGGAAAATTATTGCGGCCTGCCGGACTGAACCGCAGACCCAAACTGTCCGGAGAAAAATGGTAACCGCTCGATTGGAACCGCCTGCTCGGCGCTGCCCCCGGATGCTAAGACACG
>JARGOX010000019.1 GCA_029233925.1 Rhizobiaceae bacterium
AATCCAGTCCTCTGGAAAGGCAGCGGTGTCAGATCAAGTCGAGTCTTCTACAATTTACGGCAAAACCTCCTGCTCAAAACTGATCTTCAGTCTGGCCCCGGTGGCTGCCGCATAACGTTGCAGCGCCTTCATTGAAGGGCTGACGCTGCCGCTTTCCAGCTTGGCAATATAGGACTGCGAGGTCTGCATTCTCGCAGCAACCTGCTCCTGCGTCATATCGGCTTGGGTTCGGGCTCGGATCAGCGCCTCGACAATCGAAAACTCTTCGGCAAGGGAATCGTATTCGACGCGCACATCAGGACGCTTCAGCAATTTCCCTTTCAACTCTTTCAACTTCGTCATATCATGTCCTCTGCTCGTTTCAGGGCGAGCTCAATTTCCCGGCGTGGGGTCTTCTGGCTCTTTTTCGCAAAAACCCGAACCACGACAAGCCGTTTGGTCTTGACCACCTCATAAAGAGCTCGGGAGATGCCATCCCTGCCCTTCATTCGGATTCCCCAGAGCGGCCCTTGAAGATGCTTTACATGCGGCTGCCGGACCCGATCGAGACCCAAAACCTGGATCAACTCGCCAATGTGGATGAATTTCGCAATCTGATCAGCGGGCAGCGCTTCCAGTTCGGCATCTACCGTCGCATTGAGTGTTTCAACGATCCATGTCATCAATATGTCAAATCTGATATATAATTTCAACTATAAAACGGCATACCTGGTTTTCAATGCAGCGAGAACCGTGACCTTTACTGCACACTTTCGATCCAACAATTTCAACTGTAATGCGTCCAGCGGTTTGCGGCAAATCTGCGGAAATCCGCTAACTATCCCCTTTTGCATGCCTGTAAAAATACGATCGGGTCAATAGCGCCACGGCGAGCCCCATTGCCGGGCCGTATATCCAGGGGTCGGCCGACAGGATGAGGGCTGCCAGCAGCAGACGGGTGGCGGTTTCCCAATGGGCCAGCCGGATCAGGTCAAATCGCGCCAATGCGCTGGCAAGCAAATAAAGCGCAACAACAAGCCGGACCAGCAACCAGATCAGCGACACCATATTAATATTGCCATCATAGCCGGGCAGATATCGCGCTGCCCCGGCGGCTGTGTCGGGGCTCAGCACTGCGGCGGGTATCAGCAATATCTCTGGATAGAAGGCAAAAACGAAGGGGATCACGAACATCACGATGCCCGAGCGTACGGCCGAAAAGCTGGTGGCAATCGGATCGGCGCCGGTGATGGTCGATGCGGCATAGGATGCCACGGCAACCGGCGGCGTGATCGCACTGGCGCAAGCGAAGTAGAAGATGAACATATGCGCGGTGAAATGGGCAATACCCAGCCCCACCAGCAGCGGTCCCATCAGCAGGGCGGCGTTGATATAGGCGGGCACTGCGGGCATGCCCATGCCCAGAAGAATTGCCAGCAGCATGGTGACAAGAAGCGCCATGAACTGAAAGATGATGGGCGCCGAGCCGCCCAGATCGATGGCTCGCAGCCAACCCAGTACATCCAGCGCCACAAAATTGGCAAGCCCCGTCAGGTTGAGACTGACATCAATGACCGAGACCGCCAGAAACATCAGATAAAGCGTCGACATGGTCACGCCCGCATCAGAGAGGGCATCGACCAGAAGGCGCGGCTTGCGGCGGAATTCAGGATCGATGAACAAAAGCCCCATCAACAGGATCGCCGCCCACCATCCGACGCTGCCCGCGTCGCCTGCCGAGTTTTGAAGCAGTTGCATGATCCAGGGCAGATTGGTGGCGCGGCAATTGTTGCCCACCTGAATGATCTCTGCTCCCAGCAGCCTGGAAATGGGATCACACCCAATGGCATCCTTGGGGATCAGCAGCAACACGACGATCAGCAGCAGCGGCAGCGCAATCTGCAACATGTGCACACGGTCGCTGCGGTTCAGGCGCATATCGTCAGTGATTTCGCCAACGGCTGCAATGCCCTGTTTGCGCGACTGGAACATCACCGACAGGAACATACAGAAGAAATAGGCAAGCGCCGGGATCACGGCGGCAATGGCGACCTCCCGGTATGGCACGCCCGTCATGGAAGCCAGAACAAAGGCGGCAATGCCCATGATCGGCGGCATGATCTGTCCGCCGGAAGAGGCAGCGGCCTCGATGCCGCCGGCATAGACCTTGGAAAATCCGCGTTTGACCATCATCGGGATGGTCAGGACACCGGTGCCCAGCACATTGACCACCGGCGTTCCGGTGGTGGTCCCAAACATGGCAGAGGCGACAATGGCCGCATGGGCGGGGCCGCCGCGCAGCCTGCGCGTCCACAAAAACGCCAGTTTGATCAGGGTTTTGCCGCCGGCGGATACAGCCAGCAGGGCGCCGAGCACGACATAGGGAAAGACCGTATTCATCATGATATGCAGGAACTGGCCCAACAGACCCGAGCCCTGGTTGATCAGGATATCATGAATGCGCGATCGCCCGTCGCTGAGCATGCGCGGCTCGCCACCCAGCGAGGTAATCAGATATTTGTTCATCCCGTCAGAGCCGAAAAAATACCAGATCAGCACGGTGCCCAGCGCGTAGGCTGCCAGCAGAATTGACACCAGGACGAGGGAAAAACCCCAGACCTCGGTGTTATAGGCCAGGAAGACAACCACGGCGAGGCCAACGATCAGCACCAGCCAGCTGCCCGTATTGGCCAGGCATCGCGGGTTTTCGACGCTTGTGGGTGCAGGCAGCCCCAGGGCGGCGGCAATGCCCTGTTCGGCCTCCAGCGTGCGTGCAATCAGCGCGGCGCGCTCACCGCTGAGCACATCGAGCAGGCAGACCGCTTCGTTTTCAACCAGATAGGTCAAGGAGATTGCCAGCGCCGCCGCCACAAGCGCCACATCCATCGCCAGGCCTGACCAGCGCCAGATCGCCGTGCGATCCTGCCAGCGCCTCCAGACCGAACTGGTCAGCACCACGATGATCATCATCCATGCAAAGACGATCGGATAGAATATCTCATAGGGGAACCGCCGCACGGCCAAAGAAGGCGCATCAAGGGCGGCACGCCAGAACTGATCCCAGCCGGGAATCGAAGGCGTCGCATTGACCATGCCCACCACGACAAAAACCAGGGCGAGCAGATAGACCAGTTTCTGCCAACCCGCGCCGCGCGGCGGGCTGTGTGTATCGACCATGCTGTTCAGCCCAAATCCCCCTTATGGGAGCCAGACGCGGGGCAATCCCGCGTCCGGTCAGATCAGTTCACTTGGCGCAATCGGGAAGCCTATAGCCTGCCTCTTCCCAGGCCCGTGTCGCACCCGGATGATAGGTCACCGGGTTGGGGCCGCACATGCCTGATTCCTTTGCGCCCAGCGCTTCCAAGCCGATATTGCGGGCATAGGGCGCCTTGGCATAGATTTCGTCCAGCGTTTCAATATGCGCCTTGGTCAACTGATAGGCCAGTTCTTCGTCCATGGATACATTGACACAATTGCCGCCGACTGAACCGCGGGTGCGGAAGACATCATCTTCGGACACGATTGTCGCATTTTCGCCCAGCGACTGCATCTGCTCCATCGTCAGTTCAAAGGGCGCCGAGCCCGGCGCCGCCAGAACCCTCTGCATCGCCTCACCCTCATAGATGTCCTTGGGGATGGACCAGAAGGTCATCTTGCCCGCGGACAGCGCCTGAAGCGGCCGGTCGGAGGGCACGAATTCCGGCAAAACGGCGGCATCTGACGTGCCTTCGGTGATCGTTGTCGCCATCTGCGACCAATCGCTCTGGATGCCCTCGTAGCCCTTGCCTTCTTCCAGACCGGCGACAACCTGGATCAGCCCGCGTGCTTCTGCTGTGGCGCCACCACGCGGCGGGCCGTTCAAGATGCGGCGGCCTTCCAGATCACCCCAACCCTGCAGGCCCACAGTATCATAGGCATAAAGCAGATAGGCGCCGAACGAATAGGGATAGAGAATACGCAGCTTGGCGGCCAGTTCCGCACCCTTTTCAGGACCCATCGCGGCATAGGGGCCAACGCCCTTGGACATCAAAAAGGGCAAGACAAAGGGGCAAATGCCGATGTCAGCCTTGCCTTCAGCCACGGCCAGCGTTGCATTGGCCCCGGTCTGTCCCAGCGTGATCTGAATATCGGCGATATCACGCCCGGCGGCCACTTCGGCCAGATGGGCAATGGTCAGGTGAACCGCCACCCCGGGGGCGGACGTATGGGCCGTCAGATTTTCAGCGGCGGTCGCGGCGGTGACGGCGGCCATCGAACCGGCGGCCATTGCGGCAAACAAAATTGTCTTCATTTGTCTTTCCTCCCATTATTGTTGAGCGCGCCCCCGCAATTTCGGGAGCGCGTGGTTCGGCTTTCAGTCTCGTTTGATGGATTTTTCGAAATAGGGCACCGGTGCAATTTTTGCCCGAATGCCAACAACCTCATGCTCTTCAACCGTGCGACGGCGCGAATTCGGCTCGCCCCACATCAATGTAACCTCTTTGCCCATCTGCGCCTTGTCACTTTCAACCAATGCGGTGGATAGAATTGCACCGGCATTGGAGGAATAGGACGACCATTGCGAGATGCCGATCGGCGCGCCATCCATGCGCACTTCATCATATTCAAAGCTCGCATACATCGGAACGGGCAGTGAAATGAACTTGGTGCGGGGGCGCTGTGATCCCACAGATTGGCGCATCACGTTGAAGACGTCGTCATTGTTCCATTCCAGCGTCACCTTTGTGCGGTGCTGGCCATCCTTGTTTGCCAGCAAGGCATCCCTGCCGATGAAGTCATGGTCATAATGCACCATCTTGCCATAGCCTAGCTCCATCGGCTCGACACAATAATCCATGGCATTGTCAGAGACGAAACTCCCCCCCAGCGAGGCGCCACCCTCAAAGGATTTGGCAGGCAGCCATTCGCGAAAGGCCTTCATTTCGTCGCCCAGATAGACGGCAGGGAAAGGCCGTGGCATCCAGCCACTTTCCTGCGCCGCTGTCGGATAGGTGGCGGCGCCTGCCTTGCGCAGGTCAAAGGCTATGCCGGCTTCCTCAACCCGCTCACGAACCGCCTGCTGCGCATCCCATGGCCCGTAGATCTCAAAGCCCGGGCGACCGGCCATGCCGTGGCGCAGGGCCCGTACGGTCTGACCGGCAATCTTGAATTCGCCGATGTGGAAAAACTTGATCTCCGGCAAAGTGCCCTCGACCACTTCCTGCAGCAGCGGCAGGGCGTTCGGCCCCTGCAACTGAAAGCGGAACACGTCCCGGCTGGGGCGTGGGATAATCATGTTTTCATTGCGTGTGACCTCGATATTCAGATCAGACTTTTCCGCGTTGAACTGCAGCCAGTTGCTGGCCGTTGGCGGGCCCACCACGCGCAGGAAATCCTCCGCCTCGCAGAACACGATGGCGTCAGAGATCAATCTGCCGCCCTGATCCACCATGACCAGTTGCTTGGCGCGCATGGGGTGAAGATCGCTCAGCTTGTTGGTGGCAAAATAAGTGATGAATTTCAGCACATCGGCGCCGCGCAGATGCAGTTCGGTCATGTGAAAGGACTGCTCGAACAGAACGACAGAATGCTGCCAGGCGCGTTGTTCATCACGCCAATTGGTAAACTCCGGCGGAATGCCCGGGAAGATCACATGACCCAGGTTCGAGCCACGCAGCATGTTCAGCGCGCCACCAGCGGCGTTGATTTTCTGTTCCAGATTCATGTCTGTCATCGTCTTTCCTTGAAGCATATTTTGCGGTGAATTACCGGTATTGCGTTGAATTACCGGGGCTTGGCCCCGTGATGATAGGGGATAACAGAAATATTCCTGCCAATTTCGATCGTCATGAGATCTTCGGCAACAAGCACGGTTCCGTCGAATTCTTCGGCCAGTTCCGCCATGACCGCGCCAATGGGCATGGGATGCGGCGGCAACAGCACAAGATGTGTCAGCATTGCCAGTCTGGGCCGGGTCTGCGCAAAAACCCGCCCCACCTCACGCGGCGTGGCATGATGATCGATCGCGACCTTGGCTTTCGGGTTTTTGGCAAATGTCTCCGGGGTCGCCGCCGCAACCTCATGCACGAACACATCTGCCCTCTGGGCCTGGGCGATCAGGTTTTCGTTGTAGCGCGTATCATGGCTATGAACAAAGACATGGTCTGCATATTCCACCCGAAAGGCATAGGCTGGCCGGATGAATTCACCATGATCCACCTCGATGGCGATGATCTTCAGCCCGCCGCGGTCATAGACAATGCCTTCTGTATAGACGTGCGGGATGATCCGCATGTGTTCGGGATCGATCTCACTGTCGGCGACGCGAATATCGCGGTCCGGCCGTGTCGCGATCCAGGCGCCTTCGGCAAGGCCTTCCACACCGGGTGGTCCGTAAACCTGCAGCGGCCCGCCGCGGTTTGAAAAGGGCTGCTGAATGGTTCCGGTCATCAGCAGATCGAAAATGCCGGAATAATGATCCGAGTGAAAGTGCGAAAGGATAACTGTGTCGGTGTGCCCCAGGGCAAAGCCTGCCTGCGACAGGCGAATAACGGTGCCACGCCCGCAATCAATCAGAACCCTCTGGTCGCCCGCCTCAATCATGGTCGCGGTGCCAAAGGCATTGATGTCGGGATTGGGAATGCCCGTTCCCAGCAAGGTCACGCGCAATATGTCTTGGCTTGTCGTCACAGATATTTCCTCCACCCGGGACACAGCTTGTGCTGGAGGAGGTATGATGTAAAATTCCAAATTGGACATATAACATAGAAAATCGGCATACCTCATGAATCCCAAATACCTTGTACAGCTGGCGACCATCATCGAGCTTGGATCGGTTACCAAAGCGGCCCAAAAACTGAATACGACGCAGCCAACGCTGTCGCGAACGGTCAAGGTCATTGAAGACCGGGTCGGCAGCGCTGTGCTGCGTCGCGGACGCCATGGGGTGACGCCTACGGAAATCGGCATGCGACTGGCCGAAGCCGGACGCGAGATCATGCGCAGGTCCCAGCAGGCCGAGACGACGATCCAGGAATGGAAACATGGCCGCACCGGCGAAATCCGGGTCGGCGTCGGCCCCATGCTCGCTGCCACCGTGATGGGCGATTTCTTTGCGGAGATGGTGGTGTCGCCGCCCAACTACGGCGTGAAGATTTTTTGCGAATATGCCGCAAGGCTGGTTGAGCGGCTGAACAACGGCCAACTCGATCTGGCCATTATTCCCTATGATCTGAACCGGAGTGAAGACAAATTGGTGCGTGAAAGACTGTTTCAGGATCGTCTGGCGGTTTTTGTCGGCAGCAACGACCCGCTGACCGGAAAAACCAGCGTATCGCCGCAGGATCTCTCACAGCATCAATGGATATCCGTCGGTGAAATCTCCGGCCTGTTTGACGTCACCCGCGAAACGCTTGATCGTCTTGGACTGCCCGATGTGACGCCGACGCTGGAAAACACCGGCGATGTGACCATGACGTTCCGCATTCTGGAATTGACCAAGTCGTGCAGCATGTTGCCCTTTCGTCTGCTGGGAAGCATCCAGAAGCGCTTTGACATTGCACCCGTTGATCTGAATGTCGAACTGCCGGCCAGAAACGTCGGCTTCTGGACCACCATTCCCGGCAGGGACCTGCCCGAAATCGTGGATTTCCTGGCAAGGCTGAACGGCTACCTGCACAAGATGCGGCTTAATTGAAGGGTCATGCACAATGCAGAGCGAGACTAAACTGAACGGCAAGTACGGGCGATCAATGGCAGTACCATGGAGATGGCCAATTGTGCCAGCCGAAGCACCCATCAATTTGACAGCGCAAAGACTTTGCCAATGCCACCCCACAACCTATAATGAACTTCATTCATTATATTTCTTTATCTCAATCAACACTTGAAATATAAGATCAAGGCTGAAATGCCGCCTTAACGCTTCTGTGGAAATTGCTTCAGTCCACTGACCTTTGCATAGAGACGTTCTGCGGTTCAGATATTTACGCGCATACAAAGACAATGAGTTACACTCACCTGCCTCATTCAACGGCAAGCCTCATCAACACCGTGGAGAACGAATGACCAGTGTAACACCACGCAGACCGGTTTCGCGACTGTCACGAGAGCGGCGCATTGCCGATATCATGGCGGCGGGGCGCGAGGTCTTTCGGGAGAAGGGCTATGAAGATGCACCGCTGTCAGACATCGCCGAGAAAGCCAATGTCGTGGAAGGCAGTATCTATCGGTACTTCGATAACAAACGCGATCTTCTCGTCAAGGTCATCGAGGTTTGGTATGAAGGCATGTTGGCCGACTATCAGGAACAGCTGTCGGGCATTCGCGGCACACGCAACCGACTGCGCTACATGATCTGGCGACACCTCAAAACCATCCACGACGAACCGGCACTGTGCAATCTGATGTTCCAGTTCCTGCGATCCGGCAAGGATTACAGCAAAACCGGGGTGTTTAACCTCAACAGGAATTATACCCGCCAAACCCTGGATATCATCAGTGAAGGGGTTCGGAAGGGCGAACTACGGGGCGATGTTTCGCTGCGGCTGGTGCGCGACATGATTTACGGCTGCGTGGAACATACCACATGGGCCTACCTGCGCGGTGAAGCCGATTTCGATGTTGAAAAAACAGCCGACGATGTCGTCGAACTGGTGCTCAGTGGGCTTCTGGTGCGCTATACCGGCAGTCCGACAGGGCCGGATATTGCCACCAGACTGGAAAATGCCGTGGAGAAGCTGGAAGCAATGACCGAAAAACCATAGCAGAAGAAGCGGTCAGTCCCCGGTTTTGAAATAGTCCGGCTTTCCGGTCGTCCAGGTCTCGCCCCAGAGCTGCCCGCCGCCGTCGACGGTCAGCAACTCGCCGGTAATGAACCTGCCGGATGGACCGCCCAGATACATGCACGCTTCGGCGATGTCCCAGGTGTTACCCGCCTGCATCATGGGATTGGATTGAGGATAGGCGGCGCGCGCTTCAGGCGTATAGACCTTCCAACCTTCCGTTTCGATGGCGCCCGGCGCAATACAATTGACGCGGATGCCAAGCGGCGCCCATTCAACGGCCACACTTCGGGTCAGCCCTATGACGCCGGAGCGCGCAGCGATCGTGTGCGCAACGCCATGCAGTCCGTGGTTCGTTACAACGACGATGTTGACGATACTGCCCGGTTTGCCAGTGTCGCGCCACTTGCGCGCGGCCGACTGCATCATGAACCAGGTGCCGTTGAGATTGGTGTTGATGACCGCGTTCCACCCTTTGACCGAGAAATCGATCGCAGCCTGCGGAAACTGCCCCCCGGCGCTATTGACCAGGATGTCGACAGGCCCATGCTCATTCCAAAGCGTGTCAAAAAAGCTCTCTACAGCTTCAGCATCGCGGATATCGACGCTCGCCCCGTGACAATCCAGCCCTTTGTCGCGCATGGCGGCCACAAGCAAATCGATTTTCTCCTGACTTCGGCCCGATATGACAACCCTGGCGCCAAGCCTTCCAAAAAGCCAGGCTGTGGCGCGGCCGATGCCGCCTGCCCCGCCGGAAATGAGCACGGTTTTCCCCTGCAACGCACCATCCGCATAGACGGTCGGGCAGGAAGCAAGGTCGGCGTCAGAGAGGCCGAATTTTTCTTTGTCGTCTGCGCTCATGTGTCCATGTCTTTCAACAGTTCACCCGCGATAATCATCTTGCGAACTTCGGTGGTTCCTGCACCAATTTCCAAAAGCTTGATCGAGCGGAAGAGCCGGTTGATCTCCGATTCCCAGATATAACCATAGCCTCCGTGAACCTGAACGGCCAGATCAAGCACCTTGTGGACGGCTTCCGCCGTGAACATGACTGACGCGGCTGTCAACTTGTGGATGTCGCCGCGTCCGCCGCCGCCAACCTCCAAGGGTGCGGCTGCGGCCAGAACCTTGTAGGTCAGTGCGCGCATGGCCTCGACCTCCACATACATATCCGCCAACATGGACTGAACCATCTGGAACGAGCCGATCGGCTTGCCAAATTGCTTGCGCATCTTGGCATATTCTACAGACAGTTCGAGCGCCCGTTCTGCAATACCGAGACAAATCGGCGAAATCATCGCCCGCTCGAGATCAAGGCCGCTCATGACAATCGAGACGCCGCGATTTTCCTCGCCCACCAGATTTTCCACCGGGACACGGCAATCCTCGAAAACAAGCTCAGCCGTCTGGCTGCCGCGATACCCCATCTTGATAAGCTTCTGAGCCACCTTGAAACCCGGCATTTCCTTTTCCACGATAAAGGCGGATACACCACGGGAGCCTTTTTCCTTGTCGGTTTTCGCATAGACAAGGATGACGTCCGCTATCGGGCCGTTTGTAATGTATATCTTCGAACCGTTGAGGACATAATGGTCGCCTTCGCGGCGCGCGGTGGTACGCATGGAGCCGATTGCATCCGAACCTGCACCCGGCTCGGTCAACGCCAAGGCACCCACTTTTTTGCCGGAGCACATATCAGGAAGATATTTCTTGCGCTGTGCGTCATTGCCGTTTCGGTAAATGTTGTTGAGGCAAAGATTGTCATGGGCGACCCAGGACAGAGCCATTGCATGATTCCACCTTGCCATGGCTTGCCCGACAAGACCGGCAGCCACAAGGTCCAGCCCGGCGCCGCCGAATTCTTCCGGTACAGTGATCCCAAAGAGGCCGTTATCGCCGATCTTTGGAAAGGCGTCTTCAGGCCACCATTCATCCTTATCCATACGTTCGCACAGGGGATAAAGCTCATTGCGCGAAAAACGATCCGCATTGTCGAGGATCATCTGTTGTTCCGTATCCAGATCAAAGCTGTTGGACCATTCATTCGCTCCATGGCGATCCTGCATTTTCATTCCTCCGGCTTGACTGGCGCTCAGTCAAAGAAGCGCCTTAATGAAATTACTTCATCATAAACTTATCGGCAATATGTCAACCAATAAAATATAAATAGCGGGCACATCAAGCGAAATTTACCTTTCTTTCAAAATGCTGGGGATTGGATATTGACAATATTGATGAATTCAAATCATTTAGCCAAACGCAATAACAATCAAGCAGGTGGAGTCGTGACAGATACAGTACTTGTCGAGCGTCGAGGCGCCGTGGTCTGGATAACGATCAACAGGCCCGAACGGCGCAATGCGCTTAATGAAAGCGTGGCAAGCGGCATAGCAGCCGCTCTAGACGAAGCGGAAGCAAACGCCGAAGTTCGGGCTGTCGTTCTGACGGGCGCTGGAGACAAGGCCTTTTGCGCCGGCGGCGACCTTCAGCTTCAGGCGGATGGAACGCCCTTCACAATCAATGCTGCCGATCCCCGGCATTATGTCGCCGCTCTCCTGCGCCGTATGGACGCTTGCCGTCTGCCGCTCGTTGCGCGTGTTAACGGCCACGCGCTCGCCGGAGGCTTCGGGCTGGTCTGCGCCTGCGACCTGGTGGTTGCCAGCGAAAATGCGCTGATTGGCGTCACGGAGGTCAAGGTCGGGTTGTTTCCCGCGATGATACTGCCGTTCCTGTTGCGCACGGTGCCCTACCGCCGAATCATGGAAATGTGCCTGACCGGCGAACCAATTCCCGCTGCAGACAGTGTCCTCGATGGCATCGTCAACTATGCGGTTCCGGCCGAGGAACTTGATGACAAGCTGCAATGGCTGCTGGGGCGAATTACCGACAAGTCACCCACCGGCATCCGGCTCGGCAAACAGGGGCTGGCAAAAATTCGCGAAATGTCCACCGACGCCGCGCTCGAATATGCACAATTCATGTTGGCCAATATGGCGCGCACCAAGGACGCCGTCGAGGGTTTCCAGGCCTTCAACGAAAAGCGCAGCCCCAAGTGGACCGGGGAATGACAATGGCTGGCAAGGCAGTGCGCATCGGTTGCGGCGCGGGCTTCTGGGGCGATAGCCCTGAAGGGGCTGCGCAAATCGTGCGTTCTGGAAAAGTCGATTATCTGGTGATGGACTATCTGGCAGAGATCACCATGTCGATCCTCACCCGGATGAAGGACAAACGCGCGGACCTTGGCTATGCGATTGATTTCGTCACCGCAGTCATGAAACCGCTTGCCCAGGAGATCGCACAGAAGAATATCCGCGTTGTCACCAATGCCGGCGGCGTCAATCCGGAAGCTTGCCGCGACGCGCTGCTCGCAGTCTTCAAAGAGGTGGGTGTCGACCTCAAAGTCGCGGTCGTGATGGGCGATGACCTGTCGGACTATGTGCACCGCTACCGCGAACAGGGCGTTAGGGAAATGTTTTCCGGCGCGCCGATGCCAGAACGGCTTGCCAGCGTCAGCGCCTATCTGGGCGCCTTTCCGATCGCCGCGGCACTCAATGCAGGCGCGGATATCGTCATCACGGGTCGGGCAGTGGATTCAGCCGTTGTCCTGGGGCCACTCATCCATGAATTCGGTTGGACACCATCCGACTATGACAAGCTGTCCGCCGGCAGTCTTGCCGGCCACCTTCTTGAATGTGGGCCACAGGTCACCGGCGGCATCTTCACCGATTGGAATGACGTCAGCGGCTGGGATGATATGGGCTATCCCATCGCTGAATGTCATGCCGACGGCAGCTTTATCGTCACCAAACCCGACAACACCGGCGGCCTGGTCAGCCCTGCCTCTGTGGCTGAGCAAGTCGTGTATGAGGTAGGAGACCCCGCATGCTACATCCTCCCGGATGTGATCGCAGACTGGACCGCGATCCGGCTCGAACAAATCGGGCCGGATCGCGTGAAGGTCAGCGGCGCCAAGGGACGTCCGCCAACCGACAGCTACAAGGTCAGCGCCACCTATGCCGACGGTTACCGGGCATTTGTCACCATGGCAATCATCGGTCGCGATGCAGCGGCAAAGGCTCAAGCGACCGGCGAAGCCATTCTCAAACGCGCAAACCGCTTGATCACCAAAGCCGACTTTCCGGAATTTTCCGAAACCTCTGTCGAAATTCTTGGCAGCGAAGCCAATTACGGAGCAAATGCGCGCAGGGCAGATACGCGGGAGGTTATCCTGAAGATCGCCGTCAGGCATCCGGTCAAGGACGCGCTGAAAATCTTTGCTCGGGAGATTTTTCAGTCTGCTACATCGATGGCGCAGGGACTGACCGGATTTGCCGGTGGCAGACCAGAGCCGCAACCGGTCATCCGCCTGTTTTCCTTCACCGCCGCGAAACACGATATTCCGGTCACGGTCGCATTCGAAGGCCGAACCATTGAAGTGCCACTTCATGTCCCCAACGAAGTCGATAGAGACGAGGCGCGGGCAATCACCCCGGGCCCGGTCGCGGTTCCCGCGGGTCCACTTGCCGCCATTCCACTCATTGCGCTCGCTCATGGTCGCAGCGGAGACAAGGGCGATATTGGCAACATCGGAATTCTGGCGCGAAAACCTGAATATCTGCCCTGGATTCGGCGCAGCGCCACCCCTGACGCCGTGCGTGGATACTTTGCCCATTTCCTCAAAGGCAGCGTCGATCGTTTCGAATGGCCTGGGCTCAACGGTTTCAATTTCCTGCTCCATCAGGGGCTTGGAGGCGGCGGTATCGCCTCACTTCGCCATGACCCGCAAGGCAAGGCGCTGGCGGGGATCATGATGGACTTTCCAGTGGAGGTGCCTGTCGAATGGGTGTCGCCGGGTGGGGAGCTGGAAGACTGGCAGAAAGAGGCCATACCATGAGCGATCCACTATTCAACAAGGTTCTGGTGGCCAATCGCGGCGAGATCGCCTGCCGCATCATGCGTACGCTTACGGATATGGGTATCTCCACCGTCGCCATACACCACGCGGCGGAAAGCAAGGCCCGGCATGTGCAAATGGCGGACAAAGCTGTCGAAATTTGCGGCGAAACACCTGTGGCAGCCCATTTGGACATGGGACAGATTATCGAGATCGCCCGCAATCTCGAGGTTGACGCCATCCATCCGGGCTATGGCTTTCTCTCGGAGAACGCCAACTTTGCAGCCGCTGTGGCGGAGGCCGGCATGACTTTTATCGGACCGGACGCCGAGACGATCGCCTTGATGGGCGACAAGATTTCGGCCCGTAATTTTGCGGAAAAGCACAATGTTGCGGTTGCACCCTCTGTCATGCCGACAGATGATCTTGATGATTTCATCGAGAAGGCCGCCGGCATCGGCTATCCGCTTTTGATAAAGGCGGCTGCCGGGGGCGGCGGCAAAGGCATGAGCATCGTTCGCGAGGCGGGAGCGCTTGTCGAGGCCGCCCGCGTCGCCTCCAGCGAGGCCCAACGCTATTTTGGTGACGGAAGGGTCTATGCAGAAACATACGTCGACCATCCCCGCCATATAGAAGTGCAGGTTCTGGGTGACGGCAAGGGCGGCGCCATTCATCTTTTCGAGCGCGAATGTTCCGTACAGCGCCGCTTCCAGAAGATTATCGAAGAAGCACCTGCGGCAAACCTTTCTGCAGAACTGCGCGATGAGATCTGCACCTCGGCCACACGTCTTGCCGCAGCTGCCAACTACAAGAACGCCGGCACCGTCGAATATATCCTGGGGGCCGATGGTCGCTTCTTCTTCCTTGAAATGAACACCCGACTACAGGTGGAACACCCGGTCACCGAAATGATCACCGGCATCGATCTGGTGCGTGCGCAAATCGAGATTGCAGCCGGCAAGGAGCTTCCCCTGCCCCAATCCGAAGTGCGCACGTCCGGCCACGCCATCGAATGCAGAATCTGCGCAGAAAATCCCGAACAGGACTTCATGCCGGAAACCGGCGTCGTGCGGCATCTCGGCGTACCGGAAGCAGAATGGCTGCGTTTCGAGAATGCGTTGACGCACGGACAAAAAATCACCGCCGATTTCGACCCCATGCTGGCCAAGCTCGTCGCGCATGGCCCCGACCGCGATGCAGCCATCGAGCGCTCGATTGCAGCCCTCGGCGAACTCGCCCTTCTGGGCGTGAAAACGAATATCGATTATCTCGCGCGGCTCATCAACCACGATGCTTTCAGGACAGCCGAGCTGCATACCGGTTTCATTGCTCAGCACCGGGACGACCTCGCACCCGAGGCGTTGAATGAGACCGAGCGTGCACAGATTCTGGCCGCGGCCTTTCTCGGTTTTCGACAGACACGTGATCTCATCGTCGGCACACCGGAGCCGCATGCTGCAATCGGCGGATGGAGGAACTGAGGATGGGTTTCCAATTGATCCTTGATGGTGAGGAACACGACGTCGCCATTGTTCGGCGCAGGCCACATCTGGTCTTGCGCATTGATGGCATTCAGCACGAATTTTCCGAGATCGGCGGACCAGGCGACGGCCTGCATGCGTTGAAATGCGGCAAACATCCCATTGATTTCATCCGCGCCTCGGACAATGAACGCCAGATCATTCGGCTCGGTGGCCGGACCTTCGAAGTGGGCCTTACCGATCCATTTTCAGAAGGCATGGAGAGTGGCGGCAATATGGATGCCGTGCGTTCGCCAATGCCCGGAACCGTCGTTTCCATCCAGTGCAAGGAAGGCGACACGGTGGTGCGCGGCACACCGCTGGTGACGATTGAAAGCATGAAACTGCAGACCGTGTTGTCTGCCATGCGCGAAGGAACTGTGGCTGAAATATTGCGGGCCGAGGGCGAAACTTTCGAAAAGGACGCGATCATCGTCATGCTGGAACCAGAGACAGAGAAGGCCTGACAGACATGCGCAAGATCCAATCCATGATCTCTACGGCTTCGCCCGATTTCCGCACCTACGATGCCCACAATCGGCGCATTCTGACGGAATTTCGCGAAAAGCAGGAGGCAGCACGCCATAGCCGCCAGCAACGCGACCTCGACCGGCTGGAAAAACAAGGCAAGATGCGTCCACGCGAGCGAATCGAGATGTTGCTCGATCCAGGTACGCCGTTCCTCGAGCTGTCATCGTTGGCCGCCAATATGGCTTACGACGGCGGCTCACCCTCGGCCAGTTCAATCGTCGGCATAGGCGTGGTCTCCGGCCGCGAGGTCATGATCCGCGCCGACGATCCGACCATCAAAGGCGGCGCATGGTATCCTCTGACCATCAAGAAGATCGTTCGCGCGCTGGATATCGCGATCGAAAACCGCCTGCCTGTGATCCACCTTTGCGATAGCGCCGGCGGTTTCCTGCAACTGCAATCGGATTTGTTTCCTGACAAATTCATGGGCGGTCGAATTTTCCGCAACCAATCCATTCTGTCCAAGATGGGCGTGAAACAATTGGCGCTCGTCTTCGGCCATTGCACCGCTGGCGGCGCCTATATTCCCGGCCTTTCGGATTACAATGTCATCGTGCGCGGCACCGGCGCGGTTTTCCTGGGTGGTCCGCCGCTCGTCAAGGCAGCGACCGGCGAGGAGGTGAGCGTTGAGGAACTGGGTGGTGCGGACATGCACACTTCAGTCTCCGGCTCGTGCGATTACCCCGCCTCAAGCGAAGCAGAAGCCATTCACATCGGGCGCGAAATCGTCGCTCAGTGGGAGCGGCCGAAGAAATGGGATTGCCAACGCGAAACGCCGGAAGATCCCGCCTACGACCCCGACGAGCTTTACGGCATCATTCCCGATGACATCAAAAAGCATTTTGACATGCGCGAGGTGATTGCGCGTATGGTCGACGGCAGTCGCTTCCACGAATATCAACCGAATTACGGCACGACATTGATTTGCGGTTTCGCTCATATCTGGGGCTACAAGGTCGGCATACTTGCCAATAATGGCGTGCTGTTCAATGATTCCTCGCTCAAGGGCGCCCATTTCATGGAGCTCTGCAACCAGAACAATACGCCGCTGGTCTTCCTGCAGAATATAACGGGATACATGATCGGTCGCGAATATGAGCGACGCGGCATTACCAAAGACGGCGCCAAGATGATCATGGCGCAGAGCTGTTCTCACGTGCCCAAATTCACCGTCATGTGTAACGGATCGTTCGGCGCGGGCAATTACGGCATGTGCGGCCGCGCCTTTGACGGGCGCTTCATGTTCTGCTGGCCAAATCACCAGATCGGCGTGATGGGCGGTGACCAGGCCGCCAACACGCTCGCGGAGGTCAAGATCAATCAGATGAAACGCAATGGTGGCGTGGTTGATGAGGCAGAAGTTCAGAAACTCTGGGAGGAGACCCGCTCTGCCTATCAGGAGCAACTTTCAGCCTATTATTCGACATCGCAACTGTGGGATGACGGGATCATCGACCCGGTCGACACCCGCAATGCGCTCGGCGTCTCGATTTCCGCTTCCCTCAATGCGCCGCTCGGTGATCCGGGATACGGCGTTTTCAGGTTTTAGCCGATGGCCGAAGCAATCCGTTTCTATTTTGACTTTGCCTCACCCTATGCTTATTTCGCCAGCCGCGAGATTGAGAAAGTCGCTGCGGATTGTGATAGATCCGTCGAATGGAGGCCCGTTTTGCTTTGGGCCGTCCTCAAGGCCCATGCCATTGCGCCGCCGATGGATGCGCCGGTCAAACGCGACTATTTCTTCAAGGATATGGCGCGTTCCGCTCGTTTCTTTGGCTTGCCCTACAAGCAACCGGCGAAATTGCCTTTGTCGTCACATCTGGCAGCGCGGCTTTTCCACTTCATCGACAGGGATGACTCGCAGGCATCGATCACATTCGCGCGGCGGGTTTTTTCCACCTTTTTCGTCGAGGGCGTTGATATCTCTGATGAAACAGTCATGACGGCGCTTGCAAGCGAAGTCGGTTTGTCTTCAGAACTGGCCAAAGAAGGCATGAAGGGACCGCAGGGCCGCGCGCTGCTGGAATCGGCGGTGAGCGAAGCAATTGCAGATGGCGTGATCGGTTCTCCGTTTTTCATCGCCGACGGCGAGAAATATTTCGGTGCAGATCGTTTGTCACACCTTGCAGGGTTTCTGAAGGCGACACAAAAATGACATCGAGGCCCAAAAGATTTTCACGGGAAACACCATTTTCATCGCGTCGATTGGATATGATGCGAGGGTTCACACTGCCCAGGCAGGCTTGGCAAAAAGGATTGCATTGATGAGCGAAGACACCTTGAAACCAACGCATTACATCAATTCGGACCACCCCGATATCCAAGGTTTCACGCAGGACCATGCAGGCACAGGGGATGACGTCTCCAAGGCTGTTAATCTCTACTACGCGGTCCGCGATGCGGTTCCGTACAATATCTATGCATTCGCGCTTGATGAACCAAACTTTGTCGCCTCCAACGTTCTAAAGTCGGAAAATGCGTTTTGCGTTCCGAAGGCGGTCGCGCTCGCCGCTGTCGCCAGAGCCGCGGGAATTCCGTCCAAGGTTGGTTTTGCAGATGTGCGAAACCACATCACCACCCCACGCGTAACGGAATTGATGGGCAATGACATTTTCCGTTGGCACGCCTATACAGCACTCTATCTGGATGGAAACTGGGTAAAGGCGACGCCGGCATTCGATCTGGAACTTTGCCAGCGCCATGAGATGATGCCGCTGGATTTCAACGGACGTGATGACTCCATATTTCATCCTCATGATACCAAGGGGCGCCGTCATATGGAGTATCTCGCGTTTCATGGCGAATTTGCCGACATGCCCTTTGAGACATTCGCAGGCGAAATGCGCACCAGCTATTCGCGGATGCTTGAGGCATTTGCAAAGGACCGTGCCGAAAGGCGTATGTCAAAACACTGACAACAACCCGACAAAAGAAGGTCATCATGACACAGGCAGTTCACATTCTTGCAGGTAACCGCACTGCAATCGGCACTTTTGGCGGGTCACTTTCAGCGCAAGAACCCAGCGCGCTTGGCGCGGCCGTCGCTGTGGAAGCCATGAAACGCGCATCTGTCGACCCGGCAGAGATCGGCCACGTGGTCTACGGCAATGTCATCCCGACCGGGCCGCATGACGCCTATTTGGGGCGGGCCGCTGCACTGGGTGCAGGCATTCCTGAAGAAGCGCCCGCAATGACACTCAACCGCCTGTGCGGCAGTGGGGCTCAAGCCATTGTTTCTGTCGCCCAGAACATCATGCTTGGCGATTGCCAGGTGGGGCTTGCCGGAGGCACGGAAGTGATGAGCCGCGCTCCGCATTATCTCCAGGCCGGGCGGTTCGGGCAGAAGATGGGCGATGCGAAAATGATCGACGGGCTTACCGGCATTTTGACCGACCCTTTCGGCAGCGGCATCATGGGCGTCACTGCCGAAAATGTTTCCGAGAAGTACCATATCTGTCGGGAGGATCAGGACGCCTTTGCGCTTGAAAGCCAGCAGCGTGCCGCCCATGCGATCAGGAATGGGCATTTCAAGACACAGATTTTGCCCCTTGAAGTAAAGGCCGGACGCACGTCGCATATTTTCGAAACGGATGAACACCCCAAGTCGGATACGACAATGGAAGGGCTTGCGGCGCTTAGGCCCGCCTTCAAAAAGGATGGCACAGTCACGGCTGGAAATTCCTCGGGCATCAATGACGGGGCGGCTGCGGTGGTCCTTGCCTCCGAAGACTACGTCAACCGCAACGGCGCAGAAACGCTCGGTCGTCTTGTAGGCTACGCCCATTCGGGTGTCGAACCCAGGATCATGGGTATCGGACCGGTGCCGGCTGTTCGCATGCTGCTTGAGCGGACAGGCCTGTCGCTTTCCGACATTGATGTCATCGAATCCAATGAAGCCTTTGCAGCACAGGCGCTTGCCGTCAGTCGCGAACTCAAGTTCGATCCGCAGAAGGTCAATCCTGACGGTGGCGCCGTCGCACTTGGCCATCCTGTCGGAGCAACAGGGGTCATATTGAGCGTAAAAGCGCTGTACTATCTCGCACGCACAGGCGGACGTTATGCCATTGTCACCATGTGTATCGGAGGCGGGCAAGGCATCGCTCTGGCATTCGAGCGCGGATAAAGATCAACTCAAAGATAGCTGCACTCATCTTTTCTCGAGAACTTTCCATACACCGGTGCAGCTTGCGACGGGCCGACCGTCAACCGTGCAATCGCCGCGGATGAACATCAGCGATCGGGTCGCCTTTATGACTTCGGGTTCAACCTCGACGACATCGCCACACAGAATGGCGTCGAGAAACCGGCAATCGAACTCGATGGTGAACATGGGCAGATTATCGCGCGACCAGCGGCCTGCAAAGCCGAGCGCTTCATCTGCAAACGACATGACAACACCACCATGAGCCCGTTCATGTGAGTTGTCGTGACGACTGTCTGTCTTCATGCAAAAACGGACATGCTTGCCAGCGGGCCGATAGTAAAATGGACCCATGTGACGCGAGAAGTTCGTACCCTCAAGGACTTTCCAGCCCTCGCCGGGATGCCATTCTCCCGCGCTTTCATTTTCGATCATTTAGCCTTCTTTCGCGCAAAAAATGCAGCGATCTGTGCCTTCATTGCCGGCGCGCGACCCAGTTCACCCTGCAGGTCGCGCTCCATATTGAGCTGCTCATCCAAAGTAAGATGATGACTGGCCTCAATCAATCGTTTTGTCGATGCGATGGCGCCAGCATCGCGACTGACAAGCGTATCGCAGATCGACCGGCACTCGGCTTCCAACGCTGCATCATCGACAACTTTCCAGATCAGGCCCCAATCGGAAGCAGTATCAGCGGAAACCTTCTCGCCCAGCAACATCATGGCAGATGCCTTGCCGCGCCCCATTGCGTGCGTCAGAAAGGCGGTATTGCCCGCATCCGGGACGAGCGCGATGCCGACAAAAGGCTCATAAAAATAGGCGGAGCGGGCTGCGACCACGATATCGCAAGCCAACGCGATGCCGACAGAGGCGCCCGCGCAGGGTCCATTGACCGCGGCGACAAATGGCAGGCGCGAGGTGCGAATTGCCCGGATGACCGGGTTGAAATGATTTTCGAGGACATCATCGAGCGCGGGAACATCGTCGGGTGAAATCGTCGAAAGATCATAGCCGGCTCCAAACGCTCTGCCTTCTCCGGTCAGCATCACAGCGCGTACGGACGTATCGGCATCGCAACGATTGATGGCCGCCAGCAATTCATCCGCTGTCTGATCCCGATAGGCATTGAGCTGCTTTATCCGGCAAACTGCAATGTGCGCCACCCCGTCTGAGATGGTCAATTTGATATCCGAGTAATCAGCCATTGCGTCCCTCAAATCCGGCGGCGGCACGTTTGCACGCCTCATCATATTCGTGTTTAAGTCGTGTGCATAAATCAGTTGCTGGCGGGATATCCGAGATAGCGCCAATTCCCTGACCGGAGGCCCATAAATCGCGCCAGGGCTTGATATTGTCGGTGGTCGACAAATTAAGCTCCGCAGCCGGGGTCAGGTCATCGGGGTCAAGCCCCGCTTCGACAAAACTTTCGCGCAGGAAATTGCCTGGAAGGCCGCTCACGCGGGGCGTCAGCACGATATCTTCAGCTTGCCCTGCGACCATCAATTCCTTATGGCGCATGGGAGCAGAACTTTCTTCAGTGGCTAAAAAGCGGCTGCCCATATAGGCCAGGTCTGCGCCCATCAACTGCGCCGCGAGGACCTGGGGACCGGTGGCAACAGCTCCGCCCAGCAGAAGCGTTCCATCAAATATGCGACGCAGATCCTGCATGAATGCAAATGGATTGAGCGTGCCGGCATGCCCGCCAGCGCCATAGGTCACGGCGATCAAACCATCCGCACCGGCTTCAATCGCCTTTTCGGCAAATTTCATGTTGACGACGTCGTGAAACACAAGGCCGCCATAGTCATGTACTGCCCTGATCAGATCACGGTTAAGGCCAAGCGATGTAATGACCAATGGCACCTTATGATCAATTGTTACAGCCAGATCGGCCTCAAGCCGTGCATTGCTGCGGTGAACGACAATGTTAACGCCGAAGGGCACATCGCAGTCTGTTACCGACAAGGCGCCTTCAATCTGGTCGAGCCAGGCCACATAGCCTTCGGTTCGCCGCTGGTTCAATACGGGAAAGGTGCCGACAACCCCGGATTTGCAACAGGCGATTACCAGTTCAGGGGTCGACGTCAAAAACATTGGGGACGCAACAACAGGCAGAGAAAGTTTGCCTTCCCAACTCTTCGGTAAAGTCATGAGCGTGCCGCAAGGTTAGAGTAGATGGAAAAGACACGGGCCCCAAAGAGCCCGTGCCGAAATTGTCTGCTGAAGTTCTAGAAGTCCATAAGTTCTGTCACGGCCTTCGAGGCGCCGGTCTTGGAATCAATCTCCACAACCAGTGTCGCTGTGGCAGCGATGTGCTTGTCAGCAGAGAACGAGATCGGCTGTGTGACGCCATTGGTTTCGAACTTTTCACCAGAAGCCAACTTCTCGGAAATGCAGGCGCGTGTCAGGTCTTTTCCGCATGCCTCTGCAGCCTGGAACATGATCAGTGACGCAGCATAGGCCGTCAGTGAATAGCGGCTGAGGCCCTTGACTTCATCTTCCTTCAGATACTTGTTGGCCATCGCTTCGAAATGCTCTGCTCCTTTGGAACCGAGCGGAGAGACATAGTCACCGGAAAAATAGGTGAAGCCTGTCGGCTGCATCAATTTGACGATCGGGGTAAGCTGTCCTGTAGGCACCGTGGCGATTTGCAGATCCATCTTGAATTTGGCTGCTTCCTTTGCCATGGCCGGAATTTCCGAGGTTACCCCGCCGGCGATCAGAATGTTGACGCCAGCGGCACGCATTTTCAGAATTTCCGCGCCGAAATCCTTTTGCCCGCGCTTGAAGGTGAGCGGATCTGCGTAATCGAGACCAAAGTCCTTGATCGCGCGAGTAAATGCAGTTTCGACTTGCTTTCCGAAATCGTCGTCCTGACGAATGACACCAATTTTCGGCGTCTTTCCATCCATCTTGTTCTCGACGATATATTTGATCTCCCCGAAGAGCAGATCCTCATAGGAAGCGCCGATCATGAAGATTGATGGCTTGACCGGATTGACTGCCGGTTCGTAAGGCGAAAAATTTACCATCGTCGGAATTGCCTGCTCCTCCAGGATCGGCAATGTAGCGGCAACACCGGCGCCTGCACCGGTTGTCAACATGGCAAAGACACCCTCGTCAATAAGCTTCTGAAGTGCCTGAACGGTGTTGGCGGGCACATAGGCATCGTCTTCATCCTTGATGACGATCTTCCTGCCATTGATGCCGCCCTTTTCGTTCCATTCGGCAGCAGCCACGGTGTTTCCGTAAATCACCTGATAGGCAAGCGAAGCCGTGACAGGATGGGTTAGCGGAACGATATTGCCGAAAACGACCTCGGTATCCGTGACGCCCTGTTCGGCCATTGCGCCTGTTGCAAACAGGCTGACGCCTGCCGCAAGTAGTGCTTTCCTGAATAACATTTTCATTTTGTTCTCCTCTCGTTGCATTCCCATTTCGACCGCTCTCAAACGGAAAGCGGCCATCTGCTCCAGTAGCGCTTCAAATTGCGCCAAACGCCAATCAGGCCATCCGGCTCCAGACGAAGCGTCAGGATTATGACAAGGCCAATCAGAAGGCCTTTGATTTCCAATGCGCCACGCGCCAGCACATCGCTTATCCCTGCCGGCAACAGGCCGATGGCATCGCCAACAAATTCCGGCAAAAGGATGATAAATGCGGCGCCGATAATGGCGCCTGCAACCGACCCGAGACCGCCGACGATGATCATCGCCAGCGCTTCGATCGCCAGCGTGACCGAAAAAATATCGACATTGATAAAGCGGAACTGGAAGGCCATGAGCCCACCCGCCAGGCCAACAATGAAAGAAGAGGCCGCGAAAGCGGTCAATTTGTAGGTGGTCAGGTTGATGCCCATTGCGCGGGCGGCAATATCCTGATCACGGATCGCATTGAAGGCCCGGCCGACACGCGTACGCATGATGTTGAGAACGCCGAGCGTTACCAGCACCAGAATCCCGAGACAGAAATAGTACATTGTCGTTGGATCTGCCAGGTCGAAGCCGAAAAGCACCGTATCCTCAATCCGCACGCCGTAGGGTCCGTGTGTGATGGGTTCGGCAAACAGCAGGAACTGGGTGATGATGAACGAAAAGGCCAGCGTGGTGATCGCCAGATAGAGCCCTTTCAGCCGCAATGACGGTATGCCGACAAGAAAACTCAGTGCCGCAGCGACAATACCTGACATCGGCAACGCAAGCTCGGGCGGCCAGTTGTAGTCAGCGATCAGCAGTCCGGTCGTGTAACAGCCTGCGGCCAGAAATCCTGACTGTCCAAGCGAAATCTGCCCCGTTGAGCCGGTCAATAGATTAAGCCCGATTGCCCCGACTGCAGCGATCAGAATACGGATTGCCAGGCCAAGGACAAACAGCCCCGAAAACGCCGGAAGAACAATCATCGCAGCCATCAAGGCCACGAGCCAGAACCAGACAACCGGATTGTCCGACAACGAGATGTGACGGGGATAGGATTCGATATGGTTTCCCGTACGCATCAGACACGCTCCAGTTCTTTTTCACCGAACAGCCCGTAGGGACGTACCATGAGGATGACGATGATGAGGATGAGGCCGGAAATCTCCTTGAGCCCATTCCAGATATAACCGGCTGACAGCTCGCCGATCACACCGATGATGAGTCCGCCGAAGCCCGCTCCGATTGGCGAATCCAGACCGCCGAGGATTGCTGCAGGGAAGGACTTGAGCCCGAAATGCCACATGTCCGGCGCCCGGGCGAACAGCACCGAAACCATGACGCCCGCCAAACCCGAAACGATCGCTGATATGGCCCAGGCAAAACTAGACATTCGGCGGCTGTCGACGCCCATCAACAGCGCTGCTGTCTCATCCTGAGATGTTGCGCGCATCGCCATTCCCACACGCGAGAAGCGGAAAAAGGCCCAGGTCATCGCAGACACCGCCATGAACAGGATCAACACGGCCAATTGCTCGGTCAGCAGGAAGACTGGACCGATCTCAACAACGCCGCCCGAAAAAGGCACGCTGAAGCCTTCGAATTCGTGTCCCCAAACGAGGGTCGTCAGACTGCGAAGCGTGATCGCAATACCGATGGTCACCATCACGATGGCGAAGATCGGTTGGCCGGTCATGGGCCGAATGAACAATCGTTCGATTGCCATACCAATGAGCGCTGCAAGCACGATGGTGGACGGAACAAGCAACCAGAAGGGAAATAGCAGTGTGTGCGTGAGCGTCCACGCGGTGTAAGCGACCAGCATCATCACCTCACCCTGCGCGAAATTCAGGACGCCGGTGGTGCGAAAAATGATGGCGAAGGACATGCCGATCAGCCCATAGACCGAACCAATCACCAATCCGGACGCAACTAAATTCAGAAACAGGTCCATGCGTGCCTCACCCTTGATACATCGCGTCGACAAGCGATTTGAATTTCTCTTCAATCACGGATCGTCGCACCTTCATCGTGGCGGTCACTTCGCCATCGTCGTGGTCGAGTTCCTTTGAAAGGAGTGTGAACTTGCGGATGTTCTCCACCCGGGAGAACTCCGTGTTGAGTATGTCAATCTCATCGGCGATCAGTTTGCGCACCTCTGCGCGTTCGGAAAGCGATTTGAAATTGGTGTAGGCCAGGCCTTGCTCCTGCGCCCATTTACCCACGGTTTCGAAATCAACCTGAATCAATGCCGCCAGGAAATTGCGGCGTTCGCCGATCAACACACATTCCCTGATGTATGGACTATCCTTGGCGCGGTTCTCGATCAGAGAGGGCGTGATATTCTTGCCGCCCGACGTGATGATAATGTCCTTCTTGCGGTCAGTGACCGCAATCGAATTGTCTGAGCGAATTTCGCCAATATCACCCGTCTTCAGCCAATCTCCATCGAATGTGGACCTGGTTGCTTGCTCATCGTTCAGATAGCCATTGAAGACGGCTGGCGAGCGCACCAGAATTTCGCCGTCATCGGCAATGCGATGCTCGTAGCCTTCCATTGGCCGCCCGGACAGCCCCTTGCCGGTACAACCCCAATATTGGGTGTGGGAGATGCCGGAAAGCTCCGTCATGCCGTAGACCTGATAGACCTTGAGCCCGAGCGCCCAGAAAAACTCGAGCACTTCAGGCGATACCGTTGCGCCGCCGCAGAGCATTGTCCGAGCCTTGTTCAAACCCAGATATTTCTGCAGCGGGCGGAAACAGATCAGCCAGAGAATCAGAAACTGGAGCTGATCTGCGATACTGGCAAAGCGGCCACCGTTTTCCTGACGCCGTGCGGCGATTTTCAGGCCAAGGGGAATGCTTCTGTCAATCACCCATTGCTGGAGCCGCGTTGCATCTTTTTTCTTCACCATGATGGAGTTCTGCATCTTCTCCCAGATGCGCGGTACACCCAGGAAGAAGCTCGGTGAAATTTCCCGCAGATTCTCGGCGACCGTATCGATGCTCTCGCCAAAATTGACCGCAGAGCCATGGACAAGCTGCTGCACGGAAGAACAAAGCCGTTCGGCCACGTGACACAGGGGCAAGTAGCAGACGACCTCAATTCCCTTGCCGGCGATGTCATGCCTCTGACCAAGTTTGACCGCACCGAAAATCAACCCTCGATGAGAAAGCATCGCACCTTTCGGCATACCGGTGGTTCCGGACGTGTAGACGATCACTGCAGTATCTTCAGGCCTAACCTCCGCGATGCATCTTTCGAATTCATCCCCGTATTCATCCCGTTTCGACCGGCCGAGTTCGAGAACCTCATCGAAGCTCATGAGCATGTCGCGCGGATATTTGCGCATACCCTTCATGTCGACGCAGATGATCTTGCGCAAATTTGGCAGCGCACCGCCCTTTTCGATTGCGTCGAAAACCTTGTCGGTCTGCTCCTGATCGCCGCAGACTGCAATTGAAGAACCGGAATGATCGAGGATGTAGCGCAGTTCCACCCACGGATTGGTTGGGTAGATCCCGATGCAGGCCCCACCCAGCGCCTGCATGGCAAGATCGGAATACATCCATTCCGGGGTATTTTCGCCTGCCACGGCCAGAAAATCGCCTTTCTTGACACCAAGAGCAATCAGGCCGTAGGCGAAGTCTTTGGTTTTCTCGTAATAGTCCCGGAACGTCATGCGCTCCCAGATACCGAAATCCTTTTCCCGGAACGCCAGCCGGTCAGGGGTGGTGTCGGACCAGTGCTTGAGAAGCCCGGGCAAAGTCGCTTTATCGTAGAAACTGGGATCGAGCATCATTTCTTCCCCAAATACGCATTGATGACATCAGGGTTCTGTGAGACCTCCCCCGGTTCACCAACGCATATGAGCTGGCCACGATCCAGGACCGCAATACGGTCAGAAATATCCATGACCACCCCCATGTCGTGTTCGACCATCATGACGGTGATCCCGAACTCATCCCTGATATCGAGAATGAAGCGAGCGATATCCTCTGTTTCTTCAGCGTTCATGCCCGACACCATCTCGTCGAGCAGCAAAAGCCGCGGCGCAATCGCAAGCGCCCGGCCCAGTTCGACCCGCTTTTGAAGTCCATAGGAGAGCTGACCAACCGGCAGGTCGCGCAAATGCTCGATCTCCAGGAAATCGATGATCTCTTCCACCCGGCGGCGCGCTTTGATTTCCTCATCGCGCGGGCGGCCCCAGAAAAAGGGTGCCGTCAGAATATTGGCCTTCAATTGATGGTGCAGTCCCACCAGCAGGTTTTGTACCACTGTCGCATGATGAAAGACGGCCAGGTTCTGAAATGTCCGGCCGATTCCAAATTCAGCGAGTTGATGCGTATGCGCCTTATGCAGCGCCCGCTCGCCGAACATGATCTTGCCTTCGCTCGGCGGAAAGATGGCCGATACAAGGTTGAACAGCGTGGTCTTTCCCGCGCCGTTTGGCCCGATAAGCGAAAAGATTGAACCCTCTTCGACGTCCAGCGAAACATTGTCGACCGCGACAAGCCCGCCGAACCGCTGTGTGAGATTTTCAACGGTCAACAAAACAGTCACGACAGCCACCTCTTGCGCCGTTTGTAGTGCTTTATGTCGCGGAAACTTTTCTTCGCGCCATGGTCTCCAAAGCCAAGATAGAACTCCTTGACATCAGCGTTCTTCGCAATCTCGGATGCGGTTCCATCAAGCACGATCCGCCCGTTTTCCATGATGTAGGCATAGTCTGCAATCTCCAGGGCGAGTGCAGCATTCTGCTCCACCAGCAAGATTGATATGCCTTCCTCATTGCGCAACCGCGTGATCGCTTCGAATATCTCTTCAATAATCTGAGGCGCAAGCCCAAGACTGGGCTCATCAAGCAGCAGCAATCTGGGCTGGCCTATCAGCGCCCGCCCCACAGCAACCATCTGCTGTTCGCCGCCCGAAAGATAACCGGCCTCCCCCTTGCGCCGCTCCTTAAGCCTCGGAAACATTGTATAGACCTTGTCCAACGCATCATGAAGCGCCGCCGTCGAGGCCGTATAGCCACCCATCAGAAGGTTTTCCTCTACGGTCATAAGTGGAAACAGGCGCCGCCCCTCGGGGACATGAATAATTCCCGCCCGGACTATTTCGTTGGCTGATGTTTTGCCGATATCGCGATCGCGGAACATGATCTGGCCGTGAAGAACTTCGCCTTTTTCCGGAAACAGCACGTTGGAAATTGCTTTGAGCAAGGTCGACTTGCCTGCACCATTTGAGCCGAGAAGCGCAACAAGACGTCCCTCCGGTACTTCCAGCGAAACGTCACGCACCGCTTCGATGACGCGGTCGTAAACGATCTGCATGTTGGTCAAAGTGAGCATGCTTATTGAAAACCTGACGAATATAATGAACTTACTTCATCTCGCAAAGATGGCAAGGAGCTCCCGGATGCCCGGAGACCACAATGACAGTTCAGGATATTGGCGCATGCGCTCGAATATCGAATAGAACGACTTCTGCTGATTTTCACCGTGTCCCCCACTTTGGCTGCAAGCTGCGAGCATTCTCCCGTGCTCATTCACTAGAAATGAATTTTGCTCATTAGTGGCTGTTCAGGTCTATTTGTCAATCGGAAAAATGCTTATATTTTCCAAAATTGGACGCAAAAAATTAGCCTCATCAATGACGATCAAGTGACCATATCTGTCTGAAAACGGGCTCAAATCGACTTACACTGGGACTTTTAACCAGGAGGGCAAGTATTGACGTGCAGGTAAAACCGAAATTGATTTGACAACCCGAAAGCATGTTCATCGTCAATAAAAAGACCCGCACCAGACGAAGGGACCGCATCCTGCATCGCATCCAAGACTCCCTTAGTGAATGCAGTTCATCCGCTACAGAATCGCATCAAAGTGACTTGTCGGCTGCAAGGCGATGCTTTTGCGGCATGGCGTATGCGGCAAAGAAGAACATCAAAAAGACATTCGCACCAACAGATCATCCCCATGCAGCGGGAACACACCTGGCAGTCAGCCAGAATACGCTTACCTGGCCATTGAAATAACTCTGCGCCGGCCAACGTATTCGACCTGCTGCCGAGACGATAAAATGGATTTATCGGATAGGGACTTGTGGTGATGGGGCAGGTGCTTCCGGTGCCCGATCAAGGGAATTCAGCGGGCAATCAAAGACATCGGCACGCGTGCCGGTAAAACAGTCCCGACAGGTCCTTGAAAATCCTGGTCGGTGCGGTCTTCGAGGACTTCAGATCGGTGGCATGCTCGACATATGCACGCTCAATGCGGATAAGGCCCAATCGCGCATGGGAGCGAGCGCCCGGGTACACACTGCAGCACCGCCGGTCATCTGGCACTGATTGATCAGGCCGAAATCGACCACTGATTGTTGACGCAATGCGACGACGCCGAGATAGTATCCGCTTCGTCCTACATGCGTGATGAAGCCATAATTCTGGTACTGGCGTGTCATGTCCACCTGGATCAGCGGACCCAGTGCGCCCTTGCGATTGGCGATAAAACCGTCGGGGCGGGTGATCGGGTACGAATAGGTGAACGCCGGATCGGGAAAGAGTGGGCCGAGCGAAAATATCACCTCGTTCTCAAGCTGCGCTGAAAAGGCATTGGCCTGCGACCAATCATTGGCATTGTCGGAGCCATCAAAAGCCCTGATCCAGATGGTGATCCCATTGCCCACATTCGCCGTGCAGCCGCCCTGCCCCTGGTGCGGTCTTTTGTTTTCCGGCAGCGGTACCACCGCACCGGAACGCAGGTCCTCCCAGATATCAAACTGCATCGTGCTGAATTTTATGGGAAGGCCGCCGCCGACGGCCGTCTGCACTTTTTGGAGACCGGCCGGATCATCCACCGAGGCGGCGATTTCCTCGAAACTGGCGGTCCGCGAGAGCGACAGCGTGAAGGCACCGCAGTCCACCTGTTCAAGTCGGGATTGAGGCGGTTGAACAGAGAAAGTGAAGGCGTTTTCCGGATCAACCCTGTTGCCCGACCGAATATCGGTCCAATTGCCGGAAGCCATCAGGTAGCTGGCGCTGACTGCCCAGACGATCCCCGTAGCTCCACTCTGCAGCCCGCCTGCCCCGATGGCCACTACCTGGCCCTCGTGGTCAAAAACCGGTGCGCCGGAATGACCATGGGTCAAATTTCCGTCGAGCCGGATGATTGCCGTGTCCAGGTCCCAGGGACCGTTCTGCTCGATGAGCCGCCGCTCGCTGTCGGGCAGCATTTGCTTGAGCCGCGCCGGTGGCGGGTCATTGCCGGTTGTCACGGTGAGCAGCTTATCATCAGCAGTGGGTGCACCGAGAGCAAATCCAACTGCCGCGACCTGGGAATGCACCGGTGGCGGACGGTTGGTCACGGTCTGGACGGACGCGCCGACGCGCTTTTCCAATCGCAGTGCGATCACGTCCTGTGCCCTGATCTCGCGCAGAGGTACCGCCTTGAAGCTGCCGTGGTTGCGGAATTGAACCGTGATCAAATCACAGCCGGCCACAACGTGCCGGGCTGTCACGACCTGGTCAGCCTTTGGCCAGACAAAGGCTGTGCCCGACCGTTCGTTGCCATCCGTGCAGCGCGTTGCGATAACAAGGCCAACATCGCCTCGCGCCGCACTGAGCAGCTGCGGGCTGGGAGATTGAGCCAGCACGGCGGTCGCCCAGAAAAGGGGTGCCAGGATCGTCAGAACGCGCGCGACGTAAGCCATGGCCCCTACTCCGTTTGATCACAGAAAAGCTTGTGGACATAATCGGCGAAGTCAGACTGCTGCTCCTCCGGCAGGGCCAGGCCGAATTGTCCAGCTTGGCTCCAAGGGGCATCGGCCCCTTGCATGGCTTCCAGGCGGAGCCGCGTCGTGCCAAAGGCAACATCCGACAGAGCCGAGCACTGCACCGACGATCCAGCGCTGAACGTATAGCCTGGATTCTGTGGGGCCTTCGGGTCCGGGACGGCTGCCAATCCACCGATCCTCAGCCCTGTTTGATCGAAGATGGCGAGATCTCGCGCAAGGGCTTCCGGCAGGCCGGCGGCCGTGTATCTTTCGATACGAACATCCAGAGGAGGCGCCAGCCAGCCGTTGGTCCGAACGAGAATACTGCAGGGTACACCGGCCAGGACGCCGATGCAGAAGGCGAGCAACCGAAGCCGGGTAACCGGGCTTTTGCCCGGCAGCTTTCCCCCGAGGCCAAAGAACGCAGCCAGCAGCGCCACCAGCCCGGCAAGCACATCTCCGGTCAACGGCGATACCGATATGCCAACCAAACCGCCCACAAGCAGACCCAGCAACAGGCCCGATAGAAAATCGGCCAGATCTGGCGTGTTTTCGTCACGAGAGTCAGGAGTTGATGTTGCCGTCAATTGAAACTCCACACTGAAGGTTTCAGATTGGACTTGCAGTAAACTTACGCGGGAACAATACCTCTAACAGGGCCTGCCTGTTCCATGACTTTGCAGGAGTTGTGCAGGGAAATGTGAAAGTCGGTTTGCTTCGAACAAGCTGCTCCCGACAACCAACCAATCGTCACAGAGAGTAGCATCAAATTGAAATAATATGCAACTTGGGTTTGATTCAATCGCCACAATTTTCAACCATAGTGGCAATTTTGATGCCCCCCCCAATTCGGCTCGTTTGAGCCATGCATAACCACGCCAAAGCCTGATTGGCGGTGCGTCAGAATATCGGACGAAAGCAGCAAACGGGATTCAGTCGGCCGTGCATCAGGCGCTACGCTTGAACCTGCTCCACCTCGCCGCTGAGGATGTAGTGGGACAGACGGTCGGCGGAGAGGTCGGCGGCGAGCAGGTCGATCTGGTTTTGGCCGTTGCGCAGGATACTGACCCGGTCGGCAACCGCGACCACATCCTTCATGCTGTGGCTGATGAGAATGACGGTCTTTCCGCTCTGCTTGAGCGAACGCACCAGTTCCAGAACCTGTTCGGTCTCGCGCACGCCAAGCGCTGCGGTCGGCTCATCAAGAATGACAATATTGGCGTTCCAGCGCAGCGCCCGGCAGATCGCAACGGCCTGCCGCTGACCTCCGGACAATTCCTCCACCTTGATGTTCATGTCGGTGATCGACTTGTTCAACTGGGACATGTAGCCCGCAGCGTCCTGGCGCATCTTCTTCTTGTCGAGCATGCGTATGCCCAACACGTTTTTGGTCAGCTCCGCCCCCATGAAGATATTTTCATAGATGCTCATGCGGGCAGCCACAGCCAGATCCTGGTGGATTGTCGCCAATCCGGCTTTCAGGGATTCTGTCGGCGTGGTGAACCGACAGGGGGCCCCATCGATGACGACCTCCCCCCTGTCGGGCATTTCAACACCAGCCAGAACTTTGATGAGGGTGGATTTTCCGGCGCCATTGTCGCCGCAAATCGCGTGCACCTCACCCTCGTGAATATCGATACTCACGCCGCGCAGCGCTTCCACCGCACCGTAGTTCTTGTAGATATTGCGTGTCGATATTTTCACAGGCATGAGATGTTCCATCAATGAAATGGCTTGGTCGAGGCCGCTCAGTTCAGATACTGATCGACATTGTTTGCATCGACAAGGATCGCCGGTTTGAACAGGTAAGGTCCTGCCACCATTTCTTCCTTTTTCTTGCCGTCAACGGCAATGGCTTTCATGGAGTCCACGGCTGCGGTCGCCATGTCTTCCAGAGGCACGGCCACTGTTGCCGTCATCATGGAATCGGGAGATTTGATGCGGCGGAAGACTTCCTGACCACCATCGATGGACACCAGGGACACATCGCCCTTTTTCATGCCGCTCTCGATCAACAGATCATCGATGATGAAGGCCTGGCCGTCGAAGGAAGCCCAGATACCCTTGTACTGACCGGCTTTCTGCAGGATCAGCGCGCTCATGCCATTGCGCACGTCATCCTGCCAGCTCTTGGTGCGGGCCATGGAGTGGGAGCCGACAACGGTAACGGTTGGATTTTCCGCAAGCACGACGTCCAGCATGATGCCGCGGATACGGGCGCCAGCATTGGATTCAAATCTCTGGGCCAGAATGCCGCCTTCAAAATCAATGGTGCCGAGCAGGTAGACAGCCGCTTCAGCGCCGACAACAAATTCATTGGGCTGCACATCGAACAATGTGTGCGGGCTTGAGCCACTGGAGATGGTGATGACGGGAATACCCGCATCTTTGGCGTCCTGGAACTGGGCATCGAATTGCACCGGTTTGGACATGCAAAGAACCATGCCGTCGACCTTTTTCTGGATGAGGTTTTCGATTTGCTCGGCATGGGTCTGCAAGGATCCGTTGGAGTTGAGGACCTGTGTGTCCCAACCGAATTCCTTGGCCCTGGCCTCGGCTGTGTTTGAGCAGCGGGCGTGTGTTTCCGCCGACATCTGGAACGCCACGATACCGAGATCGAATGCGGCGGCTTGACCGGAAATAAGAGCTGCACCCAACACTGCGGCTGCACCCATCAATGTTTTGAACCTATTCATAATTGTTCCCCTTTTTTTAGACAGTACGGTTACAGAGCGAAAGCCGCTCTCTTCAAGACGGATGCCGAAACGGCAACCGAGGCTACGATGATGATCCCCAGCATGATGTCCTGGATGTAATATTGGGCCCCGAGCAGGACCAGGCCGTTTGACAGCACGACAATGATGAGTGCGCCGACAATCGTTCCCAGGATATTGGGTTTGGCTGGTGTGAACATCGTCATTCCCAACAGGGTGGCCGCTATGCCGTTGAGCAGAAAGTCTCCGGCCATTTGCGGTGCTGCTGATGATAGATTTGCCACAAGAAATACAGCTGTCAGTCCTGCGGCAAGGCCTGACAATGCAAGGCCAAGAATTTTGCTCTTTCGTGTGTTGATGCCGGACCGGCGGGCCGCTTCCTCGTTTTCGCCCGTCGCCTGCAGATGTATTCCGGTCTTTGTCTGAGTGGACAGGAAAAAGGACAGGGCAACGATGGCCAACGTAAACAGGATGATCACCGGCACCGGCCCTATCTTGCCCCTGCCGAGGAACAGAAAATCGGGATCCCAACGGCCAACAAAGGCGACACCACCGGTGATCATGAATGCCAGTCCATTGGCGACCGATGCGGTGCCCAGGGTGGAAATAAGGGACGGGACCTTGAGATATGTCACCAGATAGCCATTGAGCAATCCGGCAAACAGCCCCATGGCAAGGCCGGCGGACACCGCCAGCGGCCATGGATAGGCCGCCTGCATCAGACTGCCGATGACAACGGCCGACAGGCTGCAGACATTGGCGAATGAAAGATCCAGCTCAGAGGCGATCAGTGCGAAGGTAAAGCCGATCGACAGAACCATCAGGAAGCTCACCTGTTTGAGCACATTGAGCAAATTTGCTGTCGAGGCAAAATTCTCTGCAAACACCATCAGGAACGCAAAGAGGACCAGTCCGGCAAACAGGGTTCCATATTTTTCGATGGCGTGTTTGGGTATCATCTCAGAACTTCCCTGTTGGCTGAGCGCGCTGCAAAAGACCGACAACTTTGCCACGCGAACCGATCAGGGCAGATGCCCTGTCGCCTTTGCCATTGTCCTGGCTGTATGGGTCCATGAAAAGAACTTTCACTGGTTTTTTCCGTTATTGCTGCGCGACAGTGGCGCTTTGGATCTGGAAATTCGATGCGAGATGGATTCGAGCGTAGCGCCTGCCTCTTTGAAAATCTCAAATCGCTCACCATAAATCTCCTGCACCGCCGCATCGGGCGTATACCAGATACCCTTTGCCATGATCCTTTGCGTGATGTCACTGATCTGGCCGGAGTCCGAACACGCCAGACTGGCCGCACCGATAAGGCCGGATTCACTGGCCTGCGGCACGAAAATGGGGCGCCCCAGAATATCGGCTTTCAATTGGCAAAGGATGGTATTGTTCGCCAGGCCGCCTGACAGGCACAAATGGTCGACAGGCCTGCCTGCTGCAGCTTCTGCGCGCTCCAGTATGATCCGCGCCAGGAAGTTGATGCCTTCGGCGACCGCACGAATGAAATCGCGCGACTCATGCGATCCATTCAGTCCGACAAAGGCGCCACGCAAGTCAGCGTCCCAAAACGGCGTCCTCTCCCCATCCAGATAGGGCAGGAAAAGAGGTGGTATCCGGTCGCTCTCGAAAGACCATTCAATCATGTCTTCAATGGACTGGCCTTTACAGAACCTGTCGGCAGCCCATTGCAACCGGGATGCTGCCCCCTGGGTCGGCCCCCCCAATTGCCATTGCCGCGGCCCCCATTGAACCGAAATCAGCCCGTCAGATTTGAATTGCGTTTCGGTGATGACGCCAAAGACATCGCTGGTGCCCGAAATACCGTAGCCCGTGCCGGGGTTGAGCCCGCCGGAGCCCAGGACGCAGCCCCAGGTATCGGTCGATCCGCACAGAACCGGTTTTCCGGCAAGCTTT
This sequence comes from Rhizobiaceae bacterium, assembly GCA_029233925.1. Lineage (GTDB taxonomy): Bacteria > Pseudomonadota > Alphaproteobacteria > Rhizobiales > Rhizobiaceae > Hoeflea_A. Next base: position 35,646 of record JARGOX010000019.1, read on the forward strand.
TCCAAGGCGCCTGGCAGCCCTTCGCGAACCACGCCCACCTGCGAGAAAGGACTGCGTTTTTCCGGGCATAGGGCGGGGGCAATTGCCAGCGCATCAAGTGTATCGTGATCGCCCTCCAGCGCTTGGAAGAATTCCGCCAGCATATTTTGCGAAATGCGGTCTGAGCAGGCTACACCGGTCAATTGCAGATTGAGATAGTCCTTCGGTTCAATCACCATCTTCACCTTGGCCCAGACGTCCGGCTTTTCCGCCTGCAGCCATAGCATGCGGGCAATCGGATGATAGGGGTTCAAATTTGGAAGTCTGCGCGAAACCTCCGGTGAAACCCTGCCCAAAAAGCGCGCAAGTGCGCTGGCTCCCCGGGAATCCTGAAAGGTAATGGCCGGATGAACAACATGGCCCTGTGCTTCAATCGGCACCTGCGTTCGCGTAAAACCGCAGCCGGCGATAGCCTCGACCCTGCCAAGGTCAGCACCCTGCTGCTGCAATTGCCCGCATGCTTCCTGAAACGCCTGCCACCAGATAGCCGGATCGACTTCGAACTCGCCCTCGGTGCTCCTGGAAATCTCCAGCGGCAAGCGCACCATCTTTTCGATGTCACCTTGCCGCGAGACCACAGCAACTCTCAGGCTGCTGCCCCCAAGGTCATAGGCCAATACCCCCGTGGCCAGCCCCCCCGTCATTGCTGCAGCCCCGGAATTAGGCGGCCAGCCCTCCGTTCAGCAATATCCATATCGCTTTGAGACATGTCATGGGTCATTTTGCTACCGCTGGTCAGAGCGTCTTCCCGATTTCATATGCATTTCCATCAACTCTTCATCGACATCTTGTCCAATTGCGTCAAAGGCATTGTGGCGGACAGGCTTTGGTCCAGAACGGATCACGTGCGCGGGAGGCATCATGATCGCGATAGCCAGCAGGTGCAGGTTCCACGTCGCCCCACCAGCCATGGGCGCAAACGGAACGCCAGGCCATCTGATCCTCCAGGGTCCGTTCATCATTGTCATGGGCTCTCTTGAGCCGCAACCAAGCGGCGCGGACCGCCTCGTCGTGACTGTCTGACGGGTCGTTGCAGTAGTCGTAGAAGGCCCCGGTCAGCATTTCCATTTCAAGAGCAATGTCCGGCCACTCGTGCCGGTCCAGATGCCAGGCTTCCAGCCATTCGCCAACAACCGCTTCAATTGCTTCATGGCGAGGCGCATTGGCAGATTTGCGTGTGGTCGTCAGCATGTGGCGAACCAGTTCAGAGGCCGCATGATCCGTTCTGGCTCTGCGGGCAGCCGCCTTCATGTCTTCGATCGAACGTTCTGATCGTTCGCTCAACTCTTCAAGCATATGTCCCACTAATTCATGTCTCCCGGTTTGCCGCCATTTTGGTCAAGCGCACGGACCGCACCTGCCATCCGCTCGAACATCGCATCGGCATTCAAAGTCGCGACGACATGTGCATTCGGCTTTGCGCTGCTGCGCCCCCACCAGTCAATAGTGGATCTGCCGACGGTGGTGCCTTCGGCTATCTCTATTTCAACATTACAATCGCGACCTTCAAAAAGCTCGGGCCAAAGCAGATAGGCAATGACACAGGCATCATGCATGGGATGTCCATCGTCACCACCCAGCGCTGCACCACCCGGACGTTCGCGCCTGAGCATCGAGACAATCTGACGGCTGACAGAGGCTTGCCTGTCAAATCCTGCCAGGCGCGCCGGCGTGGCAACAGCCTGATAGGTGGCATTCAACGGAAAAAGCACGATCGGCACCCCGGAAGCAAAAACAATGGACGCGGCATGCGGGTCAACGAAAAAATTGAACTCCGCAGCTGCCGTCATATTGCCCAGATCACGGGCACCACCCATGATGATACATTGTTCGATCTTGTCACTGATATCGGGCGCTTGGACCAGAGCAAGCGCAATATTGGTCAGCGGCCCGAGGGCACACAGGGTGATCGGGCGATCACTGTGACGTAGCGTATCGATCAGAAATGCCACGGCGTGTGCCTGCTGCTGCCCTTGGCGCGGCGCCTCCAGCGCCATGCCGGCAAGGCCGTCAGCGCCGCAGATGAACTCGGCGGTATGAAGCGGCCGCAGGATCGGCCTGGGGCATCCCTTGAATACAGGCACCTCGGGGCGCCCCGCAAGCTGGCAAATTCGCAGGGCATTGATGCATGTCTGATCGACCGGCACATTGCCCGCAACGGTCGTGACACCGCACACCTCGAGACAATCGGGCGCGCTCAATGCCAGCAACAAAGCGAGCGCGTCGTCCTGACCGGGATCGGTATCGATGATGATCTTGCGGTTCATGCTCCCCCTCGCTTTTCTGCCTGAGACACCTTTGGGTGACATCAACGTTTCTGTACCAATGCAACCCTGGCCTTCGGCCAAAGAAAATTCCGAAAGCTTTCAAACCATGCTTGCCCGTACTTGCAAGAATATTCACATACCAGCTTGAGCGGCCCTGCAATTTACCTTAGCGTCTAAGATACTTTCTCAATAAGGGATATGACACTATGAATGTCAAGACGCCAAATCCGGCACAAGCTGAGGAAGCTCGCACACGTCAACTTGCCCTTCTCGACCAGACCATGCGCGCCGCCGGGGCGCAGAGAATTCTCTATAGCGCCTTATTGGCAAGCAAATTGGGTCTGCGTCAAACTGATCTCGAATGTCTTTTCATCATCACCTTGGGCGAGGACGTGACGCCTGGCCGGCTGGCCGAAGAAACGGGTTTGACCACCGGCGCGATTACCGGTGTTGTCGACCGCATCGAGAAACGTGGTTATATCAAACGGGTGCGTGATCCATCCGACCGGCGGCGCATCTTCCTTCAGCCGGTTGCAAAACGCATTTCGGAAATCCGCGCGGCAAACCGGCAGATGCACGATCTGTGGATGCGCGAATTGGTCAAATATTCCGACGGGGAACTGGAATTGCTTCTGGACTTTGCCAAAAACAACTACCGCTCCGCAGTGGCCGCAACCATTGCTCTGCAAAAGGGAGATTTCCCCAAGGGCGGCGATTCTGCTCAGTCGGACCGGCCACAGGACAAATCACAATGAGCGGCGCGATGGCGGGCAAGCGCGTCATCGTGACCGGCGGCGCCGGATCACTCGGTCGGGCGCTGTGCGATGCTTTTCTGGCGGAAGGCGCATGCGTCGGCTTCACCGCAACGGAAGAAAAACGGGCACGGGAGACAGCAGGATTCATGGCTACCGAGGGACAAAAACCGATTTTCGCCATCGCTGATTTCACCGAGCCGGAAAGCGCCGGCAAAGCGATCTCGGAGCTCGCCGGACAATTGGGCGGTTGTGATGTTCTGATCAACAATGCGGCCATCGGCGTCAAAAAAGGGCTTCGGGATGCATCGGCCACGGACTGGATGTCCTCACTGTCGGTCAATGTGGTCGCTCCCTATTTCGCCGCGCGTGCCGCCGCGAAGGTCATGGGCCGGGGCGGCGTCATCATTGGCATTGCATCGGAAATGGCGACGCTTGCCAGTGCAAAATCAATGATCTATCCGACCAGCAAGGCGGCTCTCGTTCACCTGTCAAAATGCCTGGCGGCGGAACTGGCGCCGCGTGGCATCCGTGTGGTGACGGTCTCACCGGGCGCCTTTTTGGGCGAAATGCTGCACCGGTCTCTTCCCAAGGGAACGCCGGAAGAACGTCTGGACGAAATCACACGGATCGCCGACAATGTGCCGTTGGGCCATATCGTCCACCCCGAACAGATCGCGCAGACGGTGCTGTTTGTGGCCTCAGAGGCCGCCGCCTACATCACCGGCACCGACATTGCGGTGGATGGGGGAACCAGCATGCCCCGGCGCATTGATCCCGATTGAGACGAAGCTTTGTGCCAACAAAAAGGGAGCGCGAATGATTTCGCGCTCTCTTTTCAATTTGCAATCACACCGTGATCGATTGTTCAGCTAAGCCTTTGCAAGGCCCATCAGCTATTCACCCTTGGGTGAAGCGAATTTCCAGATGGCGGGCATCAGCAGCGCGGCCAGCGCGATCTTGAATGCTGCGCCGGGAAGGAAGGGGTAAAGACCGAACTGCAGGACAGGCTTGTCCCAACCGATGATAGCGCCAAGCCAGGCATTGCCGAAGGCAAGAATGATGGCCGTGCCGATGGTCATGGCGGCAAGCGTCAGCCACACATTGCGGCCCCAGCCCTTTTCTGCAAGCCAGCCAACCGTGGCGGCTGCTACGAGAAAGCCGAGCAGATAGCCGCCTGTTGGTCCGACCATATAGGCAAGGCCCAGGCCCTTTTCCGGTGTTCCGGCGAAGGCCGGCAGACCCATAGCGCCCTCAACGATGTAGAGCGCGAGTGTTGCCGCACCCAGACGCCAGCCAAAGGCCATGCCGATCACCAGCACGACAAATGTCTGCATGGTCATGGGCACCGGGTAGAATGGAACCTGGATTTTTGCGGAAATCCACAATGCAATGCTGCCGACAACAGCCAGTGTCACATGACGCAGCAATGAACTGTCATTCGACCACAATGTGTCTGCCAATGTTTTGGGTGCGTGGGTAATGGTACTCATTTGTATCCCTCTTGTTTGTCTTCACTCACAATCAGCGCAATGTGTCACGGATGCTCTGAATCAGAGCTGCCCGGTCGCGCCGCGCTGACAGAGCGGTATGCATGTTGACCTTGATAAATTTGGTTAGCGTATGCGGCTGCAATTGTCCAATGAGATCCATATCGGCGGAAATCACTGTTCCCATCATGAAATAACCGCCGCCGGAGACCGCATCGCGGTGCAGGACAATGGGTTCTGTGCCGCCCGGTATCTGAATGGAGCCATAGGGGTAACAGGCATCCGTGATGTTGGACGGATCAGAGCCCGCACCAAAGGGCGGTTCGCGATCCACGAATTCGACCGGCGTTCCACCCTGGAAACGATAGCCCATCCTGTCTGCCTCGAGCGCAACCTTCCAGGTATCCTTGAAAAACTGCTCGCCCGCCGCTTCCGTCATGCGGTGCCAGTAAAGGCCCGGCAGAACGCGCAATTCCGCCGGCTTGCCCGGGGCTCTGCGCAGTGCGTCAGGAACGCTTGCGCCCTCTTTCACAGACCCGCTGTGCGCACCGATGGGCAATGAATCGCCTGCCATGATGGCCCGTCCATCAACCCCGCCCAGGGCGCCGATTGCATAGGTTGATCGGCTTCCCAGTGCCAGCGGCGTGTCGATGCCGCCGGCAACGGCGATATAGGCGCGGGCACCGGATCGGATATAGTCGAATGTCAGGGTCTGACCCTTCTTGATCTTCAGGGTTGTCCAGGTCTCCTGGACCTCCCCATCAATCATCGGCGGCAGCTCACCGCCGGTGACGGCAATCCATGTATCCTGTGTGAATTCCAGCGCCGGCCCCATGAAGACGGCTTCCAGACAGGCGGCCCCCTCATCGTTGCCGACAAGCAAATTGGCAGCGCGCAGTGCCAATCGATCCATGGCGCCGCCCATGGGGATACCGAGATGATAATATCCGGGACGGCCAAGGTCTTGGATGGTGGTCGCCAGACCTGCTGATTTTACATTAATCGGCATTGAGAACCTCCAGAATTTTGGCATTGGTGCCATCAATGTCTTTGTTGAAATCATCCAGTGAAAACACGACATCGCGAATGCGTGGCTCATAAGTGCCCGCTTCCACCTCGGCGAGGTTCCTGTCGTATTCTTCCCTGTCAATCGGCTTCCATTTGACAATGTCACCGGGCCTGAAGAACACCATGAAGTCCTTCAGATAGGGGGTCTGCTGCGTCGGATCATAGATCGGCATGGGCGTGACGCCAAACATCTGGTAGCCACCGGCGCCGCGGACGGAATAGACACAGGAGAAGCAGCCGCCATAGCCAACAGTCAGTTTCGGGGTGTCCGTGCGTGGTCGCAGATATTTGGGCACCTGAATTTGCCGTGCCCGATCAACCATCTGGTAGAGAAATGGCAGGCCCGACACAAAGCCCACCATCGATACGAACCATGGAGAGCCGGAATGGGCTTCGATGAAATCCTCGACGCTGGCGTAATTGTTGATACGCGCGGCATATTCGATATCGGTTGAGTCCGGGTCCTGGTGGCGTTCACGGAATCGCATCAAGGTCTCATGCGTCCAGGGATCCTGGTAGTAGACGGGTATCTCGATGACCCGCGTATTGAGCACCGGTTCCGACTTGTCAGCAACCTCCTGCATGCGCTTCAATTCGGCCATGAGATCATCGGGATGAACAAGATCTGGATTGAACTTGATCTGGAATGAGGCGTTCGCCGGACAAATTTCCGTCACGCCCCTGATATCGGCATCACGAACGGCATTGGTCATGGAAAGCGCCATGAAGAATGCTTCAAGAGACATTTCTTCGCTGACTTCCACAAAGATATGCTCGTCCCCACCAAAAGTGTATCTCAAGCTCATTATGCACCTCCCTGTTGGATTGCGAGTTTGTCGGCATTGGCTTCAAGCCATGGTTCCAGCCATTTCGTGTGTACGGCACCGGCCTGGACTTCCGGCGCATTGGCCAGAGCCGTGAAGAGCGGGGTCGTCGTTTTCAGATCGCCCATATGCAGTTCAGCAAGGGCGCGTTTCAAACGGACAATCGCCTTTTCGCGTGTATCTGCGGTGACAATCAGCTTGCCGAGCAGCGAGTCATAAAAGGGCGGGATCTGGTAACCCTGATAGACCATATGATCAAAACGAACGCCTGGCCCGCCGGGAATGCGCAGATCGCCGACGATACCCGGGAATGGCATGAAATTGTTTGCAGGATCCTCGGCATTGATACGCACTTCAATGGCGTGGCCGCGTATCTTGACGTCGTCCTGTTTGATAGCCAGCGGTTCACCACCGGCAATCCTGATCATTTCAGCCAGAAGGTCGATACCGACGATGCTCTCGGTGACCGGATGCTCCACCTGGATGCGGGTGTTCATCTCGATGAAATAATAATCGCCGGTCTGATCGTCATAGAGATATTCGATCGTGCCTGCGCCCTTGTATTTCACCGCCGCTGCCAGGGCGACAGCCGATGCGCAGAGCTTTTCGCGAACGGCCGGCGTCAGCGCTGAAGAGGGCGCTTCCTCCCAGACCTTCTGGCGACGACGCTGCAGGGAACATTCACGCTCATAACAATGGATGAAGTTTTCACCGTCACCCAGAATCTGAACTTCAATGTGACGGGCCCGTTCAATCACCTTCTCCAGATAAAGCCCGCCATCGCCAAAGGCGGCCTCCGCTTCGGCAGCGGCCTGGGGTGCAAGACTCATGAACTCCGCTGCATTGGCAGCAATCCGGATGCCCCGGCCGCCGCCACCTGCAGTGGCCTTGATCATGATTGGATAACCAATCTCATCAGCCAGTTTCTCGGCCTCGGCAAGGTCGTCGATCAGCCCATCACTGCCCGGTACGGTGGGCACACCTGCCTGTTTGGCCGCCTGGCGCGCCGACGCCTTGTCGCCCATGCGACGGATGACATCGCCGGAAGGCCCGACAAATGCCATACCGGCAGCCGCGACTGCATCGGCAAATTCTGCGTTCTCGGCCAAAAACCCATAGCCCGGATGAATGGAATCGCAGCCGGTCTCTTTTGCCGCATTGAGCACTGCCTCAACATTCAAATAGGATTTTTTTGCTGGCGGCGGACCAATTTCAATGGACTCGTCGGCCATTTCCACGGCCAGAGAATCGGCATCCGCAGTGCTGTAGACCTGAACCGTCCTGACACCCAGTTCCCGGGCGGCACGAATGATGCGGACGGCAATTTCACCGCGATTGGCGATCAGAATTTTGGAAAGTGCCATTGTGATTCCGATCAGGTTTCGATTTCGACCAAAGTCACGCCAGGCGCGATGGCCTCTTCATTGTCCACCGTGAAGGCGGTGATCGTGCCATCGGCATCGCTGGCCACCGGATGAAATGACTTCATCACCTCGATCAGTCCGATGACATCACCTTTGGCCACGCTGTCACCCACTTCCTTGTAATTTGGCTCGGAAGGAGACGGTTTGCGGTAAAAGACACCGGGCAGCATCGCTTTGACTTCATGTTTGCTCATCATTTTCTCCATCAAGTTTCAGGTCTATGCACGTCATCAGGCGGCCTTCATATAGGCATCCAGCGAGGCCTTCACGTTCTGTGCTATGGCGATGACATTGGGCGTGTCGGAATGAATGCAGATTGTTTTGGCCTGGACGGCCACTTCGGTTCCCGCCGTGGTGACCACAATTCCATCGCGCACCGCGCGCAGTGCCTTTTGTCCCACGGCCTGCGGATCAAGAGCCGGATGCTCGCGTGTGATCAGCAGCTTTCCTGTCTCGTCATAGTCAAGATCGGCGAAGAACTCGGAGACAAATCCAAGTCCGCGCGCCGTATAGATCTCCTCATGCAAGGTGCCACTCAGTCCAAAAATGGGCACCTCGAAACTTTCACAGGCATCGCATATGGCCTGCGCGATATGCTCTTCGCGCGCCGCCATGCCATAGAGCGCACCATGCGGCTTCATGTGTGAAAGACTGACGCCTGCCACGTCGAGAAAACCTTTCAGGGCGCCGATCTGATAGATGACGATATTGGCCAATTCATCACGGTCGATCTTCATTTCCCTGCGCCCGAAACCGGGCAGATCGGGAAGGGAGAAATGCGCGCCGACCTTGACATTGTGCTTCTTGGCCAGTTCCACGGTCTTGCGCATGTGGTTGGGGTCGGAACCATGAAACCCGCATGCCACATTGGCCTGTGTGATATAGGGCATGACGCCTTCGTCATCACCCATAACGTAGAGGCCGAAACTTTCTCCCATGTCGCAATTGATATTGATAGTCATGGCAAAATTCCTCAGTCTTTCAAAGAAGCAACGTAACGCAGGCGGATCTGATCGGCGATGACGGCCAGAATGAGCAAACCGCCCAGGACAACCGTTTGCAGATAGGATTCTATGCGGGCGAGATTCATGCCGTTCTGGACAAGTCCGATGAACAGAGCACCCAGAACAACATTTTCCATCCGCCCGACACCACCGCGCAAACTGACGCCTGCAATGACACAGGCGGCGATCGATTGCAGCGGCATGGAGGCGCCGATATTGGCCTCGCCAGTATCGAGCCGCGCCGTCAGCAACATGCCCGCCACCGCAGCCAGGGCGGCGCAGAGAACATAGGTCCACAGCAATGTGGATCTGGTGTTGATACCGGAGAGTTGCGCCGCCTTGAGGTTTCCGCCAACAGCATAGATATAGCGTCCGAAACGGGTCCGGTAGAGAAACACGAAGAGCAGCACGGCGATGATGGCCGCGACATAAATCGGTGAGTGGATCCCAAACAGCGTTCCAAATCCGAAAATGTCACCAAAGGCCTGCGGCATGCCGTAAACCGGCGTACCACCTGTCAGGAACAGCGCGACACCAAAGCCCACGGAGGTCATCCCCAGAGACATCATGAAAGGGGAAACACCAAAGAATGCCACGCCAATGCCGTTGCAAACACCAATGAGCGTTCCGGCAGCAACGCCGGCGATGCAGCCGAGCGCAATGGCCAGCCAGATCGCATCGGGCATGGCCGCGTAGACGCTGGCCATGACCAGGGCGCCGACCACAGAAGTCAGGGCGAGGGTCGTGCCCACCGACAGGTCAAATCCGCCCGTCAGCAGCGCCAGCATCTGCCCCATCGAGACAATCATCAGATAGACAGACTGTCGCAACACATTCATCAGGTTTCGACCGGTCAGGAAGTTATCCGACATGGATGCAAAAACGATAACGGCAATGACCAGCAGGAAGGGCAGAATGCCCAATTTGACAAAAAGTCTCTTGGACATTTCCGCCAATCGCCCCGGCGAAAGGAATGAAGATTGATTTTGGTCAGTCACTTACGCGGCCTCCCTTTCAAAAAAGTGCGACAGCAGATTGTTTTCGGTGATTTCGTCATCTTGCAGTTCGGCCTGAATCTTGCCCCTATAGAATACGTAAGCACGGTTGGTCAGATGCAATATCTCGGGCAGATCCGATGAAATCAGAACGATGGCCACACCTTGCTCACACAGTTCGGCGATGAACGCATAGATGGCGGCTCTTGTGCCGACGTCCACACCAACCGTCGGCTCATCAAAGACGATGAGATCGAAGGTGCGTGTAAGGCTGCGCGCCAACATGAGTTTTTGCTGATTGCCACCGGAGAATTGGCCCGCCTCGCGTTCGATCTTGCGCGGCGACAGGTTGAGCTGATCGGCCAGATCACTGGTAATTTTCTTCTCGGCGCGTCTGTTGAGAAAGATGCCATTTGAAAATGGCGGGACATCCAGCGACGCGGTGCTGATATTCTCGCGCGCCGGGCGCATCATCATCAGCCCGTCCGAGCGACGGTCCGACGGCAGATACATGAAACCGCGCTTTAACATGTCACGTGTCTTTGGTTTTGCCACCGCTTCACCCTTGAAGCGGATTTTTCCGCTTTCGATGGCCAGCGAGCCAAAACAGGCCTGGGCAAATTTTGATTTCCCCGAGCCGACCAGTCCTGCAAAGCCGACAATCTCGCCTCGCCTGACGGTCACGGAAGCGCCGTTGACACCGCCGGCTCCGGGTGTGTGCAAATCATCGACCTGGAGTATGATCTCGCCGGGATTGAATTTGACCTTCGGAAAGATCTGCCCGACAACGCGGCCTGTCATCAAGGTTACGAGATCATCATCGCTGGTGGTTTTTGCATCGACCGTGTCGATGTATTTTCCGTCTCTCAAAATGGTAATGCGATCACCGATCTCGCGGATTTCGGCCATGCGATGGGTGATGTAGATAATCCCGACCCCACGCTCCTTCAGCCTGTTGACCAGCCGGAACAATTGTTCGGTCTCGTGGTTGGTGAGAGACGCAGTGGGCTCGTCCAGAATCAATACGGAGGGTTCGGTGCGAAAAGCCTTGGCGATTTCCACCATCTGCTGCTCTGCACGGGTCAGATGATCGACACGGCGCCCTGGCACCAGGTGAAAATCGAGGTCCTGCAGAATGGCCTCGGCCTTTGCCCTTTGTTGCCCTGGCTGAAGCAATCCACCCCTGGTGGGTTCAGCGCCAAGGAACATATTTTCGGCAATTGTCATTTGCGGGATCAGCGAGAATTCCTGAAAGACCGCGCTAATGCCCAACTCCCGCGCCTCGTGAACGCTGGCCAGATTGGCCTCCTGGCCATTAAACAGAATTTTGCCGCTGGTTGGCGTATTGGCGCCGGCGAGCATCGAAATCAAAGTCGATTTTCCAGCCCCATTTTCCCCGAAAAGAACGTGAACCTCACCGTGCCGAAGCTCGAAATTCATATTGTCCAGGGCGCGAACCCCGGGATAGTCCTTGGTCAGGTTCACGGTCTGGAGGAGTGGATGCGCATTGCTGGAATGCGCATCCCCTTCAAGCCGCTGGGCGGGAGAAACCCTGGCTTTGTCCGTCATTTTCAGTCAACCCGGAAAACAGGTTTGAAACCGTCTGGTGCCAATGTGGAAGAGGCATCAAAGTCTTTCAGGTTATCTGTATTGACGACGTAAAGTGCCGGACCCACATGTTTCTCATAGGGTTCGCCTTCGAGTGCACGCACCGCAATATCCACGGCAATGCGACCCTGCAGAACCGTTGAATCGGTCGGGGCTGCAACGATCTGACCACGGGCCAGGCCCTGGGCGACGCCCGGCGTGAAGTAGTAGGATGCCACTTTGACCTTATCGGTCAGACCACGCGAGCGCAAAATCGGAACAGCTGCTTCGGCTGTGACAGCCGTGCCGACAACATAGGCAAGATCGGGATGGGCTTCCAGTGTATCTTCAACCAGCTTGGCCTGTACTTCCTTGCCGGTGTCACCATATTTGGTTTCGACCAGGTCGATGTCACTGCCTTCGATGGCACCGATAAAGCCGGTGTTTCCAGCTTCAACCCAGCCAGCGCCGGATGGACCGGGGAACCAGGCAACCTTCACCTTGCCGCTGCCGGCAGGATGAAGCTTGGCCAGATATTCGCCGGTTTTTGCACCCATCTCGCCAAATGAAACAAGCGATTTGGCGGTGATTTCCGGAGAGGAGATACCGTTGATCACATCGATCACCGGAATATTCTTGGCGCGCACTTCACTGATGACATTGTTCAGACCATCGGCAGAAATGGCACCGATGATGACGGCCTGCGCACCCGCTGCGACACAATCTTCAATCTGCGATATTTGTTTGTTGAGTTCGGTATATCCGCCAGCCTCGACAACCTGCATCTTCACACCAAGGCGTTTGGCTTCTTCGGTCACACCATAATCAACGCCGAGCCAATAGGCGTCTTTCATATGGGGAAACGAAACGCAGATTTCCCAAGGCTTGGACGCCTTGGCCAACGGTGTGTAGTCAATGTCACGGCGCGGGCTGTTCATGTCAAATGCCGGTTCCCAAACCTGGACCGGGGCGGGAAACCAATCGGATGCCGAAGCACCCGGAGCAGCAACAGCAAAAATTGCTGCTGTGGCCAGAAGGCCTGTGATGAGCTTTTTCATGAGATATTCCTTCACTTTTGGTTGAACGAATTCGTTGAGTTGCACTTATTCACCATGCTGCGACCCACTAATGGGCCGTTTGTCCTCGCTTTGATGGTAGTGGGGCCAGTGCCATATTGTAAAATATGAATTACAATGCCACTATTTCTGAAAATCAGAGGCATTTGGAAAAAGCTGAAACCAGCGGCGACAGGCAATCGAAGATGAAAAAACCGCTGAGAATCTGCAAGAGGTTGTACCCTATGGATATTTTTTGAATTATTTGCTAGTTGCACAAATTTTCAGCTTCGACTGATAGTTGCTCGTAATTCGTTCTTTATCTGAAATTTTTATATCTGCATTGGAATATTAGATGGAACCCTCGCTCCGCCAGATACGCTACTTCCTTGCAACGGCCAATGCCGGACAGGTCTCCAGAGCGGCAATGGACATGAATGTATCACAGTCGGCCATCACCACAGCAATCAAGACTCTGGAAGAAATTATCGGCACTTCGCTGTTTGATCGTCATTCCAGTGGCGTCACCCTGACCTATGAGGGAAATCTGTTTCTGGAACATGCAATGCACATCGTTGAATCGGTGGAAGAGGCCGTGCGCATTCCCCGGCGCATCCGGGAAGATGTCAAGGGATCGATCAACATCGTCGTCACCTACACCATCTCGGGCTATTTCCTGCCGCCATTCCTCTCGCGCTTTTCCCGAGCCTTCCCGAACATCAAAATCAATCTGTCGGAGGCTGATCGCGCCACCATCGAAGAGGGCCTGATCACCAGCGGTTTCGATCTGGCCGTGATGCTGACATCGAATATTGTCAATCATGAGGAATTGTCCCACGATACATTGTGGCGATCGCGCCGACGGCTGTGGGTGGACGCCCACCACAAGTTCCTGAAAGTTCCGTCCCTGACTTTGCAGGATATTGCCGCTGAGCCCTACATCATGCTGACGGTTGATGAGGCAAGCAATACCGCACAGCGCTACTGGAACCGGACCCCGCACAAACCCAATACGATTTTCCGCACGTCATCCGTCGAGGCTGTCAGAAGCCTCGTTGCCAACGGCATGGGAATCTCCATCCTGTCCGACATGGTGCATCGCCCCTGGTCGCTGGAAGGCCGGCGCGTCGAGGTCATTGAAGTCGCCGACAAGATCCCGACCATGGATGTGGGCATGGCCTGGCATCACACAAAGGAACACAGCGAGGCAGCAAAAGCCTTTATCGAATTCATGCATCTGGGCATGGGCGCCAGCCACTCCCACAGCTTCATCGGCAGTGAAGGCCGAATGCGGCTGTAAAGTGGTTTCTCCTCAATGTGAACCATTCAATTCAACCCTATAGAAAGGCGAGATCGCACATGTGTAACGCAAAGACTCCTGGAACGGCTGTGCCAACGGTTTTTATCGATATTGAGCGCACGCGCGTGACCGAATGGCGGTTCAAGGCGAAAGGCGACAATACCGGCTGGCACCGGCACCAATACGATTATGTCGTTGTCCCACTGTTTGACGGAATCCTGGAAATAGATACTGCAGATGGCAAGCGGATCACTGCGCCGATGAAAAACGGTGTACCCTATTACCGGGAACTTGGCGTCGAGCATGATGTCATCAATGGCAATGACTTCGAATGTGCCTTCGTCGAGATCGAGTTTCTGCAGCAGAAATAGGTCTGCTGCTCGGCGTCGTTGGGCCTATAGGCCTGACGAAACGATTCCAACAGGCGACGTCTGGCATACGCCCTTCGGAACGCCGATGCCGCCGGTTTGAATTTCCCGGCGGCAGCGAATTGATCCAGATGTCAAAATGCGCTCAGTCAGCAGGCCGTGCTGCGGTTTTCAGGTATTCTATGATACCGGAAAAATCCTTGCCTGAACCGCCCTCTTCCAGAAAACTCTGGTAGAGCTGCATGGCGTGTTCGCCCATCGGGGTCGCCTGCCCCGTGCCGGACGCCGCCTGCTGCGAAAGGCCGAGATCCTTGAGCATGAGTTCAGCGGCAAAGCCCGGTTTGAAGTCATGATCGGCCGGACTGTCGGGCCCGATGCCCGGAACCGGGCAATAATTGTTCACCGACCAGCAAAAACCTGATGACGTGGAAATCACGTCAAAGGCCGCCTGTGCGGAAAGCCCCAGTTTTTCGGCCAGCGCGAAGGATTCACAGGCACCGATCATCGAAATTCCAAGCAGCATGTTGTTGCAAATCTTGGCAGCCTGTCCCGCGCCGCTGGCGCCGCAATGGACCAGTTTGCCGCCCATGATGTCGAGGATCGGAGAGGCCTTGTCGAAGGCTTGCTTCTCCCCGCCGACCATGAAGGTCAATGTGCCGGCCTGCGCGCCGCCGGTGCCACCCGATACCGGTGCGTCGAGCAGTCGAAGACCGGATTTTTCTGCCATTTCACTTGCTGAGCGCGCACTTTCCACGTCGATGGTGGAGCAATCGATGATGACAGCGCCACTGGCCGCTGCCGGTACGATTTCAGCCATGACCGCCAGGACAATGGGCCCATTGGGCAGCATGGTGACGACAAATTCGGCGTCGCTAACCGCCTCGATGGCGCTCGCCGACGCTGTCATTCCCTCACGGGCAGCCGCCTCCATTGCAGCTGGCACCCGGTCGAACGCGTGCACATCATGGCCCGCTTTTTTCAAATTGACAGCCATTGGCAGGCCCATATTGCCAAGTCCGATAAATGCGATTTTGCTCATGCCACGACATCCTGTTTCAAATTGAATTCATCCGCGCCGGGCGATGCCATCCTGACATCCATCTGCCCCGCGCAAGGTCTTTCAGCCGCCCCGTCCGCTCTGTGGGATCGCGGCGTCCATTGCTCGTCAACGCTCCTCGAGCATATGGCGGGCAACAATGACCCGCATGATTTCATTGGTCCCCTCAAGGATCTGGTGCACTCTAAGGTCACGCACGATCTTTTCCAGGCCGAAGTCGGCGAGATAGCCGTAACCACCGTGAATCTGCAGCGCATCATTTGCCACCTTGAAGGCGACATCCGTGACGAAGCGCTTGGCCATGGCACAATGTTTGCTGGCATCCGGAGCGCCCGCATCCAACTTCGATGCGGCCTGATAGAGGAAGATGCGGGCGGCCTGAAGTTCGGTCTCCATGTCCGCCAGCTTGAATTGCAACGACTGAAAATCAGCAATGGGCCGCCCGAAAGCCTTGCGTTCGCGGGCATAGGCAACAGCCTTGTCGAGCGCCGATTGCGCCGCGCCAAGGGCGCTGGCTGCGATATTGAGACGGCCACCGTCGAGACCTGCCATGGCATAGCGGAAGCCTTTGCCCTCTTCGCCGAGCAAATGGTCTGCTGTGACGCAACAATCATCGAAACGAACCTCGGATGTCGGTTGCGCCTTCCAGCCCATCTTGCGTTCATTGGCGCCGAAGGAAAGACCTGGGGTGCCGTTTTCGACCAGCACTGCCGACACACCTTTTGGCCCGCTATCCCCCGTGCGCACCATGGCGAGATAGAGATCGGAACGCCCGCCCCCGGATATGAAGGATTTTGTGCCGTTGAGTTTCCAGCCGTTGCCGTCGCGCTCTGCGCGTGTCTGCAACGACGCGGCATCAGAGCCCGCCCCCGGCTCGGTCAGACAATAGGAGCAGATCAGCTCCATGGCACAGAGTTTCGGCAGCCAATGCGCGCGTTGCTGCTGCGTGCCGTAATTGTCGATCATCCAGGCGCACATATTGTGGATCGAAATGAATGAGCCAACGGAGGGACAGCCGGTCCCGAGCGCCTCGAAAATCAGCACGGCGTCCATTCGGCCAAGGCCTGAACCGCCCACATCCTCGCGGACATAAATGCCACCGAGCCCGAGTTCACCCACCGAGCGGATGACGTCTTCGGGAAAATGCCCGGTCTCGTCCCATTCGATGGCCTTCGGCGCGAGTTTATCCGCAGCCAGTGAAAGCGCCATATCGCGGATTGCGCCCTGTTCCTCGCTCAGTTCAAAATTCATTGCCGGTCCTCATTGCTTCGGGTGCATAGGCACATCAGTGCTTTGGGTGCAGGGCGCACAACAGTTCATACAGGATTTGACATCAGATGTGCCTTTGCGCAATGGCGGTGTCTCACGGCAAATGCGCAAGACATCTGCTGCTTGCGGATCCAGACCACACAAGCCGGACCAGCGCCAAAGTGGCCAACCTCCTGCTACTCTCCTCCTAAGAGCCATCAATTTCATGCACCATAGGCGGTTGGTTGCGCAAATCAACACGCGTGGCTGCGCATCCAATGTGCACTTATGCGCATGCCACGATGCTTCATTGAAAGAACAAAACGCTCTAACCTATACCAAGCGGCATCGATGGCCGACAGGGATATGCCCTGTGTAAAATCCATCAGTAAATCAGATAGCTGCCTGCAATCATCCACAGGCCGGCAATCGTCAACGCAATGCCGGCCCCTGTCGTCACCCATTTTTTTCCGGCGGAGACCTTCTCCAGGATCACGTAAAGCGCAAGGGCCGCGATCCACAGAAGGTTCATGATGCCGCCGACAAACAGCAGGGCCATCAGGAACCAGCAGCATCCGAGGCAATTGCCGCCATGCTGGACGCCCATCACCAAGGCGCCGCGCGCACCCGGCTTCCAATGATGCATGAAGAAAAACACCGGGTGCCGGCAGTGGCGAAGGCAGGCTTCCTTCAGGGGCGTCAGCTGGTAGGCGCCGGCAGCGATCAGCACAAGACCAGCGATCACGGGACTTGCGATCTCCATCATGCCGGTGACCACGCCGACAGTTTCAAGCCCCCATTGCAATGCCGTGGCAAAGGCACTGAAAGCCGCCCATGTTGCCAGATAGCCCATCAGAAAGCATGCCGTTGCCGCCAACGGCCGATCCGCAGACTTCTGCTTGCGGGCAATGCCGGCATAAATGAGCACCGCCGGGGCGGCGCTTGGCACCATCATGGCGATCATCATGACCCACCACATGAAAAAAACGAGCAGCGCGTAAGTGCCGGACCAGACGGCCGGTTGCATCATCATGCCGGGCATCTCGATGGCCATCCGGGTCATGGTGAGCGCCGACATGTTCATTCCGACGCCCCACACCGTATAGGCAACGGCCAGCACAACGACCAATGCAAGTCCGCCCATCACGACCAGACGGTCGTGCCTGAGCACGGCTTCCAATGGGTTTGCCGAGATCATGTGGGCATTGCCAATGTCCTGTGCTCCAGCGTCAGGCCGCCCAGTCAAAGGGTGCAAAGTGACCGTTGCGACGGCCGCTCGTATCGTCCCATTGAATGCCGAAAACATTGAAGCGGCTGCGGGTCGCTTTGGCCAATGCAAGGCGCGCATTGGCCGGATGAGCCGCATTGTCCAGGTAGATTGCCTCACCCTCTTTCACAAGGCTGGGCACGCCTTCAATCGCCTGATCGACCAGATCACCGGCTTTGACGACACGGTTCAATCCATCCATCTCGAAGGATATCGGTCGCCTCTCCACACCGGCGAAGGTGCTGACGAGAGACCCCAGGACAGCCATCGGCCCACCGATCGAGCCGGAGGTGATTTCGCTGATGGCGTCAACCTGTGCGTCCGATGCATCTTCATCGATGATCAGGCCTGCCGTGAAGTTGCCCTGGTCCATCGGCCCGGGAGACAGCAACATCATGATGAACTTGACGCCACCCAGCGGAACGTCGTCTTTCTCACCCCGGTCGATGCGCATGGCGATCGCTACCTTGCAGTCTCCTTCAGTCGGCACGGCTGCGCTGTTGGTGGTGATGCATGGACAAAGAAAGTCGCAGTTGCACGTCTCCATATACTCGCCTTCGATACGCCATTTCGACATTTGCTGCGCCTTTTGCCTGAGAAATTTCACATGACACCCAGTCGGCAACCGGGTCCGACTTCGCGATATCCGCTTCCGGGTCGGGTGGCATGACAGCAATTTAACGCAAGGCGACCGATTGTCAAAATTCACGACGTCCGCGTTTACAGGTCTGCGATGTTGATCATGGATGCGCTCAACATCTCATGGCACGGTCGGTTCAGGCAGTTGATGCGGCTGTTAGTGGCGCTTGCGTTCGCACCCTCGCGCGGATTCCCCGCCTCAGGAATACGAAAATTCACCCTTCCCCGTAGGCTTGCATATGCATGTCGATCAAAGCTGCGCATTGCACCGGATGGGTGGAAATCAGGAAATGGTCGGCACCGGGAACAACATGCAATGCACTGTCTTTTATCTGGGCGGCGATGGCTTCCGACAAGTCCACAATGGCCTGATTGGCATAGGCACCACGAACGATGGTAACGGGACTTTTGATGGCCGCATATTCCAACAGGCCTGGCGTAAATCCCATGGCTGTTCGCCAGTCCAGAATATTGGAATAGACCGTATCGCGGCAATAATTCCGGACCGCTTCGGGCAAGGCTGCAAAGGTTCCCGGCTTGCTCCAATAATCAATGATCAGACCGGGCGCATCGGCGTCGCCGGCTGCGAAGGCCTGTTCAAGGCGTTGACCGATCTCTTTGGCCTGCTCTTTCCAGTGAAAATCACCCTGTACCGGCTGCGAATAGACCGGGTTTGCCTCGAAGGTGATGATGCTTTCGGGAGCAATCTTGCCACTGAGAATGGCTGCGAAAATTGCCAGCCCGCCATAGGAGTGGCCAATGATGTGAACCGGTTCGCCCACGCGATCGACCACCATTGCCACAAAATCCGACATTTCGGTCATGTCGCTGGTCGTCTCATTGCGGATTTCCGCGGTGCGGCCGTAGCCAGGCAGACTCGTGGTGATCATCCTGTACGAACCTTGGAGAGCCTTTTGGATGCCCCTCCAGGCGGCGCCATTGCTGTAGGACCCGGGAATGAACAGAAGCGCTGGTCCCTCGCCGCGTTCTTCGAACTCGAACGTCATGACATATCCCCCGCTGCGCGCCGCGTCCTTACGATTGGCGCAGCTTTGCAAACTCCCATGCCGATTGACACCGGATTATCAAAGGCGGTTTTCACGGTTACGTCAACCAAAACGCCGGGTGCAGCGCACATCGGCAGTTCCCTTGAGCGAAATCAAGGCTCAGAAGAGGTAAGAGCGTAGACTGGATATCAAGCCCACCATCCAACCATTTGGTGCACGTTCTTTTTTCGGACACATGATTCAACACAAAGCGGGGTTTGGCATGAAAGGCGCGATTTTCTTCTCAAGCAAGTACGGCAGCACGGCCCAATATGCAGAATGGATACGTGAGGCCACGGATTTGCCGGCCTTCGATGTGGACAAGGCAAACGCCGATCCCTCGCAGTATGACTTCCTGGTTCTTGGCAGCCCGGTCCTCTATCACAAGTTGATGTTTCACAAATGGGTGAAACGAAATCTTGCTGGCATCATGGCCAGACCGACAATCCTGTTCAGCGTTTCTGGAGCCGGGGTCGGAGCCAAACTGGATGCCTGGCTTGCGGGTCACCTGCCAGCGGAGCTATTTTCTCATGTGCAGCATATTGCCTTGCGCGGGCGGCAAGATCCGAAGGACCTGTCCTGGCTGGACCGGCTGATGCTGATCATCGGTGGATTGACAAACGACGACCCCGTCGCAAGCAAGGAAGAACTGAAAGGGTTTGATTTCATGGACAAATCCAGCATCGAACCCATCGTCGAGAAGATCGTGCAGTTGCAGGGAAAGGCTTTGCCAGGTCAAAAGGGAACATAGCCAGCGGCAAATGTGAGCGACCTGAGACATAGGTGACATTTTGTACCGGACACATAGGTAACACTTTTCGTTTTGCGGGAGGTGTTGATGCCGTGGAAAGAGAGTTCGGTCTTGGAGGAACGTTTACGATTTGTCGCCCGCCGTCTTGATGGTGAAAGCATGAGCGACCTGTGCCGGGAGTTCGGGATTTCCCGCAAGACCGGTTACAAGATATTCAATGGCTATAAGAAGCACGGGTTGGAGGCGCTTTGCGATCGTTCTCGGCGACCGGTGCGTTATGCCAATCAATTGCCTGAAGCAATCGAGCGTATGATTGTTGAATGCAGGCGTGACAAACCCCACTGGGGCGCCAGAAAGATCCGCGAGCTGCTCGTTCGGCGCCTGGCCGGTGATGTGCGCATCCCGGCCAAGAGCACGGTTCATGCGGTGCTGGATCGTCATGGCCTGGTCAAGCGCGGCAGGCAGCGCAAGCGTCATAAGGCCCAAGGCACACCGCTATCGGCGGGATCGGTCGCCAATTCTCTGTGGTGCGCCGATTACAAGGGTGAGTTCAAGCTTGGCAATGGTCAATACTGTTACCCCCTGACTGTCACAGACCATGCCTCACGCATGCTGTTGATGTGCGAAGCCCATGATTCGACCAAAGAGATCAATGCCTTGTCAGCCTTCCAAAACCTGTTTGCCGAACGCGGTCTGCCTGCTGCGATCAGAACCGACAATGGCTTGCCATTCGCCAGTCCCAACGGGCTCTACAATCTGTCCAGGCTGTCTGTTTGGTGGCTGCGGCTGGGCATTCGGATCGAACGCATCAAGCCCCCTCTCGGCGGCGCTTCGCTTGCCTGCCGGGCAATGAGACACCCGCAACAGAACGGCAGGCATGAGCGCATGCACCTGACATTGAAGAAAGAAACAACGAGGCCTCCGGGTGAAAACAGCCTGCAGCAACAAGCACGTTTTGATGCATTCATAAGCGAATTCAATGACGAGCGGCCCCATGAGGCACTCGATATGAAGTATCCAAGCGAGATCTATTTGCCGTCTGAACGGTTGTACAAAGGCCTGCCGGAGGTGGAATATCCCTTCCACGACAAGGACATTCTCGTAACATCCTGCGGACGCATCTGCATGCATAGAAAGAAGATCAACATCTCAACCGTCATGGCCGGCCAGAAGCTCGGCATCAAGGAGGTGGACGACGGAATATGGTTGGTGTCATTTATGAACTATGATCTGGGATATATCGACCTGGAGCAAAAAACATTGCAAACTATCGACAACCCGTTCGGCACGAGGTTGTCACCTATGTCTTAGGTACGTTGTGTTACCCATGTCTCCGGGTCGGACCACAGCAAGAATGGAGCGGGTGAAGGGAATCGAACCCTCGTATTCAGCTTGGGAAGCTGCTGCTCTACCATTGAGCTACACCCGCATTCCTATCGAATAGCGCGCCGGAGATTGAAGTGCAAGAGACTGCTTGCGCTTGTGCCAGGGACGCAATCCCTTGGCCAGGCCTGAACACCATTCATGAAGTCCTGTTAGAGTTCGGCCTCTCTATCAATATCGGCGCACGCTCATTTTTGCCAGCCTCGTCATGCCAACGCTTAGCCCGATTTCAATGTGCTCAAGCGCCGGATAAGTCCAATCGGAAAGGGCTCACGCCCTATTATTCCGGTAAAGCCGCGAGGCCAGCCCTGCGGCGTATCTCCGGATTGTCGGCCCGGAACTCCTCGCCGGCAAGATCGGTTGGCCGCTCCCGGCACAGCCAGGTGACGATCGCAGCCGGATCGCCGGGCCGCAACAAATTCTCGCGCGCAATGCCACTCACCGGATTGACGCCTGACGCGCGAATCCGCGACTGCATCTGCGTATCAACCAGTCCAGGCTGAAGCCCGTAGGCAAGGCATGTATCCGACGCTTCCAGCGCCAATGATCTGGTTACCATTGCAAGCGCGGCCTTGGATGCGCAATAGGCACTCCAGCCCTCCATCGCTTTCTCACTCGCCCCGGACGAAATATTGACGACACACGCCTTGCTGGGCAAGAACAGGGACGCGAAGGCACGAATACAGTGAAACGCGCCAAAGAGATTGATCTCGACGGTCCTGACCCATTCGTCCATGTCGGTCTCGAGAATGTGTCCGATCGGACCGAGCGCGCCGGCATTGTTCACCAGACCGTGCAAGAGGATGCCCTCCTCGTGAAGCCGGGTGGCGACGGCCTCGATATCCTGCGGGCGGGATACATCCATGGGTATGGGAAGGCATTGACCGCCTTTTTGCTGTGCTGTTTCAGCCACTTTTTCGGTATCGTTGCGGTTACGCCCGGTCGCCACGACAGCGAAACCCGCGGCAGCAAGATCATATGTGATTGCTTCGCCGATCCCGCGGGATGCGCCGGTCACGAGAATCCATTGGGGGCCTGGGTTCGTCACAGATGTCCTCCTCCGGTCACCAGCAGTTCCGTGCCGGTGACAAAGCCGGAACCGGCGCTCAGGAGAAAGGCCACGGCCTTGGCAACATCTGCCGGGGAGCCGATGCGTCCAACCGGTATGGACCTGATACGCTCCACTCCGATCTGGGTGGCATCGCCCCCACGTAGCGATGCAAGTTCGCGGTTGGTCACGTCAGTCAGGCCGGTATCGATCAGCCCCGGTGCAACCACATTGATGCGAATTCCACGCGGCGCAAATTCTTTTGCGAGTGACTTCGCGGCATTGTGAAGGGCGGCCTTTGACGCGCCGTAAAGCAGATTGCTGGGTGAGGCGCGCAGTCCGGCAAGAGACCCCACGAAGACAACGCCGGCTCCTTCCTCCAGTCGATCATGGAGGGCCGAAAACAGCTTGAGCGGTGCGTAGACATTGGCCCGGAAGATCGCATCGAAATCATCGATTTCGATGTCTGTCGCCCGGTGCGTGCGAATGACCCCCGCCACATGGACAAGCCCGCCGACAGAAACTGGCAGCGTCGAGACCAATTTGTCGATGTCCTCAGGCAAATCGGCGCGAAGGAATTCGGTATCGGGTGGGATTGCTTGGTTTTCGGGCGCGTTGCGATCGGTCGCAACGACGCCGAGCCCTTGTTGGAGAAGCTGGGTGATGACGGCACTTCCAATACCACCACAGGCGCCCGTGACAAGTATCGGGGCACTCATAGGATGCCGGCTTTCTTCTGGTTTTTACTCAGATAGGCAATCATTTCATCGCCGGCATTGCTGATATGTCGCCGACATGCCTGTTCGGCTTCGTCTGCCAGGCCTTTGCGCACTGCCTGGATTATCTCTTCATGTTCCTTGACGGCAGCCTCATCACGTCCGGGAATCAGGCGGAAGCCAGCCCGATAGCGATGGCATTTGGACCAGATGTCTTCGAGTTGCCGTCTCAGGTGGTGATTGTGCGCGCGGTCGAGAACGAAACGGTGGAACTCCCAGTTAAGGGCGTTGACCTCGGAAAAGGCCTTCTCATGGCTTGCAAGCGCGAAGTCGCGGTTGATCTGTTCGAGGTGCTCTGCAATTTTCTGGCCTTCGTTCTGCATCGCCAGACGTATGGCAAGCCCTTCGAGGACTGCGCGGACTTCGAAAAGTTCCGTAATGTCAGTCATGGACATGGAGGCAATGCGCACGTCTCGATAGGGGGTGGCGTCTACAAGGCCGTCTCTTTCGAGGCGCATGAGAGCTTCGCGAACCGGAACCATGGATGTACCCAGCCGTTTTGAAAGAGCGGCAAGTGTCACGCGTTCGCCCGGTTCGAGAGCGCCCGAGAGTATCTCCTCGCGAAGTATCTCATAGGCCGCGTCCGCCTTGGTGTGATGCCGGATTGGCTTGCTGTCTTTGTCAGGATCTCGGGTCATGGTGCTTCCATCGTTCTCAAATTCTGCACGTGCCAGCCGCCGTCCGGTTCGCACACAACCGACACTGGCGCAGGCGACGGCTCGTGTACAGGCAGGAAAGCCGCGTTCCTTGCAGCAAACGTCCTGACCATTGCAAACCAGCCGCTGGCATCCTCTGCGGCGCCAAGCGCGATCTGCCGTTCGAGATTGGCTGCCGTGAACACCGGATCGGCAATCACCACGCGCCCTGCCGCGGTCTCAATCTCCACAGCGGCCGATGCGGGATGGTGGATGCCGACCTCGTGAAAGCGAAGGCCCGGCAAAAGGCACTCTTGCCCGTTGACAGGTGTGGCCCGCTCGAGACGGGCACTGATTTCCCCCGGTAGCGTGTGAACGAACCGCGGTTCTTCCGGACGACGCAGATCGGCCAATCCGCGTGCGGAAACGTAGACCGGGGTATCTGGGCGCAAGCGATCGAGTCCACCAGCGGCATAGGGGCCGAAGCTTGTCAGCATGACCGCCAGCACGTCTGTGCCGAGATAGCTCTCGGCAGGCGAGTCAACCGTTTCAAACCCCGCCTGTTGCCCCTTGTTGCGGCGCATTGCAGCATTAAGAGGTTCAGGATCGGCGATCAGTCCGCTATCCACAAGAACGATACCGAGATCGCTCCTGAGTACGAACATATGGACGGCGATGTTGACCCAGGATTCAAAGTCGCGCTGGAAAAACACCTCCGGTCCGGGGGTCAATGCACGGGCAACAGTAATCGTCTCGATACTCCAGATCATGCCGCACTGGCCCCTCGCGCTTCGGCAACCCAGTCGGCGATGCCGGCCTCGAGATCGTATTGTGGCGCATAGCCGAAATCGCGCCGCGCGCGCGCTATCACATTGGCTCCGCGAAGGTGCCGTGCGGGATCGACACCCGGAGAAAGGACAATCTGCGCGTGGGGGAAATGCTTCATGACAATGGCAGCGAGTTCACCTCTTGTCCGCGACACACCTCCAGACAGATTGTAAACGGATTCGGGAAGATTGCCGCACTCTGCGGCCTGGACAAGGCCAAGCGCCAGATCTTTCACGTAGGTGAAGTCGCAGGGATGGTCACGCCCTGCGTCCTGGATCGCAGTCTCCCCTTGCATGAGCCTGCCAACAAAGTAGTCGCCGGTGGAATGACGCGGTCCGTAGACGAAGCCGGTTCTGAAAGACGCTACAGATACGGAGAAACTCTTGCGATAGGCATCGCACAGCGTTTCTGACATCATCTTGGTTGCATCATAGATGCCGACCGGATTGACCGGATCGGATTCGTCCAGCGGTCCGGCTTTCTCGATACGCCCATAGAGCGTCGCTGTTGAAAGGTTGACGACCCGCAGATTTGTGCCCCGTGCGGCCTCCAGCACGCTGAGCGAGCCCAGAACATTGACCTGCGTCGCCATCACCGGATCGGCAGAGGCCGGCGCGGGGCCGACCACCGCCGCGCAATGTATGATGCCATCGCATTCCCGGACGATACGGGCCATGCTTTCGCGGTCGGTTACATCGGCAACATGGAATGCGTAATTTATGTCTGACGAAGCTGAACGTTGGTCGAGGCCAATGATCGAATGCCCGCGCGCGAGGGCCTGCCGGCACACTTCGGCCCCAACGAAACCGGCTGCGCCAGTGATACAGAACCGGCTCATTGGTCCAGCTCCGTCGTTGTCACTGCCTGTCCGTCATAGAGCAGCACAACGTTCACGAAACGCAATGGCGTTTCGCCGGTGTTGACCAATCCGTGCGGCGTACCCGGCGGCGTCGCGATCATATCGCCGGGTCCGACATCAAATTTCCGTTCACCAACATGCGACACGCCGGTTCCCTCTATCACGAGCCATGTCTCGAATTTGCCCTCGTGAACATGGCGCGTGCATTGATCGCCAGGTGCTATTTCGTACCAGGATATGCGCTGCGAGGACATGGTTTCATCGTTGATGACACGTGCCGGCAGACGCTGCGCGCCGCCATGAAGCTTTTCGTTTCCGGTCATTTCTTTGCCCCTGGATTCCGGTTCGTGCAGTTGGTGTTCATTGGCTGACTCCGTAAGCCAGGTCAGGCAGGAACAGCACAACCTGAGGAACGAAGGTAATCAGTGCGAGGACAAGGATCAGCGCGACGACATAGGGCACGCTTTCGCGCGCAACCGACGCCGCGCTCACATCGGCAATGCTGGCGGTGACGAAAAGCGCCATTCCGACGGGGGGCGTGATCAACCCGATCATCATGTTGACGATCATGACGATACCAAAATGCACCGGATCAATCCCCATGGCGGTGACCACGGGAACCATGACCGGCGCAACCAGAATCAGAATCGCCGTCGTGTCGAGAAGCATGCCGAGGACCAAAAGAACAACATTGATAAGGATCAGAAACATCCAGCGGTCGAGATTGAGCGAGCCGACGAGCTGAGCGAGATGCTGGGGAATCTGTTCGTGCGCCAATGCCCAGGCAAAGACATGCGCGGCGGCAACAATGAGCAGGATCGCTCCCGAGTGAAGCGCGGCGCTGCGGCAGGCGCGATAGAAGGAAGCAGCCCCCATCTGCCTATAGGCAAAACCCAGAAGTGCAGAATAGAGCACACCGACCGCAGCCAGTTCCGTGGCAGTGAAGATGCCGGTACGCATGCCGCCTATCAGCACCACGGGTACGAACAGGGCGGGCAGTGCGAGCCAGAACTCATGGGCGCGCCGCGCACCGCTCACCTTTGGGGCCTTGGGAAGATTCTGGGTGCCTGCTCTGAGGTGTATGGTGACCATCAGCACGAAGGTCATTAACAGAGCGGGAAGAATGCCCGCCAGAAACATGCGCCCAACCGACACATCGGCGATGAAGGCGTAGAGGATGGACGCGATCGAAGGCGGCATGATGGGCCCGATTGTGGCGCTTGCGGCCGTGACCGCTGCGGCGTAGGCAGGCTTGTAACCGGCCTTGCGCATGGCTTCGACTTCTATGGCGCCCAGGCCGGCCGCATCAGCGAGGGCGGAGCCGGACATTCCTGAAAAAATGATGGAACTCAGGACGTTGACCTGCGCCAATCCTGCCCGCCAATGGCCAACAAGCGATCCTGCAAAAGCAAAAATTCGGTTCGTGATGCCCGAAGCATTCATCAGATTGCCCATCAGCAGAAAGAGCGGAATTGCGATAAGCAGAAAGCTGTCGAGCCCGAAAATCATCCGCTCCGCGATGATGGACGGCGGCACGCCGGCAATGACGACAGCGAGAATGCCGACGAGCAGGATGGAAACCGCGACCGGCAATCCGATGGCCAGAAAGGTGAGCAGGCCAAGTCCATAGAAGAAAATCATGAGCGTATCACCTCAGTCTCCTCAGAAAGGTCGACCACGGCGGCCGGGATCATTCCAATTCCGGAGAGCGCCAACAACAGCGAATGAAAGGCAATCAGCAGGCAGCCGGCCATTGTTGGCCAGACCATGACGGCCATTGACCAACGGGTCGCAGCCAAAGGTAGCCCGGACACCTTGAAGGCCAGAACCATGACCAGATATGCAAGCCATGCGAATAGAAGCGCAGTGACTGAATGCACCAGGACATTCGCCGCCCTGCGCCAGGCAGGATTCAGCATGTTCAGGCCGGTGTCGACGGCGATATGCACACCCCGTCGCGTAACTGCCGCAGCCGCCACGTAGGCCAGCCAGATCAGTGTGAGCCGGGTAACCTCTTCGGTCCAGATGAACGGATTGGTCATCAAATAGCGACCCGCGACCTGAAGAAGGGTCAACGCCGCCGTCGCTAACAGCAGAGCGACGGCGACCACTTCTTCGACAAGACCGAGAGCCTTCAGGATTGGGCGCAAGATCACGTTCTCTGGCCCCTCAGATCACTTGGCCACGTCGCTAATGCGGGTGTAAAGCTCGGCGTCACCACCCCAAAGCTCGGCGAGTTCAGGCACAGCATCTGCCGCGGCGGCCCGCCACGCATCAAGATCGGTGGGCGTAACAAAGGTCATGCCTTTTTCCTTGAGCGCATCAGTTACCGAATCCTCGCTGTCGCTGAACGCCTTGGCAATATATTCGGTCCCTGCGCGAAGAGCCTCCCTCAAATGGGCGCGATCCTCCTCGCTCAACCGGTTATAGGCATCATCACTCAACAGGATCGGCCCCGGCGCCGCGAATGACCAGGCGATCAGATTCACGTGATCGGACACCTCATGAAGTTTCTGCGCGAGGATCGTATCAAGCGGCACATCCGCGCCATCGACAACGCCGGCCTGCAGCGCGGAATACATTTCGGAGAAGGCGACAGGCGTGGGCGTCGCGCCAAATGCCTGGAACACCTGCGGATAGGGAGGAATATCCGCGACGCGAATTTTCACATTGCGAATATCATCGATCGTATTGAGTGCAATTCCCTTGGTTATCACATGACGCGTGCCGCGAGGGAACCAGCCCATGATGTGCGCCCCTGTCGCCTCGGTAATCTTGCTCTCCCAGTCGGCGCCGATATCGCCGTAGACGACAGCCTGCCAGTGCGCGTCATTCTTGAACAGATAGGGCGCATCCAGAACCGCGAGTTCAGGCAGATGAACACTAGCGCCTCCCGGCGAAGCGAGAAGCATGTCAACGCCGCCGGTGCGGATAGAGACATGCATGTCGCGCTCTGTTCCAAGTTGGGAAGACGGAAAGACCTCCAGCTTGACTTTGCCATTGGTCGACTCGGCCAGCTTCTCGGCTGCGAGTTCCATACCCTTGTGGAATTGGTGCGTGGGGGAAAGGACGTGGCCGAGTTTCAGCGTGACCTCCTGCGCGCTGGCCGTTCCAGCAAATCCGATCATTGCCGCCGTAAAGGCGGTCAGAAGCTTCAAGTTCATATCTTCCTCCCTTGTTGATTTGTTCTTATAATTTATATTTTATAAAATCATTGTCAACCAGGATTTTAAAGCACGCCAATCTGGGGGCTCTTTCCCTATTCTGCATCGCCATCGGGGCCATCGGGGCCGTCGGGCGCGTAAAGGGGCGACCTCCATACGGATTCGCCCCGTGTAAGCCAGTGACCGATTGAACCGAAAACTTTTCCCTTATACCAAGGCCCACTTGATGGCTTACCTGGATATGCGCCCATGAACGTCTCATGAATTGTGCCGGGCACGGCTTGACACCGCCGCCTGTCATGGCCATCTGCAGACCACATCCTCACATCGGTCAACTCCATGCAAACACTCAAAAAACTGCTTGAAAGCCACAGGTTCGAATGGTTCATCACGATTATCATCGTGATCAATGCCATCACGCTCGGCCTGGAAACCATCCCGGCAGCCGTGGCACAATTCGGCGGCTTTCTCAATTTTGTCGACAAGCTGATCCTTGCTGTCTTCGTTGTTGAACTGCTGGGGCGGTTTGCCGTTTACCGGCAGAGGTTCTTCGATGACCCCTGGCGCATTTTCGACCTGGTGGTGGTGGGCATTGCCCTGTTGCCGGCAACCGGACCGCTGGCGGTCCTGCGATCGCTGCGGATATTGCGTATTCTGCGGCTGGTCAGCATGGTGCCGTCGTTGCGCCGGGTGGTGGGCGGGCTGATCTCGGCCCTGCCGGGCATGGGCTCGATCGTGCTGCTGCTGGGACTGGTCTTCTACGTGTTTTCGGTGATGGCGACGAAATTGTACGGGGGCGCCTTTCCCGAATGGTTCGGCAGCATCCCGGCATCGGCCTATTCCCTGTTCCAGATCATGACGCTGGAAAGCTGGTCGATGGGCATCGTGCGACCCGTCATGGCGCAATATCCTCTGGCCTGGGCCTTTTTCGTGCCCTTCATCGTCGCGACATCCTTCACGGTGCTCAATCTTTTCATCGGCATTATCGTTTCGGCCATGCAGGCCGAACACGAGGAGGAAGCCTCCGCCGACCGGTCCGCGCTGCAAAGCGAACAGGAACTGATCCTCAGCGAACTGCGCGCCCTGCGCGCCGATATCGCCGCCATGAAAGAAAGTGGCCGATCGCAATGAACCGAATTCGTCCGGGCGCGTTGTCCGCATATCCACAGGAGTTTAAAGATGTCTGACGCAAAACTTTCCGTCCTGCGATCAAAGGTGACAAGCCTGACGCACAGCGCCTTGTTGCTGGCAACGCTTGGTTTCGCAACGGCGTCCCCTGCCCAGGCAGAGCAAGTGGGCGAAATCGGTGTGGACTGGCTTGGCAATGACATTGTTATCGAAGCCGTGGCCGACCCCAAGGTTGATGGCGTCACATGCCATATTGCCTATTTTGATCGCGGTCTGATCGACCGGCTGCAAAAGGGTGACTGGTTCGAGGATCCGTCCAACTCATCCATTGCCTGCCGGCAGACCGGACCGATCACCGTCGGTGACATCGATCTGGATGAAGACGGTGAGGAAATCTTCAAGAGCAGCCGCTCGCTCATCTGGAAAAAGCTCATCGTCAAGCGGGTCTACGACCGCAAGAACAACACGCTGATCTATCTTTCCCATTCCAGGCAGGTGCAGGACGGATCAGCAAAAATGTCCATCTCCAGCGTACCGCTGTTCAACACTTCTGCCAAAATTCCGGAATAGTCGAAGGCATCCAGCCTCCACTCAATTCTGCCCATTCGCACATCCTGGCGACTCAGGCGGCGGATCGCACAACAGTTGGTTGGCGCAACGTGCTTTCGCCATTTTCCACCAGCGCGCGATGCAACACGCAGATCGCATCGTCCTTCTGATCGGTGGCAATGATGAACTGCACATCGACCGGACGGCCCGACTGCTGCATGGCGATCGTGTCTATTCCCGTTTCGTCGAGCGCCACTGCACCGCGAAGCCCGGCCTGAACGCCTTCCAGATTGCGGCCGACGGCAGACACCAGCGCCACCTTGCGCACATGCACCCGCGCCGACGGGTAGGCTTGCGAGATTTCATCCTCGACCCGGCGCACTGCCTTCAGCGAGGCATCAACATAATGGGTGATCGTATTGGCATTGGAATTCTTCGAGACGATACGAACCTTGTGGCGCGTCAGCGCCTTCAGGATCGTCGCGTCGTATCCCTTGACGCCCACCATGTCCTGCTCGAAAACTTCCAGCGCCAGAACGTTGAGGCCGGTCACGATCTCCACGCGCGGCTCGCCGCTCAACGCGGCGTCGATCAACGTGCCCGGATCACCGGCGTCGAAGGCGTTGGCAACGCGCAGCGGAATGCCGGCCTGGCGCAGGGTCTTGGCTGCGCGTGGATGGATCGCCTCCATGCCCAGATTCGACAATTGGTCGGCGACGTCGAAATTGGTTTGACCAATCTTGCGCACGGATGTCGCACCGACAATTTTCGGATCCGCGCTGGACAGATGGAATTCCTTGTGGATCACCGCCTCCTGCGCGACTGTAGCCGCCGCAATACGCGCGAATGTCACCTCCGAATAGCCGCGATCGAAAAGCCGCACAAGGCCCTCGCTGCACTGCGCGTAGCCGGTCACGATCGGCATTTCGCTTGCAAGTTCGACATCGGCCAGCGCCCGATCTATTCGTTCGTCAAGCGTCGGCTGGCTCTCGTCGCGCCAACCTGTTAGGTCAACAAACCGCGCATTCAGGCCACCCCGCTGCAGCAACAACGCTGTCGCATGCGCCGAATGGGCCTCACCAAGACCGGACAGCAATTCGCGGATCGTCATCATGTGTTCGTTGAGCTGGAAATGCCCATAAGAGCACAGCCGCTGCAGATCGATCAGGCAGCTGCGCGCGCCCTCGATTCGCTCGCGCAGGAAATCGTCAGCGATTTTGCGGTCGGCTGGATGGCTGAGCAGTCGACCATGCACGGCGGCCATCTCCTCGGCCGCCTTGTCGAGCGCGTCACTCCAGCCAAGATGGCTGTCCGATGCGGCAAACAGACCGAAGGCACCCGGCGCACCGGTTTTCTTGTCCTCCAGCAGCAGGTTGGTGATGCCACCAAAGGCGGAAACGACAAACACACGGTTGTAGAGGTCTCCCGCCTCGTTTCGTTTCAGAAAAAGTGTATCGACCAGTTCGTCGGCACGGCTCATCGTCGTACCACCGATTTTCTCGACGGTGTGATTGCTCATGATGTTGTCCGGTACGCCGATCAGCCTACCGCCTTTTTTCCCGGGTAAAATCTGGTTCAGACAGTGGTCGAAGGGGGTGCGGCGTAAGAACCGTCCGCCTGATGCACCTCTTTGCCGGTCACTGGCGGATTGAAGCAACAGGCAAGCACCAACTCTTCTTTTGCCTGCAGCCTATGCCTGTCATGCTTGTCCAGAGCATACATCACGCCCGGTTTGACCTCGTGCATTTCACCCGTCGCCAGATCCTCGATCAAACCGCTGCCCGAGATGCAGTAAACGCTCTCGAAATGGTTCTTGTAGTGGAAAATATGGTCTGAACCAGGTTCAATGATCGTGATGTGGAAGCTGAATCCCATACCATCATCGGCGAGCAGCATGCGGATCGACGTCCAGCGGGCATCCGATACCGTGCGTGCGCTGGTTTTCAGTTCATTCATGTCGCGAACAATCATGTGTCACTCCTATTCTGCTGCGATGCGGTTTGGCGAAACAGCCGCCACGACTGCGTTTTCCAGGATGTCGAGACCGGCGGCGAACTGCTTCATGGGAATTGTCAGCGGCGCCAGCACCTTGACGACCTCGTCCTCGGCACCTGAGGTTTCGATGATCAGCCCATTTCGGAAACATTCGGCGCATATCATTGCAGCGAGATCGCCCGACCCGACATCGATACCCCGCATCATGCCGCGACCCTTGAGCCGCGAGCCGGCAACATGCACCCGTATCGCATCCAGACGCTTCTCGAGATAGTGAGCCTTGTCTCGAACGACTGCGGCAAAGGCACCGTCGGACCAGAATTTCTCCAGCGCGACACGCGCCGTCACGAAGGCATGATTGTTGCCACGGAAGGTTCCGTTATGTTCTGCTGGCTTCCATATGTCGTGCTCCGACCTGATCAGGAGCGCAGCAAATGGCAGGCCCATTCCAGAAAGCGACTTGGCAAGCGGGATCAGGTCCGGCTCGATGCCGAAATCATCAAACGAGAAAAAGCTGCCGGTGCGGCCAAGACCGGCCTGGATATCATCAACAATCAACAGAGCCTCGTGTTTCTTCGCGAGCCGGGCGATACCCTGCATCCATGTCTTCGACGCGGCGTTGAGACCGCCCTCGCCCTGTACCGGTTCAACGATGAAGGCCGCCGGTGCGTCGTAGCCGCTGGAAGGATTGTCGAGCAGCGTTTCGATCTGCGCCAGTGTATCGGCCTCCGGGCCAAATGCGCCCTCGTAGGGCATCCGCGCAATATCGCCGAGCCAGGCGCCGCCCGCGCCAGCACGTTTCGCTTCGTTGCCGGTCGCGCCAAGCGCGCCCAATGTCATTCCGTGAAAGCCGTTGGTGAAGGCAATGATGGTCTGCCGGCCGGTGACCTTTCGCGCCAACTTCATCGCCGCCTCGACAGCATTCGTGCCGGTGGGGCCGGTAAACATGATCTTGTGATCCATGCCGCGCGGTTTCAGGATCAGCCGCTCGAAGGTCTCAATGAAGGCTGCCTTCGCCTCGGTTTGCATGTCGAGGCCGTGCGCCACACCATCATGGACAATGTAGTCAATCAGTGCCGCCTTCATGTCCGGGTCGTTGTGCCCGTAATTGAGAGACGAACATCCAGCCAGGAAATCGATATAAGTGCGGCCGTTGATATCAGTCAGTGTGGCGTTTTGCGCGGATGTGAATGTGATCGGGAAGCTGCGGCAATAGCTGCGGGCTTCCGATTCACGGCGATCGAAGACAGGCGAGCCTGCCATTGTTACGGTGGTCATGAGAACCTCTGGGGATTAGATTGCGAGTAAACGGCTGAATTGGCCCGTCAGGCGGCCGCGCTTTCGCGGGCACCGAAAGCGCCGACAGTCACCATGTATTCTGTGTCATGGTTGCCGCCGAAATGATCGTCGCGGATAAAATGCGCATCGTGTTCGAGTGGCGCGTCCATGCGGTCTGCGAAGGCACGGAAAAGCGCCCAGCTCGCATCGTTTTTCTTGGTGATGGTTGTTTTCAAGCGCGTGACGTCGTCGCAGCATTGGCGTGAAACGAGGTCGAGCAGCATCTTCTTGGCCACGCCCATGCCGCGCGCTTTTTCAGCGACCGCTACCTGCCACACGAACAGTGTTTCAGGATCGGACGGGAGGATATAGGCTGATATCCAGCCAACAATATTGCTGTCGATCTCCGCTACAACGCACGTTTCGGCGAAGTGATCGCATTGCAGCAGATTGCAATACATCGAATTGTCGTCGAGGGGTCCGCAACTGCGGATCAGCTGCCAGATATCCGCGCCGTCTTCCGCATTCGGACTTCGCAGTGCCAGTTTGGGTTCTTTTTTTTGCTGTTCCGTGTGGGGGATGACGTCGATCTGCATAAATTTTCTTTCCTCTTTTAGCATCTGAACAATATGGTTTGATGAGAAAGTTTCAACAGTGAATGATCAAAATTTTTCTTATATTTTAATAATCTTAATGTTTTCAAAGATTTAAGCTAAATATAAACACCTCAACCGTGATCTCTTGCGGAAACTTAATTCGTAATATGAAGTTTCTTTAGCGGATTCGGCTGACTCTTCATTCAGATTTCGAAGAATCAGATTGCGCTGAGGAGCGGATTCGCACATGATCACCGGATTGCAGCGTGAGAAGATGTAGATATGGAAGACCGCGCCGTTAGTTGCCTGATCGCCCTGCGCCGTGTTTTGAGCGCCGCCGATCACAATGCGCGCGCCGTGGCGAAAGTGACGGGGCTTAGCGTACAGCAGTTGATCGTCCTGCGGATCGTCGAAGACACCACCGAAATCACGCCGATGATGATCGCGCGCAGTGCAGGTGTCGCGCCGGCCACTGCGACAGCCCTTATCGAAAAACTCGCGCAGATGGACTATGTGTCACGCCGGCGCAGCGAAAGCGACCGTCGCAGATATTGGGTCTCACTGACCGAGGCCGGCAAGGCGGCATTGCATTCGGCTCCAGATCCCCTGCATCAGAAATTTTCCGAGGAATTCGCCCGCATTCCAGATTACGAGCAAGCGATGATTCTGGCGGCGCTCGAACGGGTCGCCAACATGGTCTCCATACCGGGCGAGACGCTCCCGGGTACAGATGAATCGCATGTCCTCGAGGTGTCCGAGGCCCTTGGTGCGGAGACCATAGCGCCGGCGTGATAGAAGGCCGAACAGTCCCGAACGACCACGTCAGGCGTCGGCGACTCAAGCCTTCGTTGGCGGGAAACCAAAACAGTGATGGCCATTCCCGTGCGCATGACGCAGGACAACACAGAGGACAGCAGAAGCAACCCGCAAATCGGCCTTTGCCTTTTGGTTCAATCCACTACGCCCTGAAGTGCTTGGACAGCTTCAGGCCCTGCGCCTGGTAGTTGGAGCCCAGATCGCTGCCATAGAGCGCCTTAGGGCGTTGCAGCATGTGCTCATAGACCAGACGGCCAACAATCTGACCGTGATCGAGGATGAAGGGCACTTCATGGCTGCGCACTTCCAGCACGGCACGGCTGCCCGAGCCACCGGCGGTCGAATGGCCGAAGCCGGGATCAAAGAAGCCCGCATAGTGCACCCGGAATTCACCGACCAGCGGATCAAAGGGTGTCATCTCTGCGGCGTAGAGCGGCGGCACATGCACCGCCTCCCTTGAAACCAGAATATAGAATTCATCGGGATCAAGGATAACATAGCCATTGCCACGCGTGTACATGGGCTCCCAGAAGTCCAGCACATCATGGGCGGCTTTCTTGTCGACATCGATCACCGCCGTATGGTGCTTGCCGCGATAGCCGGCCAGACCATCGGGGCCGCTTTCAAGGTCAACGGAAAGCGCAATGCCGCCGCCGGAAATATTGGGCTGATCCGAGGCAACCAGCACCTGGCTTTCATGCAGTGCGGCGAGTTCGATTTCATCCAGACCGGCGCTGCCCTTGCGAAAGCGCACCTGCGACAGGCGAGAGCCGGTGCGCACGACGATGGGGAAGGTGCGCGGGCTGACTTCCAGAAACAGCGGCCCGTTATAGCCAGCGGGAATCTTGTCGAATTCCTGCGCATTGTCGGTCATCACGCGGGTGAAGATATCCAGCCGCCCCGTCGAGCTTTTCGGATTGGCTGACGCCGAGATTTCGTCCGGCAATTCAAGGCTTTCCAGCAGCGGCAGAATATAGACACAGCCGGTTTCCAGCACGGCGCCTGCTGACAGGTCTATCTCGTGCAATTTCAGACGATCGAGCTTGTCTTCGACAGTGTGTTGCGGGCCCGGCAGGAAGCTTGCACGCACCCGGTAGGCGCGGCTGCCCAAACGCAGGTCAAGGCTGGCCGGCTGTATCTGGTCTGCATCCAGATCGCGCGTTGCTTTCAGCCGCCCGGCCTCAAACAGCGCTGCAATGTCCACATCCGCCAGTATTCCCGCATTGCGCATCTCGTCGTCCTCAGCTGATTGTCGCCTATCAAATACAGCGCGGTGCAATTGACGCAAGGATAAGGGGGTTGTAAACAGGCCTTATCCCGTGGTGATTTGGCCGACCGGCTTGCTGCCACGTTAAAAAAGTCGCTAAAAGGTCGGGGTAAAACCGGCTTGCGACATTCGCGGCCGGTTTTTTATTGGGTGAACGAAAATGACAGACACGAAGAACAGCGCTCCCGCCAAAGACGATAATTCCAAGAATTGGCGCCCTGCCACGCAGATGATTCACGCCGGCATCAACCGCTCGCAATTCGGCGAAACATCCGAAGCTCTCTATCTGACACAGGGATTTGTCTATCCAAGCGCCGAAGTCGCTGAAGCGCGCTTCATGGGCGAAGAGGAGGGCTTCATCTATTCGCGCTACGCCAATCCGACTGTCGACATGTTTGAAAAACGTATGTGCGCGCTGGAGGGCGCCGAAGACGCAAGGGCGACCGCTTCCGGCATGGCCGCGGTTTCGTCAGCGCTGTTGTGCCAGGTCAAGGCCGGCGACCATGTGGTTGCCGCCCGCGCGCTGTTCGGATCCTGCCGCTGGGTCGTCGAGACCCTGATGCCGCAATATGGCGTGGAAACCACCCTGATTGACGGGACCGATCTTGCCAATTGGCAGGAGGCCGTGCGCCCCAATACCAAAGTGTTCTTTCTGGAAAGCCCGACAAACCCCACACTGGAAGTCATCGACATTGCAGGGGTCGCCGAGATCGCCAATGCCATTGGCGCGACCGTCGTCGTCGACAATGTCTTTGCAACGCCGCTTTTTCAAAAACCGCTCGAGCTTGGCGCCCATGTGGTGGTCTATTCAGCGACCAAACACATTGACGGACAGGGGCGCTGCCTTGGCGGCGTCGTTCTGTCCTCAAAGGAATGGATCGATGAAAAACTGCATAATTTTTTCCGCCATACCGGGCCTTCCCTTTCACCCTTCAATGCCTGGACCTTGCTGAAAGGGCTTGAAACCCTGCCGGTACGGGTGAAACAGCAAACGGAAAATGCCGCGAAGGTCGCCGACTACCTCGCCGGTCACAAGGCCATTGCGCGGGTCATCTATCCCGGACGCGCCGACCACCCCCAGGCCGATGTGGTTGCAAAGCAGATGTCCGGCGGCTCGACGCTCGTTGCCTTTGATATTTCCGGCGGGCGGCAGGCGTCATTTGCCTTCCTCAACAAGCTGAGAATCGTGGCGATTTCCAACAATCTGGGTGATGCAAAAAGCCTGATTACCCATCCGGCGACGACCACGCACAAAAACCTTGCCGAAGAAGCCCGTGCGGAACTTGGCATCTCTGATGAAATGCTGCGTCTGTCGGTCGGACTGGAAGATGTCGACGATCTGATCGAGGATCTTGATCGCGCGCTGGCATAAAGCGGTTTGCCCCTAATGTGAACCCTCTGGCTGCATGTGTGGCAGCCAGAGGGTTCAATCCCGATCAAAAACCCTTGCCGCAAGCACAATGCGTGACAGGGCCGTATAAAAACATATGACTGCATAAATCGTGGCAATGATCGGGAAGCTGCCGGGAAGGACGCAGAACAGGGACAGGACGAAGATGGTCTCCGTGCCCTCCGCCAGGCCGGTGGTGAAATAGATGGATTTTTCCCCTCGCATGGTGCTGCGCATATCCCGCTTTTCCGCCATGACGGCATAGGCCAGGAATGTGGAACCATTCACGTAGAAGGAGAAAATCAGCACGCTGCCGGCAACGCCGTTTGATGCGGGATCAGCCAGAATGAAGGCCAGCGGGATGACCCCGTAAAAAATGAAATCAAAGACGATATCAAGATAACCGCCAAAATCGGTGATTTTCGTGACTTTGGCAATCGCCCCATCGAGGCCATCGCAAATCCGGCTTAGAAGCAGAAGCACAAGCCCGATCCAATAGGCCTGCTGCCAAATGGCAAAAGCTGCAAGAAGCCCGATAAAAAGCCCCGCAAATGTAACGGAATTTGCCGTAATACCCAGGACAGCAACGCGCTTGCCGACGGCGTCCAGTATCGGGTCAATGCGTTTTCTCACAACCCCGTCGAGCATCGTTAATCCTCTCGTTGCAGCGCAGAAGTAGCGCCGCTGATGACATCTGCCATACGGGATTGGCCGGTTCGCTGGATAACCCAGTTTGTCAGCGCTCCCGCAGCGCCGTATCAACCACAATGCATGCATCTTTCACAAGAGCACGCATTCTCACAATTGCGTCAGCCCTCGACACTGGAGCGCCGACATGGAACGAAATGATGAATAATCCGGTTTCACCTTTGAAGGTGGATGATTTATACAACATTCAGGAACAAGGGTAGGCTGGCCAAGATGTACCGGGCACAAACGCATGATATAGAAATTACGGTGGAACCGTTCTATCTGGAAAGCCAATCGGAACCGGACGACAATCGTTTCGTCTGGGGTTACCGGGTCGTCATTGTGAACCATTCCGGCCAGAGGGTGCAACTTCGTGATCGCTACTGGCGGATCACTGACGGGATGGGCCATGTCGATGAGGTCAGCGGCGAGGGTGTTGTCGGCAAGCAACCGGTTCTGGATCCCGGCGAACGTTTTGAATATACATCCGGTTGCCCGTTGGACACACCATCCGGCGTCATGGTTGGCCAATACCGCATGGAGGGCACTGGCGGGCAATCTTTCCTCGTTGATATTCCGGCTTTTTCCCTTGATCTCCCCAATGCGGTGAGAACGCTCAATTGAGAGGTGCAATTGACCTGCGCCCGGTTTTTCTGGTCACCGGAATTCTGATCACAACCTTGGGCGTGGCGATGCTGCTGCCGGCGATCGTCGATCTGGCAGCCGACAATGACGAATGGATCGTCTTTTTCGCCTCATCAGTGCTGACGACGCTGGTCGGACTGTCGCTCTTTGCTGCCACCCGTGGCATCCCGCGCGGCCTTTCTACCCGCCAGGCGCTGCTCATGACCGTCGTCTCATGGATCTCACTGGTGGCCTTTGGCGCCCTGCCCTTTGCCTGGTCAGGCATTGTACCAAGTTATGCGGATGCGTTTTTTGAATCCATGTCCGGCCTGACAACAACCGGTGCGACAGTGATCGTCGGTCTGGACAATGCGCCGCCCGGCATATTGTTCTGGCGTGGCCTGCTGCAATGGCTGGGTGGCCTCGGTATCATCGTCATGGCCATTGCCGTTTTGCCAATGCTGCAGATTGGTGGCATGCAACTGTTTCGTGCTGAAGCCTTTGACACGGCAGAAAAAATCCTGCCACGGGCCAAACAGATATCGACCTCCATCGTCCTCGTGTTCATCGGCTTCACGATCATTTGCTGTGTTCTGTTTCTCGCTGCCGGCATGCCTTTTGATGATGCGGTTGTTCACGCCATGACAACTGTTGCCACGGGTGGCTTTTCCAACAAGGACCTGTCCATCGGCTATTACAACAGCGCGGCGATTGACTGGATCACGATTGTGTTCATGACCCTGGGGTCCATCCCCTTTGTTCTTTACGTGCATATGTTGCAGGGCCGGATACAGAATCTCATCATGGATTCGCAGGTCCGGGTCTTCCTCGGCTTTCTGGCCCTCGCCACATTGATTGCCTGGCTGATGGCTTCGCTGGGTGAGCATCATGACGGGATAGATGCCCTGCGCTATGCCGCCTTCAATGTTGTTTCAATTACAACAGGCACCGGCTTTGCAACCACGGACTACAGCCTGTGGGGCTCCCATGCGACCTCATTCTTTTTTGTCATCATGTTTGTCGGTGGCTGCGCCGGATCGACCTCCTGCGGCATCAAGATCTTCCGGTTCCAGGTGCTGTTTGAGGCGGTACGTCAACATATCAATCAGGTCATGTATCCCCATGCCATTTTCCGGGCAAAATTCAATGGCCGCCCGATCGATCCGAAGGTCATCGCTTCGGTGATGAGCTTCATGTTTCTCTATGTCGTCAGTTTCGGGGTCATTGCCGTGCTTCTGATCCTGACCGGCCTGGACACCACCACTGCGCTGTCAGGCGCCGGCTCGGCCATTTCCAATGTCGGACCGGGGCTTGGCACAATCATCGGCCCGGCAGGCAATTATGCCACACTCCCCGAAATGGCCAAGTGGACCCTGGCAGCCGGTATGCTGCTCGGTCGGCTGGAGCTGTTCACGATCATGGTGCTGCTACTG
Organism: Rhizobiaceae bacterium; assembly: GCA_029233925.1. Lineage (GTDB taxonomy): Bacteria > Pseudomonadota > Alphaproteobacteria > Rhizobiales > Rhizobiaceae > Hoeflea_A. The sequence goes on from JARGOX010000019.1 coordinate 76,286, forward strand.
CCGCGTTTCTGGCGGACATAAGGCCCGTTTGGGCCTTATGATTTCTTGTTGGCGCGTTGTCTTGTCGGTAAATGGCTGTGCCATTTACCGGAAACGCTTGGTCCATGCGGCGCCGCCTCACGATTTGCACGGTTCACTGATGGGCTCTCATAGGAAAGGTGGCTCACGCTGGCGTGCGCTCACCTTGCCTGTTTCCGAACAGGCTGACGAAGGCATTGCGGATGTCGTAGCCTATGCCCATCAGGGCGGGGACCAGGAACAGCACCAGGAGTGTTGCCATGGCCAGTCCAAAGACGATGGTAATGGCCATCGGCATGAGGAACTGGGCCTGCAGGCTCTGCTCGAACAGCAAGGGCAACAGGCCGCCGATGGTTGTCAGCGATGTCAGCAGAACGGCCCGCAGGCGGTCGCGGCTTGCTCCGGTCGCAGCAGCCTCCAGATCGTCACCTTCAGCCAGGCGTTCATCCAGCCGGGAGACCAGAATGATCGAATCATTGACAAGGATACCGGCAAGACCAAGCAGACCGATAAGTGACAGAACGGTCAATTGCACGCCCAGCAACCAATGACCGAAAACCGCTCCAACAATGCCGAAGGGTATGATCAACATCACCGCCAGAGGCCGCCAGTAGCTGGCAAAGACCCAGGCAAGGATGATGTAGATGACCGAAAGGGCTACGATCAGGCCAAGTTGCAGATCGCCAAAGGCTGTCTTCTGTTCCTCGGAGCGGCCGCCATATTGATAGTCCACACCATATTGGGTCGCAATTTCGGCAATCTTGCCGCCGGCTTCCAGTTCTTCCATGACCCCGTCCGTCGTATTGACGTCGCTGTCGATATCGCCGGTAACGGATATCTTGGTCTTGCCATCCTTGCGCGAAATGAAGGCAAAGCCCTGACGCTCCTGCAGGGAGGCGACCTCGGTCAGGGGGACAAATTCACCTGACGGGCTCTTCAGTTCAAAATTGCGCAAGGCGCCAGTGCCGCCGGTGCGCATCAATTGCGATACACGCACGGTGATCTCATCATCACCGCTGGCAAAACGAAACGGCACCTGGCCATCAAAGGCGTTGCGCAACTGGCGTCCGATACTGTCGGCTGTAAAGCCAAGAGCGGCCCCGCGCGGCAGCATCTCGATGACCAGTTCCGGCTTGCCATAGGGCAAATCGTCATCCGTGCCTGAAACGCCGGCAATGGCGCCCAGAACCGGAATGATTTGCGTCGCCGCCTTTTTCAGATCGGCAATCCTGTCACCACGCAATTCGATATCAATGTCGCGTCCGGGCGGTCCGCCACGCGATTGAAAGACCGAAAAGCGCGAAACACCAGCCACCCTCGGCGCGGCCCTGGTCCAGGCGCGAACGATGTCGGGCGTGCGCACTGTCCGGTATTCGGAGGAGGTCAGCTGCACCTTGATGGTGGCGCTGGTTCCGCCGAAACGGCTTGCCTTGCTGAACATCACGAAGATGGCCTTGGCAAGCTCTTCGTCGCCGCCCGTCAGTTCCTTTTCGATCTGCCGGAACGCGCCTTCAATCTTCGCCACTGCCGCAAGCGCGTCCTCTTCGGGAAGGCCCGCCATGAAGGAAATATTGCCGCGGATATTTTCCGCTTCCGGCGACGGGAAGAAGACGAATTCAACCCGCTTGCCCTGGATGAGCCCAAGGACGAGAACCAGAACAAGACCGGCGGCGATGGAAACGGTCACGTAGCGCCAATTGAAGGCGAGTTTTACCAGCGCATTGAAGGGCACATCGCGAAACCAGCCGAAACTGCGGTCAAACCAGCGGCGATATCCACTCGTCTGATCCACAATGCCGCTTTGCTCCCGCGCCAGGGCCGTTTTTTTCTTGCGCCTGAAGATGATGGCTTCCACCAGCGTCGCCAGAAGCAAGGCCCCACCGGCAACCAGAAGCGCACGCATCGGCGCGGCAAGAGCGTTCAACCATGCCAGCCAGACATGAAAGAGCGACCCGTCGGGCAGAAGTTCATCCATGTGCAAATGCGGTGACGCCAGCAGGCTGGCCACGACAATCAAGACAAAGGCCAGGAAAAACTGGCGCCAATAGGACCAGCGCGGGCTGGATTGTCGTTCAAGCGCATGGGCCAGATGGCCGGGCAGCACATAAAAACATTCCAGCAGACTGGCAATGATCACGGCAATCACCACCAGGGGCAGAACGCCGATTATCTGTCCGATCGTATCACTGATCAGCAGGATCGGCGCGAAGGCGGCGAGCGTGGTGCTCATGGCGGCAATGACCGGCTTCAACATCATGCCGACCCCGTTTTCAGCCGCCATCATGGGCGTGTCGCCCATTTCCAGCCTTGTATTGGTGTGTTCTCCCACCACAATGGCATCGTCGACGATAATGCCGAGCATCATGATCAGGCCGAACAGGGAAATCATGTTGATGGACTGGCCGGACACAAACATGAAGCCAATGGTCGCCAGCAACGCCACCGGGATCCCGGCGGCCACCCAGAAGGCGATACGCCCGTCAAGAAAGATGAAGAGGATCACCACGACCAGAACGAGGCCGCTCAGACCGTTCCTGACCAGCAGCATGATTCGGTCGATCAGCGCATCGGAAGCCACTTCATAGGTCTTGATTTCGATATTGTGCGGCAATTGCGGATGCAGTTCTTCCAGATAGGCATCCAGAATGGCTGCGGTGCGCAATGTGTCTGCCGAGGCCGCGCGCCTGACATCGATTTCAATGGCCACATTGCCGTCGACAAATCCCCGCGTCGCGTCATTGTCATAGCCCTCACGAATGGTGGCGATATCGCTGAGACGTACCTTTTCACCCGACGAGAAGGACAAAACCTCCATGTTGCCCAGCGCTTTGGGCGTCTTGGCATCGGCCAGGGCCCGCAATTGCCGCTCAACCGCACCGGAAAGACTGCCCGACGGCAGGTCGCGGCTGTTGCTGGTGATGGTGGATGAAACGTCGTTGATGGTCATCCCGAGGCGCCGCAATTCCCGCTCGGGAATGTCGATCTGGATTTCCTGATCGCGCAGCGCGGTAAAATCCACCTTGTCGATGCCGCGGGCAATCAGGTCATCACGGATACGTTTGGCCCATTCACGCTTGATCGGCTCGGGGGCGCTGCCGCCAACGGACACACTGGCCACCCGATCAAAAAAGCTGGACCGCGACACCGTCGGCGTTTCAGCGTCAGCCGGCAGGGTGCTGACCCCCTTGACGGCCGTTTCCACTTCCGACAATGCCTTTTGCATGTCCGTGCCGTCTTCGAATTCCAGGGCGATGGAGCCGGAGCCCTCCCTCGCCGTCGACGTCATCTTGTCGACACCGTCGATATAGCGCACCTCCGGTTCTATCACGGCCAGCAGATTGGCCTCGATATCCTCGGCGCTGGCACCCGACCAGGTCACCGCAATATTGACATTTGGCCTGTCCACGGAGGGGAAAAACTGGGTGTTGATCTTCAGCATGGAAAAGACGCCGATCAGGATCATCAACATCATCAGAAGGTTGGCGGCATTGGGATGGCGGATGAATGTGCGCACCAGCCCACCGGACCCGCGAATTTCACCTGCGGCGTCTTCAATGACCTTGCGCACCATGTCAGCTTCCTCCGGCAGAAGCGGGCGCCATTTTACCAGGCTTGCCGTCCGTGCCAGCAACTGCGTCTCCCGGCTGGCGCACCACAACACCTTCGTCGGCCTGGGTCAGATGTGTTGTCATGACCTGATCGCCCGGCTGCAAGCCATCAGCGACAATAATGTCCTCGCCGTCAAAGGCTGCAACCCTGACGGTGCGGCGGGCAAGTTTGCCGTCTTGCACAACAAACACATCAGCGCCGTTGTAAAGGGCCGTCTCGGGCAGTCTGTAGGATTCGGAATACAGCCTGTCGGGAACAACGACTTCGACGAAGGCGCCGGGACGCAATTGCACCGCTGCGCTGGTCGGATCAATCAGCGCGACAAGCTCAACGCCGCCGCGACTGGAGGCAATCTCGGCGGCAATCCGATCAATATGTCCGGCATATTCATAGCTGCTCAGGCCAACGACCCAGATAACCTTGATGGCACGCCCGATCAGCGGATCGGCGTCTGTCGATATGCGGCCATATTGCGCGTCCGTCAGCGTCAGGCGCACCTCCATGGCCTTGTCGTCATATATGGTGGCGACCACATCGGCGCTGCTGACATAGCGTCCGGGTTCGGCATTTGCAGAATTGACCACACCGGAAAAGGGCGCCAGCAAAACGGTGTTTTCCAGATTGCGCTCCGCCTGCTCGACCTTCCATCTGAGGCTGTCGATATTGGCGACCTGCTGTTCGCGCTGCGCCTGTGCGATCAGCTGGTTGTTGCGGCTCTGGCTGACCGACTGCTCGCGCTGTGACACGATCAGCCGCCGGTCTTCCACCTGTTTCTCGGTCAGATTGCCGCTGGATACCAGCGATTGCGCCCGTTGCAGATCGCTCTGGGCGAGCTTCAACTGCGTTTGCGCACCCAGCAATTGTTCCTTCTCCGCAACAATACGTGCCTCGATCTCCGTTAGCGAGGCCTGTGCCTTTGCCAGATTTGCCTTCGCCTCGGAAAGGGCGCCGCGATAGTTGAAAGGATCGATTTCAAGCAGAACATCACCCTTGGTAACCGGAGATCCGGCTTTCAGATCGGCATTGACCGTGATGATTTCACCATTGACCAGCGGGCGCAGTTCGACCGAACGGGCGGCCTGGACTTCACCATAGACCTGCAGGGCGGGTCTGTTGTCCTGGGGCTGGGCAGGAAGGGTTTCCACCGTATAGATGGTTGGTCGGACCGGGCGCGGCTCGCGGACTGCCCTGGTATCGATCAGGCGGTTCATCGCGGCATAGGAGCCGACCAGCACGGCCAGCATCAACAGGGTTTGCACCACGACACGGCCACTGCGCAGGAACGGCGATTTTTTTGTTGCGTTCTGCGCGCTCGGCGCCTCGCCATTCGACACATCCGCGTTCTGCTCGTCCTTGATCGAATTCAGCATCCATGCAACTCCGGCTTGGCCCCACAGTCTCTTAATATGGTATCAGCCAAGAAACGTTAAAGATGTGTCATTATTGGGAACATGGGCCGTTTTGCCTGAAAGGAAAGCTTTTGCCTGCAAGGCGCACTGAAGACAGCCGCAATAAAGCGCTCTATTCCATGATTTCGCCCGGATCAAAACTGTAGCTGCTGGAACAGAATTCACAATTGACCGTGATCTGTCCATCCTCAATACTTTCAGTGATCTCGTCTTCACCGAAACCGGCAAGCACCGACTTGATCTTGTCGCGTGAGCAGGAGCAATTGTCGCGCACATCGACCGGGTCGAAGACACGCACACCGCGCTCGTGAAACAGCCGGAAGAGAAGCCGTTCCGAACCGACCTGCGGATCGGCCAATTCGTCGTCGGCAATGGTTCCCATCAGCATTCTGGCTTCCTGCCAGTCGTCATCTTCGTCCGGTTCGCCTTCTTCGAAATCGCCGGGAATATCGCCCCCGGGCAGATCCGTCACACGCATGCGATCAGGCGATTGCGGCAGGAATTGCAGAACGACACCACCGGCGCGCCAATGATGCTCCTGCTCGCCGTTGCTGTTGGGCACGAAAAGCTGGGCCGCTGCCAGCCGCACCTCCGTCGGAATCTGCTCCGACTGGCGGAAATAGGCCCGGGCAATCTCTTCAAGGGTTGCGCCGTCAAGCTCGACAATGCCCTGATAGCGCTGCATGTGCACGCCCTGATCAATGGTGAAGGCCAGGACGCCTTTGCCCAGCAGTTCATGCGGCTCCAGCCGGTTCTGAGCCACCGCTTCGGCAAGGGCTTCTTCATCAAAGCGGGCATAGGCGCGCATGCTGTCAGGCGACGAAAAATCGGCAACCAGCAGGTCCACGGGGCCATCGCTCTGGGTCTGAACGATGAATTTTCCGGCAAATTTGAGCGAGGTGCCGAGCAGAACCGTCAGCGTGATCGCTTCGGCCAGCAGGCGGGCGACAGGTTCGGGATAATCATGACGCCCCAATATGGCATCAAGCATCGGTCCGAGTTGCACGGCACGACCGCGCGCATCCAGCCCTTCCACCTGAAAAGGCACGACCTGATCATCACCGGCGTAGCCGATTTCTCCAAGGTTCATGTTGTCTGTCATCATTCGAATTGTCTTTTCAGAGCCATCTAAAGCCGGTCGAAACACCAGGCTAGAATGCTTTTCTGTGCGTGAAGTCTGTTTTCAGCCTCGTCAAATACCACTGATTGTGGCCCATCTATGACGCCGTCGGTCACTTCTTCGCCGCGATGGGCCGGAAGACAATGCATGAAGAGCGCATCGGGATCAGCCTTGGCCATGAGATCGGCATTGACCTGATAGGGCTTGAAAATATTGTGGCCGCGAGCGCGCTGTTCCTGTCCCATCGACACCCAGGTATCGGTAATGACGCAATCGGAACCGGCCACCATGGCTTGCGGATCGTGCGACATGGAAACAACACCACCGTTTTCCCGGGCCCAGTTGAGATATTGCTCGGAGGGCTCTGAGCCTGCGGGTACGGCGATATTCATGTGATAGCCAAACCGGGCAGACCCTTCAATCAGCGAATGCAGCACATTGTTGCCGTCACCGACCCAGGACAGCGTCTTGCCTGTGGCCGAGCCGCGATGCTCCTCAAAGGTCATGACATCCGCCATGATCTGGCAGGGATGGGTATCGTCGGTCAGACCGTTGATGACAGGCACTGTGGCATATTTTGCCAGTTCCACCAGCCGCTCGTGATCCGTCGTGCGGATCATGACAGCGTCCACATAGCGCGACAGAACGCGCGCCGTATCGGCGATGGATTCAGCATGACCCAGCTGCATTTCCTTGCCCGACAGGAGAATTGTCTCACCACCGAGCTGGCGCATGCCGACATCGAAGGAAACCCGGGTGCGGGTTGAAGGCTTCTCAAAGATCATCGCCAGAACCTTGCCCGCAAGGGGCTTGTCGGCGGTTCCGTTCTTTGTCGCTGTCTTGCGCAGATGCGCATGATCGAGAATGTCGCGCAGCTCATTGCCGGCAACAGCGGAAAGATCAAGGAAATGACGAGGGCCACCATTGGATGTCATAGCAGTTTTCCTAGTGAAGGCAGAACGGTTGCAACCATGCTGCCGCGTTTCAGGCCTGTTTGGCCAAATTGGCGGATACGATGGCGGCGGCGGCATCAATTTTTTCGAGACCCATGCGGGCTTCCTCGGCAGTGATGGTCAGGGGTGGCAGCAGGCGCACGACATTATCGCCTGCGGGTACGCCCAACAGGTGCTGATCGCGCATGGCCACCTGCAATGCACTGTTGGGACATTTGCATTTTATGCCCAGCATCAGGCCGGTGCCGCGAATTTCTTCCACCACATCGGGATAACGGTCTGCAATGCTGGCAAGCCCCTGGGTAAAGATCAATCCGACATCACGGATATTCTGCAGGAAACCGTCTTCCAGGACGACATCCAGTACGGCATTGCCCACGGCCATGGCCAGCGGATTGCCGCCAAAGGTCGTTCCGTGCGTCGCCACGGTCATGCCGCTGGCAGCATCTTCCGTCGCCAGACAGGCACCCAGCGGAAATCCACCGCCAATGCCCTTGGCAATGGCCATGATGTCAGGCGTAATTCCGGCCCATTCGTGGGCGAACAATTTGCCTGTCCTGCCGACGCCGCTTTGCACTTCGTCAAGTATGAGCAACAGTCCGTGTTCGTCGCAAAGGGCGCGAATATCCTGCAGCCATTGTTTTGGTATCTGGCGAATACCACCCTCGCCCTGCAAGGGCTCAATGAGGATCGCGGCGCTATTGTCATCAATCGCCGCACGCAGCGCATCAAAATCACCAAAGGGTACCTGATGGAAGCCTGCGGCCTTCGGACCGAAGCCTTCCAGATATTTTGCCTGCCCACCTGCAGCAATGGTCGCCAGGGTCCGTCCGTGGAAAGCGCCTTCGATGGTGATGATACCGTAGCGATCGGGCTGCCCCTTGTGGAAGTGATAGCGTCTGGCGGTCTTGATCGCGCATTCAAGCGCCTCGGCGCCGGAATTGGTGAAAAATACCCGGTCGGCAAATGTTGCCTCGGTCAGACGGTCGGCAAGCCGGGTCTGTTCGGGGATTTCATAGATGTTGGACAGATGCCAAAGCTTGTCGGCCTGGTCTTTCAACGCTGCGACCAGGTGGGGATGCGAGTGGCCGAGGGAACTGACGGCGATGCCCGTGGCGAAATCCAAGTAGCGATCGCCGTCTTCGGTGATCAGCCAGACGCCCTCGCCGCGTTCGAAGCGTAGGGGAATGCGCATATAAGTGCCAAAGAGCGACGAATGATCAGACATGGCTCTCAATCTCCTAATGCCAAAGCGCTGGCTCCCAATGCCACAGCGTTGGCCGCGTTGTTGGACGAAACTCTGACCCGGACTGGCTGGGTCAACCGGAAAAACAAATAGCTGCCCCGAAAGGCAGCCGCTCATTTACCTTTATACTGGCCATCGCCATCAATCAACAGCCTCGAAATGCGGGTTGAGCGAACGGAAGTTCGGTCATTTTTCTTCATTTCGAGTCAAAAATGGATGCAAGTTGGGGAAAACCCAAAAAAGGATTCCCCTTGATTCGCGGGACTCTTGTCACCGAGTCCCGCGATCACTAGGTTAGGGACAAGATTTTGGACTGCATGCGGCGGACCTGACGACTCTTAAATGATCAAACAATGATCACATATTTCGGTGCCGGAATGAATTCGGCAGCCGTTGAAGGATTCGGCCATCAGCATGTTAATAACAGAGGTGTTTGACCATGAGTTGGACTGATGAGCGCGTAGACCGGTTAACGAAACTGTGGGCAGAAGGCCTCAGTGCCAGCCAGATTGCAGCGGAACTGGGCGGTGTCACCCGCAATGCAGTGATCGGCAAGGTTCACCGGCTGTCCTTGCCCGGTCGTGCGAAATCCGGCGGCACCAGCACATCGCGCAGCAAACGGGCAGCCCCGTCTGCACGCAGCAGCAGCTCCACCACATACGCTTCGCGCACAACGACGACGACAACGACCCGCAGCATGCCCCGCTCGAGTGGCGCGACGGCGCTCAAGCAGGAAGTTGTCACCGATGCCGTGGCTTATGTGGACACCCGCCCGGTTAACGATGTCGTCATTCCCATCTCGCGGAAGCTGCCGCTGACGGAACTGACCGAAAAAACCTGCAAATGGCCTGTCGGCGACCCGATGCAGGAGGATTTTTTCTTTTGCGGTACCGATTGCGATGAGGCAGCCCCCTATTGCAGCTACCATTCGAAACTGGCCTTTCAGCCAGCCAGCGAGCGCCGACGCGCCCGGTGAATGTGAAGATGGTGAACATAAAGACTATACGCCTCGGGTGAGCGCGCTTACATCGACAGTATTTAAAGGCGGTTCATTCGGAACCGCCTTTTTTATTGCCCCAACCGGAGGGCGCATCGTCATTTGCCGCTGTTCCCCCAAGCAGGACCGGCGCCATGAATGTCAGGATCACCAATCGCCAGACATGATGGGCGGCAACAAAGGTCGGGTCGGCATGCATGATGAGGGCCATCGCCGCCATGGATTCAACGCCCCCGGGCGCAAAGGCAATCAGCACCTGCGGCAACGGCAGGTCAACAAATTGCACAAGACACAGGGCAAAGAAGATGGTCACGGCAAAGGCGATGAGGGTCAATGCCAAGCCGGCGACAAATGCCATGCGCAGCATGGCGAGCGATACGCCCGAAAACCGGCTGCCGATCATGGCGCCCATAATGACGAAAGCTGGCACTGATGCCCAATGCGGGACAAGCCCCTCAACAAGGCCGGTCAAATGGGTCGAAGTCGACAGCAGCATGCCGCCCAGCAGAAGGGCCGCCGGCACTTTGAATCGCAACAGGACCAGCCCCAGCAGCAATGCCAGGGAAAAACTTGCCACCAGCACCAGCGGGTCCATGCCCAGTCCTGGCGGCGCCGGGTGAAACACATCGTAGCCCATCATGCCGACGGCGAAGGGCACCAGCAGCGTCAGCGCCAGAACCCGCGTGCTTTGAACCACGCTGATCATCGCAATATTGCCGCCTGATTGCGTTGAAAGCCCCAGAATGTAACTCAGATGCCCCGGCACCGAAGACAGGATTGCAGTCGCCCGATCCTGCTTCCACAAGCGTCTGAGCGCCGTTTTGCAAAGAATGAAGATCATCACGACGCTGGCGGCCAGAAACAGGAAGCTGACAGGCCATTGGGCTGCCGTTTGATAGACTTCCGGCGTAACCCCCGTGCCCAGCGACAGGCCGATGATGACAAAACAGCCATTGCGCAGGATGATAGGCACCTCCAGGCGCAACCCGGTCAGTGAAAGCAGCATCACCAATAATGACGGACCGGTCAGAGCCGGCGCCGGAAAACCAATCCATCGCGCCAGCGCAAAACCTGCGAGCCCCGCTGCAAGTGTCAGGATTGTCGTTTTGAATGTGTCGGCACTGGTTTTCATGGCTGCATTGGAACTAGCCGCATTTGTAGCCAGTGTCAGCCCCATTTCAAAGGGGAACTGAAAAATTGGCCGTTCACCATGGTGTTCATCAGTTGCACTTGCGTGCGCGGCGCTGGATGCCCGGAACCGTCTTTGGGTTCTGTCTGTCTGACTGGCCTGCAGGAGCGCCTGTGATCCCGATCAGAGCCACGCATTTTCATTTGGCGTGACAAATTCAACGGGGCATTCGGCGCATTCCTCGCCATCCGGTGGCTCCCATAGCTGGGAAGCCATGACAAAGACGTCTTCAGAAACCTCCATGGAGAAGGTATCGCCCTTGTCCAGATTGCGCTGTTGAACCCTCTGCCACCGGTCTTCAGTCGGGGCATCAAGGATATAAAGCCGATAGTCGAAACCCGCCTGTTCCATGCGGCGACAGAAAGCCCTCCGGTCTTGGCTTCGCAGGAGACCGAGTTCCACGATGGCGTGGTTGTCGTTGTCCAGAAGACCAACGACCACATTCCATATCTGATCGATGCAGCGTTTTTTCCGTTCAGCATACCAGGGCCAGATGTTGTCCTGCGGTCGATCAGCACTGAACAGGCGAACCATCCAGTCATCCATGACCAGTGGCGGTGTTTTGTATTGGCGACCAAGCTGATTTGCGAAAGTCGTCTTCCCGGCGCCCACTGGCCCTTCAACGATGTGAACCATTCCCATAACCGGAACTCCAGATTTTTCTGCAAGGTTCTTATCACCAAGAGTGCCAAACAGAAATATGAGCCGACCAAGGCCGGTCGACGATCTCGCTGGCTGATGTCGGCCATTGGCTATTTCCGTTGTAAACGGTATCGGTTTGTTGGACTGACTGCGATTCCCGACGTGGAGCCACAAATGCACGCAATCGAGACTGTGAACCAGCCAAGAATGCAGACAACAAGGCGCGCAAGTCAGTGGATCAGACCCTCAGCGGACAGCCGAAATCACATAGTGCGTGATGGCGAAGAAAAATCGTCCTTCTTCTGCCATTCTTTCCTGTTCATTTTTCCATTCATCGACTTCAGCAACCGTTGCCAATTCGTTTTGTACGGCATAGGCGGAAATGAGTTGAACCATCAGTTTGGCCAATCCGTCGGAACGAAAATCGTTGTCCTGGCAAATCTCCGGCCTGATTGCTTCTAATGTAAAGCCTGCATCACGGAGCATTGCAGGCAGGTAGGCCGGTAATCGCCGCCACACCATATGACTGTCCCAAATGCGCAACATTTGTTCCATGCGTTCATAGTTGTCAGCGTGCCAGATATGACTGTCCCAATGGAGGTCGCCGATCACCAAGTGGCCGCCTTTCTTCAGCACCCTTCGCGCTTCTTTCAAAGCGCGTGGCACATCGTCCAAATATTCATATACCTGAAGGGACACGGCTCCATCCAATGTTCCTTCCGCAAATGGAAGATCATAGGCTGAGCCAGCTAAAACGCGAACGTTGGTTCGATCGCTACATGCCTTATTTGCAGCCGCCCGCATTTCCGGGCTTGGATCCACCGCAAAAATTTGCCCCTTATCTCCGACCAGTTGCGACAGGTCATGGGCAAGCAATCCCGACCCCGCCCCAATATCAACGATCGACTGACCGAATTGCGGCTTGAGCGCCGAAACATTGGCTTTACGCCTTCTGGCGATGTCTGCCCCTTTATACCCCGCATCCAGTAATCTCGCCGTTTCTGCATCGAATCGCAACATAAGACTGCCTCATGGTTCGTTTTGGCATTAAAAGTAGAATATCTGGCGAAGCACTTCACCTGCAACTTATCCAACTTGCAGCAAAAGGTCGTTCTTCACCGTCAAATGCTTCCATTTGGTCGTGAACCGCGCTAGCTCAAACAAAACAGTTGATCTGGCAGCCATTCGCTGTGAATAGGGCCTTTGAAACACCTGTGAGCGGCCACGTCGGTTGGCTTTGATTTGCACGACCCGCGGAGTTACCCATGCCCATCACCCATCTTGTCACCCATTCCGGCGGTTTTCATGCGGATGAGTTGCTGTCTTCCGTCGTGCTCACACATGTTTTTCCAGAGGCCGAACTGAGGCGCAGCCGCGACCGGCAATGGCTTGTGCCTTCGGCTGACAAGATCATCTTTGATGTGGGCGGCGCCTATGATGCAAAGGCGCAGATTTTTGACCACCATCAGCGCCCTGGCCCGCTGCGCAGCGACGGCCAGCCCTTCAGCTCCTTCGGTTTGATCTGGGCCCATTATGGCCGGACCTATCTGGCGGCCATGGAAGTGCCTGCCCATGACATTGAAGACATTCATACGGCCTTTGATACGAAGTTTGCGCTGCCGATCGATCTTCTGGACAATGGCGCGATTGAGCCTTCGGTGGCGGGCTCCTTGTCTGTCCTGTCCCTGCCTGCCCTTTTGGGAAGCCTGCAACCGGTGTTCGACGACACATCGCCAACGGCGGCCGATGACGCGTTTTTCACGGCGCTGCCCATAGCGCGCAGCTTTATCGAGGCCTTCATTCGCAACCTGGCGGCCAAGGCCCGCGCCCGGAGCATCGTGCTGGAAGCCATCGCCAAGGCCGGCGCATCGCCGATCCTCGAACTGCCCATGGGCATGCCCTACCGTTCCGCACTGGAACAGGCCAAGGCCGATCACCTGCTGTTCGTGGTCAATCCGCGCGGTGATGACTGGACACTCAATGGCATCAAGCTGTCGGATGACACCTTTGAGCAACGCGCCGATCTGCCTGCCGCCTGGGCGGGCCTGACGGATGAGGCGCTGGAAGAGGCAAGCGGCATCAAAGGCGCCAAATTCTGCCACAACGCCCGCTTCATTGCCGTTGCCAATTCACGCGACGCGATCATGGAAATGGCCCAACGTGCCGTGAATGCCATTCGATAGGACAACTTTTGTTGTCACCAGCCTGCGATCAAGCGCACACCAAGGCACCCGCCGGTGCGGTGGCTGTTCTCCAACCCGATAGGGGTGCCAAAACGCCGGTTCTCAGCGGACCTTGACGGTCGCGAATGACACTCTATGTTTCAAGGAAAAGCCCTTTTTGCCTTTGTCTCAATCGTCTTTCCAAGGAGTTGAACCGCGATGAATATCCGTCTCGTTTTCGCCACCGCCAGCCTGTTGGGTGCGCTGACTACACTCGCGCATGCCGATATCACGGTTTCTTCCAAAATCGACACGGAAGGCGGCCTGCTCGGCAACATAATCGCTCTGGCGCTTGAAAAGGCCGGCCTGCCGGTCGAGCGTCGCCTGCAACTGGGCGGCACCCAGGTGGTCCGTGGGGCAATCCTGGCGAACCAGATCGACATCTATCCGGAATATACAGGCAATGCGGCTTTCTTCTTCAACGAAGCGGATCGTGACATCTGGAAGGATGCCAAGGCCGCCCATGCTCGCGCCGCAGAACTGGACAGCGAGCAGAACGACATCATCTGGCTGGACTCGGCCCCCGCCAACAATACCTGGGCCATCGCCGTAACCGGTCCTGTCGCCGAAGAGAACGGCCTTTCAACAATGTCGGAATTCGGCGCCTGGGTCGCTGGAGGTGGCACCGTCAAGCTGGCCGCTTCGACCGAGTTCGTTTCCTCTCCGGCCGTATTGCCTGCAATGCAGACGGTATACGGCTTTGCGCTTTCGCCCGACCAGACGGTCATCCTGTCGGGTGGTGATACGGCGGCGACAATTCAGGCCGCAGCGCGCGGCACATCAGGCGTGAACACGGCTATGGTCTATGGCACCGACGGCGGTGTCGGGGCAACCGGCCTTGTCGTGATGCTGGACGACAAGGGTGTGCAGCCGGTCTATGAACCCACGCCCATCATCCGCGCCTCGGTGCTGCAGGAATATCCGTCGATTCCGGATATCCTCAACCCGATCTTCGCCGGTCTGAACATGCAAACCCTGCAGAAACTCAACGGCCGCATTCAGGTCGGTGGAGAACCGGCCGAATCCGTGGCCCGCGACTACCTTACACAGACCGGGATCCTGGATTGATCTGGGATTCTGGACTGATCGGGCGATGAATGCAAAAGGATCCGCCGGGGCTCTTTCTGCGCCGGGGATTCTGTTTGCCGTTCTGGGGCTGGCAGCGATGCTGGCACCCTTCATGACGCTTGCCGCCAACCGCATCGTGGCTGGCGATGCCATTGTGGCCTGGCGTCTGGCTGAGCCGGGCGTTACGCTGCCCGGCCTGCTGTCCCTTGCCGCCGGACTTGCCCTTGGCCTGCTGGCCGCCTGGCCGCGGATCCGCATGGCAGGGGCAGCGCTGGGGCTGGCCGGGTTGTTCTGGCTGCTGATGGCGGGAACGCCGCACCTGCTGGCGGGAGCCGGGGAATACGCACGGGTTTCACCGGCTGCAGGGTTCTGGTGTCTGCTCGCTGTTTTCATACTGCTGATGTCAGATGCGCTTGGCAATCTTGCTCCCGGACCGCTGGCGCGCGCCGCTCTGCTCATCGCGGCACTGGCGGCGCTGACGCTTGTTTTGTGGTCCGGGGCCCTTTCGGACCTGTCGATCATGCAGGAATACGCCGGGAGAAAACCTGCCTTCATTGATGCTTTTGTACGGCATCTGGGGCTTGCCTTCGGCTCACTTGCCATTGCCGGGGTCATCGGCTTTCCGTTGGGGATCCTGTGCCACCGCCGCGCCCAACTGCGCGGTGCTATCCTGCCGGTGCTGAGCTTTTTGCAGACCATTCCATCACTTGCCATGTTCGGTCTGATGATCCCGATCCTTGGCTGGGTCGGGCAAACGGTGCCGGGGGCCCAATCCATTGGCATTGCCGGGATCGGCTTTGCACCGGCCTTTCTGGCGCTGGTGTTCTATTCGCTTTTGCCGGTGGTCGGCAACACCGTGGCCGGGCTTGCCGCTGCGCCGCCAGTCGCGATTGAGGCCGCGCGCGGCATGGGAATGACCCAGCGGCAGCGCCTGCTGCGGGTCGAACTGCCACTTGGCCTGCCGGTCATTCTGACAGGGGTGCGTATCGTGCTGGTGCAGAACATCGGCCTTGCCGTCATCGCCGGCCTGATCGGCGGAGGCGGCTTTGGCACCTTTGTCTTCCAGGGCCTCAATCAGACGGCGACCGACCTTATCCTGCTTGGTGCTTTGCCGACCGTCATGCTGGCCCTCGTGGCGGCTATCGCAATGGATATTCTCGTGGATTTGGTGCGCACGACACCGGAGGCGACCGCATGATTGAAATCGACAGGATCACCAGACTCTATAACGGCGTACCTGCTGTGGATGCGGTGACAATGACGGTCGAGACGGGCACGGTCACCGTGATTGTCGGAACATCCGGCTCGGGCAAGACCACGCTGTTACGCATGATCAACCGGCTGGAGGAACCCAGTTCGGGTGAGGTGCGTATCAACGGCGAATCCACCCTGACGATCAAGCCGCATATCCTGCGGCGGCGCATCGGCTATGCCATTCAGGGCCACGGGCTGTTTCCGCACCATACGGTTGCGCGCAATATCGGCGCTGTGCCGGAATTGCTCAACTGGTCTGCCGATAAAATCAGCGCGCGGGTTGATGAATTGCTGAGGCTCTTCTCGATGGAACCCGCGACATTCCGCAACCGTTATCCCGGCGAACTTTCCGGAGGACAGCAGCAGCGTGTCGGCGTGGCGCGGGCGCTGGCTTCGCGGCCTGATCTGCTGCTGATGGACGAACCCTTCGGCGCGCTCGATCCCGTTATCAGGACCCGCGCACAAGACGATCTGCGTCGCATCCAGAAGCAACTGGGCTCGACCATCATTCTGGTGACCCACGACATGGAGGAAGCGATCCGGCTTGCCGACCGCGTGGCGGTGATGGATTCAGGCCAGCTTGTTCAACACGGCACACCGGCCGAGATCATCACCCGGCCCGCCACGGAATTTGTCGCCGACATGGTCGGCAGGGTCGAACGCCCGCTGCGTCTTCTGTCCCTTGTGCCAGTCTCGGAACTGGTTGAAGAGGGCGTTGCCGAGGGCGAAGCGCTGCCGGTCGATGCCAGCCTGCGCGACGCGCTCTCGGTCTGTCTTTGGACCGGACGCGCTGCAGTCCCGGTGGAGCAGGACGGAGTGCTTGTCGGCCGCGTTACCTTCGAAGCCATTCGCGCCCGGGCCCGGGCCCACCCATGAGGATCGGAACCTTTCTGCGACCAGCCCTGACGCTTTTGCTGCTGGCGCTGGTTTTGCGGCCCGTATGGTTCACGCCGTTCTTTGCACCCTTCGCGCCTGCGGGCGGTCCGGTCATCTATGAACGCGCCTCTCTTCTTTCATTGTCGATCAGCCATCTGGGTCTCGTCGCGGCGGCTTCGGCAGCGGCCACGCTGGTTGCCGTGACACTGGCCATCCTGGTGACCCGTCCGGCGGGGGCAGCCTTTCTGCCGCTTTCGCGCACCATCACCAATATGGGGCAGACCTTTCCGCCCGTCGCCGTTCTGGCACTGGCCGTGCCGGCACTGGGCTTTGGCGCGGGGCCGACGCTGGTAGCGCTCTTTCTCTACGGTCTGCTGCCGATCTTCGAAAACGCCATCGTCGCCCTTTCAACCCTGCCGCCTGCGACGATGGAGGCGGCCCGAGGCATCGGACTGAATCGCTGGCAGCAATTGTTGCGGGTGGAACTGCCCCTTGCTCTGCCTGTCACACTGACTGGCATTCGGCTGTCCGTCGTCATCGCCCTTGGCACCGCAACGCTCGGCTCCACCGTGGCCGCCCGTACGCTGGGCGAGGTGATCATCGCGGGTCTGTTGACCAACAACACAGCCTTTGTGCTGCAAGGCGGTCTGATCGTCGGACTGTTCGCAGTGCTTATCTACGATGCTCTGGTGCAACTTGAAGCGCGTCTCGTCCGGCGCACCGGCGGCTAGATTATGTCTGCCGGTCATTGGCCAGATGGGCAAAAACCTCAGACGGCCAGAAACTGCCGCACGATATCGCGGGCGATCCTTTGCGGCCGGCGGGTATTGGCATCGATGCAACACCAGGAACTCTGCACTTCGACTGCGATATCGTCACCGCGCCTGAAGTTGGTTGAAAATGAAGCCCGAGATCCGCGCGTCCCGGTCGCCGTGACCAGGGCATCCACCTGGTCATTCAGCAAAAGCGGCATGCGGTAGACGATCTCATGTTTGAGCGCCACCCAGAGAAGCCCTTGTTGTGCATCAGCCGAAGAGATCTGCCGCCAGTATTGGACAACAGCCTCCTGCACCCAGCGCAGATACACGGCATTGTTGACGTGGTCCATGTCGTCGATATCGCCGGGCGTGATCTCTATCCGGTGCAGGAATGTCGGTGTCTGTGTCAGGGT
The DNA here is from genome assembly GCA_029233925.1 of Rhizobiaceae bacterium. GTDB lineage: Bacteria > Pseudomonadota > Alphaproteobacteria > Rhizobiales > Rhizobiaceae > Hoeflea_A. The sequence continues at coordinate 94,060 of JARGOX010000019.1, forward strand.
CAGGGTCATATTGGTAAAATGGGGCTGCAGGTGGCGCGATACAATGCGCATCTGCATGGCTGGAGGCGTTGACTGGCGAACTGATGACACGAATGCAGCCGATTGTCTGCAAATCAATTGTTCTGATCGAATGGCTTCTGGCTGCCGATCTGATCCAGACCGGCCGGCTGTGCGGCCAAACGTCAGCAGCCCCTCCCCGTCATCATCAGGCCTGCCCTCGTGACCACAGCCAAGACATGCGCAAAGCGCTCAATCCTTTGCAGGCTTCAGGTCCTGTTCGGCTGCCCCGGCGTTGGAGCGATCCGAATTCAGCTCGGCCTGGTTCGCAGCCAGAGCAGCGGTCTCGGGTGTCGACATGCGCGCCATCGGCGCGGCCTGAAAGCTGCCCTTGTCGGCTTGCGCAACAGCCGGGGCGTATCTCAGGCGCACCAGTGCATAGAGGATCAGGACGATATGGGCAGAGCCGGTGATCATGAACAGGCTGGGTGCGCCAAAGCCGGTCATCGTCAAACCGGCGACGGTTGGGCCGACAATCGAGCCAATCCCGTAGACCAGCAGCAGCCCGCCACTCACCTGAATATAGGTGCCGGGTTCCGCATGGTCATTCGCATGGGCGACAATGACCGGATACATGGCGAAAACCGTGGCGCCGAAGAGACCGGCCAGGGACAGGATGATCAACGGATTGACAAAGCCGCCAAAGACGAACAGTCCGTCGGCGATCAATGCGCAGGCGGCGATGGCGATCAGCACAAGCCGGCGGTCCAGCTTGTCGGAGGCGATGCCCACGGGGATCTGCGACAGGGCGCCGGCCAGAATGGGGATACTGGCAAAAAAGGCGATGTCGCTGAGTTCCAAGCCAATCCGCGCTGCATAGACGGCGGCCAGGGTTCCGAAAGCCGCGTTGGAAACGCCGACCATCGCCACGGCGACAAAGGCAATGGGCGAGTTCTTCCACAAACCCCGCAGGTTCAGCGATACGCTGGTCAAGGGTTTCGGCGTGGAGGTCGCCGACATGGCTGTCGGCAGCAGCGCCAGGCAATAGACCATCGCCGCAACAACAAAGAACAGATAGCCACTTGCGTCGCCAAGCGTCAGAACCATCTGGCCCGCAGTGGTCGCGGCCAGATTGACCATCGTATAGATGCCGAAGACGCGGCCGCGCGATGCGGCGGCTGTGCGTTCATTGAGCCAGCTTTCGACAATCATGGCGGCCCCTGCAAAACAAAATCCGGACAAGGCCCGCACAGGAATCCAGACCCAGGGCTTGATGAAGACAAGCGACAGGAGCACGGCGATGGCCGCCAGCGCGCACATGGCGCCAAAGGCCCTGATATGGCCGACACGCGCCACAAGGGACGGGGTACGCAGGCAACCGGCCACATAGCCAATCGCCCAACCGGTTCCCAAGAGACCCAGCGAAGCAGCCGTGAAACCTTCGGCTTCGCCCCTGATCGGCAGGATCAGACCGTTGACGCCACCGGCAAACAGCAAAAAAGCCGATCCCATCAAAAGTGCAGCTAGCGGCAGAACACTCTTCATCATTATTCAAAATTCTTTCGTCCTGGGGACCCGATATCCGGCGATCCCCCACTTTGGAGAATGCGTCCGTGTGTGCTGCGCTGCCCAACCCTCTCCCGCAGGGCGTTGAAGTTTGCCGCTTCATTGAGGAGGTTTGCTGGTTAAGCCCGATCAAGCCGCGCGGCATGCTTCGCAGCCGTCTCTACGCCATTGCTCCAGCCTGTTGCAAGTATGTTGGGCGGAAATGCGGCTGGGTGTTTGGACATTGGCTGCGCGGGTTGGTGTTGAAGGCCTGATCCTGGAGCGCTTCATTCACGGGCTGCTGCTGCATCGCCAGCCAGAATAGCCGGCAATTCCTGCTTCAGGAAATCAAGGAACGCTTCAAACGCCGGCAACACCCCTCGGCGCGATGGCATCAAGAGGCTGATCTGCGGCAGGCCCGCTGTCCAACCCGGCAAGATGCGCACAAGCGATCCGGCTTCCACCTCTGGTCGGCAAACGTAAGATGGCAGGGCGACAAGCCCCAGGGACAAAGCCGCCGCATTTTTGAGCGTGGACATGTCATCACTGGCAAAACGCACCCGGTAAGGGACGGATGCGCTTTGCCCATCTCCGTCGGTCAGCAGCCATTGGTGCGTTGCCCCGGGCCGACCAAGGACCAGGGCCGGGTGATTGGCCAAGGCGGCCGGATCGTCATATTGATGCAAAGTGCCATGGTAATCAGGCGAACAAAACAGGTGCCATTCCACACGCGCCAGTCGCACCTGGATCAAACTCGAGTCAGGCAGCGTGTCCATATGCCCGCGGATTGCGACATCAATCCCGCCTTTGATCAAATCCTCCATCTGGTTTGAGGCCCGCTGAACCACAGTCACGCCGGGATTGTCCTGCAAGAAGCGCGGCAGGATCTGATCGAGGCCGAACTGTGCCATTCCCACGGAACAGGAAATAGTCACGGTCCCTTCGATCCTGTTGGTTTTCCGGCGGATGGCCGTTTCGGCGATTTCAAATCGCGCCAGGGCGTCCTGGGCGAAACCAAAATACTCTTTGCCAACCTCGGTCGTCGTGACGATGCGCGATGTGCGCTGCAACAGGCGTACGCCGAGGTGATCCTCAAGCTGCCGCACGCGGCGGCTGAGACGCGACTTCGGGATGTTCAGCGCCCGTGCGGCGGCAGAAAAGCCCCCCTTTTCAACAACCTGAACGAAATAGAACGCGTCGTTGAGGTCCATACCGATCTCCTCCTATTGTTCTACAAATAGAACGATAAGTTCTGATATTGACCGATTTTCGTTCCATTGTCTCGCTCATATATTCAATTCAGCAAAAGCGAGAGATGACATGAACACGCAACATAGCGACAAGTGCGCAGGCGTCCCCTGCCAAACCTATACACAAAGTGACGGCCGCGCGATCAAGATAGGCGACGGTTTCGAGGCCCGAAGTTATCAGCACGCGGATTTCCAAGGCCTGATGGATCCGCTGATCATGGTTGATCACTTCGTCATGACGCAGCCTACCTTCGGAACACATGCCCATGCCGGGCTTTCCGCAGTCACACTCATGTTTGAGGACAGCAAAGGCGCATTCCGCAACCGCGACTCCCTTGGCAATGACCTCGATCTGGCGCCCGGTGATCTCTATTGGTTCAAGGCCGCGCGCGGCGCCATTCACAATGAAGCGCCCCGTCCCGATGCAAGGACCCACGCCTTGCAGGTCTTCGTCAACTTGCCAAACGACAAAAGACATGATGCCCCGGCAGCCTTTCACCTTGCGGCCAAAGCCATTCCAAAGCTGCCAGGGGACCAGGCTACCGCACGGCTTGTCCTTGGCGAAAGCAACGGTGTCACGGGTGCGGCAGCGCCAGACATCCCATTAACGCTGCTTGATATCAACATGCAGGCCGGCGGCCAGTTCACACACCATGGCGACAACGGCCACCACGCCTGGATCCTCGCCATCAATGGCATATCCACAGTGACGTGGAACGCAGGTTCTGCGGATCTGCAACCCGGCAAAGCCATCGCCTTTGCAGGCGCCACTGACATCTCATTTTCCTCGGAAGCGGGGGCACATGCCGTCCTGTTCCGGGGCCACCCCCTTCGCCAGGCTTTTGTCCAACGCGGCCCATTTGCGATGGGCAAAGTGGCCGAGCTTGACGCAGTCGAGGCTGACTATCAAGCCGGTCGCCTTGGATCCATTGACTGAACCCGACACCCCTGAAAACCAACCTGGAAAAGAGAAGACCATGACCCATTTGAACAACCCAGCTCCCCTGAACCGTGACAATGCCGCCGTCGTCTTTGTCGACAATCAGGTCGGCCTGATGACTGGCATCCGCGACTATTCGATCGCAGAACTCAAACACAACATCGTCGGCCTGGCCAGGGCCGCAAAAGCCCTCGGTCTGCCGATTGTCGCAACCACCACATCGTCACAGACACTGTGGGGTCCGGCCATTCCGGAACTGCAGGAGGCTCTGCCAGGGCAAAGCTTTATCGACCGGACAACGGTCAACGCCTGGGACGATCCAAGGGTGGAAGAGGCCATTCGCGCAACCGGGCGGAGCAAACTGATCTTCGCTGGTCTTTCCCTTGAAGTCTGCGCCGCGTTTCCCGCGATGCGGGCCGTGCGCGAGGGTTTTGAGGCCTATGTCGCGGTGGATGCCAGCGGCACCTTCAACAGGACGAAGCGCGAGACCGCGCTGGTGCGTTTGACCCAGGCCGGTGTGATCGTCGCCGATGGCGCAAGCCTGATGATCGAAATCCTCGCCGACAATGCGAGCAATCAGGCCGGTGATGTCTACGGCGCCCTGGGCATGGATTGGTCGATCCTGGTCAGCCAGGTCCGTGAGAGTGCTCAGAGCCTGTCTTGATTGCCGATCGCAGGGTCAGGTGCACCTGATCCATGTCTCCGCGTCCTTTGCCGGATCGCGATGGCTGCGACCTTGTCCTTTAAAAACAGGGTTGCCCGACACCGGGCAACCTGCCCTTGTCATCGACGGCTCTGGCAAAACAGAACGCCGATCCCACCAAGGACGCAGCAAGCAGCAGAACATTCTTCATCATGGTCTCAAGGGTGTGTCTTCAGTGTGGCCTGAGACCCGACGCCTGCCAATCTGGTGAATGCGTCCGCGTGTGCTGTATTTTCCTTGTCAGTTCACGGGACGCGATCCTGCGCCGCGAACCGTCAAAGCCGCCTTTCGCATGTCCGGGTCGGAAAGGTGCGGGCGCTGTTTGCGTCCCGCACCTGTCGTCTTTGCGGGTCGCGTCAAGCTGGTGCTTCGGCCGGCGCCACAAATGTCATGCCAACTTTCTGCGCGATGGATAACACTGTCGGAATATCCGGCTCGCTGGGTTCCGGCAGTTCGGTCTGGCCCTCGGGAAGGGGTTGTCCGATTTCGGTGAAAAACCTGTCGTGCATGTGTCCGGGCGCGTTGATGATCAAGAGGCGGGCCGGCTTGTCTCCGACAGCCTGGAACGCGTGAACGGCCCCATCCGGAATTGCGACGTGATCGCCCGGACCCGCCAGGATTTCCTTGCCATCGACCATGAAACCGATTTGCCCATCGATGACATAGAACGACTCCGTCTCGCCTGCGTGGTGGTTGGGCGGCGCACCGGCTCCAACCGGGACAAGGCATTCGACAAAGCAGAACCTGTCCATCGTCTCGGACGGAAAAGCATGGAACTTCATGAGTATATTCAGAACGTTATAGGTACGGGGGCGATTCAGCATCTTGATCCTCCCTGGGCTGATCGTTGGAACTGATCGCAGGTTACTCGCGCCAGGTTAATCTGTTAAATCGATAGAAAATATGATAGCAATCGGTATGGCAAATCTATCCAGTTTCGATCTGAACCTTCTGCGTGTGCTCGATGCGCTGCTGATTGAGCATTCCACCGTGAGGGCCGGCGCGCGTCTGGGCCTGTCCCAGCCAGCCGTATCCGGAGCGCTGAAAAGGCTTCGCCTGTCTCTCGGCGACGAACTATTCTTTCGCAGCGGACAGAAGCTCGAAGCGACCGAGTTCGCCCTCTCACTCAAAGAACCGCTTCAAGACATTCTGAGCGGTGTCGAAACGCTGATCCGCACACGGGATGCGTTCGACCCTGCGACCGCAGAACACAGTTTCCGGATTTCGGGAAGCGACTTCTTTGCTGAAATGCTGCTGCCGGCATTGGCCGAGTATTTGTCAGCACATGCGCCTTTGCTGCGTGTTCACCTCGTTGACCTTGTCCCAGACGACCGTGTTGGCACCCTGGCAAGCCACGACGTGGATTTTGCCTTGCTGCCTGAAACGCCTTTGCCAGACTGGGCAGAAGGCCAACCGATGTTCAACTCATCCTTCTGTGTCATCGCCAGGAAGGCGCATCCAGGGACAACCGGGCTTGCGCCTGGCGATGTCATGCCGCTCGATCTCTTCTGCGACCTGGGGCATGTCCTGTTTTCAACCGAAGGCAATCCCAAAGGCCTTGGGGATGAGGCCCTTGCGCGGATCGGGCGCGAACGTAGTGTGGCAATGACCCTGCCAGTTTTCTCTGGCGTATACCGCGCCGTCGCCGGTTCGGACCTCATTGCCTTGCTTCCATCCGCCCTGGCACATCGCATTGCCAAATCAGCAAACCTCAATGTGTTTGAGCCTCCGATCCCCGTGGATCCGGCCCGCCTGGTTCTGATTTGGCACCGTCGGTTTTCCGAGAGTCCGCCACACCTATGGTTGAGACGCCGGATAACTGAGCTGTTGCACCCATTGAATGCTTGAAGGACGCAATGACAGCAGAGAGCTCAAGTGTCGATTTCGGGCTCTGAGCGGCCATTGGATCGGTCGCAGCAAATCGTCAAGCGGGTTCCTTGAGCTGCAATCGTGGACGGCCCGAACCGGCCATTGACCTTTGTCTCTTCTGCTGGGTGCCACCCGTCGGACCGGACTTTCGCTGCACGTGCGAATTCGCGCCGGTGGCGAACGAGTGGTGCGCAGAGATTGTTGACTTTCATCGCACATGCCCTGGATCATTCTGCGGCGACAGCCTTCACATAGCGTGTGGGAGAATGACCGACGTGGCGGGTAAAGGCGGTGCTGAACGCGCTGGTTGAGCCATAGCCAATGTTGCTGGAGATGTTTGCAATATTGCGCTCACCCGCGCGCAACATGTGCTTGGCAAGCGTCATGCGCCAGTTCAGCAGATAGCCCATCGGCGGCACGCCGACGATTCTGTTGAACCGCGTAAAGAAGGCGGAGCGCGACAACCCCGCTTCACGCGCCAGGTCAGGCACCGTCCAAAGATGGTCTGGCGCGGCATGCATGGCGCGCAGTGTCGGGCCGATACGAGCATCAGCCAGACCGCGCAACAGGCCGGATGTCGCCCCGGACTGCGTCGTGGAGCGAAATGCCTCGATCAACAGCACCTGCAACAGATGCTCAACCACGACATCTCCCGCCGGGCGATCCGCCCGCGCTTCGTCCCGCACCAGAGCGGCCAATGCGGCCAGGCGATCCTCGCCGCCCACGATGACCATGTCAGGCAAAAGCGACACCAACAGATCGGCATCCGGGCTGGCGAAGCTGAAATGGCCGATAAGCTGCTGCACCTCCACCGGTCCTTCCGGCAGACCGATTCTGAAGACGCCGTTTTCGCCAGCAATGGGGCGGGTGCGCAGCCCTGATGGCGCCGGCGGATCCATGCTGGAAACGGTGAAGGCGGCCACGGTCGGAATGAGAACGAAATCGCCGGCATTCAGCACGACCGGCGGCTTGCCGTCGACGTCCAGACGAACACGCCCGCAAAGCTGCATGCAATAGAACACCGCGTTCACGTCATCGCGGCACACCCGAAAGGCCCCTGAACCCTCTGCCAGTTTCGAATAGGCCGCCGTGGGGCGCAACAGGGATATCACCTCGGAGAGCGGGTCAGCCATTTTCGGACTTTCGATAAAGAATCATGGATTATTCATGGTAGATTATCCTGCCACTTATGTCGATATGAAGCGCATCGAAACAGGAGATCTTGACATGAACACCGTAATGATCACCGGATGCTCCTCAGGCTTCGGGCTTGAGACCGCACGCCATTTTCTCGATCAGGGATGGTCTGTCGTCGCAACGATGCGCAAGCCGGATGCCACGCTTCTGCCGGCATCGGACAGGTTGCGCCTGGTGCCGCTGGATGTGAGCGATGGCAACAGCATCGCCCACGCCGTGGAGGCCGCCGGCCCCATCGACGCGCTGGTCAACAATGCCGGTGTTGGCTGGCTTTGCGCCTTCGAGGCGACTTCTGAAGAGACGATCCGCAGAATCTTCGAAACCAACACCTTTGGCGCCTTCGAAATGATCCGCGCCGTGCTGCCGCAAATGCGCGCAAAGGGAGCAGGCGTCATCGTCAATGTGTCGTCCAGTGTGACGTTGAAACCATTGCCGCTGCTTTCAGTCTACACGGCGAGCAAGGCTGCCCTGAACGCCTGCACCGAGTGTCTGGCGCTTGAGCTTGCGCCCCTGGGAATCCGCACGCGGCTGGTGCTGCCGGGCCAGGCGCCGGCGACAAACTTCGGGGCCAATGCGAGAGCCCTGATGGCGGGCGCCGATGAAACGCCGGCGGTCTACAATCGGTTCGTCGAACAGGTGATGAGCGACTTTCTCGCCAATGCGGCCAAAGAGCCGACCCAAGCTGAAGACGTCGTGCAGGCCATATGGCGTGCCGTGACTGATCCGAACTGCCCGCTGCACCTGCCCGCTGGCAGCGACGCCGAGGCATTGGTCGCATGAGCGCATGACGTTGTGGGAGGGCCTGGCGGATCGCAGCATCCGTCAGGAAACCCCAACCTGCCTGCCCTTCGTGCGCTTCGCCCCACCTGAAAAAAGCACCGTTCCCTCGGTCAGAAGCGCTCGCCCAAATCGAGCAACAATGCTTTTGCGTGTTTCAATCACCCGAAGTCTGCGCGATAGGCGCTCGGTGTTGTCCCCACCAATCTGGTGAACGAGCGGGTGAAATGCGCCTGATCGCTATAGCCGGAGAGGAAGCCGATCTCGGCCAGCCCCGGCGCCAATGGACCGCAGAGATGCGTCGCTGCCGTCTGAAGCCGGGTCTCTGCTATCAGACGGGAAAAAGAGGTGGCATTCTCGGTCAGGCGGCGCTGCAATGTGCGTTGGGAAGCGCCGACTTCCGCAGCAAGATCGGTGAGGGTCCAGCGACGCAATGGATCGGCCGCAAGGTGGCGGCGGGCGGTGTCGACGATATCCATCCGTGACAGTTCAGGTGCTTTGGCCGGGGGACTGACACATGGCGCGCCGCTCAAAATGAACCGTTGATCCGGGCCGAATGCTGCGGGTTCGCGCCACTTGCCGGAATGCCGCAAGCCCCTCCCCTCTTCGGTGTTCAATTCGAAGGGAGCGGACACCACGATTTCGGTCAACACGGTCAGCAACCCCATGACCAGCAGTGTCTCCGCCTCGGATGGAGGCGCATGGCCTGCCCGTGCGTGGTGGTGCAGACCGAATCCGGCCTCTCCCAGGTTTTCAACCAGGACCTCGTGACGACCATGGCTGAACTTTTCAAGCCGCCGCCAACGATCCAGCAAGTCTGAAACACTTTTGGCCTTCAAGAGCGCCTGAGCGACCGGTTCCGGCGGCATATCGCGCGCTGCATCCGCGATTTTGAGGATTGCGATCCGGCCGTGCTCTGCGATGATCGCCTCAAGCAGTTCGCGCTTGGCCGTCCGCGAAACGCGCGCGCCCACTGGCGGGCGAAACGGCACGGAAATGCCCTGCCGCAACAGACCCGCCGCCACAAGCCGGATCATCGCCGCCGATGCAAAATCCTCAATTTTCGAACAAGCGGTCATTCCACCACGTTCTCCCTTCGCAGATCATAGACCGACGCCGGCGGTATGTTTAGAGGCTCTGCAAACAGGGGCGGCCGGTTCATGTCGCGAACACCTCTGCCTGTAGCGGAAAACGCGCAGGTCTGACACCTGTGGCGGCACGGATCGCATTTGCGATGGCGCCGGGGCCCGCAACAATTGCGGTCTCTCCAGCACCGGAAGGCGGCATATCACTGGCGATCAGCTCGACGATTATCGGTGGCACTTCCGTCAGGCGCGGGATCGGGTTTTCGTGGAAGTTTTCGGCGGTGATACGCCCCGCCTCGATTTGCAGGGCATCGGACAGGAGCATTCCGATACTCCATACAAGGTTGCCTTCGCATTGCGCGCGCACCTGGTCCGGATTGATCACCAACCCGCAATCGTGCGTGCACCAAAGTCGCGTGACGCGGATATGGCCGGTAGTTTCAACCGCCACGTCGGCAACAACGGCGGCATAGCTGTTCTCTTTGTAAATGCCGCAAGCGATGCCCCGACCGGTCCTGATACCATTGTGCTCTGCGGCGGCTGTCCCTTGCCAATTTGCCGTTTCGCCCACCCGCCGCAATACTTCGGCCAGGCGTGGATCGCGGATATGATCAAGGCGGAAGGCCAGCGGGTCGGCACCGGCCGTTCGCGCGGCCTCGTCCATTGCGCTTTCGACCACCAGGCCATTCGGTCCGGCGCCCAATCCCCGCCATGGGCCGGAATGGACTGGCAGCCGGATCGTGTCGTAGGCCGCACGGGCACGATCCACCCAATAGGGTATCCGCATCCCCCGCGCCACACCCGGATCGCCCACGACAAGATCGGTGGCCGCCTGCATCCAGACAGGCAAGCCTGCCGATGTGAACAGGATGTGCGAAGACATCTGCTGGTGATCCCAGTCGGTGATCCGCCCGCCTGAAAGTTTAAGACGCAAGCGATGCGACGACGGCGGACGGTGATAGCCAAAGGCGAACTCCTGCGCCCGTGTCCACTGCACCTTGACCGGCGCTCCCACGGCCTGCGCAAGGGCAGCCGCCTCCATCTCGGCCCGGCACAACACCTTTCCGCCGAAGGCCCCGCCAATGCGCATGGTCTGGACTGTTACGGCGCCCGGATCGAGCCCGAAAACATCGGCCAAGGCATCGCGGACATAGAAGGCATCCTGGGTACCGGACCAGATCATCAGACGTCCGTGCTTCCATTCCGCCACCGCAGCGCGCGGCTCGATCTGTGCATGCGCGGCAAAGGGGATATCGACCCGCATGCTGATATCAAAGGACGTTCCCTCGGGCGCGCCATCCATCACACGATTGCCAAGTTTGCCCTTGCTGAGGGCGGTGTCGATGTCGATGGCCCGGGCGATGTCCGCTTGCTCCGGAAGACTGTCAACGGTCCATTCGATCGCCAGCGCTTCTGCGATCTGATCCAATGCAGCGGGCCGGCTGGCGACGATTCCCAGCCCTTTGGCCTGTCCGTTCGCACTGCCGCAATCCTCGACCACGGCGACAAAGCCGGGAATTTTTTCGGCTTCACTTCGGTTCCAGGTGCTGGCGCGTGATCCAACCTCGGGCGAGGCAGGCGCACGCAGCACCCGCCCGTGCAACAATCCCGGACGGACGACATCCGCCGCATAGAGTGCCGCTCCCGTCACGATGTCGCGCCCCTGTGCAAGTTCGGGCGAGGCACCGATCAACCCTCCTGCCCGGAACGCCCGCAGCGCGCTGAGTGGCCGGGTCGAAACCGCGACAGGACCTTCCAGGCGGCCGGCTTCCAGCGCATCCCGCAGACTTGAGCAGGCTTGCGCCAGGGGTTCAGCGAACAAGGCCACGGACTCACTGCCCACTGTCGCTTTGACAGGCGGCGAAGACGTGTCGTGGAGCTGAAGCGCGATTGCCTGCCACGCAACGCCGAGCTCTGTGCAGGCCACCTGCTTGAGCGCCGTGGCAATGCCCTGTCCCATCTCCACCCGTGGCAGGGTAAGAACAAAGCGGCCATCCCGATGGACAATCCAGCCAAACGCGGCATCTGCATCCGGTTCAGGTCGCTTCGGGATAACGGGGACCTGGTTCCATGCAGCCATGCCTGCACCGATCAGCGCAATCAGCCCGCCACCGGTGGCGGCAAGAAACGCACGCCGCCGCATCACGTCGCCCCCACCGCGCGTTGGATTGCTGCGTGTCGGATTGCCGCGCGGATACGTCCATAGGTGCCGCATCGGCACAGGTTTCCATCCATTGCCGCATCAATATCCGCCTCACTTGGCGATGGAATCTCGTTCAGAAGCGCGACCGCCGACATGATTTGCCCCGCTTGGCAATAGCCGCATTGCGGCACTGCAAGGTCGAGCCAGGCCTGCTGTACCGGATGCAGCGCGCCGCCTGTCGCAAGCCCCTCGATGGAGCGAACCTCGGCGCCCTCAATGCTTTCGGCAAGCGTGATGCAGGAGCGCGTTGCAACCCCGTCGACGATCACCGTGCAGGCGCCGCAGATGCCGGCGCCGCATCCGTATTTCGCGCCGACCAGGCCGAAATGATCGCGCAGCAGATTGAGCAGGGATTCCTCCGCCCATTCGTCAGGGATATCCTGGATTTCACCGTTGAGCACAAAGTCCATCACATATTCCATTCCTTGGTTTCGAATGGAAAATAGGTGGCAACGGCGAATTGGTCTTGAACGATCGCGCCAAAACGGATTTTCTTATTCCTGAGCGCGATGAGGATGCCGTGTTTCTCATGCCGGCAGCGCCATGCATGGCCGCGCAAATCAGCAATAGGGCGCTGGCTGCGCTCTGTTGGATGCCCGAAAGCAGCCATGCGACGGCGTGCGGCCTTTGACAAGATGGCAGCGGTTCACAATGGGCTGCGACCGACACCGCGCCGGCAAAAACAGGACTTCTGCTTCCCCCAATTCGCTCCCACAAGCCGTCAGTCCGTTCTCGGCCTCATTTCCGTCATCTGGTTCTGATGCAGCGAAATTTCGCTTCCGGCCCAAAGCCGACCTACGTTTTTAGGCAGCCCAGGCTCAGTTAGAGCCCATACCTACCGAGAACGCGGTCGAAGTATGCTGACAATCGGATGACATGCCTTCGACGGCAAACTGATCAGAGCAGGGCCGACAACTGGTTCACTCAAGCGCCACGAGTTCACGATCTTGTCGCGGCGATCGTCCAAATTTTCGGGAATATTCCCTCGAAAATTGTGCCGAGCTTTCGTATCCAACACCGTATGCGATCTCCGACACTTTCGCGCTGGAAGTCTGAAGCGCATCTCGCGCCCTGAGCAGGCGCAAATCCTTTTGATATTGCAGCGGAGACGTTCCGGTCACAGCCTTGAATTGCTCGAAAAAGGCCGAACTGCTCATGCCGACATCCCGGGCCAGTTCCTTGACGACTATGGTCCTGGCGAGATGGGTTTGTATGTCCCTCGTGGCCTGAAAAATGCGACTGGCCGTGCTCTCATGCCACAGCAGTTTATGAAGCGTCTCGCCGTGCGGCCCCATCAGCAGGCGGGCGTGGATTTCCCGGGTGGTGATCGGGGCCAAAAGGCGGCGCGCCGCGTCGGTATCGCATTGGCTGAAATAGCGCCATAATGCATCTTCGATCTCTTCGTCCGTGTCGCACAGGTGAATTGAAAACGGTTCCGAAGCCCGCGAGACTGACGAAGGCAACACTGCCGGGGCCAACGAGCGGAGCAGGTCCAGATCAAGCGGGAAGACAAGCGCGACATAGGGTAAATCGGGCGCTGCTTCGGTAATTCGTGAGAGAACTGGCAAGGCGTGGCTGACGATCAACGACTGGCCGGCGCGCACAGTTATTGTCTTTGTATTGGTTCCAACCTCTTTTGCACCTTGCAGGATAAGGCAGAGCAGTGGGCGATAGACGGTTGCGTTCTGCCCCGTGGGAGCCTCGTGGCGCAGCAGATGCGTTCCGCTGTCCTCATGAAACAGCGCACCCTCGCGCAATTCCGATAGATTTAGCATCGACGACACGCGGTTCAGCAGTGCCTTGTGTGTCATGATGTTCCCCCTTGCGCAGGCGCGTGCCATATCATGGTGAGGCGAGCGAATTTACAAAAAATACCAGAACTGGAGAATCGTGCAAGAAAACGGGACAAATCATAAAGATTACCACGGTGGTCTTGAATATCGTGTCCATATCAACACGAAGGGATCGCAGAGATGAAAAATGTTCTCATTACAGGTATCGCAGGTGGCTTCGGCAAGCCCACGGCACTGGCTCTCTTGGCAAGGGGCTACGTCGTCGCCGGAAGTGTCCGCAGCCGCAGCGGGAAGAATGCCGCGACTGTTGCCGAACTCGAAGCGGCCGGCGCAAAAATTGTCGAGATGGACGTGACCGATACGGCGAGCACCGAGCGCGTTGTCTCTGATGCCATATCGCAACTCGGCGGGCTCGATATCTTGTTCAACAATGCGGGCATTGGTTCCTATGGCATCCAGGAACTGATGTCTCCAGAGGACATGAAACGGGTTTTCGACGTGAATGTCATGGGCGTTCAACGGGTCATGCGGGCAGCGTTGCCGCATCTGCGGGCGCAGGGGCGCGGCACCGTGCTCTACACCTCCAGTTTGATCGGGCGGATTGCGACCCCGTTCTACGGCACCTATTCGGCATCGAAATGGGCGCTGGAAGCTATCGTCGAATGCTACCGTACCGAGCTTTCAGGGTTCGGGATCGAATCCTGCATCATCGTACCTGGGGCAATGCCAACAGCCTTCTTTGATGGCATGGTGACACCGAACGATGCTGCACGCGAGGCCGAATACGGCGACTTCGCCGCCGTGCCCGCGATGTCCAGCAACGGACTGGCCCAGATGCTCGACACAACGCCCGATCAGCGGCCGGAGCGCATTGCGGAGGCGGTCGTCGCTCTTCTGGACAGGCCGCTTGGGGAAAAGCCCTTCCGCACGGTGGTCGACTATGTCGGCGTCGGCCCTGAGATCGTGCGTTACAACGAAGTGCTCCACGACGTCACCCGCAATATCTTCACCAATTTCGGCATCGAACAGATGCTCGATCTGAACGCTTGAGGCGGCTTACATGAAAACCATACTGATCACAGGAGCCTCATCGGGCATCGGCGAAGCAACGGCGCGGCACTTTCAGGCAAAAGGTTGGAACGTCATCGCCACGATGCGTGCTCCGTCCGAAGACAGCGCACTTGCCGATCTAGACAATGTGCTGGTTACGCGACTGGATGTCACCGATGCCGCCTCCATCCCGGCGGCAGTGGCGGCGGGCATTGAGAAGTTCGGCAAGATCGACGTGCTGCTCAACAACGCGGGCTACGGCGCTTACGGTGCGCTTGAGGCGTTCACGATGGAGCGTATCCGGCGACAGTTCGACACCAATGTTGTCGGTCTCCTGGAAGTGACCAAGGCCGTTCTGCCCCATATGCGCCAGAATCGTTCGGGCACGGTCATCAATATCTCTTCCATCGGCGGCCAGATCACCTTTCCCCTCGGCACCTTGTACCACGGCACCAAGTTCGCGGTCGAAGGCCTGTCAGAGGCCCTGCACTACGAACTTGAACCGCTTGGCATTCGGGTGCGCATTGTTGAACCCGGAATGATCAAAACGAACTTCGGCGGCAGGTCTTTCGATTTCGCGATGGATGAAGGCCTTTCGGACTATGCACCGACCGCCGAGGCGATGGGCCGCCTGTTCGGCAAGCTGGCATCAAATCCTTCCGCACCTGAAACGGTGGCGCAGGTCATTTGGGAAGCCGCGCATGAGGACGGAGACCGTTTGCGTTTCCGCGCCGGAGAGGATGCGGTACGGCTGTTGGAAGAGCGGAAGAGCCAGGATGACGGAACGTTCATCGGCGGCATCAAGAAGTTGATGAGTGGCTGAGCCAATGTTGGCCACGATCGCATTGGCAGCGATGGTTCCGGTGCAGCAAAGGTCCGCTTCCCGCCCAATCCAGTCGTAGCCTGCAGTGCAGCTAACGACGAAATTCGTTTCATTCCAACTCCTTCCACTCCCGCCAATCTCGGAAAACCATCCGTCACCATCACACGGTTTTCAACTCAACCCCCACCCAAAAACGTCCCGATCAACCCGACCGTCTCGGCATTGTCCACAATATCCAGATGCCCGACGCCATCGATCAGCGCGTAGGTGCCTCGCGTGTTCACATCTGACAGCAGCGGCTCATAGGCCTCGGCGACAAATGCCTCGTCGTCGCTTCCGGCGATGAGCAGGAAGGGTGGCAGGGCGGCGGCGTCTTTGAGGTAGTCTTCGCGGGGTGCAAAACCGTTGTTCAGGCGGTAGGTATAGGTGGTGGTTGCGGTATGACCCAGGGGGCCATCCAGAACGGCCCTGGGCATGGCGAGTTGAATGACCTGCAGGTCGTTGAAGGTTGTTATGCCGACCATATTGAGCATGGTCAGCCCGATGATGCGTCGCGTCAGGGCCTGCGTCCAGCCACCGGCATCGGGGCGCATGGTGGGGGCGTTGTATTTGAGGAAGGGCGCCAGCAGGATCGCCTTGTCCATGCGATCGCCATAGGCGCCGCCCGCCATGCGCACGACAAGGCCGCCGCCGGACGAGTGACCGGCAACAACGACCTTCTGGCCATCCTGGCGCAGATTGTCGATCAGATCCGCCAGGTCTTCTTCATATTGGCCGATGTGATCCACATCGCCGCGCCGTTCAGGCTTTGCCCCATGGCCGCGCAGATCCGGTACAACGACAAAGGCATCGCTGGACAGGGCACGGGCCAAGCCGTCAAATTGCATCCCGTGCCAGCCGGAACCGTGAATGAGCACAAGCAGCGGCCCCTGGTCCGGCGCTCCATAGAGCCGCGCAGGCAGCATCGTACCGTCGCGCATGGGGATATTTGTGGGTTCACGCACGACAGAACCTTCACCGGCCAGAATGCCGGAAAAGTCCAGCCCCTCACGATCGGATGGCAATGGCTGCGGCGATTGCGACAGGATCAGGCCGCCGGCAATGAGCAGAAAAATGACGGGTGTCAGGATGATGGGCAGGAGAATTTTTATCATTGGTTTTCTTCCAGTTCGAACAGATCATGCACCGACACATTGAGGACTTGCGCCACTTTCAGGGCCAGAACGGTTGAGGGAACAAATATCCGGTTTTCGATTGTATTGATGGTCTTGCGGGACACGCCGGCGGCCTCGGCCAGTTGGGCCTGGGTCAGGCCGGCCTCTTTGCGGAAAGCCGCCAGATGATTGACGAGGCTCATAGGCGGCCCCGAAGATCAAACCAGACAAAAAGCAGCAGAAACGCCGCACCCGTCAGCGTTCCCATGGCAGCGAAAGCGACACCGGGCGTCACCCAGCCGAAGGTCAGCAAGAGGCCAAAGATCGGGTAGAGCAACAGGGCGACCCAATAGGCCATGCGCTGCGCCCTGTGGCTGTCAGCAAAATACCCCTCATCCACGGCGCGCCGGGTGTTTTTCCTGCCGGCCGCCCGCGCCGCGATAAAAATGATCGCGGCAGAAGCAAAGCCGGCCAGGCCCGGAATCCAGAAGGGCATCGGGTCCGGGTTCCCATAAAACAAGGCAAGACAGGCGTAGGCAAGGCAGATGATGCCGGTCAGCCCCAGGACGGCAACGCGAATGTCAGACAATTTTTCAGAGGACAACATATCAATCTCCATGTAACTTTGAGGTTACATATAGATTTCACTAAAGGTAACGTCAAGGTTACTTTTTCAAAATACGTCAGCGCTCTTGTTTTTAGTGCGATATCGTACTATACAGTTCGAAGTCGCACTATTATTCAGGAGATCAACATGACCATCAGCAGACGCAAGACCCTTGCCCTATTGGGTGGCGGAACCATTCTCGCCGCTTCCGTGGCGGGCGGAATATTCGTGACAACCCGCACGCCCTCAAGGGCCCTTGCCCCATGGGCGGCCGCCGGGCTTGAGAGCGAACCGCGAAAGCGAGCCCTGTCCTACGCCATCCTGGCCCCAAACCCGCACAACAGGCAGCCCTGGCTGGTGGATCTGAGCCAGGACGACACGGTCAGGCTGTTTCGCGACAAAACGCGTGATCTGCCCCATACGGACCCTTTTTCGCGGCAATTGACCATCGGCTTGGGGTGTTTTGTCGAATTGATGGTGATGGCTGCGGCGCAGGGCGGCCATCAGGTTGATCTGAGCTATTTCCCGGAAGGCGAAGACGGGCCGGTCGCCATTGCGACATTTAGCGAAGGTGGCAGCGAAGGTGGCAAGGCCGATCCGTTGTTTGCGCAGGTCATGGAGCGGCGCTCCTGCAAGGAACCCTTTGACGATCGCTCCATACCGGCTTCGATGATCCCGCGCCTGGCAGGTCTGGCCGACATTCATACGGAACCGGCCAAGGTGGCCGCCATCCGTGATTTGACCTGGCAGGCCTGGCTGACAGAGATCAATACACCGCACACCATGCAGGAAAGCGTCGATTTGATGCGCTTTGGAAAGTCCGAAATCAACGCAAATCCTGACGGCATTGATCTTGGCGGCGCATTTCTGGAATCCCTGATGCTGGCCGGTGTGCTCAGCCGCGAGGCGCAGGCGGATCCGCAATCGGCCGGTTTCAAGGAGGGCATCAAGATCTACCGGAACATGCTGATGGCAACGCCTGCCTATGCAACCATCACGACGCCGGAAAACAGCCGGATCGATCAGATCGAGGCCGGACGGCGCTGGCTGCGGCTGAATCTGACGACAGCCTCGCTTGGTCTTGCGCTGCATCCGGTCAGTCAGGCCTTGCAGGAATTCCCCGAAATGGCGGAACATTACACCAGGGCCCACACGATGCTTGCCGAACCCGGACACAGTGTGCAAATGCTGGGCAGGCTTGGATTTGGCCCCGAGACTAATCCCTCACCGCGGTGGCCGCTGGAGACACGGATCATTCATGGATAGCAAAACGCTTTCGCTCTATTTTTCTCTCTTCAACGAGATCGGCATCATTGAACAACTCAGCCGCACACTCTTTGAGTCGCAGCTGCCCGACGGGTTTTTGATGTCGCATTTTTCTGTCCTGAACCATCTGATCCGGGTTCAGGACGGTCAAACTCCGCTGAAACTTGCCCAGGCCTTCCAGCTTCCCAAAACCACCATGACGCACACTTTGTCCGTGCTGGAAAAACACGGCCTGATCGAAATGCGCCCGAACCCGAAGGATGGCCGCAGCAAATGCGTCTGGCTGACCACTAAAGGTCAGGATTTTCGCAATGAAGCGATTGAAAAGCTTGCGCCATTTCTGGCCACGCTGGCTGAACAATTTCCGCCCGAAGCCGTGAACCAGCTGGTGCCGGGCCTGACGGAAATTCGTCAGTTCATGGACAAACAACGGGACTGAAAATCGCGACCTGCCCTATATCGCGGGCCGATCGTCTCAGGACAGGTCTTCCTTGAGAACGGACCCGTCAACCGCACGCAATTTGTCCAATATATCGGTGATGCGCGAAAGGTGGATACGCATGTTCTTGCCGGCGTCCTCCTTGCGTCCCGCCACCAGAGCATCAAAGACCGCCACATGATCGGCCAGCGCGCTGGGGGCGCCGATTTCCAGTGAAAAGAAGCGCACACGGTCCATTTGGCCCTTTTTTTCCCGGATCATCGACCAGGCAAAACCCGCACCGGCAATCTTGCACAGTTCCTCATGAAAAAGATCATCCAGCTTGTGGAAGTCCTTGCGCGATCCGGTGGCCACGGCCTGACGCTGCAGCTCGATATTCTGCGCCAGCCGGTCAATATCCGCCTGTGTTCGCCGCTCAACGGCAAGTGCAATTGTCTCGACCTCGATTGCCGTGCGAATGAATTTGGCCTGCATGACCGATTCAACGGAAATGGGCGCAATGGTTGTTGCCCGCTGTGGACGAATGATCAGGAATCCAAGGCGCGCCAGGCGTGAGAATGCGTCCCGAACCGGCTGGCGCGATACCTCCAGTTGCTGGGCGACATCGGCTTCCGAAATCTTTGTTCCCGGCGCAAGCTCATGCTCAACCACACGCCGGTACAATTCTTCGTAGACAAGCTCGCTGATTGACGGCGTCGCTACCGGGCCGATCGCTCTCAGGCTTGTAAGGTCTGCCATCATTCACTCCTTTTCACGAATGTTCCTATGGCCCAGTTGACAGATTTTTTCAACTGGAATATTAGTCTATTAGTTGGCAGTGTAAGCGATTGCACACCAGGGAGGACTTCATGCGTTTACTGGACACCGACCGGTTGTTTCCGTCGGACCCACAATCGCGCGGCATCGCCCGTGCGCTTTATGAGAGCGTGCGCGATTTGCCCATCCTCAGTCCTCATGGGCACACCGATCCGCGCTGGTTTGCCGAGAACCGGAATTTCAAAAACCCCGCTGAACTCTTTGTCATTCCCGATCACTATGTGTTCCGCATGCTGGCCTCTCAGGGAATTTCCATGGCTGCCCTGGGTCTACCGCGGCTGGACGGCCAGCCTGTTGAATCAGACCCGCGCACCATCTGGCAGCTGTTTGCCGATCATTACTTCCTTTTTCGCGGCACGCCCTCCGCGCTCTGGCTGGACCATTCCTTCGAGCAGGTGTTCGGGCTGGACGTGCCGTTGAGCAGCGACACTGCCGAACACTATTACCAACATATCGACACCTGCCTGTCCTTCCGGGACTTTCGCCCGCGCGCCTTGTTCGAGCGCTTCAACATCGAGGCCATCGCCACCACGGAAAGCGCCCTGGACGACCTGCGCTGGCATGAGATGATCGCAAAATCCGGCTGGAACGGCCGGGTGCTCACCACCTATCGGCCGGACGCGGTGGTTGATCCGGAATTTGAAGGCTTTGCAGACAATGTGCGAAAGCTGGGCGAAATCACCGGCTGTGATACCGCCTCATACAACGGCTATCTGGATGCACATCGCATACGCCGCGCCTTTTTCAAATCGATGGGCGCCACAGCCACCGACCACGGCCATGCCAGTGCGCGCACCGAGGATCTGCCTCCCTTTGAAGCTGCGGCTCTTTTCGCCACGGCGCTGGCCGGCCAATGCACAAGCGACGAAGCCGACGCCTTTCGTGGTCATATGCTGACGGAAATGGCCCGGATGAGCCTGAATGACGGCCTCGTGCTGCAAATTCACCCCGGCGCTGTGCGCAATCATTCAAAAAGCGTGGTGCAGGCCTACGGCCGCGACAAGGGGTTTGATATTCCTGCGCAAACAGACTTTGTCCATGCACTAAGACCGCTGCTGAATGCCGTCGGCATGGAAAAAAATCTGACGATCATCGTGTTTACGCTCGATGAAACGGCCTTTTCCCGCGAACTCGCACCGCTGGCCGGGGCCTATCCGGCGCTGAAACTCGGCCCACCCTGGTGGTTTTTCGACAGCTATGAGGGCATGCGTCGCTTTCGCGAAACAACCACGGAAACATGCGGTTTCTACAACACGGTCGGGTTCAATGATGACACGCGAGCCTTTTGCTCCATTCCGGCAAGGCACGATCTGGCGCGACGTTCCGACTGCGCATACCTCGCAACGCTGGTGGCCACCGGGCGACTGCGCGAAAACGAGGCGTTTGAGGTCGCCAATGACCTCGCATACCGGCTTGCCAAGCAAGCCTATCAGCTCTGAAGAGCGACCAAGGGAGTAGAGAAATGATGAGAATGAAATCAATAATGGCGGGACTGGTGGCAAGTGTTGCCTTTGTCTCCATGGCTGGCGCCTGTGAGATGACACTCAAATCGTCAGACACCCATCCCGATGGCTATCCGACAGTTGAAGCGGTCAAATCGATGGGCGCCGAACTGGAAGCCACAACCGACGGCAAATTGTGCATCGAAATTTTCCATTCCAAGCAGCTTGGTGAGGAAAAGGACACGATCGAACAGACGCAGTTCGGCGCCATTGACATGAACCGCGTGAGTCTCGGGCCCTTCAACAATATTATCGAAGAAACCCAGATTCCTTCCCTGCCCTATATTTTCCGCTCGGTCGATCATATGCACAAGGTGATGGACGGACCGGTTGGTCAACAGATTCTGGATGCCTTTGCAGACCATGATCTGATCGGTCTGGCCTTCTATGATGGCGGATCGCGCAGCTTCTACAATCGCGAAAAGCCGATCAATTCCATGGATGATCTGAAGGGCATGAAGTTCCGCGTGATGCAGTCCGACATGTTCGTCGACATGGTTTCGGCTCTGGGCGCCAATGCGACACCCATGCCCTATGGTGAAGTCTATTCATCCATCCAGACAGGCGTTATCGATGGCGCCGAAAACAACTGGCCTTCCTACGACACATCAGGCCACTTTGAAGTCGCGAAATACTACACGCTCGATCAGCATCTGATCGTGCCTGAAGTCCTGGTCATGTCCAAAATAACCTGGGACAAATTGTCAGCCGACGAGCAGGCCAAAGTGCGCACGGCGGCAAAAAATTCCGTAGCGGTCATGCGCGACCTATGGGTCAAGCAGGAAAAAATATCTGAAGACAAGGTGCGCGCCGCCGGCGTCGAAATCGTCACGGATATCGACAAGACACCCTTCATCGATGCGATGAAGCCGGTTTACGAAAAATACGTCAAATCGGACAAGCTGAAGAAAATGGTCAGCGAAATTCAGGCCACGCAATAAGACAGTTGCCCGCGCCTGACGGCGCGGGCTTCCTCCCATCAAAGGTAAAAGCAATTGCAGGACAGGATGGAACGGCTGGCGTTTTTTTCGGGTCGATTGGCCCATCTGGCGCTGTGGACTGCCGGTATCGGGCTGGTGCTGATGACCATATTCATAGCCGCCCAGGTGTTCTGGCGCTACGTCCTGAATGACAGCCTGCCGTGGACGGAACCTGCAGCAGTGATGATCATGGGCTGGTTCATCTTCCTCGGCGCTGCGGTTGGCATTCGCGAAGGCTATCATCTGTCCTTCGATATTCTGCTCTACCTCATTCCCCGGCGCCTGAAGCTTTTTCTGCACACTTTGTCGGATCTGGTCGTCGTCACCTTCGGGATTGGCATGGCCTATTACGGCAGCCAATTGGCGATGAAAACGGCCGCCAACAAATTGCCGAGCCTGGGTATTTCCGGGGCTTTCGACTTCATCCCGCTGATTGCCGGCGGCATTCTGATCATTCTGTTTTCCATCGAACGGGTTGCCCGCCGCGCTGCCGGCCTGCCAACCGCCCGCTTCGGCGAAGACCCGGTTGAGGACGCGTAATGGAACTCTGGGTCCTGTTTGGAACATTCACATTCCTGCTTTTGATCGGAACGCCAGTGGCCTTTTGCCTTGGCGTTTCCAGCTTCGCAACGATTGCCTATCTCGGCCTGCCGCCGGTGGTGGTCTTCCAGCGCCTGAATTCTGGTGTTTCCGTTTTCGCGCTGATGGCCATTCCGTTTTTCATCTATGCCGGTGACCTGATGGTGCGCGGCGACATTGCCCGCAGGCTGGTCGCCCTGGCCGGTTCGATGGTGGGTCATTTGCGCGGTGGACTGGGTCAGGTCAACATCATGGCATCGGTGATGTTTGGCGGCGTCTCCGGCTCGGCCGCCGCCGATGCCAGCGCCGTCGGCAGCCTGATGGTGCCGCAGATGAAAGCCCGCGGCTACGGCGTCGACTACGCGGTCAATATCACCGTGGTCGGTTCGATCATCGCCCTGATGATCCCGCCATCACACAATATGATCATCTATTCGATTTCCGCAGGCGGCAAGATTTCCATCGCCGACCTGTTTACCGCCGGCATCATTCCGGGCCTGGTGCTTGCGCTCTCACTGATGTGCGCTGCCTGGTATGTCGCCCGCAAGCGCGGCTATCCCACAGAACCCTTTCAGGGTTTTCGCGAAATGGGCCGGCTGTTTGTCTCCGCCGCGCCCGGCCTGGTTCTGGTCGCTATCATTTTCGGCGGCGTCCGCTCCGGTATTTTCACCGCATCCGAGAGCTCCAACATTGCCGTCGTCTATGCCCTGCTGGTGACCTTTCTGGTCTATCGCAGCCTGAGCTGGAGTGATTTCAAGGAGGCCACCTTCGCCGCTGTGCGCACCACCGCGATGGTGCTGATGGTGATCGGCTGCGCGGCTGCCTTCGGCTGGTTGCTGGCCTATACGCGGGTGCCGGCCTCCATGGTGGTCCTGCTCAAGGGCATTTCCGACAATCCCATCGTCATCCTGTTGCTGCTCAACATCGTGCTGCTGATCCTCGGCACCTTCATGGACATGTCGCCGTTGATCGTCATCACGACGCCGATCTTCCTGCCGGTGGCCGTGGCCTTCGGCGTTGATCCGGTGCATTTCGGCGTGATCCTGATCCTCAATCTCGGCATCGGCTTGTGCACGCCACCGGTCGGCGCCGTGCTCTTCGTTGGCTGTGCAGTGGGGCGAATCCCCATCTGGGAGGCCGTGCGCAGCATATGGCCCTTCTATGGCGCCGCCTTTGTCACCTTGATGGTGGTCACCTACATCCCGGCGCTTTCCCTTTGGCTGCCATCCCTGTTTCACTGAGGACGACACATGAGCTATGTAAAAAGATATCCCATCGCCGAACCGGGCCCGGGCGTCACACGACAGGTCCTGTCGGACAGTCCCGACCTGATGGTCGTGGCCTTTTCATTTGCCGCAGGCGGCGAAGGCGCATTGCACAATCACCCGCATGTTCAGTCGACCTATGTCGCGGAAGGGCGTTTCACTTTCACCATCGACGGCGACGCCTTTGATGTGGAGGCAGGCGACAGCTTTGTCATTCCTTCAAACGCCGTGCATGGCTGCCATTGCCATGAAGCCGGAAAACTCATCGATACATTCACGCCCCGTCGGGACGATTTTCTCTGATCTGGAAGGACCGCAAATGCTCACCGTCGAAACCCGCCAGGCGATTGATCCAAAAACCGCCAAAACCTTTGATACCGATGCCCTGCGCGCAAACTTCCATCTCGGCACCATGTTTAAGCCCGGAGAAATCCGGCTGTGCTACAGCCATTATGATCGCTTGATCGTCGGCGGCGCTGTTCCCGATGGCGCGTCTCTGGTGCTTGATGAAGTCAGGGAATGCGGCACCAGGAGCATTCTAGACCGCCGCGAAATGGTGGTTGTCTGTGTCGAGGGTGACGGATCAGTGATGGGTGGCGGCGAAACCCATGAGATGGCAAAGGGCGACATGCTCTATCTGCCGATGGGGTCGGGCCCCGTCACCTTTTCGAAAAATGCGAAATTCTACATTCTCTCCGCCCCGGCCCATACGGCCCACCCCAAGCGCCACATCAGGATCGGGGATGCCGCAACTGTGGAACTTGGTGCGACGGAGACATCCAACGAAAGGGTGATCTATCAATTCATCCATCCCGACGTCATGAAGTCCTGCCAATTGGTCGTCGGCATGACAAAATTGTCCAGCGGTTCGGTCTGGAACACCATGCCCGCCCATGTCCACGACCGGCGTTCCGAGGCCTATCTGTATATCGATCTGCCGGAAGAGGCGCGCGTCATGCATTTTATGGGTGAGCCGGATGAAACGCGCCATCTGGTGATGAAAAATCTCGATGGCGTTCTCTCACCGCCCTGGTCGCTGCACAGCGGCGCCGGTACGGCCTCCTACACGTTCATCTGGGCGATGGCCGGAGACAATGTCGACTACAAGGACGTGGAGATGGTGTCCATGAAGACGCTGCGATGAGTTTTGCGGCCCCAAACTTTTCGCTTGAAGGCAGGCGGGCCTTTGTCACCGGTGCCAATACCGGCATCGGTCAGGGCATCGCGCTCGGGCTGGCATCGGCGGGCGCGCAAGTCATTTGCGCCGGGCGCACCCCGGCCGAGGAGACTGTTGAAGCCATCGGCAGGATGGGCGGGAAGGCGCAAATCGCTGCGCTGGATCTTTCCGACCCAATGGCCGGCGCCGCGGTGCTGGCTGAACATGGCGACCTGGATATCCTGGTCAACAATGCAGGCATCATCCGCCGCGCAGACTCGCTGGATTTTACCGAAGGCGACTGGGACGATGTGATGGATGTCAATCTGAAGGCCGTTTTCTTCACCGCTCAGGCCTTTGCAAAACACGCACTGGCGCGCGGCGCCCATGCCTCCATCATCAACATTGCGTCACTTCTGTCGTTCCAGGGCGGCATCCGGGTGCCGTCCTATACCGCATCAAAACACGGGGTCGCAGGCCTGACAAAAATTCTCGCCAACGAATGGGCTCTCAGGGGCATCAATGTGAATGCCATTGCGCCGGGATATATTGCGACCAACAATACGGTGGCGCTGCGCGCCGATGAAAACCGCAACCGGGACATACTCGCCCGGATTCCGGCCGGTGCCTGGGGCAAACCGGAAGACATTGCAGGCGCGGCGGTTTTTCTGGCCTCACCGGCAGCACGCTATGTGCACGGCTGCGTTCTCAATGTGGATGGCGGCTGGCTGGCCCGCTGACGGGCCGCCAGCATGCCAGCAAAAAGGCTTTAGCTTTCCAGCGAATAGCCTGCGCCGCGAACGGTGCGGATGACATCGCGCATATTGGCCAGATTGAGGGCCTTGCGCAGCCGGCCAACGTGCACATCAACCGTGCGTTCATCGACATAGATGTCATGCCCCCAAACACCGTCCAGCAATTGGGAGCGCGCGAAGACCCGCGTCGGCGAGGACATGAAAAATTCCAGCAGGCGGAATTCCGTCGGTCCAAGCTTGATTTCGCGGCCACGGCGATAGACACGGTGGGTCTCCCGGTCGAGCTCGATATCACCGTGTTTGAGAAGCGTCGATATGGATTCCGGATTGGATCGCCTCAACAGCGCGCGCACCCGGGCCATCAATTCAGGCGTCGAGAAGGGTTTGACGACATAATCGTCAGCGCCCGTCGAAAGCCCGCGCACCCGTTCACTTTCTTCACCCCGGGCGGTCAGCAGAATGATCGGCAGGCGTTCGGTCTCCGGACGGACCCGCAGCCGGCGGCATAATTCTATGCCGGAAAGACCCGGAAGCATCCAGTCGAGAATCAGCAGATCCGGCACACGTTCCTGCAGCCTTACCTCGGCCTCATCGCCGCGCAGAACCGTATCAACCTCATAGCCTTCGGCTTCCAGATTGTAACGCAGAAGAACGCTCAGCGCCTCCTCGTCTTCGACGACTGTTATTTGTGGTACCATACCCATATTCATTCTCCGGTCGGGGCGCCTGCCCCGAACTCATTGCGCACAAGTTTAATTCCGGACAACAACACTGGCTGTTTCGTCGTCCTTGGGCCGCTCTGTCGTCAGTTGCGAGCCGGTTGCCATGTAATAGACCGTCTCGGCGATATTGGTCGCATGGTCACCGATACGTTCGATGTTTTTGGCGCAGAACAGGAGATGCGTGCAGGCCGTGATATTGCGGGGATCCTCCATCATGTAGGTCAGCAATTCACGAAACAGCGACGTGTAGATGGCATCAATTTCATCATCACGCTGGCGCACCGAATTGGCCAGTTCCGACGACCGCGACGAATAGGCGTCAAGCACCTCTTTCAACTGCGTCAGGGCCAGTTCGGAAAGGTGTTCTATGCCGCGCACCAGCTTTTTCGGCTGCGCCATGCCCTGAACGGCAAGCACCCTCTTGGCATTGTTTTTTGCCATGTCGCCAACCCGCTCAAGATCCGCGGCAATGCGGATCGAGCCGATGATGTCGCGCAGATCGGACGCCATGGGCTGGCGTTTGGCGATGATCAGGACGGCCTTTTCGCCAATCTGCCGCTCCGCGTCATCAAGCAGAAGGTCATCCGAAATGACTTTCTGTGACAATGCGGCATCGGAATTGACCAGCGCAGCAACGGATTCCTCCACCATGCGCTCGGCAATGCCGCCCATTTCCGAAATGCGGCGCACCAAAAATTGCAATTCATCATCATAGGAAGACACGGTATGCGCCGCCGACACGGTCGGATTCTTCTGGTCACTCATGATAGTTCCTGTGCGTGTAATATCAGCCGTAACGGCCGGTAATGTAATCCTGGGTGCGCTGGTCATCCGGATTGGTGAACATTTTGTCGGTGGCGCCTTCTTCCACCAGGCGACCCAGATGGAACATGGCTGTTCGCTGGGAAACACGGGCCGCCTGCTGCATGGAATGGGTGACGATGACAATGGTGTAATTGACCCGCAATTCGTCGATCAGTTCCTCGACCTTGGCTGTGGCGATGGGATCCAGCGCCGAACAGGGCTCGTCCATCAGGATCACCTCAGGGCTGACAGCAATCGCCCGTGCGATGCAAAGGCGCTGCTGCTGGCCGCCGGAAAGGCCCGTTCCTGCCGTATGAAGACGATCCTTGACCTCCTCGAACAGGCCGGCCTTGCGCAGGCTTGTTTCGACAATTTCGTCCATCTCCGCCTTGCCGGTCGCCAGTCCATGAATGCGCGGGCCATAGGCAACATTTTCATAGATGGTCTTGGGGAATGGATTGGGTTTTTGAAAGACCATCCCGACATTGGCGCGCAATTCGACCACATCGATGGAGGGATCATATATATCAGCGCCATCCAGCGTGATGCTGCCTTTGACGCGGCAGCCCTCAATCGTGTCATTCATGCGGTTGAGACAGCGCAGGAATGTCGACTTGCCACAGCCGGAGGGTCCGATGAGCGCTGTAACCTGATGCAGACGGACATCCAGATCCACATCGAAAAGCGCCTGGTTGTCTCCGTAGGACACATTGACCAGGCGGCCCTGCATCTTGATCGGTGGCTGCGCGGTTGTTTTTGCACCCACCGCCGCTTCGACTGCTGCTTCCGACATCATGTTCATCCTTCAAAACCTCAATCCGGCGCCCGTCATGATGGCGCGCATTCAACTGGTTGGCACGCATTCAACTGGTTGCGCGCTTTGCTCAATTCTACCAACGACGCTCAAAGCGGCGACGCAATATGATTGCGGTGATATTCATCACGGCCAGAAAGCCCAGCAATATGATGATAGCACCTGATGTGCGTTCAACGAATGCCCGTTCGGCTTCATTTGCCCACATGAAGATCTGCACAGGCAATGCCGTGGCCGGATCCATTGGACTGGCCGGAACACCGACCACAAAGGCCACCATTCCAATCAGCAGCAATGGGGCAGTCTCGCCCAGTGCCTGGGCAAGACCGATGATGGTGCCGGTCATGACGCCGGGGGCGGCGAGCGGCAGGACATGATGGAAGACCATCTGTGTCCGCGATGCGCCAAGGCCCAGGGCGGCGGCGCGAATGGATGGCGGCACCGCCTTCAAGGCCGCGCGGGTCGCAATGATGATGGTAGGCAGGGTCATCAGGCTCAAGACCAGGCCGCCAACCAGGGATGCGGATCGCGGCATGCCGGCAAAATTGATAAAAACGGCAAGTCCCAAAAGACCGAAGACGATGGACGGCACCGCCGCAAGATTGTTGATGTTGACCTCAATGAGATCAGTCCAGCGGTTTTTCGGCGCGAATTCTTCCAGATAGATCGAGGCCGCAACACCAATGGGCAGTGCCAGAACCAGAACGATGCCCATCATGTAAAGCGAGCCGATGATCGCAACCCCCACCCCGGCAGTCTCCGCGCGGCTGGAAGCGCCATAGGTAAACAGCCCCGTGTTGAAACGTTTGACCAGAATATTGTCCTTGGCCAATTGGTTCATCCAGGCAATCTGCTGGTCATCGACCTGCCGGCGGGCCTGATCAACGGACAGATCGACCTGCCCCTTGAAAGCCGAATCAATATCACCGCTTGCCAGGATCCATACGGGCAGGGTTTTGCCGATGATCGAGGGATCGGCGAGCACCATGTCGCGCAATTGCACACGAGACCCGGCAGACAGCATTTTGCCGGCCGCGCTCACCAGTTTCTTGTTCTTCGGATCAATGCCCAGTTCCCGGACCAGCCCGTTGCGGGCCAGCACAGGATAATTGGCCATCATCAGTGCCTGCGGGTTCTGCGCACGCTCGCCCTTTGGATCAATGATCTTTTCGGAAAATGTAACCGGAACGCTGATGGCGGTCTGCTGGAAGGCCGTGTATCCCTTGGAAATCACGGTGTAGAGCAAGGCCGTCAGAAACAGTATGCCGAGCGCGATGGCGATCAGACCATAGGCCCTGAAGCGCCGCTCAGCGGCATATCTGCGCTTGATGCCGATGTCGCGTTTTTGAATGCCTGTGCCGGCAACGGCGGCAGGCGGTGTGACAGCGTCGCTCATTCATACGCCTCCCGATATTTGCGCACGATATAGAGCGCGTAAAAATTCAAACAAAGTGTGATCACGAAAAGCGTAATACCCAGGGCAAAGGCCACCAGCGTTTGCGGCGAGGTAAATTCCAGATCCCCGGTCAACTGGTTGACGATTTTCACCGTCACCGTTGTCATCGGTTCAAAGGGATTGAGGGAAAGGCGGGCGGCAACGCCGGCGGCCAGAACCACAATCATCGTCTCGCCAATGGCCCGCGATGCGGTCAGCAGCAATGCGCCGACGATCCCGGGAAGAGCCGCCGGAAAAATAACCCGGCGGATGGTCTCCGAATGGGTCGCGCCAAGGCCCAGTGACCCGTCACGCATGGCTTGCGGCACGGCTGTGATAATATCATCGGACAGGGAGGATACGAAGGGAATGAGCATGATGCCCATGACCAGACCGGCGGTCAGCACGCTCTGCGCCTGAATGAAGGACGAGACCTCACCAAAGGCCAATCCGTGTATCTGCGCGCTGATATCCCGCAGAAATGGCCCCACTGTGGTCAGGGCGAAAAACCCGTAGACAATGGTCGGAATGCCGGCGAGCACTTCAAGCAGCGGCTTGACCACCGAACGCAAGCGCTGCCCGGCATATTCCGACATGTAAATGGCGGCATACAGACCGATGGGCACGGCAACCAGCATCGCCACAAAAGCGATATAGAGCGTGCCGGCAAGAAGCGGAATGAGCCCAAACTGACCGGCCGAATCCTCCGCACCGGCGGCCGCAAAACGCGGATCCCAGACGGTGCCGAAAAAGAACTCAAGCGGCGGCACGGAGGTGAAGAACCGGTAGGTTTCCGACACCATGGAAAGAACAATGCCGACGGTCGTCAGAATGGCAATGCTGGATGCCAGCATCAAACCGGCAATGATAACGGCCTCGACGCTGTTTCGCGCCCGCATCCTTGGTTTGATTTGTATCCACGACCACATCAGGCCGACAGCAGCCAGAAGAATGATAACAAACGTTCGGTACAGCCCGCTGGCAGAATGCATGGCGCTCAGTTTGCGGGCGGCTGCAGGCATGTAGTCTTCCACCTCACCGGCAATGGCGACACCCTTTTCACCCAGCAGGGAACGCATATCGACAGCGCCTGATTTCAGCCGCGCCTCGTCCTGTGGGGTCAATTGCTCAAGACCCTGGGCGATGGAATTGATTTTGCCCATTTGCAGGGCGTGGTCCGTATCAGGCAGCGCCTGAATTTCCCGGGGCAGGCTGTCGAAGACCTGACTGTTGATGACCATCGGACTGACGATCAGCCATGCGGCGAGCACAAAGAGGGAAGGCAGCGCCGTGAAGATGGCAACAAAGGCGCCATAATATCCCGACCTGGAATGCAGGCTGGATGCCACATTGCCGGCCACGCGGTTGGCGCGAAGGCGACCGGCCACATATCCCAATGCGGCCAGGCACAGGACGATCACGATGGTGGTTGCAGCGTTCATGAACCAGGCTCCAGACAGGCGGGGGGTCAGGCAGGGGATCAGGCGGTGATATGTTGAAACGAAGAGAGATCATCAGGGGCGCAACAAATGCGCCCCTGAAATCAAGTCAGCTGTTAAAGCAACTTTCCATCAGTGAAGCTCTTGCGCACGTCTTCACGCTCGTTTTCAGGCGCAGAAACCAGACCATATTCAGCCAACGGAGAATCCGGGCCGATCATCTGATCGGATGTGAAGAACTCGACATATTCCTTCAGGCCGGGAATAACGCCGAGATGGGCCTTCTTGACGTAGAAGAAAAGCGGGCGTGATACCGGATAGATGCCGGCAGCAATGCTTTCCGTGTCCGGAACGATATCGTTGACCGTGGCAACTTTCAGCTTGTCGGCATTGTTTTCATAGAAAGCCAGACCGAAGACGCCAACGCCGGTTTTGTTGGAGTCGATACGCGCCAATGTTTCCGTGTAGTCACCGTCGATATCGACCGCACCACCGTCCTTGCGCACAG
This sequence comes from Rhizobiaceae bacterium, assembly GCA_029233925.1. Taxonomy (GTDB): domain Bacteria; phylum Pseudomonadota; class Alphaproteobacteria; order Rhizobiales; family Rhizobiaceae; genus Hoeflea_A. The sequence goes on from JARGOX010000019.1 coordinate 125,533, forward strand.
CGATACAGGCCTTGCCGGCAGCCTTTTTATCCATGCCGCCATCGATGTGGACCTGCTTGTCGCCGACTTCTTCGCAACCGACTTCCAGCAGCTTGTCTTCAAACACTTCGCGTGTGCCGTGTTTTTCACCGGGAATATAGGCGTTGATGTCCCAATCCGGCAGATCGGCGTTGACATCCGACCATTTCTTGTTGGGGTTTGCGACGGCTTTGCCGTCCACGATGATATTGGCAGCAAGCGCCAGATAGACATCTTTTGGCGTCAGCTTGAAATCAGGTCCGTTGATGTCTGTGGCAAAGACAATGCCATCATAACCAATGCGGATTTCCTGAATTTCGGTGACGCCGTTTTCAGCGCATGCCTCGATTTCGCTATCACGAATGGAACGCGAAGAGTTTGCGATATCAATGGTCTGCGGGCCAACGCCCTTGCAGAATTCTTTCAGACCGCCCGAAGAACCACCGGATTCAACGATGGGTGTCTTGTAGGTCGGAAAGATTTCGCCAAATGTTTCGGCGACGATTTTTGCGTAGGGCAATACGGTCGATGATCCAGCAATCTGGACCTGGTCGCGTGCTGCTGCAGCGCCGGCAAAAGCGGCCGATGCCAGCAGTACGGCGGCGGTAAGGCGAAGTGTTTTCATAGGAATCTCCGGTCAATGCGGTCTGTTTGATCATTCATTGTCAGCACAACGGTATCCCCGCTGGCTCATGACTTTTAGCAGCCCGTTCAACGCAGTTTTATGACGCAATGATTACAAGTTTGTGACAGATCAAGTAACTGTATTCATTTATCTTTTTTGAAAACAAAAAGTTGTCAGCGCTTTTGCTGGCTGAATCTGACACAAAACTCCGACCCTTCTCCCACCGTAGAGTGAACCACAAGTCTGGCGCGGTGACGGGTCAGAATATGTTTGACGATGGCAAGCCCAAGGCCGGTGCCCTTTTTCGATCGGCTGGCCTCGACACTTACCCTGTAGAAGCGCTCCGTCAGGCGGGGGACATGCTCCCTTGGAATACCGGGTCCGTAATCACGTACGGTTACGTCCACAGGAAAGGCCGCGTCTTCGCCCTGGCGAATGGCGACATCGACGAATTTGCCGCTTTGCCCATATTTGCAGGCATTCTCTATGAGATTTTCAAAGACCTGAATGAGTTCGTCGCGATCGCCTGACACGACAACAGGCTTTTCGGGGTCCTCATAGCGGACCGTCACGCCGAGATTTTCGGCCAGAGGCTTGAGCGTATCGAGCACATGGTGGATCAATGCCGGAAGGTCCACTTCATCGGTCAGCACCATATGGGATTTCATTTCAAGCCGGGACAGGGAAAGCAGATCGTCCACAAGCCGCGTCATGCGGCCCGCCTGTTCGAACATGATCCCCAGAAAACGCTCACGCGCCTCGGGATCATTCCTGGCAGGACCGCGCAGGGTCTCGATGAACCCCGAAAGTGAAGCAAGCGGTGTGCGCAGTTCATGGCTGGCATTGGCTATGAAGTCGGTCCGCATGCGATCCATGCGGCGCGATTCACTCTGATCGCGCAGGGTCAGCATATAGAGTTCACTGCCGCCCTTCATGTCGGCAATCGCTGCCATTGGCGCTATGCGCACCCGGTACCAGCGCTCGGTTGGCACTTTCTCTACATATTCGCTCGTATAGTCACTGTTGGTCGCCATCGCCTTTTCCACCAGATCCAGAATGGCCGGCGCGCGCAGACGCGATGAAAGATGGCGGCCGACCGTCATGGTTCCGAATTGCTCGATGGCGGCCTTGTTTTGATATTTCAGCGTGCCGCCCGGCGACAAAATGAATGCCGGGTCCTCCAATGCCTCACAGGTAGTAAAGACAATGGTCTCCAGAGGCTGCCGGCCTTCCTTGCGTAAAATGCGTTCTCTCTTGCGGGCAGAGCGGGAACGGGTCGGCAGTGCCGCCGCGACAAATATCAGCGCCATGCCGGTCAGAACCTGCCAGCGCGGCACCCCTTCTACCAGTTCAAGCGCTAGGCCAAACGCAGCCGAGGCAACCAGAATGTAGCGTGCATCATAGAGCCGCTGCGCGATATTCTGTCGAAATTCCTGCATGTTTCCGGGTTCGATTCCAACATTGAGTTTGACCAGGACAAATGCCCTGCGGCACCGCCAACATCTATCGCCTGACCGGCCACAATGCAAAACATGCATGAATAGTCCACACGGTTGCAAGACTTTCTGGCGGGCAGGCCATTTTGGCGGGCAAGTTCTGGCATCTAACGGTAAAAGGTGACACTGCGATGAACGTTCGCGTTCAATCGGCCGTTCAATCGGCCCGGTGCAATCGAACGATCTTCGCAACCGAATATTGACTCTTGCCCGCTATCATCGGGTTTCTGCTAAGATGCATGGCCACCAATGATCGGGAATGAACAGATGAAGAAGAAAAAGTCGGACAGATCCGTCGAACTCAAGATCAATGGCGAAAAACGCCTGTTCGATATTGATAATCCCGACCTGCCCGACTGGATTGAGGACAAGGCTTTCGGTTCCGACGATTACCCCTACGACAAGAAACTCAAACGCGGGACCTATGAGGAGGAACTGGAGGCGCTGCAGATCGAACTGGTCAAGGTGCAATCCTGGTTGCAGACCAGCGGCGAACGTGTGATCGCTGTTTTTGAAGGGCGCGACGCCGCCGGAAAAGGTGGCTCCATCGGGGCAACACGCGCCTTCATGAACCCGCGCACGGCACGTATTGTCGCCCTACCAAAGCCGACCGACAAGGAACGGGGACAATGGTATTACCAGCGCTACGTCGACCATTTCCCGACCGCGGGTGAAATGGTGATGTTTGACCGGTCCTGGTACAACCGCGCCGGCGTTGAACCGGTCATGGGCTTTTGCACGCCGCAGGAGCATGAGAGCTTTCTTCAGGACACGCCGCTTTTCGAGCGTATGCCGGTTCGCGAGGGCATTCATCTGTTCAAATTCTGGCTGAATATCGGTCGGGAAATGCAGTTGAAGCGATTTCATGACCGCAGGCACAGCCAGTTGAAGTCATGGAAACTGTCGCCAATGGATATGGCAAGCCTCAACAAATGGGACGATTATACAAAAAAGCGGGACCTTATGCTGGAGCAGACCCACACGGATCATGCGCCCTGGGCCGTTGTCAGAGCCAATGACAAACGCCGTGCGCGCCTGAACCTCATACGTTACATGCTGCACAACCTGCCCTATGAGGGCAAGGATATTGCCGCCATCGGTGAGATCGACAAGAAAATCCTGGGCCAGGGCCCGGATTTCGTCGGTGACTGATGCTGTTGACGGATCAGCGGAGACTTACACCTTAAAACCAACAGGAGCTTGTCTGGCCCTATTGCGGGCGAATGCGAATGGCGTAGATGTTGATACCCTTGTTGGAACCCGAGACATCGCTGTTCAGCGCCAATACGCCTGACTCGCCACCACCATTGCGCACGTTGGAAAGATCAAGGCTGAATACAATATCATTGGTTTCATAGGTCACATCAAAACGCCGGCGCTCGCAATCGCCACCACCGGGAAGCTGACATTTGACATAGATCTGGGTTGTCGCATCGGTGCTTGAGCGCAGGGTCATGGCCACAAGAGCCTGACTGCCTGCAAGCGTGTCCAAAATGCCACGCCCCAATTCAAACAGGACTTCGCCCTGTACATCGGGACTTTGCGAGACCACCTGCAAGGCCGATCGGCCATTGCTTTCGATCAATGCCGCCTTGACACTGCCGCGTCCTGCAACCCGGGAGATATCCTCCGGGGTGAAAACATCAATCCATTCTCCGGAAAATTCGCCATCTGCCGATGGATTTCCGACAAATGCATCGCCGTTGATGGTCGCCGGTGGATTGGGGACACTTGTGTCGCGTTGCTCGGGACTGAGCATCAGCCCGCTGAAGATCACCCAGAGGAATCCAATTCCAACCGCCGCAAGGACAAGAGCCGACACAAGGATGATTGCAAAGAACGGCCGACGACGCTTCTCGTTGACCGGTCGCGCGGCCGTACGTGTATCATCGTTGAACAGCATTGCATCAGGTCGCTGCCCATCGACAATTCTTTCAGGCGCATCAAGCTGCATACCATCACGGGACCGGCCGGTGGCACCCGGTTTGAACCGGGTTGCATTGGTACGTGACGGGCTGGAGCGAGCCGGATTGGGACGGCCAGATTCGGATCGGGCCGCATTATTGGGGCGGGGTTGATTGGGGCGGGCCGGATTGGGATGTGAAGCTCCGGAACGCATCTGTCCACCGATCTGAACATCATCATCCGCCAGGGTGATATTGCTACCGTCGTTGACACTGGCTACCTTTTTTGGGGCCACCTGTTTTGGGGCTGCTTGTTTTGGGGCTGCTTGTTTTGGGGCTCTGCTGGTGGTCTGAGCTTGTGGTGGCACGTCCTGCAAAACGGATTTTGGCCCCGCGTTGGCGGATCGGCGGGGGCGTTTTTGATAGTCGGCCTCAATGGCGTTGATCAGCGCTTCCAGTTTGCGGGTTTGCTCGCGCGCGCTGTCGCTGCCCCACTTGCCCTGTTTTGTGTGACTGTTTGACAATGCGTTGCGAGCAGAATCATAAACCCGTGCGCGCAGCTCCGGATTGGTATCATCCGCTTTCTGCAACGCATTCCGGATGGCCGTCTCGAATGCCTTCAATGCTCGTTCCCCATGTGGTCAGCCGCTCAAAAGCGCTGACTGCGCGACAGTGATATTCCCGTATAAACTGCCTAAGCCCCTTGGCGAATCTCTCTTATCAGGTTGATCCCCATTTACAAAGATCAGGTGTGAAAGTTAACACCAAAGGTGTAGGTAAAGTTCCCTTTGGCGGGCTTGTATGCATGATTGTTCGCGGAAATTGTCTGAGGCGACCTTCTCTTCGTCATCTTGCCCCGTGTCAATAGCGCTGACACGCAGAGCTGCATCTGGTGCGTGAATCGTCTTTTAACAGGCCCTGAGGCAAATAAAAGCGTTATAAAATTCTTTTCAGCGTCCAAAAGGTCTGCTAACCCGCACTTACGTTTTCGTAAACGTCATATCACAGGACAATGCAGCATGGCGCTTCCCGATATCTTGAAAAAAAATCTCCGCCTGCCGATCGTCGGCGCGCCGATGTTCATCATTTCCCATCCACCTCTGGTGCTGGCGCAATGCAAGGCCGGTATCGTCGGCTCCTTTCCGGCGCTGAATGCCCGCCCGGAAGCGCAGCTTGATGAATGGCTGGCGGAAATGACGGAAGAGCTTGCAAATCATAATGCAAAAAATCCCGACCGCCCTGCCGCTCCCTTTGCTGTCAATCAAATTGTCCACCGGTCCAATACACGGCTGCAGCACGATCTGCAGATGTGCGAAAAATACAAGGTACCGATTGTCATTTCCTCGCTGGGCGCCGTACCGGAGGTTAATGAAGCAGTGCATGCCTATGGTGGTATTGTCTTGCACGACATCATCAACAACCGCCACGCCAATTCGGCGATACGCAAGGGCGCAGACGGTTTGATCGCCGTTGCCGCCGGTGCCGGTGGTCATGCAGGCCCCCTTTCACCCTTTGCGCTGATACAGGAAATCCGCGAATGGTTTGACGGGCCGCTGCTGCTGTCCGGCTCCATCGCCAATGGCCGCTCGGTTCTGGCTGCCCAGGCCATGGGCGCCGATATGGCCTATATCGGCACACCGTTCATCGCCACAGAAGAGGCGCGCGCCGTCGATGCCTACAAACAGATGATCGTCGACAGCAATTCGTCCGATATTGTCTATTCCAATTATTTCACCGGCATTCAGGGCAATTATCTCAAGCCATCCATCGCGCAATCAGGCATGGACCCCGATGATCTGCCGCAGGCCGATGCATCGAAAATGGATTTTGATGGCAAGGCATCGGGCGCCAAGGCGTGGAAGGACATATGGGGTTCCGGACAGGGAATTGGCGCCGTCAAGAAAGTCCGGCCCGTCGCAGAATTTGTCGACCAGCTGGAAATGGAATATCTGGCCGCCAAAAAGAATCTGCTGGAATCCTAGCTGGCTCACGGCTGGCGTCAGTTCGAACCCCAGGGGCCGTGGTGTGCGCCTTCGGCATCGCGGCGTTCGAAGCCATGGGCACCAAAAAAATCTCTTTGCGCCTGTATCAGATTGGCCGTTGATTGGCCGGTCCGCATCATGTCGAAATAGGACAGTCCGGCAGACAGTGCTGGCGCCGGCAGACCGCTTTGCGCAGCAAGGCTGACCGTCTGACGCAAATCCGTCTGGGTTTCGCGCATCAGCCTGGCAAAGAAATCCGAGAACATCAAATTGGCATCCGGGCTCTCAGACAATGCATTGGCCATGTCGTTGAGCATGGTGGAGCGAATGATGCATCCCTCTCGCCATACTTTGGCGATTTCCGGCATGGGCAAGGTCCAATTGTGGGCCGCAGAAAGCGCTGCCAGCAATTCGAAGCCTTGCGTGTAGCACATGATCTTGCCGGCGATGAGCGCATTGCCCAAAGTGTCAATCGTCAACTGCCCGTCCGCCAGCCTTTGTGGCGCAGCCCCAAAAAGCGACTCGCCCTTTATCCGCATTTCCAGCCGTGACGACAGGTTACGGGCGGCAACCGCCGCTTCGATCACCGTTGCGGGCACACCCAGATGCTGTGCCTCGATGGCTGTCCAGCGGCCCGTTCCCTTCTGGCCGGCCCGGTCAAGGATGATGTCCAGCACGGGGGCATTGGTCTGCGGATCAACGGCCTTCGACACGGTGGCGGAAATTTCCATCAGGTAGGATTTCAGCGCGCCTGTGTTCCAGCCTTCGAAAACGGCACCTATCTGCGCCGGTTGCAGTCCCATGCCATCACGCATGATGCCGTAGGCTTCGGCGATCATCTGCATGTCCGCATATTCGATGCCGTTGTGCACGGTCTTCACGGCATGTCCGGCACCGCCCTCTCCCATCCAGGTGGCACAGGGTGTTCCCTGATAATCAGCCGCGATGGCCTGCAGGATAGGTGCGACACGATCCCAGTGGACCTTGCGACCGCCACCCATGATTGACGGACCAAAGCGTGCACCCTCTTCGCCGCCTGAGACACCGATCCCAAGGAACGGAGCCCCACTGGCCGCCCGGCGGTTGGTGTCCTGGAAATTTGCATTGCCCGCGTCTATGACGATGTCATCGTCATCCATGAGCGCGCGCAATGTGGCAATATATTCATCAACCACGGGACCGGCGGGGACCATGAGGATCACCGCTCTGGGTGGCTTGATCGCGCGGATCAGCTCTTCAACCGTATCGCAGGCCACCAATTGGCTGGTCAGGGGGCCGGCATCATGCATGAAGCCTTCGATTTTCTCGACAGTCCGATTATGGACCGCCACCCTGAAACCGTTTTCGGCTATATTGAGCGCAAGATTTGCACCCATGGTACCCAGTCCGATCAGACCAATATCTGCTGCATGATTATCCATTCTGGCCCTGCTCCCCCTGTCCGCTCAGCACTATTACGTCACCGCTCGTCGTGGCTGTTGCGTAATATTGGTGTTTTGTTCTTCCACCGAAACATACATTGAAAACGACGAGCGGGACCAGCATTTTTCCCCGTGACGCGATTGAAGAGCAGGCAACAGCCTCCCGTATCCCGCGGAAACCATCTGCCCTTTGCTTGACGGGCGCGTTGCCCATCACATAAGTAGCAGCAGCCGGTCCGTCGTTCCGGAAACAGGACATGATCGTTTCTCTCCTCGGCAATAGGTGTTATCGATAACATAGATCGCTGATTTCGCAAGGAAATTCCCAATGCAAGCCTTCAAGACACGCCAAATACTCACCCATGCCGCAACAATGACGATGCTCAGTGCCGCCATCAGCAAGGCTGAGGAAATCGGCCAACCGCAATGTATCGTGATTGTGGATGCAAGCGGTGAACTGCATGGGGAAATCCGCATGACCGGCGCCAAATTTCTCAGCCGCAAGAGCGCCACGGCAAAGGCGCGAACCGCGGCCTCCAACGCGGCCCCGACAACGGCCATTCCTGAATCCTTTCGCGCCCCCATTGCCGCAGCAACCGGTGGCGCTGTCACGGCGCTGCCCGGCGGCCTGCCCATCATTTTCAATGGCGAACTCATTGGCGGAATCGGTATCGGCTCGGGCTCCGGCGAGCAGGATATTGCTGTTGCCAATGCAGCGCTGGAATCCATAGGTGCCGATACATTTTGAGGCCCGCATAAAGCCGAGAATCTTCGGCGGAGGAAACATCTTGTCCCATCCAAACGCACTTTTTGACCTGTCTGGCCGCACGGCCCTGATTACCGGTTCATCACAGGGGATCGGTCTGGCGCTTGCAAAGGGGCTGGGTGAAGCCGGAGCCAATATCGTGCTCAATGGCCGCGATGGGGTAAAACTTGCCGAGGCGGCAAGCAAGCTGCGCGCTGATGGCCTGAGCGTATCCGAACTGGTATTCGATGTCACCGACAATGGCGCGGTCAACGAGGCCATTGACGGCTTCGAGAGCGCCAAAGGGGCGATCGATATCCTGGTGAACAATGCCGGCATGCAGTTTCGCACGCCTCTGGAGGATTTTCCTGCCGCTATGTTCGAAAAGATGCTGGCGACCAATGTGTCCAGCGTCTTCAATGTCGGCCAGGCGGTCGCCCGTCACATGATCAAGCGCGGCCAGGGCAAGATCGTCAATATAGCCTCCGTTCAAACGGCGCTGGCCCGCCCCGGCATCGCGCCCTACACAGCCACCAAGGGCGCCGTTGGCAATCTGACCAAGGGCATGGCAACCGACTGGGCCAAATACGGTCTGCAGGTCAATGCCATCGCCCCGGGCTATTTCGACACGCCGCTCAATGCGGCTCTCGTCGGAGACCCGGAATTCACCGCATGGCTGGAGAAACGCACACCGGTCGGGCGGTGGGGCAATGTCGACGAGCTCGTCGGCGCCTGTATTTTCCTGACCTCACCAGCATCCAGCTTCGTCAACGGCCACACGCTTTATGTCGATGGCGGCATCTCGGTCTCCCTTTGACATGGCGCGCCTGTTTGTCGTGATGGGTGTTTCGGGCTGCGGCAAGTCGACCATGGCAAAGGCGCTTGCAAAAGCGACGGATGGTTTCTTTCTGGACGGCGACAGTTTTCACCCCGCAGACAATATTGAAAAGATGCGCGCCGCCATCGCCCTGACGGACGACGACCGCTGGCCCTGGCTTGAACAGGTCGGCCGACAGATGGCAGCGCAAAATGGCACGGTCTTTTGCGCCTGCTCGGCGCTCAAACGCAGCTACCGGGCGCACATTTCCAAAGCAGCAGGCGAAGATGTGCTGTTCATCCATTTGCAGGGCGCGAGGGCACTGATCGAAACCAGAATGCGCGCCCGGCAGGATCATTTCATGCCGCCCAGCCTGTTAAACAGCCAGTTTGACACGCTTGAAGTGCCGGGGCCGGACGAACTGGCATACAATGTGGATATCGCCCACAGTGAACCGCAGATCGTTGCCCACATCCTTGAAAAGCTGGCTCTGTGACGCAGCTTGAAAAATGATCGCGACGCGCAGGGTTTTTCAAAGGGTTTGCATCTTGAATTGTTGGCCAATAGAGGGTATTCAGCGCCGCATTGCAGGGCGTTAAATCAAACGCAACGCATTTGTTGCATGATACATGCATCGAAGCCGCTTTAGCTCAGTTGGTAGAGCATCGCATTCGTAATGCGGGGGTCACGTGTTCGAGTCACGTAAGCGGCACCAACTTTACTTTATAAATTATTGATAGTATTAGTATTTTTTTAATCGACGAAGTTTTGATCCACCTTTTCATCCACCTCATTGTTCTCGACGATACGGTGGGTCTCTGCGGATTCAAATCACTCTCTATGTAATTCGATTCCGCAAATTCTTGTTTCTGTATGTCAATGCTAGCAACCGGCAAGGCGAATGTCAGATGTCAATATTTTTCTTGCTTGGTGACGAACGCGCCGATCAGCTGAGCTCATTTGTTTGATGCGATGCGCGGACCTAGAGCGCTGCCCTCCGAAGGCAGAGGTCACAGATTCGAATTCTGTCGGGTGCACCATAAAATCAAATACTTAGGCCCAACCAACCCGCTGCGTATGGAATGAGTACGGAATATAGGGGGTGGATGAGTGCTTCTTTCCGGCAGGCCCATATACTGTCAAGGGGTCAATTCAGGTTGACGCATCTGGTGCGACGGTTATTTCGATTTTCGAATAGGCCGACGAATTGCGAGCGCTCAGTCAAGCCTGTGGCTCTCGGCAGGAAAAACTATCTCTTCATGGGCTCCGAAGGCGGCGGTAAATCAGCCGCAATCGCTTATACCTTGATTGAAACAGCCAAACTGAATGGTGTCGATCCGCAGGCCTGGCTCACCTGGGTCCTCGGCCGCATCGCTGATCATAAGATCACCCGTATCGACGAACTTCTCCCCTGGCGTTACGCTGCTCAAGCAGCGTAACTCGTGAACCCTTTATCTCGCGAGAGGGGGTTGGCCGGACGGTCACTCTGATGATATGCTTCCCCCACTACACCACAATGCGTCTTTTCCAGCTCTGCTGTGCCGCCAGAGAGCCTTCCAGGGGTCGCTTACGGCTAGGGGCGAAATAGTACGCTAAGACGAAAGCTGTCATTCACGAACAGACAGCGGATTGCCTTTGCGAGCCCAAAGCTGACATGAGCGCTATGTCGCAAGCGAGCTATCTGTTTGAATTAGCGCGGACGCCAAGTGTATAATCAAACAATTCTTCAGCCGATCCAGGTATTCGAACTATGCCAAATTTCAGATTGGATTCCCGTTCCAAACGATCTTTTTTTGTATTGATTTTGGTTCTTTCGATCCTGGGGGCGACATATACCACGTACACGCAGAGAATTATTGATCCAGAGGAGTGGTATTTCTATACGGTGAAGAGCGAAGCGATTGATATCAGATCACCGACCCGCCAAGTCATCATTGAGTTCGGATTTAGACGTTCAATTTCGTACAAAATATATGAAAAGCGTTGCTCGATGAAGAATGTTGTCACTCGAGACGACGCCCCCTCGGGTGCTCAACATCGCGGAGTGTGGCTCTGTAACCCAGCCGGATTTTCGGGACAAGAGTTCAATATCCGACACGGCTATTTCAAAGAGCAGGTCGATGATCTTTATGTGCAGTACTATTCGCGTGTTGTAGAGAGAACGCTTTGGGGATTGATGTCCGGCTTGGGTTTATGGGCCGCTCTTTTGGCTCTCTTTGTCACTTTTAGGTGGATCAGAAGCGGACAGCATTGATAGCGCAAAATTCTGCTATAAAGCCATTGGTCGGGCTGATTTAAGAGTTCTGACCATATGCCCCTTGTCAATCCCAGTGTAAAATAGGCCAGTTTCCCGGAGCAATCGTGGCCAGCTTAGCGGCGCCTTGGCGCATGTGCTTATCATCTAGCTGACGCGTGCCAAGGCGCGCTGGCCACAGGCCAGCACTTCTGATTGTGGTTTTCTGGATTTCAGCTTCTGGCTTTGCGGCTCTGGCGCAGGCGGAAGCTCTCGCCATTCATTTCCAGGATATGCACATGATGGGTCAGGCGATCGAGGATGGCGCCTGTGAGGCGTTGCGATCCGAAGACTTCGGTCCATTCGTCGAACGGCAGGTTGGAGGTGATAATAATTGACCCGCGCTCATAGCGCTGGGAGATGACTTCGAACAGTAACTCGGCACCGGTCTTGCTAAGAGGAACGAAGCCGAGCTCATCAATGATCAGCAGGTCCTGGCTGACCAGCAGTTTTTGCAAGCGTTGTAAGCGCCGCTCGTCGGCAGCCTCGATCAGTTCGTGCACCAGAGCAGCGGCGGTTGTGAAGCGGACTTTAAGGCCCTTCTGACAGGCCGCCAAACCCAGCCCCAGTACGACGTGGGTTTTTCCGGTTCCACTCGGCCCCAGCGCAATGACATTCTGGCGCTGCTCCACGAACTCGCAGCGGGCCAACTGCATGGTCAGAACCTTGTTCAGCGACGGAATGACCTTGTAGTCGAAGCTGTCCAGACTTTTGGTCGCCGGGAACTTTGCAGCTTTGATCCGGCGTTCGATCATCCGGCGTTCACGCTCTATCAGTTCTGAACCGCCCCGGAATTGTCGGAGGCTCCAACTCCTGAGTAGGATGGAGCTATGACAAACAAGACAACG
>JARGOX010000038.1 GCA_029233925.1 Rhizobiaceae bacterium
CAATCGTGCCGATGTTCACGTGTGGCTTGTTGCGTTCAAATTTGCTCTTCGCCATTTTCGGCTCTCCGTGTTTCTCTGCCCTCGATTGGGGCAACCTCGATAATTTTCAGAATTCGCCCAAGACTAGGCGTATTTTTCCTGGATTTCCTGCGCCACATTCGATGGCACCGGTGCGTAATGATCAAACTGCATGGTGTACTGGGCGCGGCCCTGTGACATGGAACGCAGATTGTCCACATATTTGAACATGTTAGCCAGAGGAACATGGGCATTGATCACAACAGCGATACCCCGTGCCTCCTGCCCCTGGATCTGACCCCGACGGGAATTCAAATCACCGATGACATCACCGACATAATCTTCAGGCGTAACAACTTCCACCTTCATGATCGGCTCCAGCAGTTGAGCGCCAGCCTTTTGCGCACCTTCACGGAAGGCGGCGCGGGCAGCGATTTCAAAAGCAAGCACCGAGGAGTCTACATCATGGTAGGCACCATCAATCAGAGTTGCTTTAACACTCAGCATCGGGAAGCCAGCCAACGGACCGGAGGAAAGAACACTCTGGATACCCTTTTGGACACCAGGAATATATTCCTTTGGTACATTACCGCCGACGACTTTCGATACGAATTCGAACTCTTCACTGTCCGGATTGGGTTCGAAAATGATCTTCACGCGCGCAAACTGGCCGGAACCACCGGACTGTTTCTTGTGCGTGTAGTCAATTTCGGCAACGCGCGTAATTGTTTCGCGATAAGCAACCTGAGGCGCACCAACATTGGCCTCAACCTTGAATTCGCGACGCATGCGGTCAACCAGAATATCCAGGTGAAGTTCACCCATGCCGGCAATAATCGTCTGGCCGGATTCTTCATCTGACCTGACCCGGAACGAAGGATCTTCAGCAGCCAGGCGATTGAGTGCGAGACCCATCTTTTCCTGGTCGCCCTTTGTCTTCGGTTCGATGGCGATCTGAATAACCGGCTCAGGGAATTCCATCCGCTCGAGAATAACGGGCTTCAAAGGATCACAAAGCGTATCGCCGGTTGTGGTTTCCTTGAGACCTGCCAGAGCAACGATGTCGCCTGCGTAGGCCACATCAATGTCTTCACGGCTGTTGGAATGCATCTGCAGCATACGACCAACGCGTTCGCGCTTTTCCTTGATCGTATTCATGACAGACGAGCCCTTTTCGATCTTGCCCGAATAGACACGGGCAAAGGTCAAAGAACCAACAAAGGGGTCATTCATGACCTTGAAAGCCAGCATGGACAGCGGCGCTTCGTCAGTCGCTGCACGCGTTGTTTCTTCATCTGTCTTTACGTCATGACATATGACATCCGGGATATCGGCCGGGCTTGGCAAATATTCGACGACAGCATCCAGAAGCGGCTGAACACCCTTGTTCTTGAAGGCACTGCCGCAGAACATCGGATAGAAATCAACATTGATGGTGCCTTGACGCACCAGAGCACGGATCTGATCATTGTCAGGCATTTCGCCTTCCAGATAGGCTTCCGTTGCAGCTTCGTCGATTTCAACAACTGTCTCGATAAGCTTTTCGCGGTATTCCGCAGCCTTTTCCTTCATGTCGTCAGGAATGTCGACAACATCCCACTGAGCACCAAGGGACTCATCACGCCAGACCAAGGCATTCATTTCGATAAGGTCGATAACGCCCTTGAAATCATTTTCCGCACCGATCGGCAGCTGCATGACAACGGCAGTCGCACCAAGTCGTGAACCAACCATCTCAACAGAGCGGTAGAAGTCGGCACCGATCTTGTCCATCTTGTTGCAGAAGATCATGCGCGGAACTTTATACTTTTCCGCCTGCCGCCAGACTGTTTCCGTCTGAGGCTCAACACCTGCATTGGCATCCAGAAGCGCAATGGCACCATCAAGAACACGCAGTGAACGTTCTACCTCAATCGTGAAGTCAACGTGTCCTGGCGTATCAATAATGTTGAAACGACGCATCTTGCCATCGCGACCCTTCCAGAAGGTCGTGGTTGCAGCAGAGGTAATCGTTATGCCGCGTTCCTGCTCCTGTTCCATCCAGTCCATGGTGGCGGCACCATCGTGCACTTCACCGATTTTGTGGGACTTTCCGGTATAATAAAGAATCCGCTCGGTCGTCGTGGTTTTACCGGCGTCGATATGCGCCATGATGCCAAAATTGCGATAGTCTTCAATTTTATATTCGCGTGACATGATCCATGCCTTTCAATGCAGAATGTCGAACCCAGCCGGTTACCAGCGGTAGTGAGAAAACGCCCGGTTGGCATCTGCCATCTTGTGAGTATCTTCGCGCTTTTTGACAGCGTTGCCACGATTGTTGGCAGCATCCATAAGCTCGCCCGAGAGGCGCTCAATCATGGTTGTCTCATTGCGACTGCGAGCAGCGTTGATCAGCCAACGAATGGCCAGAGCCTGACGACGCTCAGGACGAACATCAACCGGCACCTGGTAGGTTGCACCACCAACACGGCGTGAACGCACTTCAACCTGAGGCGAAATGTTTTCCAGAGCCGAATGAAACGTTGTCACAGGCTCTTGCTTGGTCTTGCCTTCGACAATATCAAACGCGCCGTAAACAATGCGCTCGGCAACTGACTTCTTGCCGTCCAGCATGATGGCATTCATGAATTTCGTAATGACGAGATCACCAAATTTTGGATCCGGGTGAATCTCGCGTTTTTCCGCACTATGACGTCGCGACATGCTCTTGTCTCTCAACTATCGTCGGATACGTGACGCTCGCGCGCCACGATCCTGACTTTTGCTTCTTACTTCGGTCGTTTAGCACCGTACTTTGAACGACGCTGCTTACGATCCTTGACGCCCTGTGTATCAAGGACGCCGCGAATGATGTGGTAGCGAACACCGGGAAGGTCCTTCACGCGACCACCACGGATCATAACGACCGAGTGCTCCTGAAGGTTATGGCCCTCACCCGGGATATACCCGATAACTTCAAATCCGTTTGTGAGACGGACCTTTGCAACCTTACGCAGAGCCGAGTTTGGCTTCTTCGGGGTCGTTGTATAGACACGGGTGCAAACACCACGCTTCTGTGGATTGGCCTCGAGAGCCGGAACCTTGTTACGCTTTACCGGCACTTTGCGCGGCTTGCGGATCAACTGGTTTACGGTAGGCATTCAACCTTCCTTTTAAACAAAACCTTGCATTTTGCCCTTACGAGCAGACTATTAGCGCGATTAAAACATGCGCAAACGGGCAAATCCGCGCTTCCGCGGCTTTCCCCAAAAAAGCAGAGGACACGAATTAACGTGTCATGCGTGCAGCATTTTTTGTCGTCGTGCTGTAAGAGCCTTGTTTGAAGCTTCCTTCAGGACGAGTCGTCCCGAACCAAACAGCCTCACATCGGCTCTGATGGCCGGTAGATACTGAACTGATGGGTTGGCGTCAAGTGTTCTATGCAAATAAAGCGCTTTGCGTGCCCTTTTGGCCAATATTTGCCCATTCGGGTCATGAATGACCTCTTTCTTCCGGTCCTTTTCTTGCAGATTAACCTGGATCAGCGCACAAATGGACTTATATGCCTCTGAGCGCGCAAATCTGCTGAGAATCGGGAATCACCCGCACTTGAATGAGACAGACAGGATTTTCCCAATGACTGAGTCCGAATTGGAAAATGGTAACGACAAAATGGTGTTCATCATCATAGGTCGCGCATTTCAGCAAAAAGGTGACGAACCCTTTGGCATCCACATCATGCTCACGGCGCCAGATGATGACAGTGCTGTTCGCGAGGCACTCAACGCATTGGCACAGGAAGGCTATGAGGAAGC
Source organism: Rhizobiaceae bacterium (assembly GCA_029233925.1). Lineage (GTDB taxonomy): Bacteria > Pseudomonadota > Alphaproteobacteria > Rhizobiales > Rhizobiaceae > Hoeflea_A. The sequence continues at coordinate 3,816 of JARGOX010000038.1, forward strand.
GGAACTGGACCAGATTGGTGTCATGGAGGGCATGCCGGACGAAGAGCCGCACGCCTCCGCCTATCAGGGCGCCATGGAGGGTGAGGTTGCGATCATTACGCTTTAGAGCATGTCTGGCTTTCATTGAACCACTCTGTTCGTGATCCAGTGCGGCCATCCGGGACAATGAACGTAAAGGCGATGTAATCGTATCATCTGATGCCTGTTGCATAACGTGCCCTGTCCCAGACGAACACTGATAGCAAAATTTTTCAGTAGAAATTTGTGCAAAAAAAAGCCCCGGCACATATGACCGGGGCTCTTGTTTCGTTGTGTTGTCTGGCTATTCGCTCGCAGGTGCCTTTTCAGGCTCTGCAGTCATGTCAGCCAATAGAGGACCAGCCTGTTCAACACCCGAGCTTTTGCGGCGTTCGTCAAGGATCAGCTCATCGCGTGCCTTGGCAACACGACGGACCAGGTTCATGGCACCACCGGTACCAGCCGGGATCAATCGGCCAACGATGACGTTTTCCTTCAATCCCTGAAGAGCATCCATCTTGCCGGCAACAGCCGCTTCCGTCAGAACCTTGGTGGTCTCCTGGAAGGAGGCCGCCGAGATGAAGGATGGCGTCTGCAGCGAGGCTTTTGTAATCCCCAGCAGAACAGGATCGCCAACGGCCGGCTTCTTGCCTTCTTCAGCAAGCCGCTCATTGGCAATCTCGAGTTCGATACGGTCGACATTGTCACCGACAATGTAGGCCGAGTCACCGGAATCCGTGATTTCCACCTTCTGCAGCATCTGACGAACAATCACTTCGATGTGCTTGTCGTTGATCAAAACTCCCTGAAGGCGGTAGACCTCCTGAATTTCATTGACCAGATAGGAAGCCAATGCCTCGACACCCTTAATCGCAAGAATGTCATGCGGTGCAGGATTGCCGTCCAGGATATAGTCACCCTTTTCGATGGCATCGCCATCTTGAAGGTGGAACGGTTTGCCCTTCGGAATGAGATACTCTACCTGCTCGATAGCGTCTTCATGTGGTTCAATCACAATGCGGCGCTTGTTCTTGTAGTCACGACCGAAGCGAATCGTACCATCGATCTCGGCGATAACGGCGTGGTCCTTGGGACGACGTGCTTCGAACAATTCGGCAACCCGTGGAAGACCACCGGTAATATCCTTCGTTTTCGCACTTTCCAATGGAACACGCGCAAGAACATCACCCTCCGAAACCTTGGAGTTCGGTGTGACCGAAAGAATGGCATCGACCGAAAGGAAGAAGCGGGCTTCACCGCCTCTGTTCAAGGTCTTGATCTTGCCGTCCTTGTCCTTGATGACAATCGCCGGCTTGAGATCAATGCCGCGCGGGGTCGAACGCCAGTCGATAACCTGACGTTTGGTGATGCCAGTCGTCTCATCGGTTGTTTCCGTGACTGACAAGCCATCAACAACGTCTTCGAATTCAACTGTACCACTCAATTCGGTCATCATAGGACGTGTGTACGGATCCCATTCGGCCAGACGCTGTCCACGTTTTACCGTGTCACCATCGTCGACAAAGATCTTGGAGCCATAAGCCACGCGCTGGCTGGAGCGTTCAACACCGCTTTCATCCAGGATCTGCACGGCCATACTACGACCCATGGCAACAAGATTGCCATCGGAATTGCGCAGAATGTTGCGGTTCTTGATCCGCACAGTTCCCTCATAGGAGGCTTCCAGGAAGGATTGGTCGACCACAGTTGCCGTACCGCCAAGGTGGAAGGTACGCATTGTCAGCTGTGTACCGGGTTCACCGATAGACTGCGCTGCAATAACACCCACTGCCTCACCAATATTGACCGGTGTGCCTCGCGCCAGATCGCGGCCATAACAGGTTCCGCAAATACCGGTTTGAATTTCACAGGTCAGAGCCGAGCGAATATCAATCGACTGAACATTGGCAGCTTCAATCGCCACAACGTCCGATTCTTCGATCATCCGACCGCCGGCAACAATAACATCCCCCGTCTGCGGGTGGATGATATCCTCGAGTGCTGTACGTCCCAGGACACGCTGACCGATGGATGCAACCACCTGACCGGCATCAATGATGGCCGTCATGGTCAGACCGTTGGTCGTACCACAATCAACCTGGGTCACAATGCAATCCTGAGCCACATCAACCAGACGACGTGTCAGATAACCGGAGTTGGCTGTCTTCAGCGCCGTATCCGCAAGGCCCTTACGTGCACCATGTGTCGAGTTGAAGTACTCGTTAACGGTCAGGCCTTCCTTAAAGTTGGAAATGATCGGCGTTTCGATGATCTCGCCTGACGGCTTGGCCATCAGTCCACGCATACCACCCAGCTGACGCATCTGATTGGGTGAACCACGGGCACCTGAATGGCTCATCATGTAGATCGAATTCATAGGCTTTTGACGGCCGTTTTCATCGAACTCAACCGCCTTGATTCGCGCCATCATCTCGTCGGCAACCTTCTCGGTTGCCTTGCCCCAGGCATCAACGACCTTGTTGTATTTTTCGCCTTGGGTGATGAGACCGTCATTGTACTGCTGCTCGTATTCTTTCACCAGCGTTTCGGTTTCATCGACGATCTTGGCCTTGGCAGTCGGAATGACCATGTCATCCTTGCCAAAGGAAATCCCGGCGCGGCATGCATGACCGAAGCCAAGCTGCATGATCCGATCACAGAAAATGACCGTCTCTTTCTGGCCGCAATGACGATAAACGGTATCGATCATCTTGGAGATGTTTTTCTTGGTCATCTCCTGATTGCAGATATCGAATGGCACATTGGCGTTTTTGGGCAGAAGTTCGCCCGTGATCATGCGACCAGGTGTTGTTTCATGTATGGCGGAAACAACATTGCCTTCCGCATCAACGGTCTTGAAGCGACCTTTGATCTTGGCATGAAGTGTCACGATGTCGTTGTCCAGGGCATGATGCAATTCGCCCATGTCGGAAAAGATCATCCCCTCACCCGGCTCATTCACATTCATGATCGAGAGATAATAGAGACCCAGGACCATATCCTGCGACGGCACGATAATCGGCGCACCATTGGCTGGATGCAGGATGTTGTTGGTCGACATCATCAGAACGCGGGCTTCAAGCTGTGCTTCCAGTGACAGCGGGATATGAACCGCCATCTGGTCACCGTCAAAGTCGGCATTAAAGGCAGTACAAACCAGCGGATGAAGCTGAATTGCCTTGCCTTCCACGAGGGTGGGTTCGAATGCCTGGATACCCAGTCTGTGAAGGGTCGGAGCACGGTTCAGAAGTACCGGATGCTCGCGAATGACCTCGTCAAGGATATCCCAGACTTCCGGCTTTTCTTTCTCAACAAGCTTCTTGGCCTGTTTGACGGTGGATGAATAACCCTTGGCGTCAAGACGGGCATAGATGAACGGCTTGAAAAGCTCGAGTGCCATCTTTTTGGGAAGGCCGCACTGGTGCAGTTTCAATTCAGGACCGGTCACGATAACCGAACGGCCGGAATAATCCACGCGCTTGCCGAGCAGATTCTGACGGAACCTGCCCTGCTTGCCCTTGAGCATGTCCGACAGAGATTTCAACGGACGTTTGTTGGCACCGGTGATGACACGGCCACGGCGACCATTGTCAAACAGAGCATCAACAGATTCCTGCAGCATGCGTTTTTCATTACGCACGATAATGCCGGGTGCACGCAGTTCGATCAGACGCTTCAGACGATTGTTACGGTTGATGACACGGCGATAAAGATCATTGAGGTCGGAGGTGGCAAAGCGGCCACCATCCAACGGCACCAATGGACGAAGATCCGGAGGAATGACCGGAACCACCTTCATGATCATCCATTCAGGACGATTGCCCGATTCAATGAAATTCTCGACCAGTTTCAGCCGTTTCATCAGCTTCTTGGACTTCAGCTCAGAGGTGGTTGTCGCCAGATCTTCGCGAAGATCAACGGCAATCTTGGCCATATCCATACCTGCCAGAAGCTCAAAAATGGCTTCCGCACCAATCATGGATGTAAACGCGTCTTCACCAAATTCGTCAACGGCCAGCATGAAATCTTCTTCTGAAAGAAGCTGATGCTCCTTCAAAGATGTCAGGCCCGGTTCGGTAACGATATAGTTTTCAAAGTACAGGACGCGCTCAATATCCTTCAGGGTCATGTCAAGCAGCGTACCGATGCGGCTTGGCAGGGACTTCAAGAACCAGATATGCGCGACGGGCGCAGCCAATTCGATATGGCCCATGCGCTCACGGCGAACGCGCGACAGCGTCACTTCAACGCCGCATTTTTCGCAAATGATGCCCTTGTATTTCATCCGCTTGTATTTGCCGCAAAGACATTCATAGTCCTTGATTGGACCAAAAATACGCGCGCAGAAAAGGCCGTCACGCTCTGGTTTGAACGTACGGTAATTGATTGTTTCCGGTTTCTTTATCTCGCCAAATGACCAGGAAAGAATTTTCTCCGGTGACGCAATCGAAATCCGGATGGAATCGAAGGTCTGTACCGGCGCTTGCTGGTTGAATAGGTTCATGACCTCTTGGTTCATGCCTGTCTCCTTCGTGGGGAGCTACCCCTTTGCGACGTTGTGTGCCAGCCATTGCACACCTGCCGTCTGAAACGCATTGTGCTGCCTCGGGCAGCTTAATTCGAATGATCCAAAATCACCCGAAAGCAGCGCGCCTGCCCTTTTGGGCGGCGCGCTGTATCTCTTTTACTCTGCCGCGTCCGGCAATTGTTGCGTCTCGTCGGTCTGCTCAATCCTGGTGTTTTCCAGTTCTACATTGAGACCCAGCGAACGCATTTCCTTGACCAGAACGTTGAAGCTTTCCGGTATACCCGCTTCAAACGTGTCATCGCCACGCACGATCGCTTCATACACTTTGGTACGACCCGCGACGTCATCCGATTTGACCGTCAACATTTCCTGCAAGGTGTATGCAGCCCCATAGGCTTCGAGTGCCCAGACCTCCATCTCACCAAACCGCTGACCACCGAACTGTGCCTTACCACCCAGCGGCTGCTGTGTGACAAGCGAGTACGGACCGATCGAGCGCGCATGAATCTTGTCATCGACCAAGTGGTTGAGCTTGAGCATGTAGATGTAGCCAACCGTGACCTGACGGTCGAACTGTTCACCCGTACGCCCGTCATAGAGCGTTGACTGACCAGATTCGTTCAGGCCTGCCTTAAGCAACATCTCATTGACATCCGCTTCCACTGCACCGTCGAAAACCGGTGTTGCAATGTAAACGCCGTCCTTGGTCTGTTGCGCCAGACGAATGATGGATTCATCATCATATTGCGCAGTCGGCTCACCCTTTGGACCCGAACCGATGACATCATCGATCGTCGCACGAAGAGGCGCTATTTCACCCGTCTCTTCGTAAGCTTCCAGCAGAGACCCGATACGCTTGCCCATACCGGCACAAGCCCAACCCAGATGGGTTTCGAGAATCTGTCCCACGTTCATGCGTGAAGGAACACCTAGAGGGTTCAATACGATATCAACATGCGTGCCATCTTCAAGGAACGGCATGTCCTCAATCGGCACAATGCGTGAAATCACACCCTTGTTGCCATGACGGCCGGCCATCTTGTCGCCTGGCTGCACCTTGCGTTTGACCGCAACGAACACCTTGACCATCTTCATAACACCCGGAGGCATCTCGTCTCCGCGCTGGACCTTTTCAACCTTGTCCATGAAACGCTGTTCAAGACGGGTCTTGGAGTCATCATACTGGGCACGCAGCGCTTCGATCTCGCCCTGAAGCTTTTCGTCTTCAACAGCAAACATCCACCACTGGGACCTGGGGTATTCCTGCATGACATCGGAGTCGACGACAGTACCCTTCTTGAAGCCCTTCGGACCGGCAATTGCCGGTTTTCCGGCAAGTGTTTCCGACAGGCGACCGTAAACGTTACGGTCAAGAATGGCCTGTTCGTCGTCCCTGTCCTTGGCGAGGCGTTCAATTTCTTCACGCTCGATGGCCATGGCGCGTTCGTCTTTTTCCACACCGTGGCGGTTAAAGACGCGAACTTCCACAACAGTACCAAAGGTTCCAGGTGGCATGCGCATCGATGTGTCACGGACATCCGAGGCCTTTTCACCAAATATGGCACGCAGAAGTTTTTCTTCCGGTGTCATCGGGCTTTCACCCTTTGGTGTGATCTTGCCAACCAGAATATCACCAGGTGTGACTTCAGCACCAATATAGACGATACCGGCCTCATCCAGATTCTTCAGTGCTTCTTCCGAAACATTGGGAATATCACGGGTGATTTCTTCCGGACCTAGCTTGGTGTCGCGGGCCATGACTTCAAACTCATCAATGTGAATTGATGTGAAGACGTCATCGCGCACGATCCGTTCTGACAGAAGGATCGAATCCTCGTAGTTGTAACCATTCCAGGGCATGAACGCGACAAGCACGTTGCGACCAAGAGCCAGATCACCCAGGGCCGTCGAAGGACCATCGGCAATGATGTCACCCTTGTGGATGGCATCACCGACATTCACCAGTGGACGCTGGTTGATGCAGGTATTCTGGTTTGACCGCTGGAATTTCTGCAGCGAATAGATGTCAACGCCCGATATCGATGCATCTATGTCATCTGTTGCACGAATAACGATACGCGTCGCATCAACCTGATCGACGATGCCTGTGCGGCGCGCTGCAATGGCAGCGCCCGAGTCACGTGCCACGATCGGTTCCATGCCGGTACCGACAAATGGCGCTTCAGCCCGAACGAGCGGAACGGCCTGACGCTGCATGTTCGAACCCATCAAGGCACGGTTGGCGTCATCGTTTTCGAGGAATGGAATGAGCGCTGCCGCGACAGAAACAAGCTGCTTTGGCGACACATCCATCAAGTCAATCGTATCACGCGGAGCCAGCATAACATCGCCGGCATGACGACACACAACAAACTCTTCAACGAATGAACCATCCTCATTGAGAACGGAATTGGCCTGAGCCACGTGGAACTTGGCTTCTTCCATAGCCGACAGATAGAGCACTTCGCTGGTCACTTTGCCTTCGATGATGCGTCTGTAAGGGCTTTCGATGAAACCGTATTTGTTGACACGGGCAAAAGTTGCCAGAGAGTTGATCAGACCGATATTCGGACCTTCAGGTGTTTCAATCGGGCAGATACGACCATAGTGGGTCGGATGCACGTCTCGCACTTCAAAGCCGGCACGCTCACGTGTCAGTCCGCCGGGCCCAAGTGCCGAAAGGCGACGCTTATGGGTGATTTCCGAAAGCGGATTTACCTGGTCCATGAACTGAGACAGCTGTGAAGAACCGAAGAACTCGCGAACGGCAGCAGCAGCTGGTTTGGCGTTGATCAGATCCTGCGGCATGACCGTGTCGATTTCGATCGAGGACATTCTTTCCTTGATCGCCCGTTCCATGCGCAGCAGGCCAAGACGATACTGATTTTCCATCAGTTCGCCCACAGAGCGAACGCGGCGATTGCCGAGGTTGTCGATATCGTCGATTTCGCCCTTGCCATCACGCAGTTCTACCAGCGTCTTGACGACGGCCAGAATATCGTCCTTGCGCAGCACACGAACAGTGTCCTCTGCATCAAGGTCCAGTCGCATGTTCATCTTGACGCGGCCAACGGATGACAGGTCATAACGCTCGGAATCGAAGAACAGCGAATTGAACATCGCCTCAGCCGAATCCATTGTCGGTGGTTCACCTGGACGCATGACCCGATAGATATCGAACAAGGCTTCCTGGCGATTGTTGTTCTTGTCTACCGACAATGTGTTGCGGATATAGGCACCGACATTGATGTGGTCGATATCGAGAATGGGAAGTTCGGTAAAGCCGGCCTCCACCAGAATCGGAAGCGTCTTCTCATCGATTTCGTCGCCGGCTTCCAGATAGATTTCACCGTTTTCCATGTTGACCATGTCACGGGCAAGATAGGTGCCGTACAGTTCTTCATCAGTCGACCTGAGCGCCTTGACGCCCTTCTCGGTCAACTGCTTGAGGAAGCGTGGCGTCAGTTTCTTGCCTGTTTCGGCAATCACTTCTCCACTGTCGGCATCGACGAGATCCATGACAGCCTTGGTGCCCTTGAGCACTTCAGGGTGGAACGGAATACGCCAGCCTTCACCTTCACGACTGTAAATAGAATAGTTATAGAATGTATCGAGGATCTCCTCGCTGTCCATTCCAAGCGCCATCAGAAGCGACGTTGCGGGAATCTTCCTGCGACGGTCAATACGTGCATGCACGATGTCTTTGGCGTCAAATTCGATGTCGAGCCATGAACCGCGGTAGGGAATGACACGCGCAGCAAAAAGCAATTTGCCAGACGAATGGCTTTTGCCCTTGTCGTGGTCAAAGAAGACACCTGGTGAACGGTGCATCTGCGATACGATCACGCGTTCCGTGCCGTTGACAACAAATGTACCATTACCCGTCATGAAGGGCATGTCACCCATGTAGACGTTTTGTTCCTTGATGTCCTTGATGGACTTCGCGCCCGTATCTTCGTCAATATCAAAGACGATCAAACGCAGCGTCACCTTCAGCGGTGCTGCGTAAGTCAGATCGCGCTGACGACATTCTTCAACATCGAATTTGGGCGGTTCGAATTCATAGGAAACAAATTCCAGCATCGAGGCGCCGGAAAAATCGGAAATCGGGAATACAGACCTGAATACGGACTGCAAACCTTCATCACCGCGCCCGCCTTCGGGCTCATCCACCATGAGAAACTGGTCATAGGATGCCTTTTGAACCTCGATCAGATTCGGCATCTCAGCGACTTCAGGAATTTTACCGTAGACTTTGCGTACGCGCCTGCGACCGTTAAACGAGAGGGTCTGAACCATCGTCGCTCCTTGTATCTTGCATCCGGGCCTGCAATTAACGAAACCTCTGGCCAGGGGGGCTTCGAATAAAGGGTCTTTGAGAACCCATTACCCAAGAGCCATTTTCAGGCTCTTGGGTAATCTGTTCCTCGTATAACAGCGTCAGAGGCGGAACCTGAAAAGGCTCCGCCTCGAAACGATCATACAGTCGATTATTTAACTTCGACTTTAGCACCAGCAGCTTCGAGCTTGGCTTTAAGCTCTTCAGATTCTGCCTTGGAGATACCTTCCTTGACTGCCTTTGGAGCAGCTTCGACCAGGTCCTTGGCTTCTTTCAGGCCGAGACCTGTAATAGCGCGGACTTCCTTGATGACGTTGATCTTCTTGTCACCAGCTTCGGTCAAAATTACATCAAACTCAGTCTGTTCTTCAGCAGCAGCGGCATCGCCACCACCAGCAGCTGCAACTGCAGCAGCAGGTGCGGCTGCAGAAACACCCCAATGTTCTTCAAGCATCTTGGAAAGCTCAGCAGCTTCCATGACAGTCAGGTTCGAAAGGTCTTCAACGATCTTTGCCAGATCAGCCATAATTTAGTTTCCTTACACGTTCGGTTCGAACTGGTTATTAACAGCGAAGTTCCGCTTAGGCGGCTTCGTCCTTCTGGGCATAAGCATTCATCACGCGAGCAAGCTGAGCTGCCGGCGCGCTGACAACCTGAGCGATACGTGTTGCAGGCGTAGAAATCATGCCAACAAGTTTCGCACGCAACTCGTCAATTGAAGGCAGTGAGGCCAGAGCCTTGACACCATCAACATCGAGTTCGGTTGATCCCATCGCTCCACCAAGTACAACGAGCTTGTCGTTGGCCTTGGCAAATTCGACGATTACTTTCGGAGCTGTTACAGGGTCGCTGCTATAAGCAATGACTGTCTGTCCCTCGAAGAGATTGGAAATCCCTTCTGACTCCGTGCCCTGAAGAGCAATTTTAGCCAAGCGGTTCTTCGCGACTTTGACCGTGCCTCCGGCATCACGCATTTTCGAACGAAGATCGTTCATCTGCGCTACCGAAAGGCCAGCATAGTGGGCCACAACGACAGAAGCAGAGGCTTTGAAGGCCTCGTTCAGTGATGTGACGAATTCGCGTTTTTCCGCTCTTTCCACTGCCACTCTCCAGTTGACAGGAACATATATATGTTCCGGTCGGTTTTTGCCTTGCCGCAAGGAGCCATTCTCGACCCACAAGCGACGCTTGAGGATCCTGTCCCCCCGAGCCAGATAGAGCATCCGACACAAAGGCAATTGAGCTCGAACCGAATTGCAAAGCGCATAACGCCTTAAATTTCGGATCTAACCCGTCTCATGCGGGCAAAGTGATTAAGGTAAACCACCCGCAATCTCGGACAGGAAAACCGGACCAGATGGCCCGGGTTTTTTCGGCCCGAGGGCCGAAAAACTGTTCAGACCGAAAACATTCGGTCAAATTTCATAACCGGTCAGGCAGATGCCAGACTGGATGGATCGACTTTGACACCAGTGCCCATGGTCGACGAAATGGCAATACGCTTGACGTAATTGCCCTTTGCACCGGCAGGCTTCGCCTTGTAAACGGCGTCCGTAAATGCCTTGATATTTTCTTCAATGGCCTTCGTGTCGAAAGACGCTTTGCCAACACCTGCATGGACAATGCCGGCTTTCTCGACGCGGAACTCGACGGCTCCACCCTTTGAAGCCTTGACTGCCTCAGTCACATCATTGGTGACGGTACCGACTTTCGGGTTTGGCATCATTCCGCGCGGACCAAGCACCTTGCCCAGACGACCGACCAGCGGCATCATGTCAGGTGTTGCAATGCAACGATCGAAATCGATTTTTCCACCCTGAACGGCTTCGAACAGATCTTCCGCGCCAACGATATCAGCGCCGGCAGCCTTTGCTTCATCAGCCTTGGCGTCACGCGCGAAAACCGCAACGCGTACCGAGCGGCCTGTGCCATTTGGCAGGTTGACCACACCGCGGACCATCTGATCAGCGTGACGCGGATCAACACCCAGGTTCATCGCAACTTCTATCGTTTCATCGAATTTAGCTGTCGCGCGTTCTTTCACCATATTGACTGCATCGCTCAAACCATAGAGCTTTGTTACGTCAACACCTTCACGGACTTTCTGTGTGCGTTTTGTTGTCTTGGCCATCGTCTTATCCTGTCACTTCCAGACCCATGGAGCGGGCAGAGCCCTCAACCATCGCCATTGCACCTTCAACGTCAGCCGCATTCAGGTCTTTCATCTTGGCTTCAGCAATGCTGCGCACCTGATCCCGTGTGATGGTTCCGGCATTTACGCGGCCAGGTTCTTTTGAACCGGACTTCAGCTTTGCTTCCTTCTTCAGGAAGTAGCTGACAGGCGGCTGCTTCATGGCGAAGGTAAAAGATTTATCCTGGAAATAGGTGATGACGCACGGAATGGGCGTACCCTTTTCCATTTCCTGCGTAGCAGCATTGAACGATTTACAGAATTCCATAATATTGATGCCACGCTGACCCAGCGCAGGACCGATGGGCGGCGAAGGATTTGCTGCGCCCGCAGGAACCTGCAGTTTCAGCTGACCTGCAACTTTTTTAGCCATTTCTCTCTGCCTTTACATAGGGAACCGCATGGCGATTCCGTTTCATGTTCTGTTCTGCGACAGGCTCACCTGTCAGTCAGACCATTGCCGGAAGTCCGGCGGCTGCGGTTGCGTGGTTCAGACCAGGACCGGCTAAGCCCGGGCTCCTCCCACGCGGTTTGCGGACAACGTCCGCAAACAGTTCAGATCAGACTTTTTCAACCTGACCGTATTCAAGCTCAACCGGGGTAGCGCGCCCAAAGATGGACACCTCAACCTTCAGGCGTGAACGCTCTTCATCAACATCCTGCACTGTCCCTGAGAACGATGCGAATGGACCGTCGGAAACCCTGATCTGCTCACCAATCTCAAAAGAAATGGATGGCTTGGGCCGATCGACACCCTCCTGAATTTGCATCAGAATCTGGTCTGCTTCAGAATCGGGGATAGGCACTGGTCGATTCTCCGACCCGAGAAACCCGGTTACCTTTGGTGTGTTCTTGATCAGATGATAGGCCTCATCCGTCAGATCGGCACGCACCATGACATAACCCGGAAAAAACTTGCGCTCCGAGTCGACCTTGCGTCCGCGCCGCACTTCAACGAACTTTTCGGTCGGGACAAGAATTTTCTCAAACAGATGGTCAAGCCCCTTGGCCCGCGCCTGCTCCTCGATGGACTCGGCGACCTTCTTTTCGAAATTCGAATATGCGTGGACGATGTACCAACGCGCTGCCATTATAGTCTCCTGCCCGCATCAACCGCCAACGTTTAAAACCAGCCCTACGAGCCAGCCAAGAAGTTGATCAGCTGCAAAGAAAAATATCGCTGCCAGGATCACCATAACAAGCACCATCACAGTAGAGATCATTGTCTCCCGCCTTGAAGGCCATGTCACTTTGGACGTTTCGGCGCGCACCTGCTGCAGAAACGTAAATGGATTAGTCTTGGATGCCATTAAATTGCTCACGCATTTACGGCACGTAAAAAGAGCCTCAGCCCTACGCGCCGCGTGTCTGTTTCATCCTTAATAGTCGCCGATTCTAAAAACCACAAGGGGTATCGGCAATTTATTGAAGGATTTTATTGGGCGATTGTTCAATGTAGTATGATTGTAAGGCATAAAGATGACACGGTTCAAAAAACACGACATTCAGCAAACCCACCGTTCATCCAGCTGCCTGCAGCCAAAACACACTGACCCGAATTGTCACCGTTCGGTTTCGTTGCTATGTTTTTCCGATTTAACAAATGGTATTTCTGTTCCCAAAAGACAAGCGTTTTCCATCGGGTTTGCAAAACTTCTGATATCTGCGTTGATTTTACAGCAGGTCACAAGATGGCCAATGGACCCTAAACTGAGGCTCCAGTAAATACAATGTTTGTGGAATTTGACAATATTGCCTACAGGCTTTGGGATTACATCATTGTCGGCAGTGGTCCAGCAGGATTGTACATTGCTGATCAACTCAAGACCGTTGGTTCCGTGCTGGTGATAGAACGTGGCGGGATTGACGTTCCCACCGACAATTGTGATGAGAGTTACAGACTTGATGTCACCGGTCGTCACTACAATGCCTATGGAACGCGACTTGCCGGTTTCGGAGGAACGTCAAACCATTGGGACGGCTGGTCACATCCAATATCACCGTTTGCGTTTCAACATCGCAAAGGCGGATTGGGATGGCCTATTCCATATCAGCATTTTGGGGTTCATCTCGAAAAAGCAGCCGAATATCTGAGAATCGATAATTTTTATCCGTCCAAAGAATTTCAACCAATCACCCGGCCCTATCAAGGCGTTCCAAACATAGAGCGGGATGAGTTTCATGTTTCGAAACCAATTGTGAGGCTAGGAGCGCGCGAAACAATCAAAGCGTAAAAAAGCGACAGATTGGTGGATATCCTCATAAACACGCGGGTTACTCGGTTTTCGCTCGATCATTCGCACAAAAGGATCGAATCGGTACACCTTCGCAACAACGGAAAACAAAAGAGGGTTGACGCGAAAACCATCATTCTGGCCTGTGGAGGCATCGAGAACGCCCGATTGTTATTGTGGTCAGCAAAAGTTTTTTCAAAGGGGAATCCCTTTGCCGGAGGTCGCAATGAACTGACCGGGAAATATTTCATGGACCATCTCTACATCAATCCACTGGATGTTTATTTTCACCACAGAATGACTGTGGAAAGCCCATACTGGCAGCTCTACAATGGGAGAACTGTGAACTACTTCTGGCGTTTTCCCGAGACATTCACTGAAAAGCACAAGCTGGCCAGGTTCGGCGTGACCTTCCAGGACAAGCAGAGAACAGAACAATTGGTTGATAATACCGACGTCAAATTTTCCGATCGTTATTTTTTGGAAAATGGAGAGGAATACCGCAGAACACATCCAACATTCATGTTCGAACAATCACCATTCGAACCAAGCCAGGTCAGACTGTCCAGCCAGAAGGACCGGCACGGATTGGCTATTGCAGAACTACACTGGCAAATAAGCCAGGAAGACCTGATTGCATACAAGAAATCAGCCATCATGTTCGGTGCAACCCTCAGTCATCACGGCAACGCCCGCGTTCGCCTGGCCAAAGGGTTTGACTCTGCAGGCTGGAGCGAACTGCCAATCGGCGCCGGGGCTCACCACATGGGAACGACCATCATGTCCCATCGCTCCGCTGAAGGCGTTGTAGATACCAACTGCAAGCTGTTTGGCGTTGAAAATATGTTTGTTGCGGGTTCCTCCGTTTTTGCCCGCGGTGATTATGTCAACCCAACTTTGAACCTGGTCAGCCTGGCATCCCGCCTTTCTGATTATCTGGTGGTTACCGACCGAAGCAGACACCGTTCCTCCTACAGGTTTGGCGAAGACGAACCGGACAATGATATACTGCAACGCGGCTGGTCACATGTTGAAGCCGAGGGCGAGTGGACCGACGGTGACGAAGCAACAATTCAGTTTTCCAATCCTGTCCGGTTCAGGCGACTCAGGATTTTTGGCCACGGGTTCGGCAAGGCGGTTGTTTTGTGACCATCAACGGCGTGATGGCGTATCATGGCTCTGTGAACGGATTGACGACACAGGCACTTGATGCCGGCGGAATTTTGTCGGCTCAGACCATAAATTTCTCGTTTCGAGACCTGTCTTCTCCGCAAGAGGATGGAACAAGCAGCGATAAAAGGAAACTGGGTCTCTTTTTGAACCGGATTGTGATGGAGTAGTTGATGGATAGAAGAAAATTTATCCGTTACAGTTTGGCCTCTGTTACTCAGATCGTATTCATGCGCTCGGAATCGACCGCTGCCCCAACCGGAGTTTCGCAATTGTCGACAGAGGCGTTTTTTGAACTTCGCCGGAAGATCAATGAAGACTATGCACAGGGAAACGTCATCATCATTGACGGCTGGATCGTGTCGGAAACCGAAGCGGACTTCAAGGGGCCATTTTAAAGCGTATTGTCTTTGAAATACACGTTGAGTGAATGGCAGGGGCACACAGACTCGAACTGTGGACCTACGGTTTTGGAGACCGTCGCTCTACCAACTGAGCTATACCCCTAAGTCGTGTGGCGGTTTAGCCGCAATTGCCACGCCGTTCAAGCTACAATATTCAATCTGCAGCTATTTTCCGAAACTTCGCATGGCTCTCCATTGACTGAAGGTTGCCACAAACCGGAAAGTTGAAAACGCGTTGCCACAAACCAACGCGTTTTCCTTATTATTCAATCTATCTGCAACGGTTGAACCACCATCACTCCGTGATGCTGGTTACGATGCCGGAGCCGCTGCAAAGCGCGCTTGCGCGCACTTTGCCATTTCAAGTGGCGTCGGCATCTTTCGACACCGAACCACCATCACTCCGTGATGCTGGTTACGATGCCGGAGCCGCTGCAAAGCGCGCTTGCGCGCACTTTGCCATTTCAAGTGGCGTCGGCATCTTTCGACACCGAACCACCATCACTCGGTGATGCTGGTTACGATGCCGGAGCCGACGGTACGTCCACCTTCACGGATAGCAAAGCGAAGCTTTT
>JARGOX010000020.1 GCA_029233925.1 Rhizobiaceae bacterium
AAAGCTTCATTCCATCAGTGAATCCAGATGGTAAGGAATTCTTCACGGACGACTACAACAGCAATTCGGCACAAGGAATGTTTTCAATAGTTGCGGTTGGCCTGACTTTTCCAGAGTGCTACAACCCAGTTCTTGGAAGTCCACCTCGGCATCGACGTTGCGGTTGGCCTGACTTTTCCAGAGTGCTACAACTGCTTGCGGGCTTCTTCTTCGGCCTTGCGTGTTGCGGTTGGCCTGACTTTTCCAGAGTGCTACAACGCGCGACAACATCAGCCGCTGGAAGCGTTAGTTGCGGTTGGCCTGACTTTTCCAGAGTGCTACAACCAGGCTGAAATGAACAGCACAAGACAACGTGTTGCGGTTGGCCTGACTTTTCCAGAGTGCTACAACAGAAATGTCGTATTTGATCAGATGCAAGGCGTTGCGGTTGGCCTGACTTTTCCAGAGTGCTACAACAACCGAGACCTTGGCCGTCCGAATCCGGACGTTGCGGTTGGCCTGACTTTTCCAGAGTGCTACAACGGTGGCGGCCATGATAGTCCTTAAAGCACTGTTGCGGTTGGCCTGACTTTTCCAGAGTGCTACAACCTCCCACATAAACGGTCGCGACCGGAGCGAGTTGCGGTTGGCCTGACTTTTCCAGAGTGCTACAACCGCCTGCACACGGGAGAGACTGCGCATGGTGTTGCGGTTGGCCTGACTTTTCCAGAGTGCTACAACCTTGTTGCTTGTCACTGTCCAGCTGTAGCGGTTGCGGTTGGCCTGACTTTTCCAGAGTGCTACAACTCGCGAAAACGCCATGACAACAGCGCCGGAGTTGCGGTTGGCCTGACTTTTCCAGAGTGCTACAACGCGCGCTAGGCGCCCCCCCCTAGCGGGGCGGTTGCGGTTGGCCTGACTTTTCCAGAGTGCTACAACGCCCGGCAAACGGCAATAAAATATTCCGGAGTTGCGGTTGGCCTGACTTTTCCAGAGTGCTACAACACGCTGATCGGCTGTATCAAGCGGCCAGCCGTTGCGGTTGGCCTGACTTTTCCAGAGTGCTACAACTTGCATTGCCCGCGCCAGAAAAGGAGCGCCGTTGCGGTTGGCCTGACTTTTCCAGAGTGCTACAACTCTTTCAGCAATGGTACGGGACGCAAATGGGTTGCGGTTGGCCTGACTTTTCCAGAGTGCTACAACGACCGCAGCCCGCGCGCCAGCGACAAGCGCGTTGCGGTTGGCCTGACTTTTCCAGAGTGCTACAACCAGGCCAGCGCTGTGCGCCTGTCGCAGCCGGTTGCGGTTGGCCTGACTTTTCCAGAGTGCTACAACGCGGACTTCATCAAGGCCGGGCAGGATGAGTTGCGGTTGGCCTGACTTTTCCAGAGTGCTACAACGCTTTTTGGACATTGCCAAGTGGCCCTGTCGTTGCGGTTGGCCTGACTTTTCCAGAGTGCTACAACAGCGATGTTTGCCACCTGGTCGACGGCAAGGTTGCGGTTGGCCTGACTTTTCCAGAGTGCTACAACCAGCTTGATACCCTTTCAACCTCGCATTTGGTTGCGGTTGGCCTGACTTTTCCAGAGTGCTACAACACTGTTGCCGCGCAGCATCAATTCTCGCTTGTTGCGGTTGGCCTGACTTTTCCAGAGTGCTACAACTGATCGCAGCGCAAAATATTGATAAAATAGGTTTTTTTGGTATTTATACGTGTCAGAAATGGCGTCTTTTTCATCAGAACATGACCAATTGTTCGGGGTTTTTGGGCGAATCAGCGCGATGATCGCCCCTCAAGCAGACGATGTTTTCATATTGCTTGTCAGTGAACTGCAGAATATCAACTTTGCCTTCCACGGGCATGGCGCCTTCCACTTTGCGGATGATTGCATCGACGGCTTCCTTGCCGTTTGTGTGCTTCACATAGACTGAAAACTGCGCCATTTCAAAACCGTTGTCCAGAAGAAGCTCGCGAAACCTTGCATACCGCTTGCGCTCTTCTGGGCTGGTTGTTGGCAAATCAAAAAGAACCATGACCCACATGAATTGATATCCACTCATTTCGGAATAGGATTTCGTGCTCATGCCGCATCGCCAGTTGCTGCGAGCATGAGCGGTACTGGTGCCTCCGGCAATTCAATGTTGCGTTGCTCAGCTGTGAAAACCCGCACAAGCGATTGCGCCATGCGGTCGATGCAGGCCTGCATAGGACTTGCGCCCTGTGGTGTTCCAAAATCAATCATCAAGATTGAGGCAAGAACCGCCTTGGTTTCTGGCGACAGTTCGATTGTCCCCCCCGAATTAGTGGATATAAGGCCGCAAACTTTCTGGTCCACCCAGGGACGAAAAGGCTCCATCAGATCATCGGCAAGCCGCAATGCTTCTCCTCTGCTCTGGTGATTGATAGACAGCGAAGGATGCAAGCCGGCTGAGAGGATTGATCGTGCCGTCGATGCGCGCAGTACGGTATAGCCATAATTCAAAGCAGCATTGATACCATCGGCGTTACGGTCGCGACGAAAGCTATCGCCCATCAACCTTGGCCAATAGCGCCTTGCCGCCTGTGCCTCAAGATTTTCAGTATCGCCTGATTTGATGCGGCCCGCCATTGACCGCAAGTCATCGGCGTCCTTTGCAAATGACTGCAGAACATCTGCCTGGGCCAGGATTTTGGCCTTGATGATGTGCATCCACAGGCGCTTGAGCATCGGCTTGTTTGCCGTTGCCTGTGCCTGCATACGCAAACCTTGAGCGAAATGCCCTGAAACTGGCCAGACGACGCTTGCTGGCGATTGGTTGGAGCCACAGATGACAACTGGAATATTGGCTTCTGCCAGCCTGGTGCAAATATTTACAGAGAGGCTCGCACCGTGACCACGAATAATCAGCGCTGCCATGTCATCAATTGGCACCCGCCCAACTTTTTCATCCTTCAGCTTGACGGATAAAAAACCCCGCTCCACACTGATATGGGCGCCATCGCTGGTGATTTCCACTATCCGGTTTTGCATTTACATTCCCATCAAACAGTGACGAGAATACCAAAAATGATTGCAGTTGGGTGCAAAACCCTTGTTATTGGTAAATCTTAACCATACCTGAGGGACTCACCGTCACGCGTTTCGCATCCGCTTTTTGCAGCGAACTGGGCGACATCTGAAAACCATTCAAAGTTTTTTCACGGATTCTGGCGGACGCATTGGCCTCATTGTGTTCCGCCATGTTCAGCTTTCCCTCAGAGAATTTGTAGACGGTCAAAATCAATGGCTTGCCGTCCACTATGACCTTGACCATGTCGCCCTTGCGAATACGCATGGCCAGCGGTTGACCCGCACGCCCGGTCTGCTTTGTCCACCAATCCTTGTCGTCGCGCGCCAATTGATAGGCCTGAAAGGTTGAAACGACTTCGCCGGTCCATTTGCCTTTCGGATCGACCCAGATGTCATAACAATAGTTGCCGTCGCCCTTGTATCCCTTGTAAATTTTACCCTGCTTGTCTTCAAACGCGATGACATTCAGCTTTTCCTCGATCCGAACCTTGCGGACCGGTGGGGTCATGGCCCTTGCCGTCGCAAGAAGCGCCGATTTGAATTCCGTTCCTTTCAGACCCTGCGTGGCTTCCAGAAGCGCCATCATTGTCGGGAAATCCCGAATTTTCTGCAGGTCCGCAGGCGACTTGAAAGCCTCGCTGTCCAAAGGTTTGCGCGTTACGACGGTGCGAACGCCCTTCCTGTCGGGCTCTTCATTCACCCCCTTTACTATTCCGTATGCGGTATCATTGTGCATCGCTCCCTGGAAACCGTGATCCGGCTTCTGACTGATAACCACATCGCGCACTTTTTGCGCCACGTGATCGCGGAAATTCGCCCAGGGTTCGGGAATGCCGGCCAGCAAACGGGCATTGAACGCCTCCTCCTGCCGGTGCGCCTCGTCCGCAGCCGCCTTCAACATGGCGCGGTCTGTGCAGGCTATCACCACGGCGTCAATGGCATGATGGCGGTGGTCGTCGCGGTTTTTCTTTTGCGCTTCGGAAATTGGTTCATTGTGCCCGCGCAAAATGCTGTCAAGGCCCCAATGATGGCGAAGATCAGACGTCAGCCGACCCGTGATGACCCATACATGGTTCTCACTGCCTGCATGGCCCTGCCCGCCATAGATCGCCTCGACATAGGCTTTGGCCAGGCGGGCAATATATTGGGTATCCGTCAGTTGGCGGGAAAGGAAATTTCGCTCCTCGTTCTCATAGCGTTCCATCGCGTCCGGCCCAAACCGCCATTTCTTCGAAACAGGCAGTTCGTTGGCGCGCTTGGCCAATTCACTCCAGTCATAACCCGCCGGTGAATGACCGAATGCCTCATAGGGAGATCTGTTCTGCTTGTCACGATTGGCCATGCGCGTTGCCAGAGTCTTGTTGGAAAAACTGTCGTCCAGTGTTTTGGAGAAAGGCAGGATATGTTCAATCTCGATCTGGTCAGTAAACAGCATGGAAAGCGCGATCTGATCCCCGGAAAAAACGCAACGTTTGCCCAAAGCTTCAAGATCTTCATACAATCTCAGCTTCAGTCGGTTCTCATAGGTGTTGGCAACTCCCAGTCCCTCCAACTGCTTTGATCGTCGTTCATTTTCAAGCTGGTTATCGCGTTGCTTTGACTCCAACTCGCTCTTTCCGCGTGCGGAAAGTGGCAAATCACGCGCCAGTTCCAGAACAATCTGCTCGGGTGTTCCAAAGCGTCCGATCAGGTCGTTGATCACGGCTCTCACCTGGTTCAACGCCACATGCACTGTCGGATTGGCCACTTTTCCATAGCGCTTTTCATCAGTGTCCTCCGCCTTGCCGCTGCCAAAGGCAACAGATCGCTCGAGGATTCTGCCGTAATAGGGAAGACCATTCTCGAAAATCTCGCCACTGCCGAACTGGCTGTGATGCAGACCAGCGGCTTTTACTGCGTCGGAATAGACGTGTACATCGGTTTCCAGATGCGGCAATAACAACGCCAAAGCCTTTTCGCTTAGATTTCCGTATCCGTCCGGTAGCGGACAATCAGCAATTCGGATAGCCTGCTGGCGATCGAAGTCGTGTTGCTTCAACAGCCACGCAAACAAATTCTCCTCATTTTCTTCCTCGAGAAGCTGTGTCACGACCATGTCCCGGGTTGCCAGACTCAGATCAAACCAGCAACTACCCCACCGATCTTTTTGCATCAGCCTGGCAGCCGTCTCATCGCCCTTCAGTTTGTTGCGCTTTTCGGATTCCGTGTTGAACCTGTCATAGCTGGAAAGAGCGAGCAGTTTTCTGATCTGGTCAAACGAGACATCAGCCGTCTTGTTGGTGGGGTGCAGCAAGCGATCCGCAACCGTGTCGCGTTGCTCAGGCGTTAGCGGAATTTTTGTTTCGCCGGTTCTGCCAACGCGCAGCGCATTGACTTCCTGAAATATTCTCGCACGTTGTGAGGATGGAAGCGCCTTTGGCGCACGCGGCAATTCCGGCAAGAGCGTACATCTGCCAACATCAGGCGATTTAAGCGGGTGCTGCCATTCTATGGTGTTGCGCAGCGTATCTCGCGCTTCATTTGTCAATGCGGTCGAATGATAGGCCAATTGTGATGCCCATATCTGGTCGAACTCATCGAGAATCAATGCACGCGTCGGGTAATAGTCATATTGCCATTTCGACCCGTCGCCGGACTTGCGAACGCGTGCCAGCGGCTGCGGCAGGCCGGCTCCCCTTGCGGCTGTCTGATTGTGCCGGAGAGTTTCGAGCCGCGGCTTTCCGAACAACTCGCCAAGGGTACGCGCGCCTTCAGCTTCCAATCTATCCCTGGTGCGCCGGGTTGCGTCATGCACTTTGCCGCTCTCGTTGTCGCCACGGTCGGTCTTTCGATTAGACTTGAAACCGCGCCGCTGGTGCAAATGAAAAATCACCCGGCCAAGCTGGTGGAGGGTTATCGGCTCCTGCAGCGCGCGTGCACGCAGGATCCATGGGTCACTGTGCGTCAGGTCCATGCCTTTGCTGCCTTCCAGGGCCTTTCTCTCCACTTCTGTATCGGGCATCAGCCCGTATTGAATGAGTTGGCGCATAAGCCGGTCCCGGCGGCGAAGATAGCGGTCCCTGTTTCTTCTGGCGCCGCGCGGTTCGCGGCGTTTGACGGCGTTGGACTGCTTGTCTTTCGGATTACGGCCATCAGAGAATATCCGGGCGCCGCAGTCGATCAACCCGACAGGCGTCCATGCCTTATCGACCTGAGCCAGCTCAAGTGCAGCCCACCCAAGAGAATTCGTACCGAGATCAATTCCTAACCGCCATTTCATGACAGGCCTCCACATCGGATGGAAAATCCCGGCCTCCAGTGGTTTGGACCCACTGGCCCGGGGGGTGACGCCCTGCTATAACTCGCCTGTCCGGCAAGACAGAATGAAGAAAATCCATCACTGGGGGTTGTGTCCCAAGAACGATTCGTAGATTGACGCACCTGACACGTTACGCGAGATTTAGACCTTGTCAAGATTGTGCTTCCTAAGCCCCATCCTTATGATAGGAATTGACGTATTTAGGTTTATTCGCTAACGATGAATTGAGAAGCACTGTTATCCCATTCGTTGCGGTGATGGGGCTTAGTTGCGGTTGGCCTGTCTTTTCCAAAGTGTTTTCAAGGGCGTTTGGTCTAAGCATATGCAAAAAGTACTGCTTGGGAAACCTGTTGAAAGGAACTTGAGCGCAGCATGCTATTTTGCTAGAGTTTAACCAAGCATTTGTAGCACTCTGGAAAAGTCAGGCTTTCCGTTAACAAGACGAAAGTCACAAAATGCTTCATGAGCGGCTTGTTTTCGGACAAGTCGCTCATTTGCTTTTCGCTTCAGATGCGGAGAGAATTTCGATGTCGCTTTATTGAAATCCTTTTGTTCCTGCAATGATCTACACTTGATGTTATTCAGTCGATATTCTGGCTAAAAAATCCGGTACGATCATGCGTCGGTGCAACCTAAAACAAAATGGTTCGATGCAAATGCGCACGTCTTGCAGGCAAGCAGCAGTGCCCCCGGATTCGACGAAGACCCGATCAACATCTCAACCGTCATGGCCGGCCAGAAGCTCGGCATCAAGGAGGTGGACGACGGAATATGGTTGGTGTCATTTATGAACTATGATCTGGGATATATCGACCTGGAGCAAAAAACATTGCAAACTATCGACAACCCGTTCGGCACGAGGTTGTCACCTATGTCTTAGGTACGTTGTGTTACCCATGTCTCCGGGTCGGACCTGGAAAAATCTGGTAGCGGGAGAGGGACTCGAACCCCCGACACGCGGATTATGATTCCGCTGCTCTAACCACCTGAGCTACCCCGCCAGACCGGCGCGATATAATGGCGCGGTGTCGCTGGTGTCAAGCGAAAGCTTGAACAAAATGCCCTGCGCCACTTGCATGGCTGCAGGCTGGCCGATATTGCAACTGCAATGCAATCACATCAGGCGGATCAGATACCATGAAAACCAATCCGGCAATTGCCGTCATCGGCTGCGGATATTGGGGCCTCAACCATATCAGGACATTGAGCGGGCTGGGCGCTCTGCACGCCGTTGCCGATGCCGACATGGCCCGCGCCGAAGCGGTTGCCGCGCAGTTCAATGTCGCGGCCATGACGCCGGATGCCGTTTATGATGACCCTGCCATTGATGGCATCGTGCTGGCGCTGCCGCCGCAATTTCATGCGCAAAACGCCCTGCGCGCCATTGCGGCCGGAAAACATGTGCTGGTGGAAAAACCCATTGCCCTGAATGTCGCGGACGCCGAGCAGGTGGTCGCGGCGGGCAAGGCTGCCGGCCTGACGGTGATGACCGGCCATGTGCTGCGCTTTCACCCGGCCTTCGAGATTCTGGCGGAGATGGTGGCCAGGGGTGATCTGGGCACCATCCGCTATATCCATTCACACCGCGTCGGGCTGGGCAAGTTCCATGCGGAAAACGATGCCCTTTGGGACATAGCGCCCCATGACCTGTCGCTGATCCTGGCGCTGACCGGTGAAGAGCCGTCAGACGTGCGCGGCGAAGGCACAGCGGTGCTCAACCACCTGAGCGATTTTGCCCATCTGCATCTGACCTTTCCCGGCGGCATCCGCTCGCATGTCTTCGCCTCACGGCTCAATCCCTATCGCGAACGCCGCCTGACGGTCATTGGCGACAAGGCGATGGCGGTCTTCGACGATGTGTCCCCGTGGCACGAAAAACTGGCCATCTATGATCACAAGGTGTGGAAGGACGGCACGTCCCTGCAGTTCGAATCAGCAGAGCCGCGCTATATTGACGCGCCCGAAGGCATGCCCCTGACCAAGGAATGCATGCATTTCATCCATTGCATTCAAAGCGGCGAACCATCGCGCACGCCGGCCGAAGAAGGCCTGGCCGTCATCAGGATCCTGTCAGCGGGCACGGTTACCCACAGCTGATGTCATCCACCGGCGAGACTGCCAAGCCCCTTGCAGGCGGCTTGCCATGCTTGTGAGACCGGGCCCGTGAGACAGGGCCTGCCCTGCAGCCTGATCACCTGCGGTTACAAACTGCGTGCGTGTGTGAAGAGCGCGGGGCTGGAAATCTGTGGAATGACCGCTTATTAGCTGAATTCAAGATTATTTGGGCACAATCGCTTCGCATTCGGGAATAGCCGGATTGAGGGATCAGGTTATCCGGGATTTGGCGCACAACAGGAATTTCCTGTAATGGCACCAACCCGCCAGAACGCCCGCCACAGCGATTGACCGCAGGGGACATAAATATGCAGTTCATAGATCTCGCCACACAAAGAATGCGCATTGCAGACCGGCTGGAAAAGGCCGTTTCCAAAGTCATGGCCGAGGGCCGTTACATTCTTGGACCGGAAGTTAGCGAATTCGAAGAAAAGATTGCAGCTTATGTCGGGGCAAAACACGCCGTGGCCTGCGCCAACGGCACCGACGCATTGCTGATGCCGCTGATGGCCTGCGGCGTCGGCCCGGGCGATGCAGTCTTCGTGCCCTCGTTCACCTTTGCCGCAACAGCCGAAGTGGTGGCGCTGACCGGCGCGACACCGGTCTTTGTCGAGGTTTCCCAGCAGACCTACAATATCAGCCCGTCGCATCTTGAAGATGCCGTAGCCGCCATCAAGGCCGAGGGCCGCCTGAACATCAAGGCGATCATTCCGGTCGACCTGTTTGGAACCCCTGCCGATTATCCGGCGATTGAAGCCATCGCGCGCAAACATGATCTGCTGATTCTCTCCGATGCCGCCCAGAGCATCGGTGGCTCGACCGTTGAGGGGCGCTGCGGCTCCTTCGGCAAGGTGGCGGGCACCAGCTTCTATCCGGCAAAGCCGCTCGGCTGCTACGGCGACGGCGGCGCCATGTTCACCGATGATGATGCGCTGATGGAAAAATTGCGCTCCATCGCCTTTCACGGCAAGGGCGAAAGCCAGTACGACAATGTGCAGATCGGCATGAACTCGCGCCTTGATACGATCCAGGCGGCCATTCTTCTGGAAAAGCTGGCCATCTTCGACGAGGAACTGGAAGCACGGCAGACTGTGGCCAATTATTATTGCGACAATCTGAAAGACTTTGTGCGTGTGCCGCATGTGCCCGAGGGCATGCAGTCGGCCTGGGCGCAATTCGCCATAGAAACAGCCCATCGCGACGAGTTGAAAGCCCATCTGGCTGAAAACGACATTCCGTCAGTGATCTATTATGTCAAACCGCTGCACATGCAGCCGGCCTATGCGCATTATCCCAAGGGTCCAGGCCCGCTGACAGTCACCGAACATCTGCCAAACACCATTTTGTGCCTGCCGATGCATCCCTATCTGGAACGCTCGGATCAGGATCGCATCATCGAGACCATCGGAACCTTCCTTACGGCCCGTCAGGTTGTCGCTGCCGAATGAAATTGGCCTGATTTGGGTTGCACGGCCCGGTCATCGACTTTGCTTACCTGGGGTTTTGGGCTGACCTAAGATTTCGGGCTTTCCTACAATTGTTGGGCTGCCCTACAATTGTTGTAGATCAGCTTCAGCGCGCTTGCCTGCCAGCAAGTCCTGCAGCAGTTTTTCTGCCTCATCGCTGCGCTCGGTCCGGCTGATAAAGCCGCCACCGAATACGCGGGCGTCTTCGCCGTCGCTGGAATAAAGCACACAGGCCTGCCCCGGCGCAACGCCGGCTTCGCCATCGACCAGTTCCACCATCAGCGCACCGTCACGGTACCAGGCGATGGCCGGGCGCGGCGGACGCGTCGAGCGAACCTTTGCGTAACATTCAAAACCATCCGCCGACAGATCACTCAACGGGCCATCGCCCAGCCAGTTGACATCGCGCAGATGCAGCCGGTTGGTCTCCAGCGCTTCCCGCGGGCCGACGATGACCCGTGCGGCGCGCGCATCCAGCTGCACCACGTAGAGCGGCTCACCAACAGCCACGCCGATGCCGCGGCGCTGACCGATGGTGTAATGCATGATGCCCTCATGCTCACCCAGCACACGGCCATCAATATGCACGATATCGCCCTTGCGGGCCGCTTCCGGCCTCAGCTTGGCAATAATATCGCTGTATTTTCCCTGCGGCACAAAACAGATATCCTGGCTTTCCGCCTTGTTGGCGACATTCAGGTCCATGCTGGCCGCCAGCGCCCGTGTTTCCGCCTTCGACAGATTACCCAGCGGAAACCGCAGATAGTCGATCTGTTCCTGGGTGGTGGCAAACAGAAAATAGCTCTGATCCTTGTCGGAATCGACCGGCCTGTAGAGCGCCCGGTGCGCACCATTGTTGCGCGAGCGGATATAATGGCCGGTGGCCAGCGCATCGGCGCCCAGTTCCTGTGCCGTCTTCAACAGATCGGCAAATTTTACCGTCTGATTGCAGGCCACACAGGGGATCGGCGTTTCGCCCGCCACATAGCTGGCGGCAAAGGGGTTGATCACCGCTTCGCGAAACCGCTGCTCATAATCCAGCACATAATGGGGAATGCCAAGGGTTTCAGACACGCGGCGCGCGTCGTCAATATCCTGTCCCGCGCAGCAT
The DNA here is from genome assembly GCA_029233925.1 of Rhizobiaceae bacterium. Lineage (GTDB taxonomy): Bacteria > Pseudomonadota > Alphaproteobacteria > Rhizobiales > Rhizobiaceae > Hoeflea_A. The sequence continues at coordinate 11,020 of JARGOX010000020.1, forward strand.
GAGCCGGCACGATGAACGGCAGCGCCGTGATCGTAGAGCTGCAGCGTCACGCCAACCACGTCATAGCCCTCGCGCTTGAGCAGTCCGGCAACGACGGAGGAATCTACGCCCCCCGACATGGCAACCACAACCCGCGTGTCTTCAGGCTTCTTGTCGATATCTAATGTGTTCAAGGTCTCATTTCCGCGTTCAAAGGCGTTCAAGGCGCCAATCAAGCTTGCGGCCCTGATATAGGCAATTGCCACTTCAACAGCAAGTTCCCTTCTCGTCGCACTTGGCGATTGCCTGCGCAAAGGGCCGAAAAAGGCGGTTTTCGACGTTAAATAAAACTGTCCCGGTTTGTTTAGACAATCTTTAAACCTCGAACTGTATGGTGGCTTCAGTAAGGTCTTTGAGTGTGTATAGAGAGTCCAATGACCGAGATGGTGAGACCAAGAATAAAATACGTGATCGGCCCCGACGGAAGCCCGTTGACCATTGCCGATCTACCTCCGAGCTCGACCAGGCGATGGGTGATCCGACGCAAGGCCGAAGTTGTTGCCGCCGTCAGAGGTGGCCTGCTGAGCCTTGAAGAGGCCTGTGAGCGCTACACGCTGACAGTCGAGGAGTTCCTGTCCTGGCAGGCATCAATCGATGCCTATGGACTTGCAGGTTTGCGCACGACGCGTATCCAGCAATACCGTCATTGATGGCACAGGTCCCAATATATCTGTTGCCCTATCCTTCCCCTTGAGACATGCCCTCATGGTGTGTCTGAGCAATCATTCAGGCATAGCGGGTATATCGGTGAGGCACACGGCTGACGTGCGCTCATCGGGGTATGCCGCTGCCTTGCATTTTGGTTGCTTGCCTGCTTCTATCGGCGTTTTTGCACAAGAAAGTGGCTCAAGGTCACTGCCAGTGCCGATGCGGCGTAGAACCACAGGCCCGGCTGGGTAAATGCGTCCGCCACGCCGCTTGTTTTGGCCGCGACAATGACCAGCGCTACCAGCATGACATCCATCATCGACCATTTGGACAAAAGCGGAAACAATCCGCGCAAGAAAGCTGGTCCGGATTTTTCACGATCCGGTTTTGATGCCGCCTCAAACAGGACCGTCAGCAGCTTTGCCACCGGAAAGATCGCCGAAAACAGCGCGACCAGCACCGCCAGCATTGTGTTTCCATCCTGCCCAAGCGTCCAGATAATCTGCAGCAGCGACGGCGTTTCCTCAAAAAAATAGAGTTTTTCAAACCGCACCAGCGGCAGGGTCAGCCCCAGAGCCAGGCAAAACGGGCCGGCAAAAAGCAAAATTGGCAGCAATAGCCGGTATAGCACGTTTGAAATTTCCCGGTTCAGTGGTGGCACGTTGGAGCGTTCACGGGCCCGGCGCAACCAGGCAGCCAGCACCAAAGCATATCCCGGCCATCAGAACCAGCCACTGGTTCCAGCGGGCGTTCGCACGCGCCCCGTGCAAGCCGGGCGCGTTCATTTTTCACAGCAGATTTTACAAGAAAGGTTCGCACCACACAACGCGTCTGTGATCAACCCACCTTGGAAGGCCTGCCACTGCTGTCGCGACCTTCAAGCGCCGCGGCCTTTTCCAGTTCCGCCTCGGCCTCGGACACAGCAATCGCCGCAGCATCCTGCTGAATACGCAACTCCCGGATTGACCCCTGCAGGTTGTCCGAACGCTGGCGTGCCGCCTTGGCAAAGGTGGGATAGGCAAAATGCGTGGAATCGGAAATCCCCGATTTTTTCTCCTCAGCCGCAATCTGGTATTCCAACTCGGCGGACATGCGTTCGAATTCGGACATCATCAGCTGAATCTGCTCCAGTTGACGACGTTTATCGTTGACCTGAAATTGTTTCAGACGAACAAGGCTCTCACTAGACTTCATACGCAATACTCCCGTGATGCCAGATCCCGGCATGCCAGTTTACCTGCCCGCTGTTCAATGACCGCAATTGCGTCTGTCCAATGCCTGGAAATCAGCCGGTTTGGTCATTTTGGTAACGTTTCGTTTACGGACATCGTTAATCATAGGGACAATCGCTTAAAGCCGAGTAAACGAAAGCAAAATGACTGAAGATTTCTTTCTTGAGTCTACAGAGTCGTTTGCAAGGAATTATTAATGTGAAATCTTAACTTCCTGAATTTTTTTTCACATTTAGTTTCAATGGCTTAAGCAAAAATACTAAGAAGCTAATTAAGAGTTGCCATACCGAATTAGAATTTGTTAACCATTTCATGGCAAGTTTTTTACAGACAGCGACTCGATCCGTGAGTTTAGATGCCGTTGCGGAGATCCGTAACGGAAAAGGGGAATTTCATGCGGGTATTACTCATTGAAGACGACAGCGCCACGGCGCAGAGCATCGAACTGATGCTCAAATCAGAAAGTTTTAACATCTACACCACGGATCTTGGTGAAGAGGGTGTGGATCTTGGAAAGTTGTATGATTACGACATCATCCTTCTGGATCTGAACCTGCCGGACATGTCCGGTTACGAGGTTCTGCGAACGCTTCGCCTTTCGAAGGTAAAGACACCGATCCTGATCTTGTCCGGCATGGCCGGCATTGAAGACAAGGTTCGCGGTCTCGGCTTCGGCGCCGACGATTACATGACCAAGCCCTTCCACAAGGATGAGCTGATCGCCCGCATTCATGCGATCGTTCGTCGCTCCAAAGGTCATGCGCAATCCGTCATCACCACTGGCGATCTGCTGGTCAACCTGGACGCAAAAACCGTTGAAGTCAGCGGCCAGCGCGTCCATCTGACGGGCAAGGAATACCAGATGCTGGAATTGCTTTCCCTGCGCAAGGGCACGACGCTCACCAAGGAAATGTTCCTCAATCATCTATACGGCGGTATGGATGAGCCCGAGCTGAAGATCATTGACGTGTTCATCTGCAAGTTGCGCAAGAAACTGGCAACAGCTGCGGATGGTCGCAACTACATTGAAACGGTCTGGGGACGCGGTTATGTGCTGCGCGAGCCGGAAGAAAGCGAAATACGCGAAAGCGCCTGATAAAATACCTGGCCAGGCAAACAGCCGATAGCCAAGTCTGCGAATTCCCTGACCCGTCCGGAACATTTGTTTCAGGCGGGTTTTTGCTGACCAGATGGGCGGATCTGCAGCACGAACACAGCAACGCGAAGACTGCAATTCAAAAACTGCAACCCAAAGCGGCGTTCAGTAAAATCCTGCAATCGCGCAGATTCATAAACCAGTGAACATTGCGGTTTGCCCGCCGTGCCAAAAACAGCACATAAATTGCCAGAAATCTTAGCCCGCAGGCATAGCCGGCTGAGTAAATGTCTTTGTCAATATCTGTCGATCAAAGGGCTTGAGAAGAAAGTCATCAGCCCCTGCCCGCTTGCCCTGCATCATCAATTTGAGCTTGGCCTCAATCAGGCAATAATAGATTTTAACGTTCGCACCACCGGGCATTCCGCGCACCGATTTTATAAGATCCGTCGCACCGTCCATGCACCCATCGACGATCATGACCGAAGGAACGGATTCTTCGCAGAATGTAAGAGCACTATCGACATCATGGGCTTCTGAAACCAGAAATCCCAGGTCAGAAAGAATTCGTTTTGCCACCTTGCAGATGACAACCGAATCGTCGACGAGAACAAGCCTTTTCATCATGAATTCTCCAGAAGAACTTTCTTGGTATCACAAAGACACAGGACCTCCGATCACCCAAAAGGGGTGATCGGGCTCATGTACCAATGCTGGAATTATCATAGGTTGTAATTGGATAGATTGCGTTAGCAAACAGGCTTAAGTTTTCCTAAATTTGACACTATTGTTTCTGCCCCGTTGAATTAAGGCTGAATTCAGCTGGTCGTGAACTTCACTTCTTCCGGACCGACTGTCATGCTCACAGCCATTCCTGCGGCCTCCGCAAGCACCACTGTATAATAGGGCTGGATGGAATGCGCATCGATGGGCTCGCTGAGTTCACCGCTGTATATTTCCAGGAATTTCGGTGAAACCCGAATCATTTTTCCTCGCGCTGTCAACGTGAATTTCGGAGTGCTGTCCAGCGATTCGAGAACAATATCAATGGAACCGCCGCGTGGAATGGCACCATAGGCAATCAGAAACAGGTTCAGCAAAAGCTTGACCTTGTTCTTGGCCATGATGGCGCGCTCGCCCTGCCAGTTGATCTCGGTCTTGTTGTCAGCGCCTGCAAAATCCAGAATTGCTCTTTGCGCCTCACCAGTGTCGATCGATGCACCGGCCGAGCCGGAAGCCCCAAAGGCCAGTCGGGCGAATTTGAGTCGGATGGCGGCATTGTTTGCACTGGTCCTGATCAGGTCCATTGCATCATCATCGGCCCCCCCTTCATCCAGCAGTTCGAGCCCGTTGTTGATCGCGCCAACGGGGGAAATGATATCGTGGCACACCCGGCTGCACAAAAGCGCCGCCAGATCATTACCGGACAGTGTCAGATTTGGATTCACAGACATCTTCGGCTCCTTTGCAAACCGTTTCAGGCTCCAGCGCCTGCTCCCGGAATGTCCAATTTTCTTTATGCATGAAACGCCTTAAAGACACCACATTTGGTAAACCGACTGTTAATGTCCTGCCCCCATGATATGGGGATATTACGAACATCAGATTAATCCCGTGATGGAGAAACCAATGAACCGCCTCAACAGTGCCTTTTCGGCAGCATTCAAGCACGTTTCGATGACGCTGCTGTTGATGGCTGCCCTGCTTTTTCCAGCGACCGCGCAACAGGTGAGCCAGGAAGGCTATACTTCCCAGGAAATGATCGATCAGGGGCACCAGTTTTTCGGCAATGCCACGGATGGTCTGGCCCGTGTCATCGAGAAAGCCTTTGAGAGCTACGGGCTGCCAAATGGCTATGTTCTGGGCGAAGAAGCCTCCGGCGCCTTCATCGGCGGCCTGACCTATGGCGAAGGACAGATGTACACCAAAAATGCCGGTGAGCATCCGCTGTTCTGGCAAGGCCCCTCTGTCGGCTTTGACTATGGTGGCCAGGGCAGCCGCGTGATGATGCTGGTCTATAATCTGCAAAACGTCGATGACGTCTATGGTCGGTTTGGCGGTGTCAGCGGACAGGCCTACGCCATTGCCGGCGCAGGCATGACGGTCCTTCAGGGCGGACACATTGTGCTGGTACCGGTGCGTACCGGCATCGGCGCGCGGCTTGGTGTCAATATCGGCTATCTCAAACTGACCTCAAGACCCACATGGAATCCCTTTTGACAGCCTTGGGTTGAGTCGTGCGGCCCGCTTGCGCCTTCCCTGTCTCGCATCGCGACGGCATGAAGAATGGAAGCACTCTTTACCGCTCGTCTCAGCCATGTTTAATGCGTGACAGGCATTCCCATGCCGGTTGAAGCGTGTTTTGCTACGTCGAAATACGCAGGATGGGCCGTTAGAATTCGCGGAAGTATAGAGTGATCGGGTTTATTCTCATATTTGCATTGGGCTTCCTGGCGGCGGCAATGCTGGCAATGTTCATCACGCCTGCCATTTACGGCAGGGTCGTGAAACTCACGGAAAAACGCATCGAAGCGACCGTGCCGACGAGCCATGCAGAAATCAAGAGCAAAGCCGACCTCATGCGCGCACGTTTTGCCAGCGAAACGGCAAAATTGTCAGCGCAGTTAAGGATGGAGCGAGATAAAAACACCGCCAACACCCTGAAGGCGAACCAGTTGCAAACAGATCTCGCGCGCATTTCGGGCGAGAAAAGCCAAGCCGTACAGACAATCGAGGAATTGTTGACCCAATGCGCAACGCTGAGATCGGATACGCGCAAGAATGAACAAGTCGTCGAAAAACTATCGGGAAGTGTCGCGGAGCTGGAACGGATCAAACGGTTGGACGATGCGCAAATCAGTCATCTGCGTAACGTTCTTGCCAGCATATCGACAGATGTCGAGAGCATGAAAATCGATCTTGCGACCAGTGGCACGGAGACCATGAGCCTGCGCTCGGAAATCGATACGCTGCGCATGGAAAAAAACAGGTTGCTCAGCGATATCAAGGAAATAACAGACACAGCCGTGACGCTGGAGCGTGATGTTCAAAACCATCAGGAAGACCACGACGAAAGGCGCATCGCGCTTGCCGCCGCCCAGTCAATGCTTGCGGACCGGGAAATGCAACTCGAACAGGCAAATGCGCTGATTGACGACCAACAGCGCCAGCTTCGCGAGGGGGAAGAAGCAAACCAGCTGCGCATGCGCGACCTCGAAGAAGCAGAAATGCTTGCCAGGGACCTGTCCGGGCAGCTCGAGACCTTGAAGGCCGCATTGGACCAGGGCGAAGCTGAAAAGACCGACCTGAAGGAAAAAATTACCGAACTCAGGGCCGAAAGCCGGCAAATGAGCAAGGAAATCAAATTGGCAACCGACCTGGCAGAAGACATCGAACAACGTCTTGCCGAGGAACAGCGCAATGCTGCCAATCTTAAAATCAGGCTTGATAAAACAGAGACAGACCTGAAATTCAGTGAGCAGCAGATCACCAAAAACACGCGGCAAAGCAAGGATGACAGCCGGGAATTGAGTGAAGCAGCGGCGACAGAGAATAGACAGGCTCAGGCCGCCGAAAAACGCGTCGCTGCGCTTGAAAGCCAGATCCGGCACTTCAAATTGGAACTTGAGCAAAGCCATCAGCAGTCGGCTGAATTCAGCAATCAGCTGGTTACAATGGACCTTGAGGCCAGACAATTGTCCACGTCTCGGGCCTCGGCTACCAAAGCTGAAGTCATGAAGACCGACAGCCTGCCGGACGCGCCTTTGCCCGTTGTTGAAAGAGATTTGAATGGAATGATGAAATCACGCGTCGAAGAAATCCGTCAGCGGCACGCCCGACTGGTGGAATCGCTCAGGCAATCGCGTGATTCAAGCACTGATGCCAGCATGCGCGATGAAATCGCTGCCATTGCGGCGACTATTGTCGGCCTGTCAGGACAACGCGACGGCAAAAAGTCCCCCATTCACGCAATACTATCCGATGCTGGTACAAGCAAACGCCCATCTGACGCTCGATTGAGCCTCGCGGCCCGTGCAAAATCAGAGCTGCAAGACTGAACTTTGTATTCGGAAAAAGTTTCACACATTTCCGAAAACGATCTTTTCCCGGCGCGTTATCTCATCGGAAAACCGTTTCACACTTTTCCGGAAACGCTATATCCGCCCCTGCCCCGCGGCAATGGAAAACAGGGCTATGCCCGCAGCCATGGCAACGTTCAGGCTGTCGAGGTCGGCGGCCTGTGGGATCCGGGCCGTCTTCAGCCTGTCCATCAGGGCATCGGGCAGGCCTGCGCCTTCAGTCCCGACCAACAGCGCAACCCTGCGCCCCGGCTTGATCTCTTGAATGGGCAGGGCACCTGCAGGCGACAGGGCCCAAATATCAAAGCCCGCCTGATCCAGCGCTGCAATAATCTCCTCAATGCTTGCCTGCCGTGTATAGGGAACGCTCAGGCTTGCTCCAACCGACACCCGGATGGCCTTGCGATAGAGCGGATCGCAGCATTGTTCATCCAGACAGATCAGATCCGCGCAAAATGCCGCCGCGTTGCGAAACAGGCCACCCAGATTGTCGTGATTTGATATCGCATTGCACACCAGCACCAGAGCGTTCGAATCGAGGTCATTGATCGCCTGATGCAAATCAACCGGTGCACGGGCCTCGCCAATTGCCAGGACGCCGCGATGCATGGGAAATCCGGCAATCGCATCGATCACGTCGCGGCTGCAGACCATAATCGGTATCGACGCATCAAACTGCAAAAGAATATCGGCAATGCCCTCCACCCGGTTTTCCAGGACCAGTATTTTTTTCGCCTGAAATGCACTGGAGCGCGCCAGCATGCGCAGAACGACGGTGCCTTCCGCAACAAAGCGGCCTTCACGCCCGACAAGATCGCGTTCACGAATATTGCAAAAATCGGCAATTTTCGCATCGGCGGGATCTGTAATTTTTACCACCCGTTGCAAAAGCTCACGCATTGCTGTTTCTCGGGCCATTGCTGCGTCCGGGATCATTCAGGAACCCTGCAAGGCGATTTCCGCTATGATCCGTGCCGTTGCCATATCGAATATGATGACACGCGCCGCCCCGTCAGATCCTTTTCCATGGAAAAGAACCCTGTTGCCATCCAGCGCGACATGCGCAACCAAAAATCCGTCCGGCAGTTGCGCGGTCAGTTGCAGCGGCGCCTGTGACGGCACCAGGAGTGCATTTGTTGCGACAGATGGCGCATCCTCGGTCTTGACGACCTTGTAGACAACACCGGCCAGGACCGCCATAACACCCACCAACATGATCGCAATGGAAATGCCCAGAAGCCGAACCATCTTGCGCCGTACTTTTTCCATTTCCGGATCAAGCGGTTTATCTTCTTCCTGGTCCAGTTCCACATTCGCCATGACAGCCCCAATTCAATCCGGATGACTTTATGACTGAACCCTTTACCCAAGCCGCGGGCGAGAAGAAAGAGCTGACTGCAGATGAAAATGCCTCCGGTCGACTTGACGCATGGCTGGCAGAGGCTTTTGAGGGGCAAATTTCGCGCAGCCGGATAAAGGCGCTGATGCAGGAAGGCGCCGTGACGGTCAACGGCAGGATCGTGCGGGAGGCCAAACACAAGATCATGCCGGCCGATTGCATCGCATTCACCATGCCTGAACCGACGGAAGCCGAGCCGCAGCCCGAGAACATCCCCTTCACAGTACTCTATGAAGATGATGATCTGATTGTCCTGGCCAAGCCGGCCGGTCTTGTGGTCCATCCTGGTGCCGGCAACTGGTCGGGAACCCTGGTCAACGCGCTTCTCTATCATTGTGGCACGTCGCTGTCGGGCATAGGCGGAGTCAAACGCCCCGGAATTGTCCATCGGCTGGATAAAAACACCAGCGGCGTCATGGTCGCGGCGAAAAATGACCTCGCCCATCGTCACCTGGCAGATCAGTTCGCCGATCACGGTCGCACAGGCCCCTTGCAACGGGCCTATCTGGCTCTCGTGTGGGGTCGACCGGAAAGTCTGAAAGGAACCATCAATGCGCCGTTGGGACGCGCCGTGTCGCACCGCACCAAACGCGCCGTCAAGAAAGCCGAAAGTGCAGACGCAAGAACCGCGATAACCCACTATCAGGTCCGGCAGCGCTATGGCGAGAAGCACGGTGGCGAGGCGCTCGCCTGCCTGGTTGAGTGCAGGCTTGAAACCGGCAGAACACACCAGATTCGCGTTCATATGGAATATCTGGGCCACCCACTTGTCGGTGATCCTGAATATGGCACCGCCTTCAAGACCAAGATCAATACGCTGCCGGAGGCCGCCAGAGCGACCGTTTCACAACTCGACCGCCAGGCGCTGCACGCCTACCTGCTGCAGTTCGAACATCCCCGAAGCGGCAAAACCCTTCGTTTCGAGGCACCGCTGCCGGAAGATCTGCAAAATGTGATCGCTGCTTTTGAAACACTTTAGTAGGCTAAGGATCAAATGCACCCCTTTGATCATGGTCGTTCTAAATCGATTTATTCGCGAATGGCTTGATATCGCCATCTTTCGTAATTACTTGAGATTCGATTGTGCCTTGACGTCATGAGGCACGGTGGGCTTGCCTTATATGGGAGCCCAAACAAAGAAAGGGGGGTGCTGTTATGGCCCGAAACACCTTACCCACAATTTCCTCTGGAGAAGGCGGACTCAACCGTTATCTCGAGGAGATTCGTCGATTCCCCATGCTGGAGCCCCAGCAGGAATATATGCTCGCAAAACGCTATAACGAGCATCAGGACACCAGTGCTGCGCACGAACTTGTAACCAGCCACCTGCGGTTGGTCGCCAAGATCGCAATGGGCTACCGTGGATACGGCCTGCCGATCGGTGAAGTGATTTCCGAAGGCAATGTCGGTCTGATGCAGGCAGTCAAGAAATTTGACCCAGAAAGAGGCTTTCGCCTGGCAACCTATGCCATGTGGTGGATAAAGGCGTCGATTCAGGAATATGTGCTGCGGTCCTGGTCACTGGTCAAAATGGGAACGACCGCCAACCAGAAGCGACTGTTTTTCAACCTGCGCAAGCTCAAGGGCAAGATCCAGGCTCTGGAAGAAGGTGATCTTCGTCCTGAACAGGTGGCTGAAATCGCCACCAAGCTGAATGTCAGCGAGGAAGAAGTCATTTCCATGAACCGCCGCCTTTCAGGCGATGCGTCGCTCAATGCGCCCATCAAGGCCGCCGAAGGCGAATCCGGACAGTGGCAGGATTGGCTGGTTGATGACAGCGAAGATCAGGAAACAATGCTCATCCAGCAGGACGAGCTGGAAGATCGCCGCAACATGCTGGCCTCCGCCATGGATGTGCTCAATGACCGGGAAAAGCGGATATTCAAGGCCCGGCGTCTGTCGGAAGATCCTTTGACGCTGGAAGAATTGTCCGGAGAATTCGACATCAGTCGCGAAAGAGTGCGACAGATCGAGGTTCGGGCATTTGAAAAAGTCCAAGCGGCTGTGCGCAAACAGGCCCATGACCGCAGCAACAGCCTGCAGACAGTCGCTGATTAAAACTCAATAAGCCAGCATAGCTATTCCGGGATTGGTTTGAACCGATCCCGGAAAGCCCAAAATGTCATCAGGGCATTTCACCAAAAGAACCTTTTGATAATGCTTCGCCCTATTGCGAATCGCTGGTGGCGTGAGCCTCCCAGGCCCTGATCACCTGATCAAAGACCTCAGCCCCCGTGGTGCCCTTCTCCAAGGTCAGCAACGCGCGTCGTCCATTGCCATAGCTCACAGGCAGATCAATCCAGTTTCGCTCCCGCAAGAGGCGCAGATTGAGCTGAACGGCTTCCACATAATCGTTCAGTGCGATCATGAAAAACGTGTCGGTAATTTGAGCCGGCACGGCAATCAGTGAATCACCCGTGTCCTGTTCTGTCTGCTTCAATGCAAAATTCTGAACAGATTTTATTCCGTTGCCGCTGAAACTGTCCCCCAGATCAAACAGAATTTCGATCAGATGGCTGGCTGGCAGTGACTGATCGGCATTCCGCTTGATTGTCATGAGCGCACCCATGCTTTTTCCAGGAATATTGATCTGCGCCTGAATGGCCGGTTCGGGAGGAAGATTGTCGCCAGGTGATTCCCTGACAATGCTCCAGACCACGGTGCCCTGTTCGGCCGTCGGGGCCTGTTGACCGAGACGTTCTTCGTAAAGAAACATCTTTTGTCCGACTATTGGCGGCGAAGCCACGTCGCGACTCTCCAATTGTCTGTTGTCCGCCACGACGATCTCATTGTCGGCGACAACAGGCTGGCTGGGCGAGATGTCCAGAACGGCGGTCGATTTACCTTCCGCACCACCATTGAACGCCGACCCCGTACCGGAGTTGCCTTGAACTTCCGTCCCGTCCGAAAGCAGCCGCTGCGTGAATTTCGTATTATCGCCATCAGCCCCTGAAAGCGAATTGGCTGCGCCATTCGAATTTTCACTATTGGCGGCAACACTATTGCGTGACGCCGTTGCATTTGAAGCAGCAGATCCCGACGGTTTGTCGGTGGCCGCAGAAGACTGCATTGATGCTGCATTTTCAGAAGCCGAAGGCCCAAAGACAAGTTGGCTGATATTGTCGCGGAAAATAAATCCGCCTATTGCCAGGATGGCGACGATGGCAAGAACGACGAGCGCTATGATCAATAGCCCGCCGGATCGCGATTTCTGCGGTTGCAGATAATCCGAAACATGGTCGCCATTCAGATTGCGCCCAGCGCCGTCTCCACCGTTCCTGTGGCCACGGTCCATTTCACCGCCCAGAACCCCTGAATCCATCTCCGGGCCGAAAACCGGTTCCTGCTCCTCATCGTCAAAAAACGGCGCATCAGGTTCAGCAAACGGCTCTTCCGGCTCGTCTTCCTCATCACCGAAATAGGTTTCATCAGCACCATATTCTACAGGCTCATCGGCCAATATATCGGCGAAGACGTCGTCATCAAGCTCCGGCAAAGCATCCGCATTGCGGCTTTCAATCTCTGTAATGGCTTCTTCAAGCCTGAGCATCTGCCTTTGTCTGGCTGTTTCACTGATCGGGGGATCGATATTATCCAGTTGCCGTCCGATCGCCGCACGCGCTTTGCTATAGACCTTGTCGCGCATCTCCGGCGTGTTTTCACTCAGACCATCGACAGCCTTTTCTATAACTGTAACTAAATTCACCATAGAACCGCTCTACACTTTGGTTTTCCGGACCAGACTCAATTCTAGGTCATGGAGTTGCGGGTATTCCGCCTGAAACTGTTGTTCGCACCCTATACAGGTTATTAAGGACACGTGCAGAAACCTTTAATAGAATAGTCTAATCTTCAAATGGGTCCGTAACAAGGATTGTGTCGTCGCGTTCAGGACTTGTCGACAACAATGCCACAGGCGCACCAATCAGCTCTTCGATATGGCGAACATATTTGACCGCCTGAGCCGGCAGATCGTTCCAGCTTCGCGCTCCAACCGTGGATTCTTTCCACCCTTCAAGCGTTTCATAAACAGGCACGACCCGTGCCTGCTGTCCCTGACTTGCCGGGAAAAAGTCCAGTTCCTGATCATCCAGGGTGTAACCGACACATATCTTCAATTCATCCAGCCCATCAAGCACGTCAAGTTTTGTCAGGGCAATGCCGGTAATGCCATTGGTGGCGACGGCCTGGCGTACCAGCACCGCATCAAACCAGCCGCAACGGCGTTTGCGCCCGGTCACGGTTCCGAATTCATGGCCACGCTCGCCAAGAAACTGACCGATATCATTTTGTTGTTCGGTCGGGAACGGGCCCTCACCGACACGGGTGGTATAGGCTTTGGTGATGCCCAGCACATAGCCAAGCGAACCCGGGCCCATGCCGGAACCGGCCGCTGCCTGTCCTGCGACCGTATTGGAAGAGGTCACAAACGGGTAGGTTCCATGATCAATATCCAAAAGCGTGCCTTGTGCACCTTCAAACAGAATCCGTTTGCCGCTGCGACGCTTTTCATCAAGCAGACGCCAGACCGTTTCGCGATAGGGCAATACACGGCCCGCAACATCGGTCAGTTCGCTCATGATCGTTTCATGCGCAACTTCTTTTTGGCCCAGGCCACGGCGCAACGCATTGTGATGCGTCAACAACCGATCGACCTTCGCCGGCAGCGATTCCATATTGGCAAGATCCATCACACGAACGGCACGGCGACCGACCTTGTCTTCGTAGGCAGGACCAATACCGCGTCTTGTCGTGCCGATCTTGGTGCCGGAATTCGAAGCGGCGTCCTCTCGGATTGCATCAAGTTCGCGGTGCAGTGACAGAATCAGCGTCGCATTGTCGGCAATGCGCAGATTTTCCGGCGTGACGGCAACGCCCTGCCCGGTCAATCGGTCAATCTCGGCAACCAAGGCATGAGGATCGATCACCACACCATTGCCGATGACCGACAGCTTGCCTTCCCTCACAACACCCGAAGGGAGCAGAGAAAGCTTGTAGGTCACACCATCAATGACAAGGGTATGGCCTGCATTGTGGCCACCCTGAAAGCGCACGATGACATCGGCGCGCTCCGACAACCAGTCAACAATCTTGCCTTTGCCTTCGTCGCCCCATTGAGAGCCGACCACCACGACATTCGTCATGATTTCCCCTTGTCGTTCCGGCAGCACATCGCTACCACTGTTTCAAACCCGCGCATCTATAGCGCATGTTGATTTCAAGTAAAATCGCCTATCCAGAAAATCTGGCCCTTTGGCAAAATAGATTTGACCGGTTACATCATAAACTGTCGGCAATCATGATGACGACACCCATTTTCCCGCCATGCACAGAAATGGAATGATCAATGGCCATTCGCGCCTATTTGCTGCTTACCATCACCGCGATCAGCTGGGCAGGAAATGCCATAGCCGGCAAGCTTGCCGCAGGCCACATCAGCCCGGCGCTGCTGACCAGCGGCCGATGGCTTGTTGCCTTTGTCGTCCTGCTGCCTTTTGCGCTTCCCCATGTGCGCCGGGAATGGCCCATCATTGCAAAAAACCTGCCATTTCTCGCCGTGATGGGCATTGTCGGTTTCACCATATTCAACAACCTGCTCTACCTGGCGCTCAACCATACCAGCGCAATCAATGTTACAATTGAGCAGGCTTCCATGCCCCTGGTGGTGTTCCTGGCCAATTTCCTGCTTTTTGGCCAACGTATCAGCCGCGGACAGATTATCGGTTTCGCGATGACGCTTGTTGGTGTCGCCACCGTTGCAAGCAACGGCAACCTCTACAATCTGCTCAGCCTGGACGTCGGTTATGGCGATGCCCTGTTGCTTCTGGCCGTTGTTTTTTATGGCGCCTACACGGTTGCCCTGCGATGGATGCCGAAACTCCACTGGCTCAGCATCATCACAACCCTAGCAGCGGCGGCTTTCATCGGCAGCCTGCCGTTCACCCTGGCTGAAAGCATCACCGACAATCTGTTGCTGCCTGACACGCGCGGCTGGCTCACCCTGCTCTATGCGGCCATCTTTCCGTCCATCCTGGCTCAGGTATTCTACATCAAGGGCAACCAATTGATCGGCGGCAACCGTGCTGGTCTTTTCTTCAATCTGGTCCCGGTCTTCGGAACGCTTTTCGCCGTTCTCCTGTTGGGCGAACACCTCAAGATGTTTCACCTGATCGCATTGGTCCTGGTGATCGGCGGCATCATGCTGGCGGAACACAAGGCTGCCGGGCGCAGAACAGCAAGTGTCCCTGGTAACAAATCCGGATCGCGGCCCTGATTGTCTGTCAACCGCGATCCGTCACATTCATTCCGTTAACCACCTATTCGGGGGGCAAAGTCCGGCGACAGAGTTCACCGGATGTTGCTGAGCTTCCGGTAGCCCTTACTGAACGTCAAAAACCAGAGATTTGGCGGATTTGATGTCTTTGTTGCTGCGCAACTTATCAAGCACCTTTTCATCAACACGCTCATCGACGTAAAGCAGTGCTATGGCATCGCCACCGGCGTGGTTACGGCCCAGGGAAAAGTTCGCTATATTGACACCAGCCTCGCCGAAAACAGTACCCAAAAGGCCGATGATACCCGGTGCATCATCATTGGTCGTATAGACCATGTGGGCACCTATCTCGGCGTCGAGGTTGATCCCCTTGATCTGGATGAATCGCGGCTTTCCATCGGAAAATACCGTCCCGGCAATCGACCGCGTCTGGTTTTCCGTCTTCACGGTCAGCATGATGTAGCCATCGAATACGCCGGATTTATCACGCCGGGCTTCGGAAAGTATAATGCCGCGCTCCTTCACCATGATCGGTGCCGAAACCATATTGACATCACCCACCTGCGGGCGAATGAGCCCGGCCAGAAGCGCGCTGGTCAGCGCCTTGGTATTCATCTGTGCGGTGGAACCATCATAGAGGATTTCCACTTCCTTGATGGCGCTTTCGGTGACCTGGCCGACAAAGGAACCCAGCACATCGGCAAGCTTGACAAATGGCTTGAGGCGTGGCGCTTCCTCGGCACTGATCGACGGCATATTGATGGCGTTTGTAACCGCCCCCTTGATCAGATAGTCGGACATCTGCTCGGCCACATGGAGTGCAACATTCTCCTGGGCTTCACTTGTGGAAGCGCCCAGGTGCGGTGTGCACACCACATTTTCAAGACCAAAGAGCGGGCTGTCGACGGCAGGTTCAACTTCAAAAACATCAAACCCGGCTCCGGCGACCTTGCCGGACTTGATGGCCTCGGCCAGATCGGCTTCGACCACCAGCCCGCCGCGGGCGCAATTGATGATGCGCACACCGGTTTTCATTTTGGTGATGGCTTCGGCATTGATGATATTGCGGGTCTTGTCCGTCAGCGGCACATGCAGAGTGATGAAATCGGCGCGGGAAAACAATTCGTCAAGATCGACTTTTTCAACGCCCAGTTCCTCGGCTTTCTCCTCAGAAAGGAAAGGATCATAAGCAATAACCCGCATCTTCAGGCCGATACCGCGTGCAGCTGCAATCGAACCGATATTGCCGCAACCGATGACACCAAGTGTCTTGCCGGTGATTTCGACACCCATGAATTTCGATTTCTCCCATTTTCCAGCCTGGGTTGAGGCGTCGGCAGCGGGGATCTGGCGGGCGACGGCCATCAGCAGCGAAATTGCGTGCTCGGCTGTTGTGATGGAATTGCCAAAAGGCGTGTTCATCACAATGATACCACGCCGTGAGGCGGCTGGAATATCGACATTGTCCACGCCAATACCAGCACGACCAATGACCTTGAGCTTGCTGGCCGCATCAATCAATTTGGCCGTGGCCTTGGTGGCCGACCGTATGGCCAGTCCATCATACTGGTCTATGATCGACAGCAATTTGTCCTTGTCCTTGCCCACATCCGGCAAGAAATCGACATCGATACCGCGATCACGGAATATCTGGACGGCAGTTTCGGAGAGTTTATCGGAAACGAGTACGCGCGGTGCCATGAAAGGCCTCCCTTTAAATTTTCAAAAATGGAGCAAGGACGGGCCGCTCTATCGCGGCCCGGTCACGAAGGTCAGGCTGACGCAGCAAGCGTCGCGCGCTGTTGCTGGAAAGCCCATTCGAGCCATGGCATCAGGGCTTCAAGGTCCGAGGCCTCGACGGTTGCACCCGTCCATATGCGCAGACCTGCAGGGGCGTCACGATAGGCGCCGATATCAAAGGCAATGCCTGCCTTGTCCAGAAGCGCCACCATGCCCTTGGCAAAGCTGGCCTGCGCATCGGCGGCAAGCGCCGCAATCTCGGGATCAACAATCTTCAGGCAAACCGATGTGTTGGAGCGTGTTGCAACATCGCTGGCAAGAAAATCAATCCATTCAGCCTGTTCGACAAAACGACTGATGATCGCAGCATTGCTGTCGGCCCTGTGCACCAGCGCATCCAGCCCACCGATGTTCTCGGCCCAGGCAAGCGCATCAAGATAATCTTCGACACACAGCATGGAAGGTGTGTTGATTGTGGCGCCCTCAAAGATGTCCTCAATCAGCTTGCCGCCCTTGGTCATGCGGAAAATCTTCGGCAGCGGCCAGGATGGTGTGTAGCTTTCCAGCCGTTCAACGGCGCGCGGGCTCAAGATGAGCATTCCGTGGCCACCCTCACCGCCCAGCACCTTTTGCCAGGAGAAGGTAACAACATCCAGCTTGTCAAACGCCAGTTCCTGAGCAAATGCCGCCGATGTGGCGTCGCATATGGTCAGGCCTTGGCGGTCTGCCGGGATAAAGTCGCCATTGGGCACACGCACACCTGATGTGGTGCCGTTCCAGGTAAAGACGACATCGCGGTCAAATTCGATTTTTGATAGGTCCGGCAATAGTCCGTAGTCGGCTTCCAGAACTTTGACATCGTCGAGCTTCAGCTGTTTGACAACATCCGATACCCATCCGGCGCCAAAGGATTCCCAGGAAACCATGTGCACACCGCGTTGGCCAAGCATTGACCACAACGCCATTTCCACAGCGCCGGTATCGGAGGCCGGCACGATGCCGATACGATAACCATCAGGCACGCCAAGCAGCGACCGGGTCTGATCTATTGCCTGTTTGAGTTTTGCCTTGCCGATTTTTGCCCGGTGAGAGCGCCCGAGAGCGGCATCGTTCAGGGCACCTGGCGTCCAACCGGGACGCTTGGTGCAAGGACCAGAAGAGAAACGAGGATTTGCCGGACGCATGTCCGGTTGGGTATTTTTCAACATGTGGCTATCCTTCCAGATAGTGGCCCCTCGTTGGGGAGGGGTGTCCCACAGCGGCAATTATCCAAACTCGGACAAAAGCGCAAGCGAATAAATGACGCAGCTGTATATTTGCTGCCAGCCACCATCCTGTTGACGGGTATAAACGCAGAAAATGTGAACCAGTGGTCACGTCAAGCGCGTGAAAAATTGGCCCCAGCCACAATCCAAGGCGCACCTTTTTCCATTGAAAACAATTGCTTGCCCAGTCTCGCGCGACGTAAGAAGCATGAATAATGACTTTACTTTCCGGAGAATTGCCTGTCTTTATCAACAGGGTTCAAGCTGCAACAATGAACAGGCAAACCTTCTGACAGGGCAGGCAACGGATGGATTTTTCGTTTTTTGATAATTCACTGGATGACTTCATAACGCTGTTTGTCGTGGTGGATCCCATCGGGTCCATTCCGGTATTCATTGCCTGCACACAGGGCCTGTCCGCCTCGGAAAGCCGCAAAGTGGCAATCCGCGCCATTGTCTATGCAACCGCCATTCTTCTGTTCTTCATCGTTGCCGGCCAGCTCATTATCGAAGCGCTCAAGGTTGACCTGACATCATTCCAGTTGGCCGGTGGCATTGTTTTGTTTCTGTTTGCCATGACGATGATATTTGGTGATGGCAAGCCGGCCAGCGAACTCAAGGTTCTCAGTGACAATGAAATAAAGCAGATCGCCGCCTTTCCCATTGCCATCCCGTCCATCGCCGGGCCCGGCCCCATGCTGGCCGTTGTGACTTTGACCGACAATCACGGGAAATCCGTTCTGGAGCAATCCTTAACGTCGGTCCTGCTGGCAGTGGTTCTTGCAATCACCCTGGTCCTGCTGTTGCTTGCGGGGCCGATCCACCGCTTCATCGGCATGTCCGGCGCTGCCGTCATCAGCCGGGTCATGGGCATCATTCTTGCAACACTTGCCGTTGACAATATCGTCAACGCCGTGCGCGAACTCGCCACGACATTCTAAAACGGATCCAGAATACAAAAGGCGGGCAATGCCCGCCTCGTCAATTTAAAGATTGGTCCGCTATCCCTACCAGAGTGCGTAGCGCAGCGTCGCCTTGATTTCATGCCTGCTGAAACCATTGTCCGTACCCTGTACGCCTGATGCACCGGCTGTCTGAGAAGCACTGTCGAAGGCGTAGGTATCACCGCCATCAATATTGACGTAGCGATAGCCGAGATCAGCCTTCAGATTGCGCATGAATTCATAGGAGAACCCAGCCATCAGGGCATAGGTAAAGCGCCAGCTTTGCTCGCCGCCATGCTGAACATTGGCCGGACCAACGCCACAGACATCACCACCATCGACGCAGGTCTCCTGGGCGTTATAATTGTCATAATCCATCAGCGTATAGCCTGCACCGGCTCCGACGTAGGGTGTGAAGCCGACATAGGTACCAAGATCAACATAGCCGTTGGCCATCAGGCCATAGGTATTGAAATCCGCACTTCCGGCTGTCGAACAGCCGGTCGCCGTATTGACATTGGTACACGGTTGGCTGCCGGAAAAACTGCTGCCACTGAATGTACCGTTTTGATAGTCCAGTGCGCCTTCGGCACGAAACCAGTCGGACAGCTGATATCCAACCCCGAAGCCGACACTCACATCTGTGTCAAAGTCTGATGTGGCATAATTCTGTGTATCGTAAACCAAAGTGGTTGTGTTGAACGTCCGATAGGATGTCGCTGAGCCATCTGTTGAAAAATCATAACCGACATCACCCCGCAGATACCAGCCATTGCCCACCTCCACCGGAACGGTGCGCGGCAGTTCCGGCGCGAAAATAATATTATCCAGATCAGCTGAATGCGCAGCCCCGACACTGCCTAAAAACAGCACGGCGATCATGGAACGAGACATGACACTCTTGAACATACAACCAGTCCCTTTACCTGGCTTCCCGTGACCTGCCGTCACCAGAAGCGAATTCTATGTCGGCAATATCCGACAAACTGGTTAAGTTGTGGTTAAGCATGTTTGTTCACCACATTTGTTTACGCTTCATTTTCCATGATATTTCGTGGCATTGCCCCAAAGCAAAACCGCCCGGCAAGCCGGGCGGTTGAAAATCTTATCTGTCTGACGTTCTAATTATGAACAGGCGGGCTAATTATGAACAGGCGGGCTAATTATGAACAGGCGTTCTAATTATGGACAGGCGTTCTAATTATGGACAGGCGGCCTATTTATAGACAGGCGGGATATAGGGCGGAACATAGGGCTCTGGCTCACAGTCACGGCCCGGATAATAACGAAGTCCGGCACGCACCTCATGTACATTGAAATCATGGTCATAGCCAGGGCCGCCGCCGGTTGAATAACCGAACATTTTGCCACCTGAGACGTAGCGGTAGCGATAGCCACCATCAACGGCAAGGTCGCAACGTACATGGTAGGCGCCACCAGCCATCAGCGCCGCACTGAAGCGCCATTCGGCATTGCCACCATGGGTGATTGTCGGGTCGCAATCATTTGGATCACCAACCAGACAGGAGGTATTTTCCAGATCACCCCATTTGACATAGGTGCCTCCGATACCGCCACCCACATAGGCCGAGAAATTGCCGTAGGTCCAGAAATCCACATAGGCATTTGCCAGCACCGAATAGGCGCTCATGCTGGCAATATCCGTTGATATACAGGGATCACCCACACCGCAGGACCCGGATGTTGATCCGGTAAAGTCCGCGTCAAACATATAGTCGAGCGTCACGTCAGTGCGCAGATAGCGGTTGATCTGATAGCCGACACCACCACCAATGGACCAGGAATTGTCCAGCTTCTGCGAGTCAAAATATCCCCGGTCGCCAGGTCCGCCGTAAAGGGCATAATCGATCCCCCTGAGCTGCGTCCATGAATATCCAAGATCACCGCGAATATACAGACCATCCCAGGAATTGACGGCAACATCGGTCGATCCCCGCATGTCTACATCATAGACCGGTATGGGTTCTGTGACCGGGTCTACGTAAACGTCCGCAGCCATGGCTTGTGTCGCCATTAACACCGTCATGGCTGTCAAAGTGTACAATTTCATTTTCATTGCTCCACGCCCCACTAAAATTGCGAGACCGTTGCCCGCCAGTTGCGATGTATTTAATTCACAATGGATACAATGAAGCAAAATGGTTAAGAGCGCGTTATCTATGTCCATTTACCGAAAAACAAAAAATAACACCGTAATTTCAATACTTAACAGGAAAATGCAGGAATGGTAAATGGCCCATGAATTGCAACAACAGGAGGAGAACACTCTCTGCGTACAATCTGAAGCGGCTGCTTTGGGACCTCTGATCTGGCGAACCGGACGCAATTCAGACAATCAGATGGAGTGTTGGGGAACAACTGGAGCCAATTTGCTTTCGATGAAACGGCCCGTTTTGGCTTGACGCCTCATCCCTTGCGCAGGCGGGAACGAACAGAACATTTGCGTCGCTCCGAACGCCTGACACGTCATGGAAAGCTGGCAAGCCGATCATCAAAGGTGAAGCAGCAATCGGGCAGGATGCCGTCAAGCAGCGCTGCGTACGCCTGAGATCACGTCCACCAGACTGTTGACAATACGCTCAACCAGCACATGGTCATCGCCCTCTGCCATGACCCGTATCAAAGGCTCTGTGCCCGACGGACGGATCACCAGCCGCCCGGACGCGCCAAGCTGACTGGTTGCGTCCTTGATGGATGCCTGTACGAATTCATCCTCCAGCGGCTTGCCACCGGAAATACGCACATTCTTCAACATTTGTGGTACCGGCTCGAACCGGCGACAGACCTCACTGACAGGCCTGTCCATCCTTTGCACGCAGGCCATGATCTGCAATGCTGCCACCAATCCATCGCCGGTGGTCGCAAAATCGGTCAGCACAATATGCCCCGACTGCTCGCCCCCCACATTGAAGCCGTTCGACCGCATGTGTTCAACAACATGCCGGTCCCCCACTTTGGTGCGTGCCAGTGTCAGGTCACGTTCCGCCAGAAACCGTTCCAGCCCGAGGTTGGACATGATGGTGGCCACGATACCGCCACCTTGCAAACGCCCGTCACTGGCCCATGATTCCGCAATGACAGCCATCAACTGGTCGCCATCCACGATGCTGCCTTTTTCATCAACGATCAGAACACGATCCGCATCGCCATCCAGTGCGATACCGATATCGGCCCGCACTTCGTGGACCTTTCTTGCCAGCGCCACCGGATGGGTGGAGCCGCAATTCAGGTTGATATTGTGGCCATTGGGTTCATTGCCAAAAGCAATGACCTCAGCACCAAGCTCCCACAGCGCCGCTGGCGCCACCTTGTAGGCAGCGCCATTGGCGCAATCTATGGCAACACGCAAACCGCTCAGGGAGACATCACGTGGCATCGTGCGCTTGGCAAACTCGATATAGCGATCATGCACACCGTCTATACGCTTGGCCCGTCCGATTTCCTTGGCCGGTGCCAATTGTTCGGAAATATCAGCATCGATCAGTCGCTCGATCTGCAATTCCAGTTCATCGGGCAATTTGAAACCGTCCGGACCAAACAATTTGATGCCATTGTCTTCAAAGTGATTATGCGAAGCGGAAATCATCACACCGATATCGGAGCGCAGCGAGCGCGTCAGCATCGCCACAGCCGGTGTCGGAATGGGGCCAAGAAGAAAAACATCCATCCCGGCGGCCGTAAATCCGGCGACCAGAGCATTTTCAATCATGTAGCCCGAAAGCCTTGTATCCTTGCCGATCACCACGCGATGCCGGTGATCACCACGCCTGAAGACCGTGCCGGCGGCAAGCCCGACACGCATGGCAACATCCGGGGTCATCGGAAATTTATTGGATTTTCCGCGAATTCCATCGGTTCCGAAATACTGCCGTGTCATCGTGTCCCCCGAGATAATGGCTACCTGATTGCGCAATCATGTTCAATATAGCTGATTTGGTCTGCTGCCCGATAAATACGGGTGCGACATCTATTGATCAAATCAGCGATTCGCATTCGCTTCCTAAGGCTCTAGCATTTCCGCCAGCGGTTGTTGATCAGGTTTTATTACGACCTGTTGCAACTGAAAATGGCCGCAACAGGCGGCCATTCTCCAAATTGAACTTATTTTCCGTCCATCACTGTGGCTGCGGCTCCAGACCTTCATCAGGTTTGTCACCTGACTCTTCTTTTGTTTCCTGGCTTTTGGCACCGGTTTTCGGCACAGCAGATCCCCTGGACGGCGGGGTATCGTCACCCATGTCTCTGGCCGGCTTCTCGCCGCGCAGAAGCGCCTTTATTTCATCACCGGAAAGGGTTTCATATTCGAGAAGCCCTTCTGCCAGCGTATTGAAATCGTCATTCTTGTCTTCCAGGATCTTGCGCGCCGCCGTATAGGCCTCATCAATCAGGCGATGCACTTCGCTGTCAATTTTCTGAGCCGTGGCTTCAGAAACATTCTTTGTTTGTGCAACCGAATGACCCAGGAAAACTTCCTGTTGATTTTCGCCATAGGACACCAGACCAAGTTCATCTGAAAATCCCCACTGCGTTACCATGGCACGGGCAAGCTTCGTGGCCTGCTCGATATCGGAAGATGCACCGGAGGTGATGTTCTCCTTGCCAAAGGTCAGTTCCTCGGCAATGCGTCCGCCCATCATGATCGCCAAACGCGAAATCATGTAGAGGTAGCTCATGGAGTAACGATCGCCCTCAGGCAATTGCATGACCATGCCCAAAGCCCGTCCACGCGGAATGATTGTCGCCTTGTGAACCGGATCAGTGGATCGCACATTCATGGCAACGATGGCGTGTCCTGCCTCATGATAGGCGGTCAGCTTCTTCTCTTCCTGCGTCATGGCACTGGAGCGGCGTTCCGCGCCCATCATGACCTTGTCCTTGGCATCCTCGAATTCCAGCATGGTCACGAGCCGCTTGTTGCGACGCGCTGCCATCAGGGCAGATTCATTGACAAGGTTCATCAGGTCCGCACCGGAAAATCCGGGCGTGCCGCGCGCAATGACCTTCAGGTCAACATTGGGCGCAAGTGGCACATTGCGCACATGCACTTTCAAAATACGCTCGCGGCCAATGATATCGGGATTGGGCACAACAACCTGACGGTCAAAACGGCCTGGCCGCAGCAAGGCCGGGTCCAGCACGTCAGGACGGTTGGTGGCAGCAATCAGGATAACACCCTCATTGGCCTCAAATCCATCCATCTCGACCAACAGCTGGTTAAGCGTCTGTTCCCGCTCGTCATTACCACCGCCAAGACCGGCGCCACGATGCCGACCAACCGCATCGATTTCATCGATGAAGATGATGCAGGGTGCGTTTTTCTTGGCCTGTTCAAACATGTCACGGACACGGCTTGCGCCGACACCGACAAACATTTCCACAAAGTCCGAACCGGAAATCGTGAAGAAGGGCACAGCCGCTTCACCGGCCACAGAACGGGCCAGCAGGGTCTTGCCGGTTCCGGGCGGTCCAACCAGAAGAACGCCGCGTGGAATGCGTCCGCCAAGACGCTGGAACTTCTGCGGGTCCCTGAGGAACTCGACAATTTCTTCCAGATCTTCCTTTGCTTCGTCCACACCGGCAACATCGTCAAATGTCACACGTCCGTGCGCTTCGGTCAGCAATTTGGCCTTGGACTTGCCAAAACCCATGGCGCCTCTTGATCCACCCTGCATCTGGCGCATGAAGAAGATCCACACACCAAGGATGAGCAGGATAGGCAGCCAGGAGATCAGATAGCCCAGGAATGTGTTTGATCCATCCACTTCCGGTGCTGCCGATATGCCAACGCCCTTGTCTTCCAGGCGGGAAACAAGGCCCGGGTCACCGGGTGAATAGGTCTGGAAGGTCTTGCCACCCTCCGCATAGACGCCGGAGATGGTGTCGCCGACAATCTTGACGTTGCGGATTGTGCCGTTATCCACGTCCGAAAGGAACTGAGAATAGGATATCTCCCGCGACGAGCTGCGCTCGCTCGGCCCCTGGAACATATTAAACAGCGCAATTAGCAAAAGCGCAATGATTGCCCAAAGGGCGAAATTTCTGAAATTCGGGTTCATACGGTCCCCTGGAACGACTAACGGCCCGTCATTTGGCGGGCTAACTCATGTGACCTTAACATAGGTACCTCGGCCCTGCTTGCCAAGGCCACACACCTGTAGTTACGGCAACTTGCTTAATTAGTTTGCCACTTTTCATGCCTGTTCATTGACAAAGGTGATTGCGGATAGGCTGGCAATCCAAAAAGTGACGCACATATGTCAGCCACCCTGGACTCGAATTCAGGCAAAAACAGGTCGAAATGGGCAAAATAACGCGACACGGACAATTCGTCCGATGGCGCCATACCCTGGCACAACCGGCCGGTCGTCATCCCGTCATGCGCGTTCAAAATGGCCGGTTGAGCCGCCAATGCACGCGAAACCACACCACGCGGCAAATCAGTCGGAAAATTCCGGACCGGTTCACAAGGTGGACAGTCCTGATTGTTTTCAAACGGGCCAACGACAAGCGGCTGTGCGGGATGGCTGTTGATGATCCGGTAGCGCCCGTCCCACAGGGCCAGGCAGCCCGGCGCCACCTTCAAGGTCGGCAGAGCGCGCTTCTCGCGAAAGAGGAAAATTCCCTTTGCCCTGCGGTCGAGAACGCAACGGCTCAGATTGATTCTCGCAGGTCCCGCGCCAGAAACGAATCGTGCAATTTGATTGCGTGCGCTTGCGCCTGGCAGATAGGCGCGCCCACCCATCAACGTCGCCAGCAGGGCAATCGCCCGATGAAGGTCATCGCCATCCGCCGAAGATACAGGCGGCAACTGAGCGATCATATCGCCATGGATTTGCGCATTTCCCTGCAGAAAGAGCGTCAGCGTTTCGGCCTCCCGGCGCCGCGCATCCACACTTGCAGCCATCAATTGAAGCGTTCGCTCATCTGCCTGCGCACTGCGGTCACGCATCCGCATACGCACGCGTTCAAACCGACGGTCCACATTGCTCGGGTCATCGGTCCATGCAACCGATGCGGCGACAAGTCTTGCCCTTAACGCTGCGCGCGAAACCCGCAGCAATGGTCTCAATATCCAGCATTGACGATGGAACAATACGGCTTCAGCCATGCCTGCAAGCCCTCTCCTTGCACGCTTGGCTGCTCCGTTGCCCTTACCTGTGGCCGGAACGCGTTCCTGTCGCATCGCAAATGTTTCGATCTGATCATCTCTGGTGTGCGCGGTGACAATTGCCCTGGCACCAAGACTGCGTGCCCCCTCGCACAGAAGTTCATAGCGCGCATTGCGGGCAGCATCCTGCAGGCCATTGGCCGGCTTGGGTCCTACCCACGTCATAGTCCGGTGAACAATACCGTGTGATCGGCAATAATGCGCAACGGCCTCAGCCTCACCAGCCGAAGCGGCACGCAACCCGTGATCAACAGTCACGGCTGTCAGTCGTTTTGAGTGTTGGGTGCCCAAATGATGGTGCAAGAGATGCAGCAGGGCAATGGAATCGCTGCCACCGGAAACCGCAACGCACAGTTTGCCGGTCTCGCCAAATCGTTCCAAAAAGTCTTCAATTGCAAATTCAGGACAAACGTCGCTCACGCCACGGTCCGTTAGCAGCTCATGCGGCTTTGTTCGACAGCCACCTTGTTCTTCACCGCCTCGGAGGAGCCGGGATAACGGGTCAGCACTTCTCTGTAGGTCGCACATGCGGTGTCGCGATTATCCAGTGCTGCCAGCGACATGCCCAGTTTCAGCAGCATTTCCGGCGCCTTTGGCGCATTGGGAAATTGTTTATGGGCAGTCAAAAGTGTTTTGGCCGCTTCATGAAACGACCCTTGGGAATATTGCGCCTCACCCAACCAGAAATAGGCATCGGAAATCTTGTTACCGTCGGGATATTGGGAAATATAGCGGCTGAATGCCACTTCCGCCTGGGGGTAATCCCCCGAAAGCACATAGCCGTAAGCTGCCTGGTAAAGACCACCAGGCTCCGAGTCCGGCAGCGAGGCCGTTTTTGTCAGATCCTGAGTGGCATCTGACGCCGGCTGTTCCAAAGCCGGGTCAGCCTGCTGGACCGTAGTGGCAACATCGCTCTGATCGACCACGGTGTCGCCGCTGCGGGTCAAAGGCTGGACCGTGCTTTGCGTTGCCGCCATTTCCTTGGCCACTTTTGCCGGTTCGCCAGAACCTGCATCAGACCTTTTGCCGCTGGCGCCTTCAAGCTCCTGAAAACGGAACTCATTGTCTTCCTGCATCCGGCGCATATTCTCCTGCACTTCCAGCAGTTGAAATCCCAGCTCTTCAATACGGCCATTGAGCTCGCGGATACGTTCTTCAAGCTGTCCGATGCGGAAGGTCGCATCGTCGCCGGACTGGGCAAGGAGAACCGGTGCCGATTCAACCTTCTTTCTTCCAAAACCAGGAAGATTGAAAGCCAGTGGCAACCCGTGCCGCTGGCTTTGCACAGATGAGCTCTGATCTTGCGATGACGAAAGACCTGCCAGTGCCATTCCCGGCATCAAAAACACTGCGAAACAGAGGGCAATTGTTCGTGAATAGGCGTTCATATTGTTCTTACCTGTTTTATGCCACTTCGAAGGCGACAATCGCAAGCCGAAAACCCGACTGTGTCGCCATGGCGATCATCCTCCGCACG
Source organism: Rhizobiaceae bacterium (assembly GCA_029233925.1). Taxonomy (GTDB): domain Bacteria; phylum Pseudomonadota; class Alphaproteobacteria; order Rhizobiales; family Rhizobiaceae; genus Hoeflea_A. The sequence continues at coordinate 38,402 of JARGOX010000020.1, forward strand.
AAAGCGGGATTAGCTGCTGGCACCTCTCACAACCGTAACGGCACGGCGGTTTTGCGACCAGCAGGAAATATCATCACACACTGCGACGGGACGTTCCTTGCCGTATGATATTGTTTTGATGCGCGCAGCCGACACACCTTTCGAGATGAGATAGCTGCGTGTTGCAGCTGCGCGCCGGGCACCAAGCGCCAAATTATAGGCACGTGTGCCGCGCTCATCCGCATTGCCTTCAATCAGCACTGCATCATTGGGATATTTTGCCAGCCATTGCGCCTGACGATCAAGCGTTGCGGCCGAATCGGTCCTGATGGCGGACGAATCGGTATCAAAAAATATCCGGTCGCCTACATTCAACGTCAGATCCTGCTGCGAGCCGGGGGCTGCCCCGTTTGCGGCAAGACCAAGTTCGCCCGGGCTGTTGGGCAGGGAATTTTTGGATGCGCAGCCTGACAGTGCGAGCGCAACGGCCAGCCCCAGCACAAGTGGATTGCGCGAAACGCTCATCAGCAGATTCATTCTCAGTCTCCTCGAATTAACGACACAGTTTCATTTGTTGCCACATCTTTGTGTTCTGCTGACTAAAGCCTCAAACACAGTGTCTTTTGCACATCCGAATACACGATCCGACCGGGTCCTGACACTTGCGCAAATTCCTTATACAGCAGATTGCGGCGCGGTTACGACAGGCAAACGGTTATGAACGCCAAATTTACCAATTACGACAGGTTCCCATAACAGTTTTTCCCGTTATTTCAAAAGACCCGCTATTTCAGAAGCGGTGACCAGGCCGGGTCGGAACCGAACTCCGGCGTTTGCACCCTCTCTTCATTGTAACCGGTCAGATCGATCGAGTAGAGCTGCGGTCCGGCAGCCCCTGCCGGCTGGCGGAAGAACATGATGACCCGGCCATTGGGAGACCAGGTCGGCCCCTCATTGTGAAACCCCGTGGTCAAGATACGCTCACCGGAGCCATCGGGACGCATCACACCGATCGAGAATTTGCCACCCGATTGTTTGGTAAAGGCAATGAGATCGCCGCGTGGTGACCAGACCGGCGTGGAATAGGACCCATCGCCAAAGGAAATGCGCTTCTGATTGCTGCCATCGGCATTCATCACATAAAGCTGCTGCCTGCCGCCACGATCCGATTCAAACACGATCTGCTGGCCTTCCGGAGAATAGGAAGGCGATGTGTCAATGGCTGTTGTATTGGTTAGCCGTGTCGTTTTGCGTGAACGCAAATCCATCGTGTAAATATTGGCGTCGCCGTTTTGCTCCAAGCTCATGATCACTTTTTGCCCGTCCGGCGAAAAGCGCGGGGAAAAGGTCATTCCCGGAAAATTGCCGACAATTTCCCGTTGTCCCGTTTCCAGCTGCAGCAGATAGACCCGTGGCTGACCGTTGGCAAAGGACATGTAGGTAACTTCCTGCCTGCTTGGCGAGAAGCGCGGGGTCAGAACAAGATCGTCGCCCTGTGTCAGAAAACGGAGATTTGCGCTGTCCTGATCCATGATGGCCAGGCGTTTTTTTCGATCATTGCGCGGTCCGCTCTCGGAGACGAAAACCACACGCGTATCGAAATAGCCCTTTTCACCCGTCAACTTTTCATAGATTGCGTCTGCGATGATATGGGCAACACGGCGCCAGTTTTCCGGCTGGGTAAAAAACTGCTGACCGATCAATTGTTCGGCGGCAAATGTATCCCACAAGCGAAATTCGGTGCGCAACCGGCCATCGGCTTCGGCCGTAACCCGACCGACAACCAGTGCCTGGGCATTGATAACGCGCCAGTCTTCAAACCGCGGTGACAGATTGGGATCCGTTATCTTCTGGATAAAGGCCGCCTTGTTGATTGGCGCGAACAGCCCGGATCGCTTCAGGTCATCGGCAATCACACTTGCTATTTTCGCCCCGATATCATCCTTCGAGGCAAAATCGGTAATGGCGAGAGGCAGCGCTTCGACATTGCCCTTGGTGATGTCGATTTCGACAACCGCATGCGCTGTGCCCGGCATCAAAACAAGACTGACCATCAATACATGGCCGAATACAGCCCAGAACACGGCGGCACGCCGAATATGGGCCATGAAAGCACGAGGGGCAGGAAACTGGTTGTCTTTGCGATAAAGGCTCAAGATTTTTTCCTCAGAACATCTGGCTAGGGTCGAAATTGACAATAACATCGGACCAGGCATCATATTTCTCTTTTGGAAGATTGTAAGGCGCACAACGCAATACAGCTCTTCGTGCGCCACCGGACAAGACACGTCTTGTCTGGTCCGTGCCGCCGCTGGCTTCGACGCTCGGCCGCCCGTCTATGGCGCCGTCACGATCCAGCCGCATGGTCACCGTCACACGCACGTCCGCCGCTTCAGACAATCCGGGCACAATTTGCCAGCAACGTTGGATCTGGCCGCGCAATGCATCCATTTCACTTTGCGACAATTGCGATCCCTCAGTGGTTATACGTCCGCCCAGGGCCGCTTCATCGTTGCTTTGTTTGGCGCCGCCGCCTGCTGCATCCTGCCTGTTCAACAAAGCTGCAACTTCATCGGCATTGAAATCACTATCCTTGGCGGAGGCCTGTTTGCTGGTTTCCTGGCGATCCTGGTTGTTCTTGCGTTCGGGCGTCTTGGCAGTCTGGGCCTTGGGTGGTGTCGGACGGGCCGTCGGAACCGGAATATTCTCCGGCACAGTTTCAGATTCCGGCTTGATGTCAACCGCCTGCGATATAGCCTCCGCCACAGGATCAGGCAGCACCGCCTGTTGTGGTTCAGGCAGAGCGGCAACTTCCGTCGCCGGAACGGGTTCGGGTTCCTTGACCGGCTGCGGAACAACCTCCGGTTCGCTTGTGGGAACAGGAACGGGTGTTTCGGCTTTTTCCGGCGACGCCGTCGCCTCGACGGTTGTCGGAGCCGGCTTTGCCTTTTCGACCGATTTCAGGTCAATCTTGTTGTCCCCGACATTTTCCGCATCCTTGACCTGGACCGGCTTGCTGGTGGGAACCGGCGCGGATTTTTCGGCCGCTGGAGCCTTGCGTTCACCCTGTTGAATCTGACTGATGGAGGAATAGGGAACGATGGCAACAGGCAGCGCCTCTATTTCCACCGCCTCATGCGGCGGTGGAGCTGACAGCCAGAACAGGCCCCAGCTCAATAGCAGGACGTGGCTCAGTGCGGATAATAATATGCCCAGTTTCATTGTCTGCGATCAACCATCCTGCTCCTGGAGCGTAACAAGACCGAGATTCGTGTATCCTGCCGATGAGATAAGCGCCATGACCTTCATGACGGTACCGTAATCCGCATTGCGATCGCCGCGCACGTAAATCCGTTCCTGATAGCCGGTTGTTGCGATCGCTTGCAGCTTCGCCACAACCTCCTCCAGCGGAATTTCAGTTTCCTGCAAGAATATCAGACCATCCTGCCTGACAGACACGGTAATGGGCTGCGAGTCCGAACTGAGCGCACCCGCCTGGGTTTCCGGCAAGTCAATCGGCACGCCGACAGTCAGCAGGGGAGCGGCAACCATGAAAATGATCAGCAATACCAGCATGACGTCCACGAAGGGCGTCACATTGATTTCGCTCATCGGCTGTCTTCTGCGCCCACGCCTGTGGTTGCCCTGACGCCTCCTGCCCCCGGCTGTTGCGCTGTCTGTTCCCATCACCATCGAAACGGCCTCTACTCTGCCGCTTGGCGTGGCTGCAGTTTCTCATCGATCTGACGCGATAAAATACCGGAGAATTCGTCTGCGAAACCCTCCATCCGGGCCGTCAGCTTGCCCGCATCAGAGGTGAATTTATTGTAGGCAATCACCGCCGGGATGGCAGCCAGCAAACCAATCGCGGTGGCAAGCAACGCCTCGGCGATACCCGGAGCGACAACCGCCAGATTGGTGGATTTGGATCCCGCAATCGCCTGAAACGATGTCATGATACCAATCACGGTTCCAAACAGGCCGATGAAGGGCGCGGCGGAACCGATTGATGCCAGCGAACCAAGGCGCGCTTCCAGCTTTTCAGCTTCCCGCGCCAGCGTGACATCCATTGATTTATCTATGCGCATTTGCAGCCCCATGGGGGAGCGGGCGCCGCGCTCATAGGATTTTTTCCATTCGCGCATGGCCGCGACAAAGATCGAACTGAGGCCGGTTGTTTTGCGACCCGTCAGCATCTGGTAAAGCTCTTCAAGCGATTGCCCTGACCAGAAAACCTGTTCGAACCTGTCGAACTGGCGCCTTGCCCGAACATAGTTGAAACTCTTGTCCAGAATGATGGCCCAGGTCCAAATGGATGCGCCGACGAGCCCAACCATAACCAGCTTGACCACAAAACCGGCCTGTATGAAAAGCGCCCAGAGAGTCACCTCATTCGTGGCCGCCAACCCTACCTGTTCCATAAATACCTAATCCCTGAATCCGTGCGCCCGATCACGACGTGTGCACAGCACCTGCCTTGGTACTTGCCTGACACGCAGACCGATTTCGCTATAATTGTTGTCCGTCTCGCTCACCCAGCCTGCATGTTGCGATAAATCTTGGTGAAAGGATGGCGTGTGCGAGTCACCCAACCCGTGGGATCCCATTAAGACATGATTATGGTTAATGACAGGTTAGGGAATATGGCAAGTCAAAACGAATGACAATAGTTTGTGCGAAAAGATCATCTTTGAAGCACGTTTCCAATCAGGCAAGAGACCTTTGAAACAGGGATTGTACATTGTACCGGTTCTTGATTTTTCGCTGGCATCACTGACATTCGTCAGCATACCCCTGAAATTTTGAGATTCAGAACTCAAACAGCAAGGCGATCTCCCGGGGCAATCGCCGGGGCCTGCCACTGCGATTGACGATTGCGATGGTCACATGCGCATTGATCAGCTCATTGTCTTCGCAAAAAACCTTCTGGTCGAGCATCAGCCGGGCACCGGTAATCGCTTTGGTGATCGTGACGATGTCCAGCACATCATCCATTCGGGCGGCCGCCTTGAAGTCGATGTCCATATGACGCACCACAAAGGCCAGGCCATCAGGATCGCCATGCAAAGCCATTTGCCCCTGATGGATACCAAGGCAGCGCAGATAATCCGTGCGACCACGTTCCAGAAATTGCAGATAACGCGCATGATAGACAACACCGGAAAAGTCCGTATCCTCGTAGTAGACCCGCTGCCTGAGCCGGTGGCCATTTCCCTCAAGGATTCCTGCTAGTGGATCAGACAAATGCACCCTCCATCAACAATTATGATTGCCCGTGCGGTTGACGGAACACAATTCTGTTGCCAAATCAATGCCATATCAACCAGCCAGCGGCCTTGTTGCCCCTCTGGCATAGTCATACTGTCACAATCGCGCGCTAACGCTCGCCGCATAGATGCATTTGGAGGTGATTCCCATGAAAATCGCAATTCTTGGTGGTGACGGCTTTGTCGGTTGGCCCACGGCGCTTCATCTGTCGGAGCAGGGTCACGACGTCCACATCGTCGACAATCTGTCCCGCCGCTGGATAGACACGGAACTGGGTGTCCAGTCTCTGACACCGATGGATTCCATTCAGGAGCGCACCCGCATCTGGCATCAGGAAACCGGCCGGCGCATTCATTTCCATTTGATCGACATTGCCCGCGATTATGACCTGTTCAAATCATGGCTGGGTGAAAACCGCCCTGAAGCCATCGTGCATTTTGCCGAACAGCGTGCAGCCCCCTATTCGATGAAATCCGATCGCCACAAGAATTACACCGTCAACAACAATGTCAATGCGACGCACAATCTGCTCAATGCGATGGTCGCGACCGGCCTTGATGCCCATCTGGTTCACCTGGGCACCATGGGTGTCTATGGTTATTCCACCGTCGGCGCCGCCATTCCTGAAGGCTATCTGCCCGTTGGCATCGAAACCATGGATGGCAATGTCGTCCAGCAGGACATTCTCTATCCGGCCAATCCCGGCTCCGTCTATCACATGACCAAATGCCTGGATCAATTGCTGTTCCAGTTCTACGCCAAGAATGACGGCTTGCGCATCACCGACCTGCATCAGGGCATTGTATGGGGCACCCACACCGAACAGACCCGCCGTCACCCGCAATTGATCAACCGCTTCGATTATGATGGTGACTATGGAACCGTGCTGAACCGCTTTCTCATCCAGGCAGCCATTGGCTATCCCTTGACCGTTCACGGCACCGGAGGCCAGACGCGCGCCTTCATCCACATTCAGGATTCCGTGCGCTGCATTGATCTGGCCCTGCAAAATCCACCGCAAAGCGGTGACAAGGTCAATATCTACAACCAGATGACTGAAACCCACCGCGTCAAGGATCTTGCCGCACTGGTGGCTGGCCTGACCGGAACGGAAATCGCCTATCTGCCAAATCCGCGCAAAGAAGCAGCGGAAAATGATCTGGTCGTCAAGAACAACCAGTTCCTGGAACTGGGCCTTGACCCGATCACCCTGGAACAGGGTCTGCTTTCCGAAGTTGTGGATGTCGCCAGAAAATTCGCCTACCGGGTGGACCGCAGCCGCATTCCTGCCGTTTCGGCCTGGACGAAGGAAATCGAACCCACCATCAACCGAGATCCCGAAGGCAAGAAGCTGAAATCAGCTTCCTGATGGTCACGTCAAGATGATTGACAGGAACAGACCTGCAGCGTCCGGGCCGAGTGGCGAGCCGGGCGCTGCGCCCGGCCGTGCAGCAAAACATGCTTTTGTAACCCTTGTCACCAATGCCGACTACGCCCGTGGCGCACTGGCGCTGGTGCGCTCGATCCAATTTTCCGGAACGTCTGCGGATATCGTCGTGCTGCATACGCAAGCGGTGACGCAAGACGAATTGTCCGCCGTGCAAAAGCTCGGCGCGCGTCTCATTCAGGTCGACCTGCTGCCGACATCCGATGCCTTCAACCAGCGCCATGCCCGTTCCAAAATTCTCCTGAATGCGCCCTTTACCAAAGGACGAAAACCAGCATTCCATACGCCTCTCGACAATTTTGCCAAATTGCGCCTGTGGCAATTGGTGGAATACCAACGCTGCATCTTCATCGATGCCGATGCACTGGTCCTCAAAAACATCGACCAATTGTTCCTCTATCCGCAATTTTCCGCAGCGCCCAATGTCTATGAATCGCTGAGCGATTTCCACCGGCTCAACTCCGGTGTCTTTGTCGCAGAACCCTCGTTGGAGACTTTTTCCGACATGTTGCGGGCGCTCGACCAACCGGATGTCTTCTGGAGACGCACGGACCAGACATTCCTGCAATCCTATTTCCCCGATTGGCATGGGCTACCGGTGTTTTTCAACATGCTGCAATATGTCTGGTTCAACATGCCAGAGTTGTGGGATTGGTCCTCCATTGGCGTGCTGCACTATCAATATGAAAAGCCTTGGGAAACCGGTCATCCGCGATCCCAGCAATTGATGCCCTTGATTGACCTGTGGCATGCCTATCTCAGCGGCGAGAACATTCCGGACATCGCATCGCTTCCCAACCCGGTGAAACCCGCGTGACACGCGTCCTTGTCACGGGCGGCACCGGGTCGGTCGGCCGTTTCTTTGTGGCATTTCTGCTGGAGCACCAATATCAGGTGACAGTGGCTGGCCGCACCCCGCCGCCGGCAGACATGTTTCAATCACCGGTCGGCTTTCGCCCGCTCACCCTCAGTCCAAAAACACCCTATGAGCCAATCGTCGAGGATATGGACTGCCTTGTACATGCGGGTTTCGACCATGTTCCGGGGCGCTACCGCGGCGGTGAAGGCGATGATATTCGTGGGTTCTGGGACCGCAATTTCCTGTCGACCCTGTTGCTTTTCCATTCGGCCCGGCAGGCGGGCCTGCGCAGAGGCGTTTTTCTGTCAAGCCGCGCCGTCTACGGTGTTCAGCCACCCGGAACCAGGCTTGCTGAACAGATGGAATGCCATCCCGACACCCATTACGGCGCGGTCAAACTGGCCTGCGAACGCCATCTTTCAAAGCTCTCCACAACAACGGATCTGACCATTGCCTCCCTGCGGGCAACGGGTGTCTATGGACAGTCTGCTGCAGGGGTAAAACACAAATGGTCCGGTCTGTTTGACGATTATCTGAGCGGCAAGACGATTGCGCCACGCTGCGGCACCGAAATCCACGGACGGGATCTGGCCCGGGCAGTCGTTCTCCTGCTGGAGCAACCCGCTGATGCCCTGTCCGGCGAATGTTTCAATGCCTCGGACCTCCTGCTTGATCACCATGACTTGCTGGACATCGTCAAGCAGCACCGTGGGTGCCCGCACCCGCTTCCTGCCCGAGCCGATGCTACCGGCTATAACGTGATGAGCACCGAAAAGCTGACGCAACTGGGCTGGCAGCCCGGTGGAAGACCATTGCTAAGGCAAAGTGTTGTTGAGATGCTGGAGAAGGACTTGCCGGTCTGAGCGCCCTGATTTGCGTTCGAATGGGGCTTCCTGTCGCTGCGTGAACTGCCCGCAAAAAACTGGGTCAAATTCAAGGACGCTTTGTTCTGACATTGCTCACCTATTAACGCCATTAGCGAAAGCAAAGTGTCATTCGGCGGAGCATGTGATGGCACATGTCATCCAGGTTCCATCCGAGGCGCATGGCCTGCAGCGCACCTTTGCCGATCTGTATCGCCGCTATACCGGCGACGTCTTACAGTCAGGTTGAGTCTTCTCATCGTTGCTCACCTCTCCCCGATAAGTTCCTGATTTCGGTTCGATCCGGTCAGGACTTCTGTTGCGGCGTTTGCCCGGCGTGTTTGCGCTCTCTCCAAATGATGTAAATTCCGCTGACGACGATCACTGCCGCCCCCAAAAACGCCGATCGGTCAGGAACCTCATTCCAGATCAGCCAGCCAAAAGTTGTTGCCCAGACCAGGCCCGAATAGTCCAGAGGCGCGACAATAGCGGCCGGAGCCAGGCGGAATGCCTGTGTCATCATTGTCATGCCTGCCGTTCCGAACAGGGCGATTGCAGCGAAGAGCCACAGGTCTTCAAGCCGGACCGGCTGCCAGACGAAGGGGACGATGAACGCGCTCAAGAATGCGCTGGCGCCTGTCAGATAGAGGAGCATCGTCCAGACACTCTCGCGTTGATCAACCCATCGGGCACTGAGCATGAGCAGCGCATAGACGAAGGCGGTCAACACCGGCAGCAACGCGGCCGGCTGGAACGCTGCAGTGCCGGGGCGAATGACGATCAGCACGCCGATAAATCCGACAAGCACCGCCAGCCATCGGCGGCGGCCAACCTGTTCGCGAAGGAAAACGGCCGAAATCGCCGTGATGAACAAAGGTGCGACGAAGATAAGCGCAGTCGCTTCTGCCAGGTCCAGATGGATAAAGCTTGTAAAGAACAGAACCGTCGCCACGATCCACAGAAATCCGCGCAGGAAATGCGCTGCCGGACGAGGAGAGCGCAAGGCGCCGCGCCCGCTCATCACGACGGTAAGGACAATGGCAAAGGGCAGTGCGATGATGTTGCGCAGGAACAGAATCTGCAGAGGCGAATATGCCGCGACAAGGTACTTCGCGAGCGCGTCATTGGCACTGAGGCACGCGACCCCTGCACACATCATCACGATTCCTGCGGCCGTCTTGTCCTGCGTTTCCGCCATTTTGCTTTGCACATCAGCCCCCTCTCCGGATCGCGCCGGTGATCCCGCGCATCGTTTCAGCCCCCGCCGCACTTTCCCACCGTTTGGGCAAGAGAAACAGTAAACCGTGACAAAACGACTGTAAAATATATATAAAGGCATCTATTGATCTGAAATAAATATCAATCAGGTGCGAAACATGAACCTTCGCCAGATCAGGCAATTCATTGCAGTTGCTGAGGAACTGCATTTTGGCCGGGCAGCCGAACGGCTGAACATGACGCAGCCGCCGCTTAGCATGTCAATTCGCGCATTGGAAGAAACGCTTGGCGTCCAGCTTTTCAACCGAACGAGAAAGAGCGTTGCGCTGACATCGGCTGGGGCGATCTGGCTGGATCATGCGCGAAAAGTGCTGGCCGATGCCGAGCGCCTCCCGGGCATCGCACAGCGCGCCGCCCAAGGGCAGCTCGGTCAACTGCGTCTCGCATTCGTCAGCATCGCGAGCTACACCCTGCTGCCCGACCTGGTCTGCCGCTTTCGCGCTGCCTTTCCAGACGTCCGGGTCGAATTGCGCGAGGCGACGAGCGATGTGCAATTCGATGCCTTGGCCAAGGGCGAAATAGACGCCGGTATCATCATTCACCCTGGCGAAGGTTTTCGACCAGCTTTGTCCCACCACTCGCTTCCAAGCGAACCTTTGGTAGCGGCCGTCTCGCAATGTCATATTCCCTCCTCTGCGATCCTGTCGCAATCCATTGCTTTCGAGCAGATCGCGGATGCGCCCCTCATTTTCATTCCGCGCCAGGTCGCGCCCGCCTATTTCGACATCGTCGCCGATTATTATGCGGTACACGGAAAGCCGCTTCGTATCTATCAGGAAGCGATCCAGATGCAGACCATTATCGGCCTCGTCGCCGCCGGCCTCGGCATTTCACTGGTGCCCAGATCAATGACCGAGATGAGTCGCAAGGGCGTTCATTACCTGTCGCTGGAGGGGCCCACGCCAACGGTCGAAACCTGCATGATCTGGAAGGACGACGGGGATCAGCCTGCACTCCAGTCTTTCCTTGACCTGCTGGATCCCGCAGTGCGTTGATGCAGCAGGTTGACAATCCCGAGCGATTGAAAACCTGCGGTGCTGCCGACGGATTGGGTTCTCACGGCACACCCTTTCATCCGCACTCCCCTGCCTTGGCTTCGGTCCCCGCGCCAAGCGCCGCCCGAGCGCAGTGAAGATACGGCCTGCGAAGTTGAACTGGCCCGCACCGGGTCCACGATTTTGCTGGATCCCGGACAATCAAGTCTGGAAGCGGCCGGTGCGCATGCCTTTTCTCCTGACATGAAGGCATTTTTGGAACCTGCGAAACGTCGGTTCTTGGCGGCATTCCCCATCATCGGGACTTTTACCGGAAGCTTTCTCTACGCACCAGCGTGTTATTTGGCTCGTGAGAACCTTCATTGTTAACCGAACGGTCCGCTTTTATGGCATGAAAATTCTAAAATGTACAAAATTTTCTTCATATATTTCAAACATATACAAATTTTTTTACAGGGAAAGAAAAATTTCCTCCTCAAAGAGCTTTACAAAAAGCACCGATCGGTACATATATTAACACCATAAGAGTACCGATCGGTAAACTTATGGCATTGTGCAAACACCCGCTCTCAGCCAAATGGAGGTTACAATGAGTGCCTATTCAAAATCGTTCCCCGGAAACCAGATCCGTCAAAGCATCATGGCTTTGGCAGGTGCAGCCGTGCTTACGGCATCGATCGTCAGCGGCGGCGCCCTAGCTGATAACAGTGGACTTCCCGATCCGGGTTTCGAGATCGTTCAGGGCAGAACCGCCCTCCTGGTCACCGACCCGCAGAATGATTTTCTCAGCCCCGATGGCGTGACATGGGGAGTCGTTGGAAAGAATGTCGAAGCCAATGGCACCGTCGAGAACATCGACCGCCTGTTCGCCGCGGCGAAAAAAACGGGAATGCCGGTCTTTATCTCCCCGCACTATTATTACCCCCATGATCATGGCTGGAAATTCGAAGGCGCTCTGGAAGCCCTCATGCACAAGATTGGCATGTTCGACCGCAAGGGACCGCTTTCAACGGAAGGTTTTGAAGGCTCCGGGGCTGACTGGCTCGATCAATACAAGAAATACATCGAGGACGGTGAAACTGTCGTAACCAGCCCACACAAGGTTTTTGGACCCGAGACGAATGACCTCGTTCTGCAGATGCGCAAACAGGGCATCGACAAGGTCATCATCGCCGGCATGTCGGCCAATCTGTGCACCGAGTCTCACATGCGGGCACTGGTTGAACAGGGTTTCGAAGTCATGGTCGTGCCTGACGCAACAGGCGCCGCCCAGGTTCCCGGCTATGACGGCTTTGCAGCGGCAGTCACCAATTTCCGCATGATCGCCAGCCATGTTGCCAACACCGATATGGCCGTCACAGCGATCAACGCCGCAGCCGCCCGCTGACACCCGCGATTTGCACGTGTCCCCGGCGCGCCGCCCCTCCGGCGCGCAGGTCTCCGATCATCCGGCCGCTCCCCCCGGACCGGTTGGTCGGAGACCCACCAGACCTTGGGGATATCAGGATAAAAAGGATGACCCGCGATCACCAGCCCCCGACACCGCAGCAAAGGCAGCGACGGAATTGCGCCCGGGATGCGTGGGTATCCTGCAAACCCGGTCTCTGAAAGCCTTGCGACCTTCGTACAGGTCGCAACAAGGCTCCACGGGATCACCCAGTTCGGCAATGCTATCGCCGGTTACAGCCTTGATAGCATTCCGATACCGCCGGTCTCCGGCGTTTCCATTCGCTGACTTCATGGGAGGCGAAATACACCCAAACCGCCTGAAAAATGGCAACAACTCAAAAGGAATATCAAGATGAAAACCACCAAAAACCTGATCACGGCAGCAACGCTTGTTGGTGCACTGTTCACCGCCACGTCGGCATTCGCCGTTGATGAATACAATGTCTCAAAGGGCACCACAGTTGATGGACATGGCGTGGCCTTTCGCGCCAACGATGTCGTCGCGCTTGTGAACGGTCTGGGGATCGTCCCGGGCCAGGCCAGGTACACCCACGTATATGACGGCGTCGCTTACTATTTTGGATCTGAAGCGACAAAGAAGCAGTTTGCATCAGCACCGGAGAAATACATGCCCAAATATGGTGGATATTGCGCCTATGGCGTTGCCAAGGGAAAGAAGCTCGATGGAAGCCCGCGTTTCGCCGACATCGTTGATGGCAAACTTTACCTGTTTCTCAACGCCCAGGTTTTCAAAGCCTATGAAAAAGACAAGGCAGGTGTCCTCGCCAAGGCAGCAGAAAATTGGCCAGCGATGCATCATGTGTCTGTGGCGACCGTCAACGCTGGAGGCAGCTGACTTTTGACCGGTGTTCTGCGGAACCCGGTCGGCGAATTGTTGGCAATTGCTTCAAAAAACACTGCAAACCAAACAATGAGGCAGGCGCGCATCGAAATACGCGCCTGCAATGGGCAAAAGAGAAAACCCGTTCACAAGAGAATATACGTACGTGCCACCCGCCTCAACCGGTCTGCTACCCCGACCCTGACGCACGGGCCAGACTTCCATGACCCCGGCGCACATAACCAATGCGCCACCGGCAAGCTCCAACGGCGTGAGGGTCTCGTTTCGCTCAAATTCATTTTAGGTGTCACTGGAGTTTTTCTTGGCTGATCCGCGCTGGAAGGCCTATGCGCAGAGAACCCGACCCTTGCAGATCAGCCGGGAAAACAAGGTCCTGATCCCCGCACCCGTCAGCCCCTGGGCAACAGATGACCCTCCCCTGGACATGGCAGCGCAGCCGGGAGAATAATCTGGTGAGGTAATCTGATTGAGCGTGATGGCTGCGGTTGCTTCCCCCAAGCGGACAGCCCTTCCGGGTGAAACGAAAATTTCTTAGAGAGCCGTCACAATGCATTCGGTATTGCGGTGAATTACGGGATTGAATTGTCGCAATGACCAAACAAACACCTTGATCTGATCAGAGCGTGACGATCGAAAACGTCTGCGCTCCGTCGATAAAGGTACACGCCGGATGGCCCGCGACAGGCAGGAAACTCATAAAGATGGCAAGACTTTTTCCAATACTGCCGTTTTCAATGAAATCGGCCCGAAGCAGCCATACGTCTTTTCATTTGCAGATTGCCGCAAAGTGTCAGCACCTGCTGGCTTTACGGCGATTCCAGTAGGCTGGGGTCGGTTCCGTTCGACGGTTCCCCCACAGACAGGGCGACGATATCCAGACGGAGCAGGTGCTTGGCGAGAAAGACCGGCTTGCCACGCCGGCTCAATACTGTTGTCAGGCTGGTCAAGTGCTGATCGCTGCGCATGCGACTGAAACCCGTTCGGGACGTGCTGGCAGAACCCGCAGCTATACGCCAGACGGTTGGAACACATTTGGAGCGGAATTGCGGACCAAGAGCCGAAAGCAATGTCTGGCCACTGCTCGCCTCCAGCTCTGTCAGGTGAAGGGGAATGGACGTGTCGGAAGCTGAAACGATTTCCAGGGCAGAAACCACAGGCTCATCACCAAACAAAAACAGACTTTCCCGGCAGATGAGATCGCCATGATCATCTGGCAGTTCAAGCAGCGCGCGGCTCCAGCTCGTTGGCGCGATGGGTTCGGTGCGAATGATCTTGACCGTGAGCGGTCTTGCCGCATGCAGCATTTCTTCAAGCGGAGCATTGAATGAAGGTGGACGGGCGGAGGGAGCGGCCAATTGCCGCCTGCGCGGATCAACACCGCGTTCAATAACCCCATCTTCCTCAAGCAGACGCAATGCTTCTCTGAGAACCGTTCTGCTGACCCCCAGTTCGGCGGAAAGCTCTATTTCCGGTGGGATGGCATCGCCAGGACGCCCCTGTTTGCGCAAAGCGCCGACGAGCCTGTCATAGACCTGCACGGAAAGCGGACGTCTGTCGCGCACCGGGCGCATGTGGAATTGATGATTATCTGACATGCCACAGTTCTCTGGAGGTGGTTCTAAATGTGTATGTGGAGAGAGGTCACCAAGCTTTTCTCCATCTAATTTGAATGCATGATCAAGGCTATTGCCGTGGTAAATCCCCTAAACGATCATCATCATGAACTACTGACCTTTATCTTGAAACACAACATGGCGTTCATACAGTGTGCCGGCCCTCTTTGGCTGTGTGTTTTGCCTCCGTTGACCGGTATTCCTCATTCAATCCGGGAAAACACATCATATCCCGGCATGCTTCTGATCCAAAGCGCGCCCTCAATTATGTGTTTTATTGTTGAACAATGGACACTGATGTGATTTCTATGCATAGACAGCGATAAAAACAAGGGGCGTCGAAATGCAAAAGATACAACTTGGGGCACGTGGACCCATGGTTTCGCGGTTTGGCTTTGGCACAATGTCCCTTCTCACCTCCCAGAACCAGACGGAAGCCAGTGCACTTGTGCATCAGGCCCTGGATGCGGGCATAAATCTTGTCGATACGGCAGATGTCTATGGCAATGGCGCTGTTGAAGAAGCGCTGAACCATGCCCTGCGCGGGCGACGCAGTGATGTGGTGCTGGCAACCAAGGTCGGATTGCCAATGAACGGAGACCGCCAGCGCGCGGGCGGCTCGAAACGATGGATCATTGAAGCTGTCGAAGACAGTTTGCGCCGGCTCGGAACAGACTATATCGACCTTTACCAGTTGCATCGGCCCGATCCGAAAACACCCATCGAGGAGACGGTCGGAGCGCTCGATGCACTTGTTCGGGCGGGCAAGATCCGCTTTGCAGGATCCTCTGTGTTTCCCGCTGAGATAATGGTTCAATTTCAATGGGAGGCCGAACGGCAGGGAGCGGAGACTTTCGTCAGCGAGCAAGCACCCTATTCGATCCTTGCCAGAGGCATAGAGAACGCCTCCCTGCCCATCTGTCGGCAATATGGCATGGGGGCCCTGGTTTGGAGCCCACTCAATGGCGGCTGGCTGACCGGTAAATACCGGCATGGCGCGCCGGTTCCTGAAGGGTCTCGCGCTGCAAGCGGCAATCCATTTGTGCGCGCAGATGATACACGCAAGCTTGACCTGGTTGACGCCCTTCTTGAAGTGGCAGAACGCGCCGGTCTGGGCCTTGCGCATATGAGCCTGGCATGGACCCTTGAACACCCGGCCGTTTCCTCGGTTTTGCTTGGACCAAGAACATCTGCCCAACTTGCCGACCTGCTTGGCGCGGACGGCATTGCGCTTCCGGAAGACGTGCTCAACGCCATCGACGAAATTGTTGCCCCTGGTACAAATGTCGATCCGCGTAATGCGGGATGGGTACCGGTCGGCCTGGCACCTGAACAGAGGCGCTCTCAGCCGGTAAACACCGGCAGTTAAGCTGGCCTGCGCGGTCGCAAATAAAATATCCGGACATTCGTTCTGCGTTCAATGCTGGCGCATGTGCTGCTACGCGCTTACCTCGTCCGGGTCAGCGCAAGCTTGCCGCCTGCGTAAGGCGGACCGCATGGTCACAGACCCCACACAATGGCGTTTTTGCTCCAGAAAAAACCTCCGCTGCGCACCAAGAGAACCGTACAGCAGGGATTAAGTCTTTGAAAGATCTGACATAATATAACAACAACCAAAATTTGACGTCAACGACATTTTATTGTTGAACAATGGACAATAACGTGGTTTATAATATGTGCAGTTAAAAACCATGCACAGAAAATGTGCACACCAGACGATCTGATCAAGAACAAGGATTCGATGTTGTCCGCACCTGCCCCTCCAAATCTTGCTGTCGCTGGATCTTTCAGCATCGACGGCGTTATTGCCCAGGACGGTCGCTGGGTCGTTGGAAAGGTCGGAGGCAACGCACTTTGGTCATCACTTGGCGCGCTGATGTGCGGGCTCAAGCCCCGCGTGCTGACGGTCGTTGGTAATGACTACCCGGCCAAGGTACTCGAAACACTCTCGTTGGCCGGTATCGATACGCGCGCTGTGGTGCACCTGGACCGGACCCATCCGGTACGCGTAACATTTGCCCATATGCCGGACGGCTCACGCATCCAGCCGGTGCCGCAGCATATGATCCGCGCATTGCCTGAAAAGGTGCAGGCGCAATTCATTGACACCACAAGCCAACCGGACGTATTGCCTTTAGGTGCGCCACGCGGCGAAGATGTGCCCGACGACTGGCTGGATGAAATCAACTTCTGGCATCTGCCGTTGCTCCCCCTGAACAGGCATCGTTCGCTTGTACAGCGAATTGCCGCAGGCCGGGGACAGCTGCAAGCCGATTGCCCTGCACGGTCTGATTTGCTGCTCAAGCCATTTGAAAAACTTTCCAATACCCTCGGAAGTCTGGATGTGTTTTTGCCAAGCACGTCGGACTTCGACGTTTTTGCGCCCGATCTTGATGTTGTCCAGATACTGACCGGCTTGCGCGCTGCGGGGGCGAGGACAGTCGTTCTCAAAGCCGGCCCCGATGGCGTTTATGTGCTGCGCGAACAGGCCATCTGGCATATTCCCGCCTACGCAGAAGCGGTTTTCGATCCAACCGGTGCAGGCGATGCATTTTGCGGCGGCTTTCTCGGAGGCATGGCGCTGACCGGTGACCTCGTGGAAGCTGCGGCGCTTGGCTCCGCGGTTGCTTCCTTTGCCGTCGCCACGGAAGATCCCCTGACCCTTGCCGATATCGATGCTGGGCAAACTTTCGCTCGTGCGGACCAGTTGCGCGCCCGCGCCAAGGAAATCGGCGTGATCCCCGGTTTTGACACAGCACCCATTCTTGGCGGTGAGCATGAAAGCTCAACCGTCGTGAACGAATAGAAAGGCCACCAGGCAAATGATGACAATCGGGGTAATAGGGCGCAGTTCAAAACCGGGCGAGACTTTACCCGAGCTCGTCACCAATGCGGCCTACGAAATCGGGCGGTGCATAGCCATGGCAGGCGCAGCGCTGGTGAGTGGCGGTACCGGCGGGGTCATGGAGGCCTCATGCAAGGGCGCGCGCGAGGCTGGTGGATTGACGATCGGCTTTCTGCCCTACGCAGACAAATCCAGAGCCAATCCCTACGTCGACCTTATTTTCCCCACAGGCATGGGCACCATACGCAATATTCTGACCGCACGCGGCTGCGACAGCCTGATCATGATCGGTGGCGGGGTCGGTACGCTCAACGAAGTGACCGTCGCCTATGATTCGGGCGTCCCCGTTATCGTACTGGAAGGCACGACGGGTTGGGCGGACCGGCTTCGCAGCGCCCTTGAAGAGGGATGCTGGCTTGATGAGCGCCGCGTGGTGCCGATCAGTTTCACGTCCACCCCCCAAAGCGCCGTTGACCTGGCTGTGGAACGGGCAGGCGAACCGCGCCATGGCACGAGGCTTGAAGCCCATACCGGGTGGGCTGGCCAATGACCCATTCACCGTCACGCACGCCTCTTGCCACCGTCCCATATGCGCACACGCCGTGCCCGAATATACCCAGTGACTGCCAATAAACCCCAATATCCAAGGAGCTATCCATGTCTAAGTCGTTCAATACGCGCATTGCCCCGCTCTCCAGAATGATGTCCACCTCGGTCATCGCCATCGCGCTTGGCCTTGGTACACCCGCCATTGCCTTTGCTCAGGACTATGTCTGGTCCATGGTGACCAATCAGGCCGGCCTTGGCGATCAGGGTTTCAACGATCTTGCCAAGCTCGGTGTTGAAAACAGCGCCGCCGAACTTGGCGGCAAGCCGTTGGTGATCCAATCCTCGAATCAATCACAATTCGTTCCGAATCTGCAGCAAGCCGTCGACAGTGGTTCGACCGTTACGACCGGTGTCGGCTTCGGTATCCGCGATGCGCTCACCGAGGTCGCCATCGCCAATCCGGATGCCAGGTTCACGCTGATTGATGCCGTTGCTGTAGACAAGGACAAGAACCCGCTGCCAAATGTCGCCAGCGTCACATTTCGCGAACACGAAGCAGCGTTTCTCGCGGGCATCGTCGCGGCCATGAGCACCGACAAGACCCGCGCAGGTTTTATCGGTGGTATGGAAACCCCTCCGGTGATCCGTTTTCTGTCCGGTTTTGAGGCAGGCCTGCATTATGTCAATCCGGACATTGAAGTATCCGTGGCCTTCGTTGGATCATTCACTGAACCGGCAAAGGCAAAGGAACTTGCCCTCGGCATCTATGATCTGGGCGCTGACGTCATTCTGGATGTCGCCGGCGGTGGCGGGCGTGGTATCTTCGACGCAGCCAAGGGTCTGGGCAAAGGCAATTGGGTGATTGGCGTCGATACCTGCAAGGGGCAATTTGCTCCCGACAACTTCCTGACCTCCGCCGTCAAGGATGTCGCCGGTGCTGTGGTTTATGAAAACAAGGCGGCAGCCGACGGCACCTTCAAGGGCGGCACCGTCAGTCTCGGTCTCGCTGAGAAGGCTGTCGGCCTTTGCGCAGACAACCTTGATACACTTTCGCCGGAGATCATGGCAAAGGTCGAGGCTGCAACCGCCGCCATCCTGGACGGCTCAATGGTCGTCCCTGCCAACGAAGAAGAGTTGCAGTCGTTCAAATCGATGAGCAAATGATGAACACGGGCCGCGAGGCAATGACAATGAAAACCCGTGCCTCGCGGCCCGACACCGCGCCGGTGGCTATCCAGCTGACCGGCGTGAGCAAGCACTTCGGACCGGTCAAAGCCAACCGTTCGATCGATCTTTCTGTGCGCCAGGGATCAATCCATGGTCTGCTCGGTGAGAACGGCGCCGGCAAGTCGACGCTGATGAAAATTCTCTTCGGCATGATGCGCCCCGACGCCGGGCGTATAGAAATAGGCGGGGAGGACGTAACATTACGCTCCGTTGCCGATGCGCTGGCGCATGGAATTGGTATGGTTCAGCAGCATTTCAGCCTGATCGGCAAGCTGACGGTCGCCGAGAACCTGATCCTTGGCCGGGCCAATTCCGGCTTCGCTGCGCGCTGGTTGCAAAAACTCGATCTGGAATCTGCCGGCCGCCGGGCTGAAGAACTCTCCGAACGGCTCGGCTTTGGCATCGATCCTTTTGCCCGTTGCGATACCCTCTCCGTCGGCGCACGGCAAAAGGTGGAAATACTCAAGGCGCTGTGGGGCGGCGCGACCACGCTGGTGCTCGACGAGCCCACCGCTGCGCTTTCGCCACCCGACGCGGAAGAACTTTACGCGCTCCTGAAGACCCTCCAGCAGGATGGCACGACCATCGTGCTGATCAGTCACAAGCTGCCGGAAATCATGCGGCTGTGCGACAGAGTAACCGTGCTGCGCGACGGTGCCGTCGTCGGCGAGGCCGAAATTCCGCGTGCGTACAATGCTCCCGCCGAAAAGCAGGCGCTGGAAGCACAATTGGTGCGATTGATGATCGGCCGCAATCGACCGGAAGTACCCTCGCGTTCCAGCCATATTTGGCCAACCGTCCTTTCCGTTCGCAATCTGTCAGACGGCGAGCGCTTTGGTCCCATCGACCTCGATGTGTGCGGTGGCGAAATTCTTGCCGTCGTCGGTGTCGAGGGCAATGGTCAGGGGCAGTTGATCGAATTGTTGATGGGCCTGAAAAAGGCCGCAAGCGGCAGCATCACGCTCGAAGAGGCAAACATTACCCGAAAAACCACATTGCAACGGTTCCAGTGCGGCATGGCGCATATTCCGGAAGATCGTCATGGGCTGGCTGTCGCCGACAGGATGAGCGTCATAGACAACGCATCGATCGCATTTGTCGATGGAGCGCCTTTCGCGCCCACACCCTTCTGGTTGTCCCGGCAAAAGCGCGCCCGCTTCGCTGCCGGCGTTATAAGGCGCTACCGGGTGCGTGCCGCTTCGGTCGAGGCGCCGGTCACCAGTCTGTCCGGCGGCAATCAGCAAAAGCTGGTGGTCGGCCGGGAACTTGCGCGCGCGCCGCGGCTGATGATCGCCGCCCAGCCAACCCGGGGGCTGGACATCGGCTCGGCCGCTGCTGTCCACGAGGCACTGATCGGGCTGCGCGATCGCGGAGGTGCAGTCCTTTTGCTCAGTCTGGATCTCACCGAAGTCTTCTCCATCGCTGATCGTATCGTGGTTTTCCGACAGGGACGCATTGTTGGCGAGACCAGCACCGCCGACGCCGATCTGGACAGGATCGGCAGTTGGATGTCAGGCATCGACGAGGAGACTCAAAAATGACGCGGGATGCGATGACGGCCCCTCCCTCAATCAAGAAAGCCGCGACCGGCAAACGTCAGGTCAGGATGGATCCCGAGGTCATGGCTGACGCACTGGCCAATGATACCCGGCAACCCAATGGGGAATTTGTGCCGCGCCTGGTCGCACGCTTCCATACCATGTCGGGCAGCGTCGGCGGACAAGTCCTGACATTCATGCTGACAATAGCAGCTGCTCTGGTCGCATCGGTCCCGTTGATCTGGCTCGCCGGATCGGATTTTTGGCTGACGACAACGGCCTTCTTCGGCGGCGCGCTTGGCAGCGGCCCGGCAATCGCCGAAACGCTGGTCCAGATGATCCCACTGCTGATCGCCGGTCTGGCGGTCGCCGTTGCTTTCCATGCAAGCCTTTTCAATATCGGCGTTGAGGGCCAATTGCTCTTCGGCGGCCTTGTTGCCGGTGTGGTCGGTGCCTCCCTTGACATTCCACCGGCGCTTTTGATGATCGTGTGTCTTCTGGCGGGAATGATTGGTGGGGCGCTGTTTGCCTTGATCCCGGCCCTGCTCAAGGCCTATCGCGGCGCGCACGAAGTGGTCACCACCATCATGATGAATTTTGTAGCAGTGGCTGTGGCGGAATTTGCCGTCGCTCCAACCGGACCATTCGTTGCTGCCGATCAGCCTTCTGCGACCGACCGGGTGCCCGAGGGTGCGCAATTGCCGATCATCTGGGAGGGCACACGTCTGCATGCCGGACTGCTTGTCGCCTTGGCCGCCGTCGCCATCGCCACATGGGTGCTCTATCGCACGCCCGCCGGTTTCCGGCTGCGACTGATGGGCGCCAACCAGAATGCGGCACGGGCGAGCGGCATTTCCATCGAACGGCAGACTATCATCGCATTGCTTGCCTCAGGCGCACTTGGCGGGCTTGCTGGCGCCGTTCAGGTGCTTGGGCTCTATGGTCGCTTTTATGCCGGTTTTTCGCCGGGTTACGGTTTCGACGCCATCGCGGTCGCCCTGCTCGGGGCGCTGTCGCCTATCGGCGTCGTCGCCGCTTCCTTCTTTTTCGCCGTGCTTCATGCAGGCTCGGTCCCCCTGCAGGCAATCGCAGGGATCAGCCGCGAATTTGTCGGCGTTGTCTCCGGACTGGTGGTCGCCTTCGTGGCTGCGCAACCGGCAGTCATGCGGCTGGTGTCGAACATGCGCCAAAAGGTCGTCGACGATACGCTGCCCAACGACCCGCCGGAACCACAGTACATGTCTGAAATAGCCACCAGCCCGGAGGAGCCATCATGAGCAGCCTTTTGACGATATCACTGGTCATCAGCGCCCTTCATCTGGCCTTGCCGATTTTGATGCCGATGCTGGGCGGTCTTATCAGCGAACGCAGCGGTGTCCTGAACATCGGCCTGGAAGGCATGATGCTGATCGGCGCATTTTCCGCCGTGCTGGTGACCTATTTCACCGGTGACCCATGGCTCGGCCTTATCGGCGCTCTTGCCTCGGGTGTTTTTTCAGGCAGCGCGCTGGCGCTGATGACGGTGACCTTGCGCGGCGACCAGGTCGTGTCATGTGCAGCCATCAATCTCATTGGCGCCGGACTGACGGCAGCCCTGATTCCGGTGATCTGGGGCGTCGATGGACTGACGCCCAGCGTCGAAAAAATACCCGTCGTGCGCGTGCCGCTGCTGGCAGACCTGCCAAATGTGGGGCGGCTGTTCTCGTCGCTCAGCCTTGTCGACTATGCCTGTTTCGCACTGGTTTTCCTTGTCTGGTGGGTGATGTTTCGCACTGACGCCGGTCTGCGCATCAGGGCCTGCGGTGAATCCGCCGAATCCGCAGACGCTGCCGGCATTGCGGTGGTGCGCACGCGCTTCTTCGCCGTGGTTGCCTCCGGTGTCTTCGGCGCATTGGGTGGAGCCTATCTGTCCATTGTAACGCTCGATATGTTTCAGGCATCCATGACGCAGGGTCGTGGTTTTCTGGCGCTGGCTGCTCTGGTCTTCGGCAAGTGGCGGGTCTGGCCCGGTGCGCTTGCATGCATCGCCTTCGGCTTCGCTGATGCGATCGCGCTGCGTGCGCAAATTCTATGGCGTGACATTCCCCACGAATTATTGATCGCACTGCCCTATGTGCTTGCGCTTCTGGCGCTTGCCACCTTCGTCGGCCGCGCTTCCGGCCCTGCCGACGCAGGCAAGCCGTTTAAACGGGCCTGATCATGGCCCGCCCCACACAACCATCTGCCTGCCAATCAAGGAGACGAAAATGTTTGTGAGCGAAATCCCTGCCCTCAGGGGCTATTGGTATCCGGTCGCCTATTCATCCGATATCAGCGACAAACCACGCGGTGTACGGCTCCTTGGCGACGACTATGTCGTCTGGCGTGGGGCGGACGGCAAACTCGGTTGTGCGGTTGACGAATGCCCGCACCGCGCCGCGCGCCTTTCCCAGGGTTGGCTCGACAATGGCGATCTGGTGTGCCCCTATCATGGCTGGGCCTTCCACACGAGCGGAGCCTGTGTGCGCATTCCCCAGAATGATGACGACAAGCCCGTGCCACCCAGGGCACGCGCACTTTCGGTTCTTGTCGACGAGCGTTACGGGCTGGTCTGGGTATGCGTCGGCATGCCCGGTGCTGATATTCCTGATCTGCCCGAAGCCGAAGATCCGAATTTCGTGGTCATGCATGAGATCATGGAGGTGTGGGACACCTCGGCGCCGCGGGTGATCGACAATGCGCTCGACATTGCGCATGTTGCCTGGACGCATCGCAACACCGTCGGGGATTCCTCCGCCCCCAAATTTGAGAGCTACGAGATCAACCGTGACGGGCATAAGCTCAGCGCACGGATCAGTTATCGCGCCCGCCTGACAGACGCCATGCGCGCCAATACCGGCTTGACCGGTGACCATACAATCCGTGTCACCAACTCGGAGCTGGTGCAACCCTTCGTCTACAAGGACGTGATGGAATATGAGAACGGACTGCGGCACGTGCTGTTCAAGACCGCGACGCCGGTTGACGACCACCACACACTGTTTTGCCAGTTCATTGCCCGAAATGATGCGCCTGACGAAAAGAAACGCGCGGGAATCATTGCCCTGGATCGTGAAATTCAAAGTGAAGACAAGGTGCTTCTTAAAAACATCCGGCCCGAATTTCCTCTTGAGATCCAGACGGAAATGCATACGCGCAGCGACAGGATGACGGTGGAGTACCGCAAGATTCTGGCAGAGCTTGCACACGAAAACTCCAATGTAACTCCGGACAGCGCCTGGGCCCGGCCCTTTCTCCAGGCTGCGCGCGAAAACACAGCCGCGCGGGCACGGCCAGATCAGCGTGAAAATGAAAAGACGCCAAAATGACCTTGGCGCACGAAAAACCCGAGGTCGTCCCGGCGCACAATTTATCGGACACATTTGGTCTTCTCCTCACATCGAAAAAGCATGTGGCGGACGGAATCGTCGCGATCGAATTGCAGGATCCCGGCGGCGGCGATCTGCCGCCGTGGGAGCCGGGTGCGCATATCGAACTGATTTTCGGCGAGGCTGGAATCGTCCGTCAATACTCCCTGTGCGGTAACCCACTTGATCGCAGCAGATGGATGATTGCGGTCCTGCGCGAGGACATGGGTCGCGGCGGATCACTCGCCATCCACGATCATCTCGTCGAGGGCAGTGCAGTGCAGGTCCGGCCACCGCGCAACAATTTTGCGCTTGTGCCGGGCAACAGCTTCGCCTTCATTGCCGGTGGGATTGGGATCACACCCTTCCTGCCGATGATCGCGCAACTCGAAAGAGCTGGCGCCGACTGGCAGCTTCACTATGCCGGACGATCACCATCAAGCATGGCCTTTGCCGACCAACTGGTGTCGGATTATGGCGAGAAAGTCAGGCTCTACCCCAAAAGCCAGCAGCAAATTCTTGGGGTCGATGGCGTCGTCGCCAGCTTGCCCGATGAAACAGAGGTCTTTGCCTGCGGGCCGATACGTCTCTTGAACGAAATCGGCGATGTCTGCGCCGCACGCCACATCACGCCGCACGTCGAGCGCTTTTCTGCAGCACAAAGTGCGCCGCAGCCTGTCGGTGAAGATACGACCTTTGAAGTCGAACTGGCCCGTACAGGGACCACTATTGTGGTGGAGCCCGGACAATCTATCCTGGAGGCTGCCGAAGCGGCGGGCGCGGACGTTTTTGGATCCTGTCTCGAGGGCGTTTGCGGAACCTGCGAGACGCGGGTTCTTGGCGGCATTCCTGACCATCGGGACTTTGTACTGGAGGGCTCACAAAAAGACACGATGATGATCTGCGTATCCCGCGCCGCCTGCCCGCGACTCATTCTTGATATCTAAATATCGAGTGACCTCGTGCAACTGAGAACTTCTGAAATCTGGTGAAATCGATCGGATCGCAGCTGCTCGCACCCGCTGGCTGCATGCGCGAATGCAACAGTGCTGGTAAATCACTGCAGAGGCAAAGTGTTCTGGAAATGATCTAACATTGGCAGGTCCTCCTGCTTCTATTGAGCCACAAGTCCTGCGAATAGGAACTCCGGCTGCGGTCAGGGGATTTTTTTCCAGCAGCTCAAATGAGAGTTTCAGCCCTTTCCTGCCGTTTGCTGACGGTTTGGTTCATATCCATCGGCATGGACAACAGCTTTTCGACCAAATCGGGCTTCAGATAGAAAATTGAGATCGTCGCCTGTGTTGAACCCGAGCATTGGTCTTGCCTCGTCGAGCTGCTCAGTGCCGGGGATGGGAAAACAGTCCTTTGAGGCAAATCAATGAAGGCGTTTCACATCTGTGCAATCATTACATTTTTGGAGGAACTGAATATGTATAAAAACATCCTTGTCACGATAGCGCTGGATCACGCAAATGACAGTGTCGGCACTCTTGCGATTGCCCGCGCTCTTGCTGCGGAAGGCGCGTCTATCACGGCTTTGAATGTTCTGGAGGATATACCGGCCTATGTATCGCAATATCTTCCCGCGGACAACGCTGAAAACCGGCGCTCGAATGCCGAAGCGGAGCTAAAGGCGGCCCTTGCAAGCGCTGCTGGCGTCAGATCTGTTGTCGTTAGTGGACATGCCGGCACAACGATTGTTGACTACGCCAGGGAGCACGCAATCGATTGCATCGTGATCGCTTCCCACCGTCCCGGCCTGCAAGACTATTTTCTTGGTTCCACGGCCAGCAGGGTCGTCCGGCATGCGCCCTGTGCGGTGCACGTGATCCGGTGAGCCTGCGGGTTTAATTAGGAACTTGCTGTTCATTCTTCTTGACAACATCCCATGCAAGGCTGCCAGCGGCACCCGCGACGACCATACCACCTGCCTCAACCGGTTCGCCGCCCTGCCCCCTGACGCACGGGCCAGACTTCCATGACCCCGGCACACAGAACCAATGCGCCACCGGCAAGCTCCAGTGGCGCGAGGGTCTCTTTGGCGAGCATGGCTGCTGAGACGGCGCCGACCAGAACTTCGCTCATCAACAGGATGCCGACGCGGGCCGGTTCCAGCCGCACCGTCGCCCACATCAAAGCCACAACCGACAGGCCCCACCACACGCCGCCGGTGACCAGGGCCAGTCCGAGCGAGGCTGCAAGGCTTCCCACCTGCACAGCGCTGGGCACAGGGCCGAGGAATGGTGCGAGTATCAGGGCCGTGCCCGCTGCGCCGATGGCGAAGACAAAGGCTGAGGGGCCCGGCCCGAGACTGGATTTCGCGCGCATGCCCGTTGTCCCGACAGACCAAAGGATGCCGGCCAGCAGCGCCATCCATTCTCCCGCGCCGCGCGGCAGCGGCAATTGTCCGTCTGCGCCCAGCATCACGGACAGACCGATAAGCCCCACCAGTATCGCCAGGACCCGCAGACGCGGCGTGTGCCAGCCCATGATGTAGCGCTCGATCAGGCTGCTCCAGACCGGTGTCAGAAAATACAGCAGGATGATGATCGCCACCTGGCCATAAAGAAATGCGACCGAGTACAAGGCAAAAGCCGCCCCGCCAATGGCAACGGAGATCAGTGCGATGGGATCTGACGCCGAGAACTGACGCCGCTTCAGGATCGCGGCAGGTAACAATAGCAGCGCCGCAGCCATGGTGATCGCCAGCGTGCCCCAGGCGCCGGACACCCCTCCATCGGCCAGTGCACGCACGGGTATCCAGTAGAAGCCCCAAAGGACGCCGGTGACAATGACGATCAAGGTCGCCAGAAATGTCGCGCGTTCCTGTGTCATGTGTGGCATCGCTGGTCGTCAAAAACCCAGGAGACGGCCAGAACCCCTGCCCGTTTCAAGCGACCGGATCCTCGGGCTCCTGGAACAGGCTGATCTGCTGTTGCGCCAGGTCCTTGGGTGCGTTGAGCCCCAGATGCCCCCAGGCATTGGCGGTGAGCAGCCGGCCGCGCGGGGTGCGCTGGATAAAGCCCTGCTGTATCAGGAAGGGCTCGATAATGTCCTCGATCGCATCGCGCGGCTCCGACAGCCCGGCGGCAATGGTCTCGACACCGACCGGCCCGCCACCAAAATTCTGGGCGATCATGGTCAGGTAACGCATGTCGAGCTGATCCAGCCCCATATGGTCGACCGACAGCCGCGTCAGGGCATCGTCGGCGATCTCCCGGGTCACCGCCTCGACGCGGGCAACCTCGGCAAAATCACGCACCCGGCGCAGCAGGCGCCCGGCAATGCGCGGTGTGCCGCGGGCCCGCCGGGCAATTTCAAGTGCGCCATCATCGGTGATCGGCAGGCCCATGATCCGGGCGCCGCGCCGCACGATGAATTCCAGTTCCGGCACCGTGTAGAAATTGAGCCTGACGGGAATGCCGAAGCGATCCCGCAGAGGCGTGGTCAAAAGGCCGAGCCGTGTCGTTGCGGCAATCAGCGTGAATTTCGACAGATCAATCTTCACCGAGCGCGCCGCCGGTCCCTCACCAATGATCAGGTCAAGCTGGTAATCTTCCATCGCCGGATAGAGAATCTCTTCAATCGCCGGATTAAGCCGGTGGATCTCGTCAATGAACAGGACATCGCGCTCTTCCAGATTGGTCAGCAGCGCGGCCAGATCACCGGCCTTGGCAATGACCGGGCCGGAGGTCGAGCGAAAATTGACGCCCAGTTCCTTCGCCATGATTTGCGCCAGGGTCGTCTTGCCCAGCCCGGGCGGGCCGACAAACAGCACATGATCCAAGGCCTCTCCGCGTGCCTTGGCGGCCTCAATGAAGACTTTTAGATTGGAGCGGGCCTCCGCCTGGCCGGTAAAGTCATCAAGACTTTGCGGGCGCAGTGACATCTCGGCATCTTCACCCAGCGTTTCACCCGTCACAAGTCGCTCTTCGTCACGCATCAATCATTCCCGCTACACGTTCGGCAAGCCGCGCCAAAACACTCATTTGGACAATTCCTTCAGGCCAAGCCGGATCAGGGTCGCTGAATTTGCTGTTTCCCCGGCCGAGCGCAGGGCAGCGGCGACCGCATTGGCCGCCTGTTCGCGCGAATAGCCCAGATTGGACAGGGCCGACACCGCGTCGCTCACCGGCCCGGCGGCAACCCCGTCGCCAAGATCGCGTTTGAGGTCCATGGCCTCGCCCAGATCGCCGGCATAGGCCGGCACCTTGTTTTTCAATTCGGTCACGATCCGCTGGGCCACCTTTGGCCCGATGCCCGGCGCCCGTGCCACCATGGCCTTGTCCTGCAGCGCGATGGCATTGGCAAGGTCGCTGGCCGAAAACGTCGAGAGCACCGCCAGAGCCACCTTGGCGCCGACACCCTGGACTGATTGCAGCAGGCGAAACCATTCGCGCTCCAGCGCCGAGGCAAATCCGTAGAGTTTCAGCTGGTCTTCACGCACAAAGGTCTCGATTTGCAGCACGACAGCCTCGCCAATGCTGCCAAGTCCGGCGAGCGTGCGGCTCGAGCAAAAGGCGATATAACACACACCATGGACATCGATCAGAACGTGATCGTCGCCGATTTCCTCAATGGTGCCCTTCAGTTTCCCGATCATTGCAAATCCAATCCTACAGGCTTGCGGCCAGTTTGAGCCGACCGACAATAGATTGCCGGTGATGGGCATGGCAAATGGCGATGGCCAGCGCATCAGCGGCATCATCCGTATCGAACTGCGCCTTCGGCATCAGCACCCGGACCATCTTGTGGATCTGTTTCTTGTCGCCATGCCCGACACCGATCACCGATTTCTTGACCGTATTGGGTGCGTATTCGGCAACCGGCAGCCCGGCAAGCGCCGGAACCAGCAACGCAATGCCACGCGCCTGGCCGAGTTTCAGCGTTGCAGTCGCATCCTTGTTGACAAACGTATGCTCCACCGCCGCCTCATGGGGCATATGGGCATGCACGATTTCATGCAGGCCATCATGCAATTGGCAAAGGCGCGAGGCCAGGTCGAGATCGGCATTGGAGCGAATGGTTCCCGAAGCGACAAAACGCAGCGAATTGCCCAGGCTTTCGATCAGCCCCCAGCCGGTTCTGCGCAGCCCCGGATCAATTCCGATAATACGTGTCGGTTCAGACTGACCCATGTTTTGATCCACCATCTATTGCCGGTGTTCTATGCCACACAAATGCGAACAAAACAAAAACATTCGAGCATTAAAAACAAAAACCCGGATCAAAAGACCCGGGTTTGAATGTTGTCGACAGAGTATGAAACTATCTCAAAGCGCATCAGGCCTCTTCGAGTCTGGCCATGATCTCGTCGGAAATATCGAAATTGGAATAGACGCTCTGCACGTCGTCGTCATCTTCCAGCGCATCCATCAGCTTCAACAGCGTACCGGCGCGTTCCTCATCGACGTCAATGGTGTTTTGCGGTCGCCAGATGGGCTTGACCGATTCAGCCTCTCCCAATGTCGCTTCCAGCGCCGTGGTGACGTCACCAATGGCTTCAAACGCACAGATCACGGTGTGTCCGTCTTCGCTTGACTGGACATCATCAGCGCCGGCTTCAATCGCCGCTTCCATCATCGCGTCCTCGTCACCGGCCTCGACCTTGTAGACAATTTCGCCAACCCGGTCGAACATGAAGGCAACAGAGCCGGTTTCACCCAGCGCACCACCATTTTTCGAAAAACACGCACGCACATTCGAAGCCGAACGGTTGCGATTGTCTGTCAGCACCTCGACGATGACGGCCACGCCACCTGGACCATAGCCCTCGTAGCGGATTTCCTCATAGTCGGCAGCGTCGCCGCCTGCACCCTTGTTGATAGCCCGCTGGATATTGTCCTTGGGCATCGATTGGCCCCTGGCATTCTGCACGGCCAGACGCAATCTTGGATTGCCGTCGATATCCCCGCCACCCATTTTTGCGGCGACGGTCACTTCCTTCGACAGTTTGGAAAACAGTTTCGAACGCACCGCGTCCTGTCGCCCCTTGCGGTGCATGATATTCTTGAATTTTGAATGGCCTGCCATGGCGCTCCGCCCACTTGCGTAAAAACCTCTGATGCGCCGCCTTATAGGCAAGTCGACTGCAATCGTCCAGATGGTGCGGCCAAAGTCGCCGTCATTAGAACCGTTTGCGTGCAAATGAACTGTGTTGACACCGGCAATGATCGTGCGCTGATCAAACACGCGTGAAGCGGCTGGATTTCCGATAGAAGGCTGGTACACTATGTTTCTGACGGCAGCTATCAGGGTTCACAACGGATCATCGCGCCATGAAACAGACGTCCACCATCCTGTCCTCCATCGGCCTGTTGCTGGCCGCCGTTCTGGCGTCTTCAGGGTTCACGGTCCTGCCGCCTTCTGATGTAGCCACCCCTGATTTGGCCATGAAGGCCCAGAAAGCCCAGTCGTCACAAACAGTCGCACCAAGAGCCGTGTCCACATGCCAGGCCATCGCCCAATTGCGCGGCGATGTGCGTCTGGCCTCCGGTGAACCCCTGAACCGCGATCAGGTCCGGCTGACCTATATCAATCACTCGACCTATCTGATCGAAACGCCGCAGGGTGTGCGCATTGCCACCGATTATAACGGCTATGCGGGTCCGCGCGAGACGCCCAATGTGGTCACCATGAACAAGGCCCACAGCGGCCATTTTACAATGAATGCGGACCCGGCAATCGAACATGTGCTGCCCGGCTGGAACCCCGATGGCGGTGCCGCCGATCATGATGTCGTGGTGGGTGACACCTATATCCGCAATGTCACGACCGATATAAGGTCCGGGTTCGGTGGTGCGGAGCCCGACGCCAACTCGATCTTCATTTTTGAGGTTGCCGGTCTTTGCATCGGCCACCTGGGCCATCTGCACCACGAACTGACCGATAGTCACATTGCACAGATCGGCAGGCTCGATGTGCTGATGGTGCCGATTGATGGCGGCCTGACCCTCGGCCACGAACGGATGAGTGCGATCGTCAAGCGTTTGCGGGCATCGGTCATTCTGCCCATGCATCGCCGCGGCGCCTCGATCGAATCGTTCCTTCGGTTGTTTGGAAAGGATTTTGCCCACGACTTCCGCAATGAGGATGCCGTCACCATCTCCCTGCGCAATCTGCCGCGCCAGCCCACCATCATCATTTTGAACGGCGTCTGATCAATCACCAAAATCGGGCAAAGCCTGCGAAAGCCGCGGCCCGATCCGCAGCGGATGGATTGATTCGGCAAGGCCCGTGCGGTCGGAAATTTCAACCGCCACACCGCAAATCGTCGCCGGTCCCGTGGCCGCTTCAAAGCGGTTTTTCGGGATCTTCGAGACGAAGCGGTTGATCGGCTCTTCCTTGTCCATGCCCAGCGACGAATCATAATCGCCGCACATGCCAGCATCAGACATATAGGCTGTGCCGCCATTCAATATCTGATGGTCTGCGGTCTGAACATGGGTATGGGTGCCAACCACCAGGCTTGCCCTCCCATCAACAAAATGGCCAAAACATTGTTTTTCGCTGGTCGCTTCGGCGTGAAAGTCGATGATCACCGCATCGGCCTGCTCGCCCAATGGACAGGCGGCAAGTTCCCGTTCGGCGGCCATGAATGGATCATCCAGATCGGGATGCATGAACACCCGCCCCATGATGTTGCTGACCAGCACGCGGGCGCCATTGCGCGCAATGAAAACGCCCGAACCGTGTCCCGGTGTACCGTCTGGATAATTCGCCGGCCGCAAAAAGCGATCGTGCCGCTCACAAAAGCTCAGCGCCTCGCGCTGATCCCACACATGGTTGCCGGTGGTCACCACATCGGCGCCGGCGTCAATTGTCCGCATGTAGATTTCTTCGGTAATGCCGAAACCGCCAGCCGCATTCTCGCCATTGACGACGACAAAGTCGAATTTGTAATCCCGGATGAGGCCGGGCAACTTGTCCCACACTGCCGTGCGTCCGGACCGCCCCACCAAATCACCCAAAAATAGAAATCTCATAACGTCACGACCTGTTTTGGGGCACTTGATAAAACCCGCTCTGTGTTAATATCGCAGACAATGGCACATCATGGACCTCATGCGGAACCTGCTCGACTTCCTGCAGGTCAAAAGCCACCCCGATGAGCCTTGGTTGCTGACCCTTCTCATGCAATCGCGCAATCGCCCGATCGTAATGGCCCGCGCCGTAGCCAATCCGGTTGCCCATCCGGTCAAAGGCCGCCAGCGGCATCAGCATGACGGTCGGATCCAGCTCCACAGCCTGCGATCCGGGTCCAAAAGTGCCAAATCCCGCATCGATGAATTCTGCGCCCCGGATCAATTCGCGAAATACAATCCGCGTCTTGTCGAGGACAACTGGCAGACATAATTGCGCGCCCGCTTCTCCCAGATGAAACATCAGGGGCCTGATATCGACTTCGGAGCGCATCGGCCAGAAACCCGAGACAATTTCCCCCGACAATGGACCCAGGGCTTCAATCCCTATTTGATCAATCATCAGGCTGGCTTCAATGCGCGCTTCAATGGTCATGGAATCACGCGCAGCAAGTGTGCGGCGACGCAATGCGGCTTTCAATTCCTGTGCACACATTGCACTTGTCCTGCTTGTCTGACTGCTCCAGCATGGCGGAACACCAAAGGAACTGCGTGCTGTGGAAGAATGTTTTAAGGTGCGGTCCACAACAGCCGGTGGGATTTTACGATCCCGGGAACCTACAACGTAGGTGGGTGCCATATGCTGAAACCCACGGGTCTCAACAGGGACAGCTCCCTTAGGATCAATTAAGGCCCCGGGGATTGAGTTCCCTGCCGAGAGGCGCAGACCGCAAGCTGAATATAAGGTCGCTGCGAACAAAGCACCAGCCCCAAATGAGGGTAATTGTGACGGCTGTATAAATATCTGGCAGTGGAATTCATGGCACCATCCATGCCGCGACCAGTGGCGTCCTCAGCTCTTTTCCAGCTTTTGGGCAATGCGCTCTGCCTGGTCGGCGACCTGGCCGATCAGTTTGGCCATGGTGGCATCTGCATCATCAACCTGTGCCAACGCCGTATCACGGGTTTTTTTCAGACTGTCGACTTCACTTTCAAGCCCGCGCAATTTGCGCTGCACTTCACTGAGTTCATCCATCACCAGAATGCCGGCCATGACCGTGATGCGCAGGTCACCCATTTCCCCGAACTCACCCTTCAGGTGGCTGACATAGCGGTCGAATTTGCCTGCCAGCTCGGTCAGGTGTTTCTCCTGCCCCTCTTCACAGGCCATTCGATAGGCCTTGCCGTCTATATTTACTGTGACCTGTGCCATAAGATTGCCCTACCGATCCAGAACTGCCCGGATCGTTTCCATTGCTGTGACCAGTCTGCGTGACACTTCCTTGTTGGCTTCCGCCAGCCGCTCGGCGCGTTCTTCCGAATGATCGAGTTCCTGCGCAAGCCTCGACCGGTCAGCGTTGAGACGCTGCACCTCTTCTTCGGCGTCGGCAAAATCACGTTCTTTCTCGACGCGGCCGTCAACCGCATTTTCGAGTCTGGATAGAGCTTTGCTGAGGCCCTGAAGTGCTATTTTTGCAGTATTCGCACCTGGCATTATTAATTCCCGTGCCTTGCGAGTTCACAATTCGTTTGATTCTCGGGCACTTATACCACAAAGATTAAGCGCTACAGGAAGCCGTCGTCAATCTTCTTGGCATTCTGACCTGTTTTGATTGGGGATAACCCGATCCAATCGGCCAATCCGATAACAATCAGGCATTTACACGGCAGCGCTACGATGTTTTGCCGCCACTCAACACCCAAAACCGCGACGAAACAGCCTTTCGGCCATGTCATTTATTGACTTCACCCCATCACCTGCTATGTGTCTCGTGCTTTCAATAGGAGCCCATAACGGGCTGCCGCAAGACACCCTGAAAAAGCTGAATTGTCATGATCCCACGCGAAAAACATGAACGGATGGCCAACGCGATCCGCTTTCTCTCAATGGATGCCGTCGAGAAGGCCAAATCCGGTCACCCAGGGCTGCCAATGGGCGCCGCCGACATTGCGACAGTCCTGTTCACCAAATTTCTGACCTTCGATCCCAAGCATCCGGATTGGCCCAACCGCGACCGGTTTGTCCTTTCTGCCGGTCATGGATCGATGCTGATTTATTCCCTGCTCTACCTGCTCGGCTACGAAGACATCACCATCGACGAAATCAAGAATTTCCGTCAATTGGGCTCCAAGACGGCAGGTCACCCCGAATACGGCCATGCCGCGGGCATTGAAACCACCACCGGGCCTTTGGGTCAGGGCCTTGGCAATGCCGTCGGAATGGCCATCGCGGAACGCAAGCTGGCAGATGAATTCGGCAGCGACATCGTCGATCACCACACCTATGTGCTGGCCGGTGACGGTTGCCTGATGGAAGGCATCAGCCAGGAAGCCCTCTCCCTGGCCGGGCACCTCAAACTCAACAAACTCATCGTCTTTTGGGACAACAATGGAATCTCCATTGACGGCGCCGTGAGCCTTGCTGATTCGACCGATCAGATCGCCCGTTTCAATGCCTCTGGCTGGAACACGATCGCGGTTGACGGCCATGATCCCGATGCCATTGCCGCCGCAATCGAAACGGCCCAGAAATCCGAAAAACCCACCATGATTGCCTGCAAGACGATCATTGGATTCGGAGCCCCGACCAAGGCAGGCACAGCCAAGGCACATGGTTCACCGCTCGGTGCCGAAGACATCGCCGGTGCGCGCAAAGCGCTGGAATGGCCATCGGAACCTTTCGATATCCCTTCAGATATTCTGGATTGCTGGCGCCTTGCAGGCCTGCGCTCGACCA
This sequence comes from Rhizobiaceae bacterium, assembly GCA_029233925.1. Taxonomy (GTDB): domain Bacteria; phylum Pseudomonadota; class Alphaproteobacteria; order Rhizobiales; family Rhizobiaceae; genus Hoeflea_A. The sequence continues at coordinate 73,378 of JARGOX010000020.1, forward strand.
AGGAACGCAAGGCATGGGAAGAGCGACTGGCTGAAACCAATGCGGACAGCCGTGCAGCCTTCACCCGCCGCATGAGCGGCGCCCTGCCAGGCGGCTTCGATTCCGCGATTGATGCCTACAAGAAGAAACTGGCAGATGAACAGCCAAAGCTGGCAACACGCAAATCTTCCGAAGATGCGCTGACCGTCATCAATGGCGTTGTGCCCGAGACGATTGGTGGCTCGGCTGACCTGACCGGCTCAAACAATACCAAGACCGAGCAGACCGCTTCTATAACGCCGGACGATTTTTCCGGGCGCTATATCCACTACGGAATCCGCGAGCATGGCATGGCAGCGGCCATGAACGGCATCGCCCTGCATGGCGGGTTGATCCCCTATTCCGGTGGCTTTCTGATCTTTTCCGATTATTGCCGACCGTCGATCCGGCTTGCCGCCCTCATGGGCATTCGCGTCATTCACGTCTTTACCCATGATTCCATCGGGCTTGGCGAAGATGGCCCGACGCATCAGCCGGTGGAACATCTGGCTGCCCTGCGTGCCATTCCCAATCTGCTGACATTCAGACCGGCAGACGCCACTGAGACGGCCGAATGCTGGCAATTGGCGCTGGAATCGGAAGCCAGACCCTCGGGCATCGCGCTGACGCGCCAGAACCTGCCCTCCGTGCGCACCAGCTATATCGCAGAAAACATGTGCGCTTACGGCGCCTATGATCTGGTGCCGGCCAGTGATGCCGACGTCACCATATTCGCATCAGGCTCCGAAGTGGAAATTGCCCTGGAGGCGCGCGAAAAGATCGAGGCGTCAGGTCACACTGTGCGCGTTGTTTCCGTGCCAAGTTTTGAACTGTTTGAAGAGCAGTCGGAAGAATACAAGCAATGTATTCTCGGCGCCTCACCCGTCAAGGTCGCCATCGAAGCGGCTGTCCGTCAGGGATGGGACCGGTTCATCGGCAATGACGGTATCTTCATTGGCATGAAGGGCTTTGGCGCATCAGGTCCTTATCAGGAACTCTACGCCCATTTCGGAATTACCGCCGACGCGACTTTTGAAGCTGTCGAGGCAAAATTGAACAATCTGGCAGGACAGGAAGAGACCTGATCCCTGTCCGCAGGAAAAGGGCGCTGAACAATCAGGTCCAGCCCGCTGCAATTGCACCTAAAGATCGGAGAAATGTTCATGACCGTTAAAGTTGCCATCAACGGGTTTGGTCGCATAGGCCGCAACGTGCTTCGCGCCATCATCGAATCGGGACGCACCGATATCGAGGTGGTTGCCATCAATGATCTGGGCCCGGTTGAAACCAATGCCCACCTGATGCGCTATGACAGTGTGCATGGCCGCTTTCTTGGAACCGTCACCGTTGACGGCGACACGATCGATGTCGGCAGAGGCCCGATCAAGGTCACCGCCATCCGTGATCCAAAGGAATTGCCCTGGGGCGATGTGGATATTGCCATGGAATGCACCGGCATCTTCACCGCGCGTGACAAGGCTGCCCTGCATCTTGCAAACGGTTCAAAACGTGTTCTCGTTTCAGCACCGGCAAGCGGCGCGGACAAGACCATCGTCTTTGGTGTTAACCACAATACGTTGACCAGCGATGATCTGGTTGTTTCCAATGCATCCTGCACCACCAACTGCCTTTCACCGGTCGCCTATGTCTTGAACAGGGCCTTTGGCATCGAAAAAGGCTTCATGACAACCATTCACTCCTACACGGGCGACCAGCCGACGCTGGACACCATGCACAAGGATCTGTACCGCGGCCGTGCTGCCGCCGTGTCAATGATCCCTACCTCCACCGGCGCTGCAAAGGCCGTTGGCCTTGTGCTGCCTGAACTCAATGGCAAGCTTGACGGCGTTGCCATCCGTGTACCGACGCCCAATGTGTCGGTCGTCGACCTGAATGTCATCACCAGCCGCGCCACCACCATTGAAGAGATCAACAATGCCATTCGCGAAGCAGCCGATGGTGAACTCAAGGGCATCCTGGGCTACACGGATGAGCCTCTGGTCTCCATCGACTTGAACCACGATTCCCATTCTTCCATTTTCCACATGGACCAGACAAAGGTTCTCGATGGAACCTTTGTGCGCATTCTGACTTGGTATGATAACGAATGGGGTTTCTCCAACCGCATGTCTGACACGGCAGTGGCCATGGGAAAACTCATCTGAGATCTGTCGACTTCTTGAAATGAGGGTTCGGGCGCATGTTGCAGATAAGACCGAATTGCGAATATTGCGATAAGGATCTTGCCGCTGACGCGCCCGACGCCCGTATATGCAGCTATGAGTGCACATTCTGCGCTGATTGCGTGGACAATGTATGCCCGAACTGCGGTGGCGGCTTTGAAAAACGGCCCATCCGGCCGCAGCGCGCCCATCGCAAGGGGGCCGGTCTGGCCCATGCACCGGCATCGACGCAGCGGGTGCAACTCAAGCATGACCGCGACACACTCGCCACGTTCACCCTGCCATTAAGCAATATACCGCCAGAAGAGCGCTGATCATGACCGACTTCAAAACACTCGATTCCATTGATAATCTTGCCGGTAAAAAAGTCCTCGTTCGTGTTGATCTCAATGTGCCGGTCCGCGATGGCACTGTCACCGATACGACCCGTATCGAGCGCGTGGTGCCCACATTGCGTGAATTGTCCACCAAAGGCGCGCGGGTCATTCTGCTGGCGCATTTTGGCCGTCCGGACGGCCATGTGGTCGAAACCATGTCGCTTCGACCGATTGCCCACAAGGTCGAGGAAATCCTCGACCAAAGGGTGCATTTTGCCACCGATTGCATCGGCGAACCAGCGCAGGAAGCCATAGAAGCCATGACCGATTGCGACATCCTGCTGCTGGAAAACGTGCGGTTTCATCCCGGCGAAGAAAAAAATGATGCCGCCTTTGCAGCGCAACTTGCTCAAAATGGCGATATCTATGTCAATGATGCCTTTTCGGCCGCCCACCGGGCCCATGCCTCGACTGAAGGCATCGCCCATCTTCTGCCCTCCTATGCGGGGCGCACCATGCAGGCCGAACTGGAAGCCCTTGAAAAGGGTCTCGGAAACCCGGCACGGCCGGTTGTTGCCATCGTCGGCGGCGCAAAAGTGTCCACCAAGCTGGATCTGCTGATGAACCTTGTCGGCCAGGTTGATGCTTTGGTGATTGGCGGCGGCATGGCCAATACCTTTCTTGCGGCCAAGGGAACAGCCGTTGGAAAATCGCTTTGCGAGCATGACCTTGCGGCCACCGCCAAGCAGATCATGATCGAGGCGGCAGCAAAAAATTGCGCCATCGTTCTGCCGGTGGACGGGGTTGTCGCAGAAGAATTCAAGGCCGGTGCAGCAAACCAGACAGTCGACATCAATGCGGTCCCTGCCAATGCCATGATCCTCGATCTCGGCCCAAAATCCGTGGCGACCATCAACGACTGGATCGCCAAGGCAAAAACCCTTGTGTGGAATGGCCCGCTCGGCGCCTTCGAAATTGAGCCCTTTGATGCGGCCACCGTGGCAGCAGCCAGATTTGCCGCACAGCAGACCTGTGAAGGCCTGCTGACCTCCGTGGCAGGCGGCGGCGATACTGTCGCCGCACTCAACCTTGCCGGTGTCAGCGACGATTTCACCTATGTCTCCACCGCTGGCGGCGCCTTTCTGGAGTGGATGGAAGGCAAACCGCTGCCGGGCGTCAATGCCTTGAAAAGGTAGGCCGGGTTAGACGTCAATGGGCTTCAATGCAGCCAGATTTGACTTCATACAAAATGATCTAAGGATTTCAAACGATTGAATATTTTTCAATCGTTTCAATTCCTGATGGTGCTATTTTCCTGACAAAAAACTTCTGCTATCGCCAGTGCAATGTAACCGGTCGGAGCCAGATATCGGGTGCTCCGGCAGTCAAACATGCATGGCAGCCCTCTTCATCAATTGGCGGCTGCCGGCAACCGGCATCAGGAGATTCACCAAATGAGCGAACGTCTGGAAGACATAGCCGCAGCGATGGCTGCGTCAGGCAAGGGTCTGTTGGCAGCTGATGAATCCAGCGGAACCATCAAGAAGCGTTTTGACTCGATCCATGTCGAATGCACTGAGGAAAACCGCCGGGACTATCGCGAAATGCTGTTTCGCTCGAATGAGGCCATGCGCAACCACATCTCCGGCGTCATCCTGTTTGACGAGACCCTGCGCCAGAAGGCAGCAGACGGAACACCGCTGGTTGACATCATCCGGGCATCCGGCGCCATCCCCGGCATCAAGGTTGACGGCGGGGCGAAGCCACTGGCAGCGCATCCAGGTGAAACAATCACCGAGGGCCTTGATGGACTGCGTGAGCGTCTTGCCGAATATTATCGCCTTGGAGCCCGTTTTGCCAAATGGCGGGGCGTCCTCTCGATCTCCTCTTCCCTGCCCACCAGCGGCGCTGTCCATGCCAATGCCCATGCGCTGGCGCGCTATGCGGCGCTGTGCCAGGAAGCCGGCATCGTCCCCATTGTAGAACCGGAAGTGGTCATGGACGGCAAGCCCGGCGATCATTCCATAGACCGCTGCTTTGAAGTGACAGAGCAGGTGCTGCGTGCCGTTTTTGCCGAGCTTTATGCGGCACGTGTCAATCTGGAAGGCACGATCCTGAAGCCAAACATGGTGATCGACGGAAAGAATGCCCGCAAGGCCTCTGTTGAAGAAGTGGCCGAAAAAACCATTCGCTGCCTCAAGGCGACCGTCCCGGCCCTGATACCGGGCATTGCCTTCCTGTCGGGTGGTCAATCGGACGAAGAGGCAACGGCGCATCTGTCTGCCATGAATGCCGGGCATGACCTGCCATGGCAACTGACCTTCTCCTACGGCCGGGCCCTGCAGGCTGCCTGTCTGAGTGCATGGGGTGGAAAATCGGAAAATGTTGCAGCCGGTCAGCGGGCCTTTACCCACCGGGCGAAAATGAACGGCCTGGCGGCGACCGGCAACTGGACACCAGCGCTCGAAAAGGCCGCCTGAAGGCAGCACCCCGACAGCACTTTGGCAAATGCACCAGCGATTGTTCAAGCTTGACACTTTGCCGTCACAGGGGTGAATAGAGCCGGAGTTTTTTTGAAACTGAATCCGGTTCGCACACATGAACACTTTGATCTACAGCCTAGCCAGCTGGCTGCTGGTCCCTGTGGCATTTGTCCAGGGGCTGCAGGTTCGTGCGCGGACACCACGCCTTACCCCGCCTCCAGGGCTGCCATTTGGTCAGGTCGGCGACAATACCCCGGACTATCGGCTACTGGTGGTGGGTGATTCCTCGGCGGCAGGTGTTGGCGCTGACAGCATCGATGAAACGGTCGGCCCGCAGGTAGCGCAAATCCTCCATGCAAAAACCGGCCAGTCGGTTTACTGGCGCAACGCCGGTTCGAACTCGGCGATAAGCGAAGAGATTCGTGATCACGTTGTCCCCAACCTGGAACATCTGCCCTATACTCATATCATTGTCACTGTGGGCACCAATGACATAAAGAATTTTCTGACCGCACGGCGCTTCAAAAAGGGCTTTGGCGGTCTGCTTTATGCCTTGAGGGCAAAATGGCCGGCGGCGGCGATCATCTGGTCGCCGGTGATTGATCTGCGCACCGTTCCCAATCTGCCTCCCCTGCTGGCAAACATCCTGGAAATGCGCGCCAGGATCATGAACAGGCTGGGGCACCGGCTCTGTGCCGAGCGCTATGCCATCGTTGCTCCGCAATTACAGACAGTTGATGCCTCCGGTTTCGCGGTGGACGGATTTCACGCCGGCCCGACGGGTTATCACGCCTGGGCGCAATTGCTGGCCAGTGCAATTATCGAAAAAGCCCCCCTGGCCTGTCCGGACAAGGGATAGGCCCCTTTAAAACTGAATGGTCACCACGAACATCATCGCAACAAAAGCAAAGATCGCAATCTTCCAGAAGTCGCCGCGCTTTTTCAGCCCCGGAAGACCGAGCGGCTTTATCAGATGCGCAATCATGGCTGCCAGCAGCACAAGCGCGATCACTTTGGTCAAGATAGGCTCCAATTGGGTTTGTCCGGGCGATTGAACCGCCCGGCAATGCATGTGTGCGAATGGCTCAAATCATTGCCGCTACACGCTGACGTCCAGAATGATTTTTCCGATATGCTGTCCCTCTTCCATGCGGCTATGGGCGGCAGAGGCGCGCTCCAGCGGAAACAGGGTATCCATGACAGGCGCGACCTTGCGCGCTTCCAGCAATGGCCAGACCTGCTGTTTGAGTTCCTGCGCAATGGCGGCCTTGAATTCAACCGTTCGGGGCCGAAGGGTCGAGCCCGTATGGGTCAGCCTCTTCATCATCAGCTTGGAGAAGTCCGCCTCCGCGACCGGTCCGTGCAGAAAAGCGATCTGCACGATCCGTCCATCCATTGCTGCAGCCTGGTAGTTGCGTGATACATAATCGCCGCCCACCATGTCGAGGATCACATCAGCGCCCTTGCCCTGCGTTGCATCCTTGACGGCAGTGACAAAATCATCGTCGCGATAATTGATCGCCAGATCTGCGCCAAGGTCGCTGCATGCCTTGCATTTTTCAGCAGACCCTGCCGTGGCGATGACCTTGGCGCCAAAGGCCTTGGCCAGTTGAATGGCGGTCGTGCCAATGCCTGATGATCCGCCATGAACCAGAAACACCTCACCAGAGCGAAGGCCGCCACGCTGAAAGACATTGTGCCAGACCGTAAAGAAGGTCTCCGGCAGCCCTGCAGCTTCACTGAAACTGAAGCCCTTTGGCATCATCAGGGCGTTGCGTGCATCAACGGTGCAAAATTGCGCATAGCCACCGCCCGGCAGAAGCGCACAGACCTGGTCACCAGGCCCAAATGTCGTCACCCCCTCGCCCAGGGCCACAACCTCGCCTGCCACTTCCAGGCCGGGAATATTGGGCGCCCCCGGCGGCGGCGGGTAAGCCCCCTGCCGTTGCAGGCAATCGGGCCGGTTCACACCGGCAGCCCTGACAGCAATCAGCAACTCTCCCGGACCGGCCTGCGGGTTTGGCCGCTCTACAAGTTCCAGAACGTCCGGACCGCCGGGCTCACGAATTTCTACAGCTTTCATCACTTACCTCTTTTGAATGTCACCGGCCTCTTTGGAATGTCCCCGGCCTCTTTGGACTGTCACCGGCGTGCCGGAGCGAGCAGGTTGTAAAGATCTCTGATCATCCCTTATCATTCAAAATCGGCAATGCACATGCCGGCAAGGCAGTGGCCGGCAATGAAAGGGAGAAATTCCATGTCCATTTTTGGCGACGAGCCTGAGAAAAAACCACCTGCCCATGATGTCGGTTGCGACCTTTCCATGCTCTCTGTTGATGAACTGGGCAACAGAATTGCACTGCTGAAGCACGAGATTACCCGGTTGGAAGCGGAAATAACCGAAAAGCAAAAGAGCAAAAGCGCAGCAGAATCACTGTTTCGCTGATGCGTGTGCGCAAAACGGTACACGCATGCATTCGGTAGCTTTCGAGGATATGGCTACCAAAACATGCAAGTTGAAGAGATCCATTAACGCTACATTAAGCTTTACAAGTCTTTATTGTGGATATCTGGAATGTCCGGATTCATGCCGGATGGCTGATGTCATTCAGCGTGATGCCTAACTGTTAAATTCTGAGAGTCGCCATGCGGCTCTTTTTTTTTGCCGAGAATCTGTTTTCTGGGGATAATCATCGTGCTTTCACGCGATCAGGTCCATCACCCAAACAGCGTTAACCCTTCCTTAAGATTTGACTTGCGTAAAACCTTTCAAAGCATCAATGTGCAGCCAAACCACCTAAAAATAAGTGGGTATCCGTGGCTTGATGGCCGTGGCTGCTGGTGTATAAATGGTGAGTATCGGGGCAACGGCTTATGGCTGACACACATAAAAACACAATTTATTTTGCCGAGCACGTGACAAGCTCGGCCTCATTCAAGGCAATTTATTCAGAAGGAATGGGGCTGGTGGAAGAAACCGCTGGCTACCTGGATGGTGAAGGCCGGTCCGCAGCGAAATTGCTGCCGCGCATGTCATCGGTCCTATACGCAGCTGAATCCATGCGTCTGACCACCCGACTGATGCAATTGGCATCCTGGTTGCTGCTGCAACGGGCTGTCAACAACGGGGAAATGACCCGCGAACAGGTCGTTGCAGAAAAATCCAAGGTCCGGCTCGATGGCTTTGCCTGTGATCGCACGGCACCCGGCTGGGCAGACCTGCCGGACGCCTTCCGTGACCTCGTGGAACGCTCGCTGCGCCTGCAGTCGCGCGTGGCCATGCTCGATCAGGAAATCTATCAGCGCGATTCTGCGGCGGCATCTCAGATTGCATCTGACAATGAAAATTCCGTGCAGGCCCAGCTCTTGCTTTTGAACACGGCCTTTGGCGGCCGCTGAAACGACCCCACGCACTTTTTGCAAGTAATCTGCAGGCAATCTCGCATCTACGAATGACCGCAATAAAAAACCCCGCCTTTTCAGGCGGGGTTTTTTGATAACACAGTCTGATCTGATGATGAGCCGGACCGGCTCAATCCCAGATGGGCTCTATCAGAGACCCAGACCTTCAAAGCGTTTCTTGAACTTGGATACACGACCACCACGGTCCATCAGGTGCTGCTGTCCACCAGTCCAGGCCGGATGGGCCAATGGATCGATTTCCAGAGTCATTGTATCGCCTTCAGAGCCCCATGTGGAGCGGGTCATATATTCAGTACCATCGGTCATGACCACTTTGATCATGTGGTATTCGGGATGAATCTCAGCCTTCATTGCTTTATCCTGCATCATGTGGACGAATGCGCGCCTATCGTGTGCGGCAAACCAGCCCATCTCACAAACAAAGCCGCATACCCGAAAGGTCACGGCTTTTCAATTCGATGGCGAGCCTATACATGAAGGGCAGTAAGGTGACAAGAGGCGCGGCTGATTTTTGCCGCATGAACAGCGATGGAAATCACAATTGGCCAATAATAGCCGCAGCGACGGCGCTCGCGCAAAAACCCTGCAACCACTGACACGTCTTTTTCCCTATATATTGCGTTATCGCAGCCTTGCAGCCGGGGCTCTGGTTGCCCTCTTGCTTGCTGCCGCAGCGACTCTGGTGCTTCCGCTGGCCGTTCGCCGTATGATCGACAAGGGTTTTTCGGCAACAGATGCGAGCTTCATCAACAGCTATTTCACCATGCTGCTGGTCATTGCCGCACTTTTGGCTCTGGCCAGCGCCATGCGCTACTATTTTGTCATCACCATCGGCGAGCGCATTGTCTCTGACCTGCGCAGCGACGTCTTCAGCCATGTCACCGCGCTTTCGCCCTCATTCTTCGATACCAACCAGTCCGGCGAAATCGTGTCACGCCTGAGTGCCGACACCACCCAGATCAAATCCGTCGTGGGCGCGACCGCCTCGCTGGCATTGCGCAACCTGATCCTGTGCCTCGGGGCAATCATGATGATGATCGTTACCAGCCCGAAACTGTCATTGCTGGTGCTGCTGGCCATTCCGCTGATTGTCTTTCCAATGGTGGGTTTCGGGCGCTCTGTCCGGGCGCGCTCGCGCGAAGCGCAGGATACGCTCGCCCATGCAACGGCCTATGCCAGCGAGACCATCGGCGCATCGCGCACCCTGCAGGCGTTCAACGGCGAACCTGTTGCCAACCAGCGCTACGCCAGCGCCGTTGAGGGTGCTTTTGAGGCTGCACGAAGCGCAGTGCGCGCCCGGGCGTTTCTCACCGGCTTTGCCATCATGATGATCTTCGGCAGCGTCGTGGCCATCCTTTGGTATGGCGCGCAAAATGTCATGTCAGGCACCATGTCGGCGGGCACGCTTGGCCAATTCCTGCTCTATTCGATCATAGCCGCATCCAGCCTTGGCGCCCTTTCGGAAATCTGGGGTGAAATCTCGCTGGCATCAGGCGCTGCAGAGCGCCTGATGGAATTGCTGGATGAAGTACCCGCGATCGCCGCCCCCGCCTCACCACAGGCTCTTCCTGAGCCGGCAATCGGCTCTGTAGCCTTCAAGGATGTGGTCTTCGCCTATCCCGGGCGTCCCAACCAGAGCATCCTGTCGGGTCTTTCCTTCCAGGTGAACCCCGGCGAAACGGTCGCCATTGTCGGCCCTTCGGGTGCGGGCAAAAGCACGTTGTTTTCCTTGATCAGCCGATTCTATGACCCCGATGACGGCAGCGTCGAACTGGACGGAATCAATGTGCGCGAGGCCGATCCTGCGGAAATTCGTCGCCGGCTGGCAAGCGTACCCCAGGATGTGGCGATCTTTGCCAGTTCCGTCAAAGACAACATTGCCTTTGGCCGGCCTGATGCAACGGACGCCGAAATCATTGCAGCTGCAAAGGACGCGCTTGCCGATCCTTTCATCGTGCAAATGGAAAACGGCTATGACACGCTGGTCGGCGAACGCGGCATCACCCTGTCGGGCGGGCAACGCCAGCGCATTGCCATTGCCCGGGCAATCCTGCGCGATGCCCCGATACTGCTTCTTGATGAGGCCACGTCAGCCCTCGATGCCGAAAGCGAGACTTTGGTACAGCAGGCGCTGACACGGCTGATGCAGGGTCGCACCACGCTGGTGATTGCCCATCGCCTGGCAACCGTGCTCAAGGCCGACCGTATCCTGGTGATGGACAAGGGCCACATTGTTGAAGAAGGCACGCATCAAAGCCTGGTCAAAAAGGGCGGTATCTATGCCCGTCTTGCCAGACTGCAGTTTCATCAGGACGATGCTGATCTCGAAGGTTTCAACATCAGCGAAGCTGCAAAATAGGCCTCCCGCCTATTCGCTGACACCCAAGAGACGCATGGCATTGTCCTTCAGGATCAATGGCCGCACGGCATCCTTGATGGCGATGGTCTCGAAGTCCGCCAGCCAGCGTTCCGGCGCGATCATCGGCCAGTCGGATCCGAAGAGCATCTTGTGCTTGAGGATTGAATTGCAGTAGCGCACGAGGATATCGGGGAAGTATTTCGGCGACCATCCGGACAGGTCGATATAGACATTGGGCTTGTGCTGGGCAACGGCCAGCGCTTCTTCCTGCCAGGGAAAGGAGGGATGTGCCAGAATGATCGGCATATCCGGAAAATCAACGGCGACATCATCCAGATACATCGGATTGGAATATTTCAACCGCATGCCGTTGCCGCCGCGCATGCCGGAACCTACCCCGGTCTGGCCCGTGTGGAAAAGCGCCGGTTTGCCGGTCTCGGCTATCGCCTCATAGAGGGTATAAGCCATGCGGTCATTGGGATAAAAACCCTGAAAGGTGGGATGCAGCTTGAAGCCCTGCACGCCAAAATCCTCGACCAGGCGCCGGGCCTCACGAGCCCCCATTTTTCCCTTGTGTGGATCGATCGAAGCAAAGGGTATCAGCACATCGGAATGTTCCGCCGCCAGTTCGGCAACCTCTTCATTCTTGTAGCGCCGATAGCCGGTTTCGCGTTCGGCATCGACGGGGAAAATCACGCTGGCAATATTTTGCGCGCGGTAATGGGCTGCTGTTTCCGGGATGGTCGGCGGATGGGTCCATGGCGCCCGGAAATATTTCGCCATCGTTGATTGCAGATCATCATAACCATCATCCGCGTGGCAGCCACAGGGCTCTTCCGCATGGGTGTGAAAATCGATTGCACGCACCTTGGAAAAATCAACCATTTGACACTCTCTCTTACCCGAATGGACCTTTGTCACATCAATCCATACCGGAAAATTATTGCTATTCAATAGAACAATTTTATTGTAGACCTTTCTACAGTGTATTTCCAGAATGGACCGAACGCAATGAATGATGACTTCACGGTTTCAGAGATCTTGAAAATTGCTCTGGATGGCGAGATTGCGGTCCTGACCATGAACCGTCCGAACAAACGCAATGCGATGAATGACACGCTGCTGGACTCCCTTGACCGGTTTTTCTCCAAACCTCCCAAGGATGTTCGCGTCGTAGTCCTGACTGGCACAGCAGGGCATTTTTGTTCCGGACTGGATCTGAGTGAGCATGTTTCCCGTTCGACCGAGGAAACCCTGCACCATTCGCGCAACTGGCACCGTGTCATGGATGTCATCCAGTATGGCGGCCTGCCGGTCGTTTCTGCAATATTCGGCGCGGCAATCGGCGGCGGCCTTGAACTTGCCGCCTCCACCCATGTGCGTATCGCCGAGGCATCGTCTATTTTTCAACTGCCGGAAGGGCGGCGCGGCATATTTGTCGGCGGCGGCGCAACCGTTCGGGTCGGGCGTATTCTGGGGGCCGATCGCATGACGGAGATGATGCTCACGGGTCGCAAATATAATGCCACAGAAGCGCTCAATCTCGGTCTGGCGCATTATTCGGTTGCCGATGGGGAAGCCTTTGCACTGGCGATGCAGCTTGCCGGAAAAATCGCTCGCAATGCGCCTTTGTCGAACTACCTGATGGTCAACACCATCAGCCGGGTTGATGACATGAGCCGTTCCGACGGATTGTTCGTCGAGAGCCTCAGTGCGGCGATTTCTCAATCAACGCCGGATGCCGAGGAGGGCCTGAAAGCCTTTCTTGAAAAACGCGCACCTGTTTTCAGGTGATGCCAAGCCCTGATCAAACAGGGCTTCAGATGGCGGACTGGAGACCGCCAGAACCAAACGGGAGGTAACATGAAACGACGCTTAATGATCACGCTTGCCGCTGCCGGAATGGCCGCAGCAAGTACATTCGGACTGCCCACATTGTCCCATGCGCAGGAGGTGACGCTTCGGCTGCACCAGTTCCTGCCCCCTGTGGCCACAGTTCCCAAACATATTCTCAAACCCTGGGCCGAACGGGTCGAAAAGGCTTCCGGTGGCAAGGTAAGGATTGAACATTTTGACGGCATGTCGCTGGGTGGACGCCCGCCGGATCTGATGGATCAGGCACGCGACGGTGTGGCCGATATGATCATGACCGTTGTCGGTTACACGCCGGGCCGATTCCCGCGCACCGAAGTCTTCGAACTGCCCTTCATGATGACCGATCCGATCGGCACATCGCTGGCGTTCTGGCAGATGGTCGAGGATGATTTTCAGTCCAATGAATATGCCGACTTCAAGGTGCTCGGCGCCTGGGTGCACGGCCCTGGCGTGGTCCACACCCGAAATGGTGTGAACAGGCTGGAAGACATGTCGGGCATCAAGGTTCGTGGTCCGACACGGGTTATCAATGATCTGCTCAGTGAACTGGGCGCGACACCCGTCGGCATGCCGCTTCCGGCGATTCCTGAATCCCTGTCCAAAGGCGTCATCGACGGAACCGTCATTCCCTGGGAAGTGACACCGTCGATCAAATTGACCGAACTTGTCAACAACCACACCGAATTTTCGGGCGATGAGTCGCTTTATACGGCAACCATCGTGCTGGTCATGAACAAGGCCAGATATGAGGCTCTCCCTGACGATATCAAGACGGCGCTTGACGCGGAATCAGGCGCAAAACTCAGCGGCTTTGCAGCCGAGGTCATGTATGACTATGACAAGCCGGGACGCGACATAGCCGTTGCCAACGAAAACAATATCGTCACCCTTGACGAGGCTGAAGTGACGCGCTGGAAAGAGGCGTCAGAACCCGTTGTCGGACGATGGATTGCCGACATGGACGGCCGCGGGATCGATGGTCAGGCGCTGATCGACAAGGCCAAGGCACTGATTGCAGAAAACGCCAAAAACAGAAATCCCTAAGCATGAATATCCGGCCCCGGACGAACTGTTCCGGGGCCGGTTTTTCCTTCAGATCAGTTTTCCGGCGGCACAGCGCTGCGCAATATTTCCAGAAACCGCTTTTGCGGCAGACTGGCAACCCAGCAGGAACGGGTGGTCACGCCGATGGTCCGCTGGCTCGGCTCAAGCGCCACATCAATCGACACCAGCAGACCCAGTTCGATATCCCTTTTCACCTGTTCGACGGAAACCAGCGTGATCCGCTGCGACGTCCTGAGCAATCCGAGCATGAAACTGTGCGATCCGGTCTCGATCGGCCTGGAGACATGTGCCGGCGGGTGAAGCCGCGCGTGCAAAGCGTCGAAATAGGCCCTTGCCGGTGCGCCCTCACGCGGCATGATCCACGGATAGGCCGCCAATGCCGCTGGCGTCACAGGCCGCGCTGCAGCCCTTCCGTTGCCAGCCAGAGGATGGCGCGGGTCAGCAACCACCACCAGCGAGTCTCGAAACAGAGCTTCCTGAGACAGTTCAAAGGCACGCTCTTCACTGCGAAGCGCACCCAGGATGAGATCGAGATCACCCCGCCGCAATGCCCGGGCGAGACTGGCATAACGCCCATCCAGCACACTGACCAGAACGCGTGGATATTCTGACGCAAACCGGCTGACCGCTTCAGGCAATATGGATGTCTGCACCAGGGGCAGGCTGCCAATGGCCAGACGACCCTCGAATTCGCCTTGCCAGCATTTCACATCAAAATGGGCCTGACGAAATTCATTGAGCGCCAGTTTTGCTGCGCGCGACAGCTCTTCAGCCTGTAGGGTGGCCCTGGTGCCGACTGATGTCTGCTCGAACAGGGCAATGCCGACAAGCCGTTCCAGATCGCGGCAAGCCCGGTTGACGGTTGAGACCTGCCGTTTCAAAATGGCCGCAGCCGCGCTGAAACCACCCTGTTCCACGGTGGCGATCAGGGCGCGAAGCTGACCACAGGTTACCAGATGATGCAGATGTCTGTGACCGCCAAACGCGAACCCACCTTTCAGATAGCCGACGCCCAGCCGGATCCGTTCGGCAAATATCCGGCCCGGTTCGGTCAGCGCCATCCCGCCGCTCCTGCGTGCAAAGAGCGCAACACCCAGAGCCGTCTCCAGTCCGGCAACGGCCTGCGTCAGCGCCGGTTGCGACAGGCCGATCATCTGCGCAGCCCTCGACAGAACCGCGCAATCGGCAACAGCCAGAAATCCGTTCAAATGCTTCAGGTTGGGCAAATCTTCAAGAAATTGCACGGCACTTCATACCCCAAAAACCAATGCAATAAACCAATCATGCTGATCAGGCCATAAGCCCTGATAAGAAGCCATTGCTTTCATCGGGTTCACATACCAAAAAGCGGTATCATTGCAGATTTTGAATAATGGGACGCATGTATTGCGATATTCAAATTTGCCAAACACCTTTGGCCTGTGATCAACTCTGATACGTCCAAAAACAAAGGACCGGGAGCCTTTATTAGCATGTCTAAAAGCAAAACCGCATTGGTTATCAGCGCCCATTCAGCCGATTTCGTCTGGCGAGCGGGGGGTGCCATCGCCCTGCATGCAAGCCTTGGATACGAGGTGACGGTGGTTTGCCTCTCCTATGGCGAACGTGGCGAAAGCGCGAAATTGTGGAAGCAGGAAGGCATGACCCTGGAAAAGGTCAAAGCCGGTCGCCGGGTGGAGGCGGAAAATGCCGCCAAGGCGCTGGATGTTCATGACATTCAGTTTTTTGACCTTGGCGATTATCCGCTGGAACTGGACCGCGAGGCGAAATACCGTCTGGTCGATGTGATCCGTGCGGTTCAGCCGCGCTTCATGATGAGTCATTCGCACTACGACCCCTATAATACGGATCACGCCTACGCCACGAATGTCGCCATGGAATGCCGCATGATCGCCCAGGCCTGGGGGCACAATCCCGGTGAAAAAGTTCTGGGCGCACCACAGCTTTACCTGTTCGAACCACATCAGACGGAGCGGATGGGCTGGGTGCCTGATACCTTCCTCGACATCAGCGATGTCTGGGACAAGAAACGCGCGGCAATCGAGTGCATGGAGGGACAGGAACATCTTTGGGACTATTACACCAATGTTGCTGAAAATCGCGGTAACCATTTCAGGCGCAATTCCGGCGGGCAGGCCGGCGGCAGACCGGCGCGCTATGCGGAAGGCTTTCAATCCGTCTATCCACGCACAGTCGATGAGCTTTAGATGATGAATGATATTGCACATCTCGGCCACGTGGAAATGCTGACCGACCGGTTTGAAGAGAGCCTGGATTTCTTTATAAACGTCTACGGTCTGACCGAAAGCGGGCGCGACGAAAATTCCGCCTATCTCAGAGCCTGGGACGATTACGAGTTCCACACGCTGAAGCTGACCCGCAGCGACAATACCGGCATCGGCCATGCGGCCTATCGCGCCTCATCGCAAGAAGCACTGCTGCGGCGTGTCGCGGCGATAGAGGCCATGGGCTGTGGCATTGGCTGGACCGATGGGGACATGGGCCACGGCCCCGCCTACCAGTTTCATGACCCCGATGGCCATGTTTTCGAGATCTACTGGGAAACCCGCAAATATGTACCGCCGAAGGAAGAGCGCCCTGCCCTTAAAAACATTGCGCAACGCTATCACGGGCGCGGCGTCGCCCCACGCCGCATTGACCATTTCAACCTTCTGGCAAAGGATGTCAGCGTCATTCGGGAATTCCTGCCCAAAGCCCTTGGGTCACGGGTAACCGAACAGATTGTGCTTGACGATGGCACGGTTGGCGGGTGCTGGTTCACCGTTAATAACAAGACCTATGACCTTGCCTACACGCAGGACCATTCAGGCAGCAGCGGACGCTTCCACCACGTCACCTATGCTGTTGACCAGCGCGAGGATGTCTTGCGCGCCGCCGACATTTTTCTCGAAGCCGGCGTTTATATCGAGACAGGCCCCCACAAACACGCCGTTCAGGGAACCTTTTTCCTCTATGTATGGGAGCCTGCCGGCAATCGTGTGGAAGTCGCCAACGCCGGTGCGCGCCTTATTCTTGCGCCCGACTGGGAGCCGGTGACCTGGACGCAGTCCGACCGTGCCAAAGGTCAGGCCTGGGGCCTGAAGACCATCGAAAGTTTCCATACTCACGGAACACCGCCGGTACCAGCCAGGGAGCATGAATGATGCCTGTTGTTGTCCAGCAATTTGAGCGTGCCGCTGCCGATATCATTGCCGGCCTGGCCGAAGCCGGTGTCGCAACAGTGCATGAAGCGCAGCAACGCACCGGTTTGATGGCAAACCATATGCGACCGATTTATACAGGCGCGCAGATCGCCGGCTCTGCCATTACCGTTTCCGTGCCTCCCGGTGACAATTGGATGCTGCATGTGGCGATCGAACAGGTCCAGCCCGGGGACATCATCGTGGTCGCCCCGACGTCACCCTGTGATGACGGCTATTTTGGTGACCTTCTTGCAACCTCCCTGCGCGCCCGCGGCGGCATCGGCATCATCATAGAGGCAGGTGTGCGTGATACCCGGGATCTGACCGCCATGGGATTCCCCGCCTGGTCGAAATGCGTCTCGGCCCAGGGCACTGTCAAGGAAACCCTCGGATCGGTCAATATCCCCATTGCCTGCGCCGGCGCCATCGTCCATCCCGGCGACATCATTGTCGCCGATGATGACGGGGTCTGCGTTGTAAAGCGCCAGGACGCCACCACGGTGCTGGCCGCTGCCCGCGCCCGCATCGATGCCGAGGAAGGCAAGCGTCGGCGACTGGAGGCTGGAGAACTGGGCCTTGATCTTTACGACATGCGCCCCCGTCTGGCGCAAAAGGGCCTCAAATATGTCTGAGGGCATACCATGCATGTGGATGCGTGGAGGCACCTCCAAAGGGGCCTATTTTCTCGCCACCGACCTGCCGTCCGAGCGGCAGGAACGTGATCGCATATTGCTCGAAATCATGGGATCGCCGGATCCGAACCAGATCGATGGCATTGGCGGGGCGGATCCGCTGACCTCGAAAGTGGCTGTGATCGGGCCTTCCCGGCGCGAAGGCGTCGACGTGGATTACCTGTTTCTGCAGGTCTTTGTCGATCAGGCCATCGTCACAGACGCGCAGGGCTGCGGCAATATTCTGGCCGGTGTCGGCCCCTTTGCTGTTGAGCGCGGACTGGTCAAGGCAACGGGCGATCTGAGCGAAGTCGCGATCTTCATGGAAAACACCGGCAAGGTGGCCATTGCCGAAATCCACACGCCCGGCGGTCGCGTCAGCTATGCGGGCAGCGCCAGCATTGACGGGGTTCCCGGCAGCCATGCGCCAATTGCCCTTTCTTTCAACGGTATTGAAGGTTCAACCTGCGGAGCGCTGCTTCCCAGCGGCCATGCAGTCGATGTGATCGACGGGGTCGAGGTGACGCTGATCGACAATGGCATGCCCTGCGTGGTGATGCGGGCAGCGGACATGGGCATTACCGGTTATGAAACGCGCGAAGAGCTTGAAGCCAATGAGGCTTTGCGCGCCAGACTTGAAGCCATGCGACTACAGGCTGGCCCGATGATGAATCTTGGCGATGTGACAGAAAAATCAGTGCCCAAAATGACCATGGTGGCACCGCCGCGCCATGGTGGTACCATCTCTACCCGCACGTTCATTCCACACCGCTGCCACGCCTCCATCGGCGTGTTTGGCGCGGTCAGCGTGGCCACTGCCTGCATGCTGCCCGATACACCGGCGGCTCGCTTGGCCACGGTACCCGATGGTGCCCGCAAGATCTTGCAGATCGAACATCCCATCGGCGCAACCACGGCACTTTTGAACCTCGACGAGATGGGTGCGATTGCCGGTGCCGGGATGCTGCGCACCACGCGCAAACTGTTTGACGGGCTGGCCTTTCCACGCGGGTAGCCCCGCGTGGTGTTTACAATTTCCGGGCTTCGATCACCCGTTCGGAGCCTGAATAGATGGCTTCGACCAATTGCGGACGATTGGCAATCACCGCCCTCTGGTTGATCGAACCCTTGTCCGTCATTTCACCCTTGTCCAGATCGGGTGGGGTTTCCATCACGACCAGACGACGCACACGCGATGCAGACCCTGTTGCCTCGGCTGCGAAAGAACTCAGCCGTTCTTCAAAGACTGCGCGGACTGCGGCTTCCCCCATCAGCGATGGTATGTCATGACCGGTGCCGAGCTTTTGCAGCGCATCGATATTGGGCAATACAATCGCCCCGAGATAGCTGCGGCTTTCGCCGACGATGACAGCATCGCGAATGAGTCCGCCGAAATGATTGATCAATCTGGCACGCAACGCACCGACAGCCACCCAGGTGCCGGTGGAAAGTTTGAAGTTCTCGGCTGTGCGCCCATCGAAAAAAAATCCCCGCGTCAGGTCATCCGGATCGACAGGGCGCAATGCATCACCCAGCATATAGTAGCCTTCGTCGTCGATATAGGATTTGGCACCGCCCGCATCGCCATAATATCCCGGTGTGATCGATGGGCTTTTGAGCCTTGCTTCCAGTTTGCCACCATTGGGAACAAGCTTCAGTGAGACGCCCTTCGCCGGGACCCCGACATTGCCCGAAAAAGCCTGTTGTTGCGTGCACATCAGAGCAAAAGGTCCGGTTTCCGTTGCGCCAAGTCCGGTGGTCAAAAGGACCTCATGCCCGGCCGTTTCGCGCGACAGGCGCAGAAGATCGTCCCAGGTGTGCTGGGCCATGCCCGCACCGGCATACATCATCATGTCCAGCCGACTGAAAAAATTCTCTCTGAGAGCATCGTCCTGCTCAAAGGCGCTTACCAGCATTTCATAGCCGACAGGCACATTGAAACACCAGGTCGGCGCAATCTCCTTGAGGTTGCGTATTGTCGCTGCAATGCCCTGCGGCGTTGGCTTGCCTTCGTCGATGTAAAAGGTGCCGCCATTGAACAGCACCATATTGAAAACCTTGTTGCCGCCTGCCGTATGGTTCCAGGGAGCCCATTCCACGACAATCGGAGGGTGGGCCTTGAGGAAGCGAAAGCAATCGGCAATGATCACCTGATTGGAAGTCATCATGTATTGCGTATTGATCACAGCCTTGGGCGATCCGGTCGAACCCGATGTGAACAGATATTTGCCCACTGTTTGCGGCGTCAGCGTCGCAAATGCCGCATCAGCTGCCGTCGTTTCTGCGCGCTGCGTCAGTGTTTCGAAGAGCAGATCTCTATCATCACGCGGGTTGCGCGACACAGCCACGTGACAGCCTTCACCGGCAATCGCCGCCAGCGCCGGACCGTAAAGCACTCCGTCAGAGGCAAAGACCAATCCCGGCTTCAGCAAAGATGTGATATCTTTCAGCTTGCCGTGATCAGACGACATCAGCGAATAGGCTGACGACACGGGTGCATAGGGGATGCCGACGTATTGGGCGGCAAGCCCCAAAAGGGCATGATCGATACTGTTTTCCGAAAGAATAAGCACCGGCCGCTGCGGGCCGAGCCCCATCTCAAGCAGTGCATAGCCGACAGATCGGACAGCTTCAAACACCTGTGCATAGCTCAGGCGGCACCATTCACCCGCATCGTCGCGCTCCGCCAGATAGGTCGTATCCGGCTGGATCCCTGCCCATTGCACCAGAAGGTCCGGCATGCTGCGCGGCGGATCCGGCAACAGGCCTTCCTGCGCCATGACAATGCTGCCATCGTCGCGGTGTTCAATATGAAATTTCGGGTCCCAGAAGGCATCCGAACTCCGCTCAGCAATCGGTGACATCAACAATCCTCATCTGTGTCATATCTCGAAATTCGCTTCGCCCTATCTGGGTGCCATGCGTATTGCGCCATCCAGACGGATGACTTCACCATTCAACATAGTGTTTTCAACAATATGGCGCACCATGGCTGCAAATTCCGCCGGATCGCCAAGCCGCGATGGAAAGGGGACCTGAAGACCCAATGATTTTTGCACATCGTCGGGCAGCCCAGCCAACAGCGGCGTCAGAAAAATGCCCGGCGCGACGGTGCAGACCCGAATACCATGGGAGGCCAGATCCCTTGCCATGGGCAAGGTCATGCCCACGATACCACCCTTTGATGCCGAATAGGCGACCTGACCGATCTGCCCGTCATAGGCGGCAACGGAGGCCGTATTGACGATGACGCCGCGTTCGCCGTCCGGAGAGGAGGCCTCACCCGAAGCCATCAGGGCAGCAGCCTGTGAGGCGCAGTTGAACGAGCCCATCAGGTTGACCCTTATCACTTTCTCAAATATTGCCGGATCGTGGGGTTCACCGCGCGAAACAGTTTTGGCCGCCGGTCCAATGCCTGCGCAATTGATCAGGATATTCAAACCGCCGTGCTGTGTCTTCACAGCTTCAAGCCCCTTGCCGACGCTGGCCGGATCGCTGACATCAACTGATTGGAAGCCGCCACCGATTTGTTCAGCCATTGCCGCTCCGAGATCTGCATTCATGTCAAAGATCGTAACCTTTGCACCCTGAGATGCCAGCTCCTGTGCAACGGCAGCCCCAAGGCCAGATGCACCGCCGGTGACAATCGCCACCGTTTTATCTGTTATTTTCAAGATCAATCCTCCTCGTTCTGGACGCGCTGCAACAATGTGATCAACGTCTGGCGCTCGTCACTGTTCATGTTCCCAAGGATCCGCTCTTCGTGCCTGTGAACAGCAGCCAGGGCCTTGGCATAGAAATCATGTCCCTTGAGGGTCGCCCGCAATGCATAGGCGCGCCGGTCCCCCGGCACCTTTTCGCGCAGGATGAGATCACGCCCCTCCAGCTCATCCACGATCACAACGGTACCGGAACGCTCGATCGCAAGCGCTGCGGTGACGGCGCTCTGGCTGATTTCGGGATTGGCAACCACAATGGAAAGCACGGAAAATGTCCGCTGCGTAAGCTGCAGCTCATCCAGCGTCGCCCTGAAATCGCGGTGCATATACATGTAGGCGCGCTTGATATTGTAACCGACCAGGCCAAACAGATCCGACTGCGACACGCGGCCAATTTCTTTTTTGGGTTCTTTAATGCGTGATGGTCCCGGCATTGCGCTTCCTCATGCCCCAACAGCCGCTGCCAGGCAGAAAATAGTCAAAATTTGGTTCTATGGTCGAACAATACTATCGACTAAGCAACCAGATCAAGCAACAAGGAAAATTGAAAAAGCCGCAGGAATTCTCAACCACATTGGGCTGAAAGCAGATTGTCTTCAGGACTGCCACGGCGCCTCAATTGCAGATGCTGCTGCAGCCTGGCCAATTGCTCCAGGATTGCGTGTTGGATCGGGCTGGATGGGAATATCAGGCGGGGAGCGCCATTACCTGATCAGGGGCCTTTCCAGAGAAGTATTTCCTCGAAATTTCGGCCCCGCTCACTGGCTGGCTGAACAGATATCCTTGCATTTGGGTGTAGCCAGCTGTCCTTACCATTTCCAACTGCGCCTCGGTTTCCACGCCCTCGGCTGTGGTCTCGATTCCCAGGCTCTTGCTCATGCTGGCAACAGCGCTGACAATTGCGCCATCGCTGCCGCCTTCAATGAAGTCGCTGACAAAAGATCTGTCAATCTTCAGCTTGTCAAAGGGGAAACTGCGCAAATAGCTGAGCGAGGAATATCCGGTGCCAAAATCGTCCATGGCTATGCGCACACCCAGATTGCGCAAACCATGCAGCGTCTTCAAGGTTGCTTCGTTGTCGAGCAACAGTATTTTTTCGGTTATTTCCAGCTCCAGACGCTTTGCTGCAATGCCCGAATTCGCCAGCGCGCTGAAAACCGTGCGCACAAGATCGTCGCTGCGAAACTGCACCGGCGACAGATTGACGGCCATATTGGTATCAAATGGCCAACTGGACGCCTGCATGCAGGCGGTGCGGATCACCCATTCTCCGATTGGAATGATCAGCGCGGTTTCTTCTGCAAGCGGAATGAACAGATCAGGTGCGAGCAGGCCCCGTTCTGGATGATTCCAGCGCAACAGCGCCTCAAAGCCAACGATCTTGCCGCTGACCAGGTCCACCTGTGGTTGGTAGTGGAGTTCGAATTCTTCGCGTTCCAGGGCCAATCTAAGCTCAAATTCCAACTGGCGCCGCTCCTGCATGAGCGCATCCATCCCCGATTCGAAAAACCGATGAACACCACGTCCGTCATTCTTGGCACGATAAAGCGCCAAATCGGCATTCTTCAGCAATATATCGATGTTCTCGCCGTCAAGGGGAGCGATGGCAATTCCGACACTGGCGCCAATCACCACGCGGTTTTCGCCCAGATCAAAAGGTTTGGCCATCTCCTCGCAGATGCGTTTGGCCAGAATGGTCGCTTCATTGGGCTGGCGGTCCGACATCTGAACAACCGCAAATTCATCGCCGCCAAGCCTGGCGACAATATCCCCTTCACGGATGCAGCCGCGCAATCGTTCCGCCACGTTCTTCAGCAGTCCGTCACCGACGGAATGACCCAGGGTATCATTGATGATCTTGAACCGGTCCAGATCAAGAAACATCACGGCGAAGGTTTTTTCGCCTTTGGTTCGTTTGATATAGTCTTCCAGTTGCACTTTCAGGCTGGTTCTATTCGGCAGGCCCGTCAGGTCGTCATTGCTTGCAAGATAATTGATCTGCTTCCACGCGCGCGT
The DNA here is from genome assembly GCA_029233925.1 of Rhizobiaceae bacterium. GTDB lineage: Bacteria > Pseudomonadota > Alphaproteobacteria > Rhizobiales > Rhizobiaceae > Hoeflea_A. Next base: position 96,710 of record JARGOX010000020.1, read on the forward strand.
CAGCGAAGCGACCGGCAGATGCCGCAGACCCAGATGGAAGAAAAAACCAACGACGAGGGATACAATGCCTATGGTCAGTGTCGTGACATAGACATTTTTCATGGAATGCTCCACGGACACGCGGCCTACCGACTGTCCATAGGAATAGAGATTTTCTTCACGCCCGACTGATGGCCAATCCGAAGGCACAATTTCCGCAGGAACTTGCGCAACAAGCGCGCCACTTTCATCATAAACCCGAAAAATGTCTTCTTTGTCTGAGCCGCGAGCATCATTGAACAGATCAATGATTCGCGTGTCTTCGAATTGCCAAAGGTCCGGATTCGCATTGACCAATCTTGAAACCAGCCGTGTGCTGATGGATACACCGGCCTCCATGCCCGCCTGCGCGCGTTCATAACCAACATAAAGATACGTCAATGGCGGAACCAGGACGACCAACAGAACAGTGATCAATGCAAAGGAATTGAGAAGCCCGACAATTTTCCTTTTGTCTTCAATCATCAGGATCAACCACCTGACTCAATAGGAGCCGCGGGCACCAGATGGCCCGACGCACCAAGAATCGCCGCCCCCTCCTCAGATCGCATGAACGTCAAAAAGTCACTGACCAGCTCGCTCTGGACTGGCTTGGTGACAAGATACAAAACCTTGGCATGGCCATATTTGCCATCCTTGAGACTTTCAACTGAGCCTTGCTGGCCATCGAATGAAAGTATCTTGAGCCCCCGGTTTTCTGTTGTTATCTGGGCGAGCGTCGACAGACCAAGAGAACCGCGAACCTTCTCCAAAGCCGTTGCGTTATCCTGATCGTTGACGGCCACCAGAAGGTCACTGCGGCCAAGAGCCGCTTCAAGAGCTTTTTCCATCTGCGGGGAAAGTGAAGCCAGAAGCTTCATGTCGCTTTCGCTTGGCGGTCGCATGATCAGTCGCAGGTCGGAGCCGTCCGGCCATGTGGCGTTCTCACCATTGTAAATCTGCGGCAGTTCTTCCAGCGTAATATTGTCTGCCGCAGTTTCTTCATGGGTGGAAAACACGACAGGCGTGCGCGCATATTCAGTCGCCGTGACACCTTCGGCACGCTCGGCATCTTTCAGATCTCTTGAGCTGAGTGCGAAATCGATCCTGTTGGCCAAAAGCGCCTTGATACCGCCACTCGAACCAAGGCTAGGCAAAACGACGACTTTGATATCGGGGTGGGATTGCATATAGGCGTCAGCAAGAAGCTTCATGCCACCAAGGGCTGTACCCGTACCACCGATATTGAGGATTTCATCATGATCTGCCATCGCTGGACCGCCCGTCAGTGCTGCAAGACATGCAACCACAGGCAACAGGTTTCGAAGTCGTCTGAATCCGCAAAATGAATGCATATTTGACATATCGATACACTTTTTTTGCGTCCGTTTTACCAAGTAAACGCTCCGGACATCCGTTAAATAGAAACAATCTTGGCGCTTTTTTAATAACCCTAAGCGTTAATTGTTAAATATTACCTTAGAAATGACCGCTAAAACACAGCAATACGGCAGCGCGCGATACAGCCTGCAAAATAGAAAAACAATTTCAATCCGGTCACAGCGCAGGCGTCACTACATTCGCCCGAAAGCAGAGTTTCATGGTACATGTAACTAAAAAGCGGTTTGTCTTTAATCAGATGGCGCTTGCCGATGCCCGTCCGGCTGTTCGCCCGGAAAAGATACATCCACCCAGAAAAGTACCTTCAAGGGCATTATAGCCATGCATGCCACCGCCGCCAAAGCCGGCAACTTCGCCGGCTGCGTAGAGCCCTTCGATGATGTTTCCACCAGCGTCCAGAACCCTTGATGACAGATCGGTGTGGAGGCCACCCAATGTCTTTCTGGTCAGGATATTCAGCCGCACGGCAATCAGCGGCCCGTGTTTCGGATCGAGTATACGATGTGGTTTAGCGGTCCGAATGAGCTTGTCGCCAAGATAGTTGCGTGCCCCCCGCATCGCCACGATCTGCATGTCCTTTGAATAGCTGTTGCCCACTTCACGATCCCGCGCCTCAAGCTGCGCACGCAATGTGTCGAGCTGGATGAGATTGTCATCGGTCAATGCGTTCATGCCTTCAACCAGCGCTTCAAGTGTATCGCGAACGACAAAATCCTCGCCCTTGTCCTTGAAAGCTTCAACCGGTGGCGGTGCTCCCTTGCGCACGCGCTGAAGCACCTTGAGAATGCTCTTGCCCGTCAGGTCTGGATTTTGTTCCGAACCCGAAAGGGCAAATTCCTTTTCAATAATCGACTGGCTGAGAACAAACCAGCTGTAGTCGTGGCCGGTGCTCATGATGTGCTTGAGGGTCGACAATGTATCGAAACCCGGCAGGCACGGCAGCGGCAGGCGATGACCTTGCGCATCGCACCAGAATGATGATGGGCCCGGTAAAATGCGTATACCATGCTTTGGCCATATGGGGTTCCAGTTCCTGACGCCTTCCGTGTAGTGCCACATGCGGTCGGAATTGATGATGGATGCGCCGGCACGGGCGCTGATATCCAGCATGCGGCCATCCACATGATGCGGCACACCTGAAATCATCTCTTTGGGCGGCTGGCCCAGCCGATCATGTGGCCAGTTTCTGCGCACCAGGTCATGATTGCCACCAATGCCTCCGGAACTGACAATCACGGCGCCTGCCGAATAGGAAAATTCACCGGCGATGGTGCGTGAAGATTTTTCACCACGCGCTGCCTGGCTTTCCTCCAGAATGCTGCCGCGCACACCGCTCACCCGCCCATCCGTCGTGATGATCTCATCAACCTGATGGCGAAAACACAGCCTGACCAGGCCCTTTTCAACGCCCAGGCGCACACGCCGCTCGAAGGGTTCGACAAGCGCCGGACCGGTTCCCCAGGTCACATGAAAGCGCGGGACGGAATTGCCATGTCCATTGGCCAGCCCGCCGCCCCGTTCGGCCCAGCCAACAACCGGGAACCAGCGCACGCCCTGCTGATGCAGCCACTTGCGTTTTTCCCCGGCGGCAAAATCCACATAGGCTTCGGCCCATTTGCGCGGCCAGAAATCCTCTTCGCGATCAAATTGGGCAGAGCCCAGCCAATCCTGCCATGTCAGATCCCGGCTGTCGCGCACACCCAGTCTGCGCTGCTCGGGAGAATCGACAAACAGCAATCCGCCAAAAGACCAGAAGGCCTGGCCGCCCAGATTGGCTTCATTTTCCTGATCGACAAGGATGACCGACTTTCCGGCATCGGCAAGCTCGGCGGCTGCTACAAGTCCAGCAAGACCGGCTCCCACAACTAGAGCGTCACAATCCATCTGTTTCCTCCCGATCCCGGCATCACCTGCTGCCCCCAAAAAATCGTCTGGCCAACATTGTCTGGCCAGAAGACGTTACAGCATTTGCCAAACAAACGTCAGCGTTCCGTCAATTTCAGCTCGATACGTCGATTGATGGCCCGTGCTCTGGGGGAATCGCCCTCTTCGATAGGCTGGAATTCCCCGAAGCCGGCGGCAACCAGACGATGGGCCGGAACGCCGCGCTCAATCAGAAATTTCACCACGGATGTCGAGCGCGCGGTTGAAAGTTCCCAATTGTCCGCATAACGCCCGGTACCGGACAGGGGAACATTGTCCGTATGGCCGTCAACGCGAAGCACCCAGTTGATATCCGTCGGAATTTCCCGGGCAAGTTCAAGAATTGCACCGGCAAGTTTGGCCATCTCTTCCTTGCCATCCACATTGAGATCGGAACTGCCGGAAGAAAACAGCACTTCGGACTGCAGCACGAAGCGGTCGCCGACAATGCGAATGTTCTCACGGTCTGACAGAATCTCACGCAAACGGCCGAAGAAATCCGAGCGGTAACGATTGAGTTCCTGCACCCTTTGCGCCAGGGCGACATTCAAACGTCGCCCGAGATCGGCGATTTTTGTCTGCGACGAGCGGTCCTTTGCTTCCGAAGCATCCAGCGCATCTTCCAGCGCGGCCATCTGGCGGCGCAATGCGGCAATCTGCTGGTTGAGCAGTTCGACCTGCGACATCGCCCGCTGACTGATCTGTTTTTCCTCGTCAAGCGACTGGGTCAGGGCGCCAATCTGCGCTTCGGCTGCACCGGAGGCTCCAGCGCCACGTGACAGCAGCTCCTGAAGTCTGGAGCGTTCACCTTCAGTATCGGAAAGCGTCGCCTGCATATTGGCAAGCGCATCCTCCAGATCCTGCTTGCCCGAGCGCTCCAGCGCCAACAATTGCGTTAGTTCATTCAACTGGCTGTTCAGCCGGTTAAGCACCTCGTCCTGACCACTGATTTCACGGCTGAGAAGAAACTGCGCCATGACAAAAACGGACAGCAAAAACATGAGTGCGAGCAGCAATGTCGCAAAAGCGTCGACAAACCCCGGCCAGTAGTCAACGCCACGGTCACCGCGACGATTGCGCGAAAGTGCCATGGCCTAGCGGCCCCCGGACTTTTTGTCGTTGCCCATTTTGCTGATCTTGTCGCCCAATGCATCCAGCGTCTGCCGCATCGCACGCGCTTCGCTCTGCTGCGATTCAATCCAGTCGCGCAGCATTTGTTGTTCGCTGCGCATGTTCTTGACAAGCCCCTGAATGCCTTCTGCCAGATTCGCCATGGCAGCTGTGGAACGCTGATTGATACCGCCGCTCGATTGGGCTGCCATCGTCTGCACCGTCTCGGACAGACGTCTGATATCCTCGGAACTTTCCGCTCCGGCACCGCTCTCCTGTGTGGCACCGTCAAAATCCGGATCGGTCACGGTTGAGAGCCAGTTTTCAAGTTCTGTATAAAAGCGGTTTTGTGCACGCCCGGCCTGCAAATCGAGAAAGCCCAGAACCAGCGATCCGGTCAATCCGAAAAGCGAAGTGGAAAACGCTGTGCTCATGCCTTCCAGTGGTGAAGCCAATCCGGTCTTCAGCGCCTGGAGGACGTCATTGGTGCTGCCGGTACCCGGATCCAGCGACTGAATGACCGAATTGATCGAATCAAGCGTCAGCAACAGTCCCCAGAATGTGCCCAGAAGGCCAAGAAAGACCAGCAGTCCGATCATGTATCGGGACGTATCGCGGGATTCGTCCAATCGTGTGGCGATGGAATCAAGGATGGAGCGAAGCGAGCTGGTCGACAGCGACATGGATTGCTTGCGACTGAGCTGCACCCGCATCGGCGCAAGCAGGGTCGGGTTGCGGCTGTTGCGAACATTGTCACCGCCCTGCCTGAAGGAATTGACCCAATTGACCTCGGGGCGCAATCGCAGCACCTGATTGACCGCAAGCAAAACTCCGATGGCCAGGACGAACAGAATAAAGCCGTTCAGACCGGGATTGGCAAAAAATGCTGTCGATATCTGTCTGTAAAGTATGGCCGTGAGAAACCCGGTGATGATCAGAAAAATGACCATCGTTCCGAAAAACACCATGGGGCTCGACAAACGGTGCGGCTCGACGCCCATGTCCTGATCAGACAGGCCCCACCCGGAGAGTTTTAGCTTTGCCATATGCGGCGTACCCTAGCCTTTTCCTGCGCCAAATCCGCATCGATTGAACCGATACATTGCGGCTATTCGACTGCATTACCGGAAGCAATCGCCCCTGTGCCGAACGCGAATGGGCAACAAACTTCGCCTATTGTGACTTCTGCCTCAAAAGTCCTGTGAAACTAAACAAAAACTGTAACAAATGAAAAGAGCGGAAATAAAAGAAGTTTGACTTTGTGCTATTGCGTGTCGTTTTTACCATCCGGACCCGGTTTCTTCAGGACCGACATCAATTCCTTGTGGATCCGTTCATTTCCCGCAACAATGCTGTTGGTCTTGAACATCGCACTGCCACCGGTTTTGTCACTGAGAAAACCGCCGGCTTCGCGGATCAGGATGATTCCAGCAGCCATATCCCAGGGATGCAGTCCTTCTTCCCAGAACCCGTCGAAACGTCCGGCAGCCACATAGGCCAGATCAAGGGCTGCAGAACCCAATCGGCGAATCCCCGCCACTTCACCCATGACATGGCTCAAGGCAATCAGATATTGGCCGTGATGGCCGCGTCCCATATGCGGCACACCCGTTCCGATCACACAATCGGGCAATGTCCTGCGCGCAGCTACACGCATGCGCCGGTCATTGAGAAAGGCGCCATTGCCCCGCTCAGCCGTGTATAATTCGTCCATCGCAGGATTATAGATCACGCCAGCGACCACTTCACCCTGCCGTTCCAGTGCGATCGACACCGAAAAAAGCGGAATGCCGTGCAGAAAATTCGTCGTGCCGTCCAGTGGATCGATAATCCACCGATGCTGACCGTCGGATCCTTTGCTCTCACCACTTTCTTCCGCCAGTACGCCATAGGTCGGTCGCGCCCGGGACAATTCGCGCAGAATGATCTCTTCGGCTTTCTGATCGGCCTGACTGACATAGTCGCCGGGTCCCTTCATCGAGACCTGCAGATTCTGGACTTCGCCAAAGTCCCTTGCTAGAGCCCGGCCTGCTTTCAGCGCGGCCTGGACCATGACATTGAGAAGCGCTGAACGTGCCATTTTGCTTTGCCTTGATGCTCTTTGGAGCTTTTGTGGAAAAGCCCGTTCACTTTTCCAATGTGACTACGCGTGAAAACTGACCATTTTGGTGTATCACCGGTTCCATGATTACCTGACTGATTCAATCGGTCAAACAATACAATTCAGTCAGCGCGTCGGATATAGGTTATTTCGTTGGTATCGACCAGAATTCGTTCGCCTGCATCGATAAAGGGCGGAACCATGACACGGACGCCATTTTCCATGACGGCCGGTTTGTAGGATGACGTCGCCGTCTGGCCCTTGACCACCGGATCAGCCTCGGCGATCGTCAGAACCACCTGATCAGGAAGCCTGATGCCAATCGGCTTTTCCTCATAGAGTTCCACCGTGACCTTCATGCCATCCTGAAGGAACTTGGCGCGATCACCGACAAATTCCTGCTGCAGTTCGAGCTGCTCATAGGTTTCATTGTCCATGAACACCAGCATTTCGCCCTGCTCATAGAGAAACTGAAAGTCTTTTTGTTCCAGCCGAACCTTTTCGACGGTGGCCGATGCACGGAACCGCTCGTTGAGTTTCGTGCCATCCAGCAGGTTCTTCAACTCGACCTGGTTGAATGCGCCGCCTTTGCCGGGCTTGACCGCATTGGTCTTGACCGCAACCCAAAGGCTGCCGTTGTGCTCGACCACATTGCCAGGGCGAATTTCATTTCCATTAATTTTCATGGGAGCCGTTCCAATATAGCGACAAATCGGCGCCTCAAGAACACAATTAGGCCGTACATGCAAGCCTGTTCGCAATCAAGGTGCCGGTCCGCCTGGGTAGGATAACCCGGATTATCGCGTTCTGAAATTATTCGAAGCCTCGATTCCGGCTTTCTGTTCCGCTGCAGTCAGCCCCTGAAAAAAGTCTTCCAGACGCCGGTCTTCAAGGCCGGCGCGACGCGATATAATGTACCATTTTGCAGCTTCAATCGGATCGGGACGGGTGCCAATCGCATTGATATAGAGATGGGACAACCGGTTTTGAGCCATGACATTGCCGGAATTGGCAGCGCGCCGCATCCAGCCGAAACCGGCATCATAGTCGATCTTGCCGCCAATCCCGTCGATCAGCCATACACCCAGGTCCAGTTGCGCCGTATCAAAACCCGACCGGGCGGCTCGCAGCAGCCATCTGCGCGCCGTGTAGGGGTCGTCCTTCTCGAGACCCACGCCATAGGCATAAATCTGCGCCAGGGCGAATTGTGCATCTGCGATACCGTTTTCGGCCGCACTGGTCATATAGGGGAGCGCCCGCTGCACACCCTCTCTGCCCGGCTTTTCCGTTATGAGTAGCTGACCATAATTGAATTGCGCAGAGGAATTGCCGGCATCCGCAGCCCGTCGCATCAACTCTCTGGCATGCACCTTGTCCGGCGTGACGTAACGTCCCTCCAGCAATAGAAGGGCATATTTGAGTTGCGAAGCCGTATCGCCGCTGCCCGCGGCAATTCCATACCACCTGGCCGCCATCTCCATATTTTTTGGAACGCCCAGCCCACGCGCGTAGAGTTCGGCAACCAGCGTTTGCGCAGCAGGATCTCCCAGTTTTGCCAGAGGCATCGCCAGCTTGAAGGCTGTCAGATACCGGCCACGCTGAAAAGCACCATAGGCTGCATCGCCCTTCGGTTCGCTCTCGGATTCAGGGGTCTCGGCAGGCACCATGTCGAGTGTGCTCGGCAGAAAAGGCGGCCCATCCTGGCCATTCTGGCCACCCTGACCAATGTCCGCAGCACCAAAAGCGGTGACCTGCCCAAGTGTTTTCGTCGTCGCAGCCTGTGCCGGCCCGCCTGATACCTCACCGGGTACAAAAGCAAGGCCAGAAACAACGGCAAACAAAGCCAGCGAGCAAAGAATCTTGTTCATCGATTGCATCTAACGCCCAAAACGTGGCGCTTTTTCGTCAAGCAGTGCATTTGCCTCTGCCACCATCTGCGCAGCCTGATCCGGTTCCGCAAAGACAGCCAGTCGCAGCGCCACAAATTCAGCGCCGCTTTCGGCAACGTCGACGATTGACCCGATGGCCTGACCGGCCATCACCACACATGGTATTTCAACCAGGGAGGCCCACCATTCTGCCAGCGCAATATTTTTGGGATGGGCCTCGTCCTTGATGTCGCCCTCCAGCTTCCCGAAAAAAATGTAATCGGGCCGCATTTCTCCAATCTGCAGGGCAGAGTGTCGATCTTTTGCCCGTCCCCCCCCAACCATCATGTCCGGGGAAAAACGGCCAATCGCCTCCTCAAAGACATCCATGCCGTCTGCAATATGCAGGCCATCAGCTTTTACCCGCACGGCAGCCCTGCTGTCACCCGCAACCAAGGCTGCGACATTCACCTTTTGAATGATCGGCACCAGGGTCTCCAGATATTTTTGGAACCCGGAATCATCCATACCGTATTGGGGCAGGATGACAGAAGCCACGTCACCGCCGCGAAGTGCATTTCCCATTATTTCGCCGGCAATGACCGGGTCGCTAATATCCGGTGCGACCAGAACGATCCGGCACCTGTTTTCAATATCTGACATTTACACCTCTCTTGATGCGGCAACGGCATCCCTATAGCCGATATCGACAACGTGTGCTCGCTTTTCATTTCATTTGCCGATAGACCACGCTCAGCACAGGATCAACCTCAATCGATGCCGACTGATTTACTCTTTTACGCCGCAGCAGTGCCTGCTGTTATTCTCGTCGGCCTTTCAAAGGGCGGGCTGGGCGGTGCAATGGCGTTGATGGGCGTTCCCATTCTGGCCCTCGTCATATCGCCGGTAAAGGCCGCAGCAATCATGCTGCCAATCATGATCATCATGGATTTGGTGGGTCTGTGGGCCTGGCGCAAGTACAATGATCGCGCGACACTGAAAGTCATGCTGCCGGGCGCAATTTTGGGGATCGGAATCGGCTGGATCACGGCATCTCTGGTTACAGCCGGCATGATTCGGCTGATTGTGGGCATTGTTGCGATGGTCTTCGCATTTCGATATTTTTATGACAAATATCGCTCAAAAAGAGGCCACCACCAACCTCCAAGACAACAAAATCGCGTCAAAGGCACTTTTTGGGCGGCGATATCCGGCTTTACCAGTTTCGTGACCCACGCCGGTGGCCCGCCATTCCAGGTCTATGCATTGCCGCTAAGGCTCGATCCGAAAATCTACACGGGAACAAGCACCCGGTACTTCGCCGTCGTCAATGCGATCAAACTGATTCCCTATTTTGCTCTTGGTCAGATAGATGCCAGCAATCTGAAGATATCAGCGGTCCTGCTGCCCCTCGCCCCGATTGCCACATTTGCCGGTGTCTGGCTGGTAAAACGCATGAATCCCGAAGTGTTCTATCCGATTATGTACACAATGGTTCTGCTGACCGCGATCAAGCTTGTCGTTGATGGCTCAAGTGCTGTATTTGGTTGAGCAATACAGATTTGACATCCCATAGAACGTCGATTGCCTGGAGAAAAAAATGACCGCCAATCCGTATGAAACCGGCCTTGATCGCAATCCCGCCAATTACCAGCCCTTGACGCCACTTTCCAATCTGTCGCGTGCGGCCCACGTCTATCCGGACCATCTTGCCGTGGTTCATGGCGCGCTGCGCATGGACTACCGGACCTTTTATACGCGTTCCAAACAATTGGCCTCGAGCCTGGCCGCGCGCGGCATCAAAAAGGGCGACACAATATCGGTCATGTTGTCCAACACACCTGCGATGCTGGAGGCCCACCACGGCATTCCAATGGCTGGTGCTGTTCTCCACTCATTCAACACCAGACTTGATGCGGCTGTGATCGCCTTTCAACTTGATCACGCTGAAACAAAAATCCTGATTGTCGACAGGGAATTTTCCGCTGTGATGGCTCAAGCGCTCGAATTGGCTGACGTCTCGCCACTGGTCATCGACTATGATGATCCCAATTACGGAGCAGATGCGCCCTTCCCCAAGGGCGAGAGGATCGGCTCTGAAGACTATGAGGCTTTTCTTCAGGCCGGAGATCCCGACTACGACTGGGCAGGACCCGATGATGAATGGGATTCAATCTCGCTCAATTATACATCGGGAACAACGGGCAATCCGAAAGGTGTTGTCTATCACCACCGGGGTGCGGCCCTGATGGGCTATTCGAATGTCATTGCCTCGGGCATGCAAAAACACCCGGTCTATTTGTGGACCCTGCCCATGTTTCACTGCAATGGCTGGTGCTTTCCCTGGACGCTGGGCGTTGTTGCCGGAACCCATATTTGCCTGAGATGGGTGCGTGCCGAGGCGATGTATGATGCCCTTGCCGATCATGGCGTCACCCATCTGTGCGGTGCGCCGATTGTCATGTCGACACTTCTCAATGCCTCCGATAGCGAAAAACGCAGCTTTGACCAGACAGTTTCGTTCAATACGGCAGCCGCACCGCCGCCGGAAACTGTTCTGGCGGGCATGGCCGATGCTGGATTTGAGGTGGTGCATCTTTATGGTCTGACGGAAACCTATGGCCCGGCAGTCGTCAATGAGTGGAACCGAGATTGGGATCGCCTGGATCCGCACAACCGCATTGCACTTAAGGCACGCCAGGGTGTGCGCTACAACGCCTTGGAAGGATTAAGCATTCGCGATCCGGAGACGATGGAACCGGTTCCCGACGATGGCGAAACCATCGGCGAAGTGATGTTTCGCGGCAATATTGTGATGAAAGGCTATCTGAAAAATCTCGAGGCCAGTTCCGAGGCTTTTGCCGGGGGCTGGTTCCATTCCGGTGACCTCGGCGTCATGCATCCCGACGGCTATATCCAGTTGAAGGACAGGTCCAAGGACATCATCATTTCCGGCGGCGAGAATATCTCTTCAATCGAGGTCGAGGATGCGCTCTATCGTCATCCCGGCGTCCAGACCGCAGCCGTCGTGGCAAGGCCCGATGACAAATGGGGAGAAACACCCTGTGCCTTTATCGAATTGAAGCCCGGCCATACGGCAACACACGAAGAAATAATCGACCATTGCCGCGCATTGCTGGCCCATTTCAAATGCCCGCGGCATGTGGTTTTCCAGGAAGTGCCAAAAACATCGACCGGAAAAATCCAGAAATTTGTGCTGCGTGAGCAGGCAAAAATTCTGTAGAGAATTTATCATCGAATGGATTGAGAAAACGGTCTGGATCGATGCAGAGCAGCACCGCTTACAGGATCGGCGCATGGTGGGTAATCCATGCGCCGACTTCACGAGAACGGATTTTCAATCAGCCTCGTCTATATTGGTAGGTGGACTTGAACCGGCTAGTTGTATTGCAGCTCGCCTGATGCAGTCACTTCGCTACGCAATCGCTCGATCTCATCTTTCAGACGCAGTTTTCGTCGCTTGATGTCATTGATCGTCGTATCATCAATTGAAGGTTGGTTGAGAACAGTGTGCAGTTCCTCTTCGAGAGCGCCGTGTTTTTTTTCAAGCGTTACAAGATGAGCATCTATTGTCATTCAACAACTCCTTTTATCAGTGTAACAGCCTTTGACAGGCTGCAACTTGCAAGTGTGCCACTAATATATGGTGATTGTCGAAGAATAATTTCAAGATGGTGGATAAGTTCCTAATCTTAGGTGTTTTGTACCTTTCGACAAAATGCTAGAGCATGCCGCAGGTCACTGATCGTGACCTGAATCAGAGCAAAACCCCGCGAATCACCGCGCCGTAAGGCCGTCATCAGGGTATGTCTCTAAGCGTATTGTAGACAGGGAGATGGTATGTCCGATCAGGATCAGGCAGAATTGCGATTAAATGCCGCACGCTTGCGCCAGGAGCATGAGGATTTCGACATCGCCATCAATGCCATGATTCAGACAGGTTGTGATGCTCTTCGTGTTCAACGTATGAAAAAGAAGAAACTTGCGCTCAAAGACAGGTTGTCCCTTGTCGAAGACCAGATTATTCCCGATATCATTGCCTGAAAACAGACAGGAAATCACATGACCACCATGCCGCCGGTCGCCATCATCATGGGAAGCCAGTCAGACTGGCCAACCATGAAACATGCGGCAGAAACACTAGATGAACTGAAAATCGCCTACGAGGCGCTGATCATATCAGCGCATCGCACGCCGGACAGAATGGTTGAATTTGCCAAGTCAGCGCGAGGCAAAGGCTTCAAGACAATCATAGCCGGTGCCGGCGGGGCAGCACACCTGCCCGGCATGACGGCCTCCCTGACTCCCTTGCCTGTTTTTGGTGTGCCGATACAGTCAAAGGCGCTCTCGGGTCAGGACAGTCTTCTTTCGATCGTGCAAATGCCTGCCGGCATCCCGGTCGGCACTCTGGCAATCGGACAGGCGGGCGCCGTCAACGCAGCCCTGTTGTCGGCAGCTGTGCTGGCCCTTGGTGATGAACAGCTCGCAACCCGACTTGACGAATGGCGCGCAAATCGCCGCGACGCAGTGCCGATACAGCCATCAGATGGGGGTTGAACATGCCGAATGAATATTCCTCGTCCCTGCCCGCGGGCAGCACCATAGGCATTGTCGGCGGTGGTCAACTGGGGCGGATGCTGGCCATGGCAGCAGCCCGACTGGGCTATCATACCATTGTGCTTGAGCCCGATGAGAAATGTCCCGCCACGCAGGTCTCCAGCAGCCAGATCACAGCCACCTATGATGACCCCGACGCCATCGATACGCTTGGCGTGCTGTGCGATGTCATCACCTATGAATTTGAGAACGTACCGCTTGAAACAGCCAGAACACTGGCATCAAAAACGCCGGTCTTTCCGCCGCCTGCGGCCTTGGAAATTGCCCAGGACCGTCTTGTTGAAAAGAATTTCCTCAATGATTGCGGCATTGCAACGGCGACGTTTGTTGCCATCGACGGACAGCAGGAACTGGAAGACGCCCTTTCAAAGATGGGTGGCCGCGGTGTCCTGAAGACACGCCGCCTGGGCTACGACGGCAAGGGTCAGAAAATGTTCAATGGACCGGAAGACGACCCGCAGGGTGCCTTTGGCCAACTTGGCAGCGTACCGCTGATACTGGAAAGCCTTGTGCCCTTCGTTGCAGAGATATCCATTATCGCCGCGCGGGATCAGGCCGGATCGATTGTCAGCTATGAACCTTCCCGCAACCACCACAGGGACGGCATTCTGCATCTTTCAACGGTTCCCTCCGGTGTCTCGCCAGAGGCAATCAGTGCCGCACAGCAGGCAGCAGAGTCCATATTGAGCAGGCTTGATTATGTCGGTGTCATCGGTGTCGAGTTTTTCGTCATGGAAGACGGCAGCATTCTGGCAAATGAACTTGCGCCGCGCGTGCACAATTCAGGTCACTGGACTGAAGCCGCCTGTGCGATATCCCAGTTTGAACAGCACATTCGCGCCATCTGCGGCCTTCCTCTTGCCGATTGTCATCGCCATTCTGATTGCGAAATGGAAAACATCATCGGCGAGGATGTCCAGCGGACCGGCCAGATGCTGTTGGAGAAGGACGCCGTACTTCATATGTATGGCAAAAGCGAAGTGCGACCGGGACGAAAAATGGGGCATGTTACGCGGTTACAGCGGATTATCTGCAAATAGAAGCATTTGATGGCGGAAAACCGGTTCACTCGGCCCCCCTTGTTTACTTAACTGGACGCGTCGCGCAGCGCGATGTGGCGCATCGGGCAAGCGGCGCAACGTAGCCGATGGGCCGGCTTTCCCCACCCATTGAAGAAAGGGTGTTATTTCAATCCGGAGCAAGAGAGGGCCGATCGATTTTGCCCGCTGCTCGCGTTGACTTGCGCTTATGGTGGGGGGCACCACCGCGCGCAAGTCGCCTAATCAGCAACCAAAATCAATTCGGTCAAATGGTTCTAGTTGCAGACAATCTGCTGTAAAACACTAGGATCTGTTGACAGAAATAGCTGTTGCAGGTAAATGCATGGCAGAATTGAGCGCGTCGTAAGGCGCGCTTTTGTTTATTGTCGGCTCAACGGTCAATCCGGCCTTGTGAGTGCTGATCATGGATCTGGAACAATGAAAATCAAAAACTCGCTTAAAGCGCTCAAGACACGGCATCGCGAAAACCGTCTGGTACGTCGCAAGGGTCGCGTTTACATCATCAACAAGCAGAATCCACGTTTCAAGGCACGCCAGGGCTAATGGCGATCGGCATCAATCTTTGCCGATTCGATCCGTTCACCAAAAATTGCCTTTGACCATCGGCGTGTCCGCCATATATTTATGGCATGCGCCGATTTCTCTTGATTCTTGCTAGACAGACCAGCCTTGCCATTGCTGCTGCAATGGCAATGGGTGCAGTCGTGTCTATGGCTCAGGTTGACAATGCATCACCTGCCGAGCCGCAAAGCCAGACCAGCGAAAAGGCTTTGTCCAAGCCTGAACGCCTTGATGCTTACTTCCTGCAACTAAAACGTGTAGCCGCTCCCAAGCCGGCACGACGCATAGCCGACAAGATCTGGAAAGAATGGCGCCTGTCCGACAGCCCGACGGCAAATCAGCTGATGGAATGGGCCAATGAAGCCATGCAGGACAACCGCAATTTTATAGCGCTCGATCTGCTTGATCAGGTAACCGTTCTCGAGCCGGATTTCGCTGAAGGCTGGAACCGGCGTGCAACCCTTCATTACGTCATGGGAAGCCATGCCAAATCCATGGCCGACATCAACAGGGTATTGGCACTGGAGCCACGACACTTTGGCGCCCTGATGGGAATTGCCTCGATCCTCTCCGCAGCAGGCAGCGATGAAGCTGCGCTTGGAACCTACCTCAAAGTGTTGGAAATCTATCCGGCCATGCGCAACGCTCAGAAAAGAGTGGACGAATTGAGTCAAGAACTTGCCGGTGATGATATTTGACGATGTGTAACAAGCCAGCCTCGTGACCAACTATTTGTTCTTGACCATCATTTTGCTCGTTCTTGGCCTGTCCCTGTTCACCTGGTTTCAGGTTCGACGCATTGAACAGCGCTACCCGGCCACCGGCGACTTCACCGATGTGGGTGGCTACCGTTTGCATGCTGTTCATCTGCCAAAGCCCAAGGATGCGGACCTGCCGTCATTGGTGTTCATCCATGGCGCCAGCGGCAATCTGCATGATCAGATGCAGGCATTCCGCAGCAGGCTGGAGGGACGCGCAGAAATGCTGTTTGTCGATCGCCCCGGCCATGGTTGGTCAGGCAGGCACGCAAAAGACGGCCATTTGCCCGAAAGTCAGGCGGGCGCCATCGCTGCACTGATGGAGCAAAAAGAGATTTCTCAGGCAATCATCGTCGGGCATTCATTTGGCGGCGTGATCGCCTTGACCATGGCCATGGAAAAACCGGAGAAGGTTGCGGGCCTGTTGCTTCTGTCAACGCCATCACATCCCTGGCCCGGCGGGGTGGATTGGCATTACACATTTGCAGCAAGGCCGTTTTTTGGAAAAATCTTCACCTGGCTGGCCACCATGCCGGCGGGTCTGTTGCAGATCAGAGTTTCCGCGCAATCCGTCTTCACCCCCAATGCTTTTCCGCAGGACTACCTGCAAAAAACAGCTACGGCGCTGGTGCTGCGGCCCAGGACATTTCGCAACAATGCGGCCGATATCGCCTGGCTGCGCAGCCATGTGGTGAAGACATCACCACACTACAAGACCATCAAAAAGCCGACGATCATCATAACGGGAGAGGACGATGATGTCGTTTCTCCAACCATCCACTCGGGCGTTCTGGCAAGCGATATAGAGGGCGCCAGGCTGATAAGACTGCCAGGTATCGGACACAAGCCTGATTATGCAGCAACAGATCTGTGCATAGCAGCCATAGAGGAAATCTCAGGCAAAGCCGCCGATCTTTTACTGACAGCGGAACCCAGTGCACCATTTCAAGATGGTGCACTGCGGGCAGATCAGATCCCGGTCAGGCCGTCGGATCCAATATAGGCAATCCGCAACATGTTGGTTGCCCCAGGCGTGCCGAGCGGCACACCGGCAGAAATGATCACCCGATCACCCGGCTTGCCGAACTCTTCCCGCACCACAATGCGACAGGCACGGTCCACCATATCGTCCAGATCATGCGCATCTTCCGTGACAACACAGTGCAGCCCCCAAACGACCGACAACCGCCGGGCCGTCTGGATCACCGGAGACAGCGCTATGATCGGCACCTGTGGACGCTCGCGTGATGTACGCATGCCCGTAGTGCCCGATGATGTATAGCAAACAATGGCAGACAGTTTCAGCGTTTCGGCGATCTGGCGGGCTGCCAGCGATATCGCATCAGCACCCGTTGCCTCGGGCTCAGAGCGCTGGGCCTGCATGATCCCGGTATAATTCGGGTCGGTCTCCACTTTGCGGGCAATCGCAGCCATGGTCGACACAGCCTCTACAGGATAATCTCCGGCCGCCGATTCCGCCGACAGCATGATCGCATCAGCGCCTTCGAAGACGGCCGTTGCCACATCGGACACTTCCGCCCTTGTGGGCACCGGCGCGGTGATCATCGATTCCAGCATCTGGGTTGCAACAACAACGGGCTTGCCTGCCCGTCTGCAGGCACGCGTCAACTGCTTTTGCAGACCGGGAACAGATTCGATCGGCATCTCGACACCCAGGTCGCCACGCGCAACCATCAATGCATCTGAAAGCTCGATGATTTCATCAATGCGCTCTATTGCCTGGGGTTTTTCGATTTTTGCCATCAAACCGACCCGCGAACGGGCAATCTTGCGCACTTCGGCAATATCTTCCGGGCGCTGAATAAAGGACAAAGCCACCCAGTCGACGTCATCGGTCGCCAGAACAGCATCGAGATCCAGATGGTCTTTCGGGGTCAATGCGCTGACGCCCAAAGTGCTGTCCGGCAGACTGACGCCCTTGCGATCGGAAATCTTTGTCCCGGACACGACCGTACATACAATCGATTTTCCGTCACAGGTCACGGCCTTCAGGTGCAGCCTTCCATCATCGATCAGCAATCGGTGGCCCGGTCGCACGGCGTCAAATATTTCCGGATGCGGAAGCTGGGCGCGTGTCGCATCTCCAGGGGTTTCATCCTGGTCCAGCGTAAAGGTCTGTCCGGCAATCAATTGCGCCGAGCCTTCCGCAAACTTGCCGACACGCAGTTTCGGTCCCTGCAGGTCTGCAAGAATGCCGATGGGATGGCCACAGCGCTTTTCGACATTGCGGATCCGCTGAATGAGGGTACGCATCATATCATGGCTTGAATGGCTCATGTTGATGCGAAAAAGATCCGCTCCGGCTTCATGCAACTTCTGTATCGTTCCTTCGTCAGAAGACGCCGGCCCCAGGGTAGCGAGGATTTTGACTTTGCGTAGACGCCTCATCAATTTTGACCTTCTTCAATATCTGCCGTATCGGAAAGCTGGACCATCCAGCTGGACTGCTGTCCGGTATCATATTCCTTGAACCCCATGCGCATGAAGCCTCTGGTGAAACAATTGTGCACACCGGTAATCTTGAATTCATCTTCTGCCACGCACATGTTTACATCACCGCCCCAGCGACCACCTCTGGCAGCGTCTTCGGCGTAGAGATAGTAATAGCGTGAGGCCAGCGCGCCTTCGATCACGGTCGCGCAGGAGGTTGCGGGCACCTGCCACCAACCCTCCGTAATCCAGCCATCATCACCGCGATAGCCGATCGCAACTCCAACAAGGTTTTGAGTGCCATTGCATACACGGAAATCCGCGCGCGCTTCCGGTGCCACCAAAAAAGCACCCAAAAGAGCCAACAGGCCCAAGGTACCCTGCCACTTAAAAATACCTAGACCTGACACTGTACGCTTCATTTCCTCAATTCAATATGCTGGACTGTTATGTGCCGCATTGCACGGCCCAATGTCAACGAAACCAATTGAAATCAGCCGCTGGCTACCCAGCAAACACACTTTAATAGTCGATTTGCCCTTTCACCTTGAAAAATGGACCGCAATAAGGCTTTGAATAGGGAATACCAATGAGGATGCTGATTTGACCCGGCCTGTCGGCCCGGCATGCGACTCAAGCCTGCATGCAGCTTTCTACAACGTGCCCGCATGCAGCTTTCTACAACGAGAAAGAGAACCGATGACACAATTGAGCAAACAACAACGCACAGAATTCGAAGCAGCGGCTTTTCGCACATTGGTTGCGCATTTGCGCAACCGCACGGATGTGCAGAATATCGATCTGATGAACCTAGGTGGTTTTTGCCGAAACTGTCTTTCCAATTGGTATCAGGATGCGGCCAATGCCGCCGGTGTGGAGCTCAACAAATCACAGGCCCGGGAAATCATTTACGGAATGCCCTATGAAACCTGGAAGGAAAAGCACCAGAGTGAGGCAACCGACGAACAGAAAGCAGCGCTGGCTGCATCCCACAAGGACCACTGATTGCCGGGTCAGAGCCTATTCTACCCAATAGAGAGACGACGGGCCGGTGCGGCGCAATAATTTGGAGCCCTTTGTCAAATACACTTGACGCGGCTTCATTCGCAAGGCACCTGTCCGCGTCGTTCCAACAGCACAGGAGTCACTTATGTCGGAAGCCCATGGAGTAGCCAGAGATCAATTGCGCGCTTTTGTTGAGCGCATTGAAAGGCTGGAAGAAGAAAAAAAGACCATCGCCGACGATATCAAGGAAGTCTACGGCGAAGCCAAATCCATGGGATTTGATACCAAGGTGCTGCGCAAGGTGATTTCAATTCGCAAGCTCGATCAAAATGATCGCATGGAGCAGGAAGCCATCCTCGACACCTATCTGCATGCTCTGGGCATGGCCGAAGCCCCACCGGAATAATGAAGCCAGGCTTGCAAGCCGACAATATCCGGCTTTGACGACACAGCGAGAAACCGCTTGTCGACAATGTCAGGCGGCTTTGCTACAGACAACGCCCCACGACAGGGCATTCTGCCAGGCGTTATTGGCTACGTGTCTTGAAGCGCGCGACAGTCATGAAATTGACTGCTGTTCCCGAGAATTGATCGGCGCTGGCAATGCGGTTTTCTCTTGAAAAACCCTCAACATGAACCGTGCCGGGTGCCGAGCGCATATAGTTTGAAACAAACTCCGGCGCTCTGAATGAATCACTCATGACGGCAATGCGGTTGGTCTCAAACGCGCGCGGGGTCAACATGTTCTGCGTCAGCACCGGCTTCTGCCGCAAGGATGTGGGGCGATGTCCTGCCGCATCGCTGGCACTCGGGCGCCCGGCTTTGCCTGTCGGCAGCTCCACAGTGTTTCGTGTCGGCAAAGTGGCCGGCAACGGCATGACAACATTGCTGCCGCTCTGATCCGTTAGACCTGTAGATGGCGCCAAAGCCACCTGGACCGGGGCAATCGGCTCATCCGGTACAGCGGAGCGGGCAAAAGGTGATGGTGTTGGCACGGGAATGCCATAGGCTGGTTTTTCATCCGGCTGCGCAGCACCATTTAGGTCATTCGGGCCATTCGGATTAAACGCTGCGGTGACGATCTGCGCATCAGGCAAACTTCTTTCCGGTCGCGATGACGGCAGCGGCACAAAGGCGAGTTGCGGGCCAGATGCCTCACCCCGTGGCCCGGTTTCTTCGCCCTGTGGCGAGATGGATACCGCAATGTCTGCGCCTGTCTCAGGAGGCTGCCGCCTCAGGATGCCGGAAGCTGGCTGCCTCAGCAAAGCGCCAGGCAAAACTTCAAACCGTCCATTGCCCGGCGCCGAAGCCAGGGTGACAGGCGTATCGGCATCGCCGGTGCCGGGCGACGCAATCCGAATGGCCTGTCCGGCCGAATTGGAGGCCTGCGCCGCAGCCAGCGCCGCCAGAATAACAGGATCCTCCTGTGCAGGTTTCGTCGGCACCGCGATGGGAACCCCGCCGGCTTCAGGAATCGAAGCGCCCGCCGCAACACGTTGGGTCGCAGGGTTGTTGTTTTCAGCGACCGGTTCTTTTACCGGAGCAAGTGCAATCTGCACACCGGTGTCGGCAGGAACGGGTCGTCTTTGGGGCCGGGGAACGATGGCCGGATCCGGGACATAGGAAGATACCTGCGTGCGATCAACGGAGGCGACCGCAACAGCAGCAACCTGTGCTGGTTCTTCATCGTCATCCTCATCTTCATTCCGACCAAACAGGGTGGCCAACAAACCACCGCCGCCTGAAGATTGGCTGCGTGCACCACCGCCGGCAACCTGAATGCTTTTGGAATTCACCCGCGATTTGTAGTCCGACAGAGCCTGGCTGTAACCGGGAAGCGGTTTGCCGTCGGATGGCAGATGCAGGGTCTTGCCTTTCGGAAAGATGCTGGCGAGTTCCTTGCGATTCATCCTTGGCCATGAGCGGACACTGCCGACATCAAGATGCACAAAGGGCGAACCCGATTTTGGATAATAACCAACTCCGCCCACCTGGAACTGCATGCCGATCCGGCGCAATTTTGAAATGGGCACGTCAGGCAGGTAGAAATCCATTGCCCGGCCGAGAATGTGCTGGCTCTTGCTGGCCACACCGCGTGAACGTTTGCGCAACATGGCATTGGTTTTCGGCGAACGATAGGCCGATACCACATGAATATGTTTTTTTGATCCGCTGGCCTGATAGACCTCCCACACCAGATCAAACAGCCGCGGATCCATATTGGTGGATTCCTTCTGGCGCCAGTCACGAAGAAACCTGTTGAGTTTTTTCAGGCCGCTTTGAATATAGCGTCCGTCCTTCTTGAAGGCAATGGTCGCCCGTTCCTTGGTGTGAACGAAATATACATTGAGAGAGCGCGTTTCTGCGCTCGCCTGCCCGGCAACAAACACGCATAGCAGTGCCGTAACCAGCATCACCAGCAGGTGGCCGTGTGGATTGGCCCGTTGGGCAAATCTGTGTGTGCGCCTCAGCAAATCCCTATAATTCCCTGCATTACCGCCGTCTGCCTAGATCATTCTGCCTAACGGCTTCCCGGTCAACACTCTATGACCGGTAAACCTGGTATATTCAGGGTCAGATTCACCCACCCGGAATACAGCTGAACGAAAATTGCGGTGACAGCATGGCACTTCGCTCTTACCGCGTTTCAGGCGATATTTATAGTGAACAAAGAACTAACAATGAATGAATTGATTCCAATTTTTCGCCTCCCAACCATGTCAAACGATGCCAAATTGCCAAAACCTTCCACAATCACGATATATTTGCAGCCAGACAGGCACCAATTGTCTGGAGATTTGTCGCAATATCCCCCATATGAGGTCGAGCAACTCCGTGAGAGGCCCCGCCAATGTTTCTGAAATCATCCACCGCCAGTCAAACAGTCCGCCAGTCAGCGTCCGACACGTCACGCGGCACACCATCGCCCCAGGACAATGGATCGAACGGTGCGCTCGATAATCTGCCGGAGTGGAATCTGGGCGATCTCTATTCGGGTCTGGATGCACCCGAACTCGCCCGCGACATCGAAAGCGCCGCAAGTGGCTGCTCGGTCTTTGAGGACACATGGAAAGGCGAGCTGGAAAAAGCCGCAAAAGCAGGGGGCGAAAAGGGCCTGGGTGCTGCATTGCGTCAGTATGAAGCACTGGAAGAACTGATGGGTCGGATCATGTCCTTCGCCGGACTGACCTATTTCACTGATACCAGTGACCCCGCACGCGCCAAATTCTACGGCGATATTCAGTCGAGGATCACAGATATAAGCAGCCGGCTGCTGTTCTTCACCCTGGAACTCAATCGGATCGAGGACAGCGTGATCGAAGCGGCCATCAGCAATGATCCGCAAACACGTCACTACGCCCCCTGGCTGATCGACCTGAGAAAAGACCGGCCTTTCCAGTTGGAAGACCGTATTGAACAGCTCTTTCACGAAAAGTCACTGACCGGGCATGGCGCCTGGAACCGGCTATTCGACGAGACCATGTCGTCGTTGCGTTTCGACGTCAATGGCAAGACGCAATCGCTGGAACCCACACTGAACATGTTGCAATCGGCCGATGGCACGGAGCGCAAGGCATCCGCCATGGCCTTGTCCAAGACCTTTGGCGAAAATATCCGCACATTCACGCTGATCACCAATACGCTTGCCAAGGACAAGGAAATTTCCGACCGCTGGCGTGGTTTTGCGGATATCGCCGACAGCCGTCATTTGGCCAACCGCGTGGAACGCGAGGTGGTCGACGCTCTGGCCGATGCCGTGACGCAGGCCTATCCGCGTCTTTCACATCGCTACTATGCCATGAAGGCCAAATGGCTGGGCATGGATGTGATGGACTTCTGGGATCGCAACGCGCCGCTGCCGGAAACACCTCAGGCCTTGATAAGCTGGGATCAGGCCCGCGAGACAGTGCTGTCTGCCTATCGTGATTTCGATCCGGAAATGTCCAATATCGCCGCCCGGTTTTTTGACGGAAAATGGATCGATGCACCGGTACGCCCCGGCAAGGCCCCCGGCGCCTTTGCGCATCCGACGGTTCCCTCCGCCCATCCCTATGTTCTGCTCAACTACATGGGCAAGCCCAGAGATGTCATGACATTGGCCCATGAGCTTGGACATGGGGTGCATCAGGTTCTGGCCGGCAAACAGGGCGCGCTGATGGCCCATACGCCGCTAACCCTTGCAGAAACCGCATCCGTCTTTGGCGAGATGCTGACGTTCAGGGCGCTGCTCAATGCCACGCGCGATGTCAAGGAACGCAAGGCCATGCTGGCGCAAAAGGTCGAGGACATGATCAATACGGTTGTGCGACAGATTGCCTTCTATCAGTTTGAGCGAAAGGTTCATGCGGCACGGCGCGAGGGCGAACTGACCGCCCAGCAGATCGGCGAATTGTGGATGTCCGTACAGAGCGAGAGCCTTGGACCCGCCATTCGTATTTCACCCGCGTATGAAAGCTTCTGGACCTATATACCGCATTTCATTCATTCGCCCTTCTACGTCTATGCCTATGCATTCGGCGATTGTCTGGTCAATTCGCTCTATGCGGTCTACCAGAACGCCGAGGATGGTTTTCAGGAAAAATATTTCGAAATGTTGCGCGCGGGCGGCACAAAACACCACTCGGAACTGCTTGCCCCCTTCAATCTTGATGCCTCTGATCCAGCCTTCTGGAGCCGTGGCCTGTCCATGATCGAAGGCCTGATTGATGAACTGGAAGCGCTTGACGCGTGATGAACTGAAGTTCGCGCATCAATGCAGTGCATGGTGTGCGGGCTTCTATGCGTGTATCTTCTGCAGGTCCTGTTTCTATCATCCGCACGATTGATGACCAAAGGCATGACCGTAAGCGCCAGATCCCCGCAAAAACTGTCAAATAGCGCCCGGTGCAGCCACGCAATTGCATTTACCCACTTCCATCGGCAATGGCTTTGTGCTTTAGCACCAACCGAGATTGCTCATCGAATTTTTAAAAAGCAATGCGCGCCATCAGCGGCCAGAGTCAGCTGAACACGCGGAACGATAACCCTTGTAAAATCAGAACCTGAAAATGGTGAAAGGACCCGTCATGGCGAATGCCGAATATCCTGTTTACGGCGAAATAACCGGCCCGATTGTCATGATCGGTTTCGGCTCCATCGGGCATGGCACTCTGCCCCTGATCGAACGTCATTTCAAATATGACAAGAGCCGCATGGTGATTGTCGATCCACGCAGTGAAGATGAACTCGCGCTGAAGGAAAAGGGTGTGCGTCACGTCCAGGCAGCGGTGACACGGGAAAATTACAAGGAACTGCTCGAACCTCTATTGAAGGAAGGCGAAGGCCAGGGGTTCTGTGTCAATCTTTCGGTCGATACGTCGTCGCTGGACCTGATGAAATTCTGCCGTGAAATCGGCGTCCTCTATATCGACACTGTGGTTGAGCCCTGGCTTGGTTTCTACTTTGATGACACCGTCGACAATGCGGCGCGCACAAATTACGCCCTGCGCGAAACCGTGCGCCAGGAAAAGCGGGCGAATCCCGGCGGCACGACAGCTGTTTCATGCTGCGGAGCAAATCCCGGCATGGTGTCCTGGTTCGTCAAACAGGGACTGGTCAATCTTGCCAATGATATGGGCATGACCTTTGATATTCCCCAGCAGGGTGACCGCAGCGGTTGGGCAAGGCTGATGCAGCAGGTCGGCGTCAAGGGTATCCATATTGCTGAACGCGACACGCAGCGCGCCACAAAGCCCAAGCCACTCAATGTGTTCTGGAACACCTGGTCGGCCGAGGGTTTCATATCGGAAGGGCTGCAGCCTTCGGAACTGGGATGGGGAACCCATGAAAAATGGAAGCCCGAAAATGCCCATACCTATGCCTATGGCAGTCAGGCATCCATCTATCTGGACCAGCCCGGCGCCAATACGCGGGTGCGCACCTGGTGTCCGACCCCGGGGCCGCAATATGGTTTTCTGGTGACCCACAACGAATCGATTTCGATTGCCGATTTTTTCACGCTCAGCGAAGACGGCCAGGTCACCTATCGTCCGACCTGCCACTATGCCTACCACCCTGCCAATGACGCCGTCTTGTCCTTGCATGAGATGTTCGGCAACGGCGGCAAGCAGCAGCCGGTGCTTCATGTGCTTGAAGAAAACGAACTGGTGGATGGCATCGATGAACTCGGAGTCTTGCTATATGGCCATGACAAGAATGCCTATTGGTTTGGCTCACGCCTGTCTGTGGAAGAAACGCGCACCCTGGCTCCCTGGCAAAATGCAACGGGACTGCAGGTGACATCGGCGGTTCTGGCCGGCATGGTCTGGGCTTTGGAAAATCCGCAGGCAGGCATTGTCGAGGCTGATGAGATGGATTTCAGGCGTTGCCTTGAAGTGCAGCTTCCCTATTTGGGTCCGGTTGAAGGCCACTATACAGACTGGACTCCGTTGACAGGACGCCCGGGTCTGTTTCCAGAAGACCTCGATACGGAAGACGCCTGGCAGTTCCGGAACGTTTTGGTTCATTAAGCGTTCCGTCCATAGGATTCGTTGTTCCAGGACCGGAAAGCTGAAGAATGCATGGCCGGGGCCGGTCGATTGGTAAGACCCAAATCGCCCGCGTCCCGGCTATTTCGAAGGGATCATGTTGCGGTGATTGCCTGACGGATGTTATCAGTTGCAGAAATATTCTGGAACACTACCGGAAATAGTGGCAACATTTTCCGGCAATTATACTATAACTATTACAGATGCAGCATGCAGCGCGGAGGCAAAAATGCGGATTTGGATCAGGCTTATCATTCTTATGGCCGTGGCAACGGGCCTGGCGGCCTGTCAATCAGGCTATCGTAGCGGACCTGGATATGATCGAAACTCGATCGAAGGCTATTGGCTTGACCCGAATGGTATTCAGTCGCGCTTCTCGGCAGGCACGTTCGAAACGCGGACCACTGACACCAATACGCTGCTGGCAACAGGCAAATACACCCAGATCAACAGCCGTTTGGTGCAGATCGATATTCGCTCGCTTGTCCGCAACACCAATTCACGCGTAAATTGCTCGCTTGTGTCATCGACCCGGCTGAACTGCACCTCCAGTTCCGGTGCCCAGTTCATGCTGTCCCGCCATAACGCTTGACGGAACGCTTGCTGCATGACGACCAGCTGTCTGGCCGCCTGAACATGGCCAGGCAGAACAGATCGCCTGCAGCTTTGATCGCAGGCTGCGCTTGACATGCCCTGCCTCCAAAGTCGAAAGAGGAGACATTCGTCTTGCCTGATTTTTTTGACGATCTGGAAACCCGTGAACCGCAACAAAGGGAACAGGATCTGTTTTCTGCATTGCCCGGTTTTCTTGCCCAGTCCATCAGCAAGGCCGAAGGGCTTGCCAAATGGCTGCAGGGCGTTGATCCTGCGAAAATCACCAGCCGCCAGGCACTGGCCACACTACCCGTCTTGCGCAAACCGGATCTGATGGCAATGCAGGCCGCCAATCCCCCCTTTGGTGGCCTTGCCGATCCCGATGCCTTGCGCGGCAACCATGTTTTCATGTCACCCGGTCCGGTGTGGGAACCTCAGGGTTTCGGTGCGGATCCCTGGCAATCGGCACGCAGCCTTTTTGCCGTCGGTATCCGGCCGGGCGACATTGTTCACAACGCCTTTTCCTATCACATGACCCCCGGCGCCTTCATTCTCGACGAGGGTGCAAGAGCATTGGGATGTCTGGTCTTTCCAGCTGGTGTCGGCAATACGGAAACCCAGATTGAAGCGGCCGCCACGCTGCGTCCCGCAGCCTTTGCCGGTACGCCAGACTACCTGAAAGTCCTTTTGGACAAGGCCGAGGAAATGGGCCGCGATCTTTCTTCGATCAAACGCGCCCTGGTTTCTGGCGGCGCTCTTTTCCCGTCACTGCGAGACGAATATGCAAAACGCGGCGTCCATGTGCTGCAGGCCTTTGCCACCGCTGATATTGGCATCATTGCCTATGAAAGCGCCGATACCAACGGGCAGCCCCATCCCGGCATGATCCTCAATGAAAACCTGATTGTCGAGATCGTGCGCCCGGGAACAGGCGATCCGGTGGCCGATGGCGAGGTCGGCGAAATCGTCGTGACATCGCTCAATCCAGCCTACCCGCTGGTTCGTTTCGGCACCGGCGACATGTCAGCTGCGCTGGAGGGGCGCTCTCCCTGCGGCCGTACGGGCACCCGCATCAAGGGATGGATGGGACGCGCCGACCAGCGCACGAAGGTCAAGGGCATGTTTGTCGATCCCAAGCAGATCGCCGCCGTTGTGAAGCGTCACAAGGACGTGACGCGGGCCCGTCTCGTGGTCGCGCGTGATGGCGACCAGGATGCCATGACATTGCATGTCGAATGCGCTGAAGGCGCAAAACCGGATCTCGACGCTGTGGCAACCAGCCTTTCCGATCTGACAAAACTCAAAGGCAAAGTGGTGGCCGCAGAAATCGGCAGTCTTCCCAATGACGGTAAAATCATCGTTGATGAGCGTGATTATGACAGCTGAACGACAGGTACATGAAGGTTTTCTGCTTTCCAGTGCAGCACATTGGGATATTGACCGAATTCGCCTGTCTGTCGGCAGTTGACGCTTGCGATTTGGCCAATTTGGTGAAAGCATGGATGCCTGTCATGGTGGATCATCCGCCGTATAAATGTAGCTGAGCGCCTGTGTTTGCCAATGTAAGTGTTTGTCAGAGTAAGTATGAGCCTGTGTAATTTGGCATGGCGTTCGACAAAAATGCACAAACTGTATCGTGACCGGCTCCGCCAGACGAAAAGGCGCCGGTCATATCAATCCCGGGAAAAATGTAACGGAGCCGTCCATGTCGAAATTTCTGACCCGCCTTTCCCTGTCAGTTGCTGTACTGGTTACAACAACCAGCTTGGCTTTGGCAGATTTTGAACTCAATGTTCTTCATTTCAACGACTTTCACAGTCGCATTGAACCCATCAACAAATACGATTCAACCTGCTCTGCCGAAGATGAAACCGAAGGCAAGTGCTTTGGTGGTATTGCCCGGATGAAAACAGCAATTGATCAGCGCAAGGCAGCGCTGGACAATGTTCTGCTGCTTTCCGCCGGTGACAATTTCCAGGGCTCGTTGTTTTACACGACCTACAAGGGCGCTGCCGAGGCCGAGTTCATGGACCAGCTCGGGCTTGATGCCATGGTTCTTGGAAATCACGAATTTGACGATGGCGACGGTGTCCTTGCTACCTTCGTCGATAAAACAACATTTCCCATCATCTACGGCAATGCTCTGATTGGCGCCGATAGCCCGCTTGCCGGCAAAATGGTCGAATATGTCATCAAGGACATGGGCACTGAAAAAATTGCCATCATTGGTGCCGTCACCGCCGACACCGGCGAACTTTCCTCGCCCAGCGATTCTGTCCTGTTCATTGATCCGGTGCTTTATCTCAATGACGCCGTGGCCGCTGTAAAAGCAGCAGGCGCCACCAAGATCATCGCCCTGACCCATACCGGCTTCAGCAAGGACAAGGAAATTGCTGCCCAGGTTGACGGCGTTGATCTGATCATTGGTGGACACAGCAACACATTCCTGTCCAATACGAGCGACAAGGCCGATGGCGTGTACCCGGTCATGATGACAGGCCCCTCGGGCAACCCGGTGGCCATTGTCACGGCCTATGCCCATTCCAAATATCTGGGTGAAATCAAAATCATCTTCGATGATGACGGCAACATCAAATCGGCCGTTGGTGAGCCCATCTTGCTGGATGCCAGCTTCAAGCCGAATGAAGCCATGGTGACTCGAATTGCGGAAATGTCCGCGCCCATCAAGGAGGCAATGGAAGTTGTTGTCGCCAGTTCAACCGCACCCATTGACGGTGACCGCAAGAGCTGTCGCGCCAGGGAATGTGAAATGGGCAATCTGGTCGCTGATGCCATGCTGGAACGCGTTGCCTCGCAGGGTATTCAGATGGCCATCCAGAATGGTGGCGGACTGCGTGCTTCCATTGATGGCGGCGACGTGACTATGGGTGAAGTTGTCACGGTGGTGCCATTTCAGAACACGCTTTCCACATTCAAGCTGAAAGGCTCTGATGTCGTCTTGGCGCTTGAAAACGGCGTTAGCCAGATTGAAGAAGGCGGCGGGCGCTTCCCGCAGGTTGCCGGCCTCAAGTTCACCGTCAACACCGCAAAACCTGCCGGTGAACGCATATCCGATCTGATGGTCTCCATGGATGGCAAATTCGTACCGCTGGATGAGACAGCAACCTACGGGGTTGTATCAAACAACTTCATGCGCTCGGGTGGAGACGGCTACAAGGTTTTCGCCACAGATGGCATGGAAGCCTATGATTATGGTCCGGGACTGGAAGATGTATTGGCAAACTATCTGAGCCAGAACACGCCCTACAAGCCCTACCTTGATGGTCGTATCACTCTGGTTTCCATGGAACCGGAAGCGGAAATGAAAGACGCTGCGGCGACCGATGAGGCAATGCCCAGAGAAACTGCGACCGAAGAAACTGCGACCAAGGAAACCGCTGCCAGCGACACCGAGATGGTGAAGGATGCTGTCGTCTCCGAAGTCAAAAAAGTGGAAGAGGCTGTGGAAGAGACAGCAATGGCTGCAAAAACCCACGTTGTGACCGCAGGCGACAACCTTTGGGATCTGGCCAAAAAATATCTGGGTGACGGGACGAGATGGGGCGAAATCGCCAAGGCCAATCCGTCCAACAACCCCAAGAAGCTGGATGTCGGAACGGAACTGACCATTCCCGCAAAATAGCACAACCTGTTTCAGCGTTGCACGGCCCGGAGAAATCCGGGCCGTTTTGTTTTCCAGCCCCGGAAAGCAAGTCACGGGTTCCCAGCAGCGAGAACCCGGCCGCAATAACAATGACAATCCGCTGTAAACGCATGCGCATGATCGTTGTACAGATGAAGCCGCTTGAAATATTCAAGCGGCCCCATATGTTCCCAAGTAACAGCAAATCGGAACAATGATGAAAAACAGTGAGAGCACCGAACAAAACATGGCATCTTTGCCGACAGACCACCCGAATGTTCGATTTGGCAAAGTAGGCGTTCTCCTGGTTAATCTGGGAACACCCGATGCCACCGACTACAAGTCGATGCGACGCTATTTGCGGGAATTCCTGTCGGACAAGCGCGTCATCGAATGGTCGCGTCTGTTCTGGTATCCGATTCTCTACGGCATCGTTCTGAACACCCGTCCCGGCAAGGTTGGCAAGGCCTATGACACCATCTGGAATCGCGATCTGGATGAAAGCTATCTGCGGACCTATACCCGCAATCAATCCGATCAGCTAAGCCTTGCCCTGAAGGGCCATCCCTCCATCATGGTCGATTGGGCCATGCGTTATGGGCAGCCCTCCATTGCTGACAAGCTGACAGCTCTGAAGGATGCCGGCTGCGAGCGCATCCTGCTTTTTCCCCTCTATCCGCAATATGCCGCCAGCACCACGGCCACCGTCAATGACAAGGCCTTCGAGACATTGATGGCGATGCGTTGGCAGCCGGCTTTGCGCACGGTTCCGCCCTATCATGACGATCCGGCCTATATCGAAGCAATTGCCGGGTCCATCCAGTCCCATCTGGCCGGTCTGGACTGGGAACCCGAACGGGTGCTTGCGTCATTTCACGGCATACCCCAGTCCTATTTCCAGAAGGGCGATCCCTATCATTGCCATTGCATGAAAACGACACGGCTTGTGCGCGAACATCTGGGGTGGGACAAGGACCGGCTGATGACGACCTTTCAGTCCCGGTTTGGACCGGAGGAATGGCTGCAGCCCTATACGGACAAGACGCTTGAAAAACTGGCCCAGGAAGGCATGAAGCGGATTGCCGTCATCAATCCCGGCTTTGTATCTGATTGTCTGGAGACGCTGGAGGAAATCGCCGTTGAAGCCGGCGAGACGTTCCATGCCAATGGTGGCGAACATTTTTCCCACATCCCCTGCCTCAATGACAGACCCTCAGGCATGAGGGTTATTGAAGCAGTGGTTCGCCGAGAGCTGCAGGGCTGGATCTGAACTTCGCCCGACCATAGCGCATTGTGTGGCAATCATTTGCAACTTTCGACGCAA
This sequence comes from Rhizobiaceae bacterium, assembly GCA_029233925.1. GTDB lineage: Bacteria > Pseudomonadota > Alphaproteobacteria > Rhizobiales > Rhizobiaceae > Hoeflea_A. Next base: position 127,693 of record JARGOX010000020.1, read on the forward strand.
ACACTCATCTTTTGTAAAAGTTGACGTGTTATAGGTTGATTCGATTGAATGTGTCTGCGCCTGAAAAATCCCGGAATTTTCGGGGCCCCTTTGTGGTGCACTGAAAAATTTCCTATGAGGAGGAATGAATATGCCTTTGGAAGGCTTCGACATCGCGGTTATCGTCTTCGTAGTACTCGCTATTTTTCTGCTGTTTTCCGGCGTCAAAGCCGTGCCTCAAGGTTTCAGTTACACGATTGAACGGTTTGGTCGCTATACAAGAACACTGAGCCCCGGCCTGAACCTGATCGTGCCGTTCATGGACCGTATTGGCTCACGCATCAACATGATGGAACAGGTACTGGATGTGCCGACCCAGGAGGTCATAACAAAGGACAATGCCAGCGTGGCGGCCGACGCAGTCGCCTTCTACCAGATTCTCAATGCGCCGCAGGCAGCCTACCAGGTCAGTAACCTGCAAAATGCACTCCTGAACCTTACCATGACAAATATTCGTTCTGTCATGGGCTCGATGGATCTGGATGAACTCCTGTCAAACCGCGACGCGATCAACGACCGGCTTCTGCGCATTGTCGACGAAGCCGCAAGCCCTTGGGGTATCAAGATCACCCGTGTGGAAATCAAGGACATCAACCCGCCTTCGGACCTGATTGAATCGATGGGACGGCAAATGAAGGCCGAGCGTGAAAAACGCGCCGAGATCCTTGAGGCCGAAGGTTCGCGCAACTCCCAGATCCTGCGCGCCGAAGGTGCCAAACAGGCTGCCATTCTTGAGGCCGAAGGCGTCAAGGAAGCCGCTTTCCGGGAAGCCGAAGGACGCGAAAGGCTTGCCGAAGCAGAGGCGAAAGCAACCATTGTCGTCTCTGAAGCCATTTCCGGTGGCAACGTCCAGGCCATCAATTATTTCGTTGCACAGAAATACACCGAAGCCCTGACGGCCATCGGCACAGCCAAGAACCAGAAGGTCATCTTGATGCCGATGGAAGCATCCGCGCTGATCGGGTCGTTGGGCGGTATTGGTGCCATCGCAAAAGAAGTCTTCGGGGATGGCGAAACCGGCCAGGACGCGGCCCAACGTCGTGGCAGGACTGTGCCATCCGCGGGAAACCGGGGCAATGACGAATGATTGAGCGGATCGTCCAGGAACTGGGCCCATGGAACTGGTGGGTTCTGGGTCTTGTCCTTCTCACGGCAGAAATCCTCTTGCCGGGCGTCTTCCTGATCTGGATCGGCATTGCGGCACTGGTTGTCGGCGGCATCTCCCTTGTGTTTTGGGGCGATCCTTTCTGGGCATGGCAGATTCAGATCCTGGTCTTTGCTGTTCTGACCGTCATTTCAGCCATTATCGGTCGTCGTATCATGGCCAATAGCGCACAAACCGACGAGCCACACCTCAACCAGAGAGGCGCCAGTCTGGTCGGTCGAACAGCAACGCTAAGTGAACCGATCTCGGAAGGTCGGGGGCGCATTCGCCTCGATGACACCATGTGGGTGGTCAATGGGCCGGACCTGCCTGCTGGAACCCATGTGCGCGTCGTGGAAAGCACCGGGCGCGAACTGCGGGTGGAAAGCAGGTAGTGGATTGATCGAGACATAAGAGTCCTGAAGGGATTCCGTTGTTGTTTAAGTT